>NZ_JAKTTI010000060.1 GCF_022427965.1 Fredinandcohnia quinoae | reverse complement strand
ATTCAATTATAAACTAAATCTCGTTTTCCAGTGTCCACTTTTAAGACTAACCTCACTTAAGCCACCACTATATACATTAGCCGGAAATTCTCCGCTTAAAAGAATTGACTAAAAGGACACGATTATTTTTTTGGTTCTAAAATAGATAAAAAGCATGGCAAATTCCTCAATGAATTACCATGCTTTTTCGTAGTTTATTTAAACCATTTTTTCTGATGTCCCTACCCCACCTTTAGCATCAAAACTCCCCTAATTTCTTATAAGCTTTGTCTCTTACCAAGTTATGCGACTGCCATATGTCACTTCTGAGAAATTCTTTATTTTCTTTCCGTTCCTTAAGCATTGCTTCTAGCCCTGGAATAGTCGGATCCTTTTCATATAAATCAATGAGGGCAAGAATTCCTGTTGATGAAAGGCTATTTAGATAGTTAATGTCGATTTTTCCTGTTTCCTCGTAGCGAGCCATATTCTGGTTAACGACAAATTGGTCTAAGTTTATCAAATTGACTCCAGTATAATAGATCAATGAGGCAATGAAATAAAAGTGGAACAAGGAAAGCTTCTCAAGCCAAATTTTCACTAATGTATAAGCAAAAATAACCATCAAAAATATCATAAATGAATGTGCGATCACCCGTGTAAACGTGTATCCATATGCGTCTTCATACATCATCATTCTCATGAAGGCTGATACAAGAAGAACACCACTTGATAAAACAAGTACAGTAAGTGCTAGACGGATGGTCTTTTTCAAAAATCCTTGTACAAGTCTTGTAAAATAAATAACCCCTATAGTCACCGATAGGTTAATCAGCGTCACAAAAAGCAATTCAAAAAATCCACGTCGTGCATATTCAGCATAGGTGAAACCCTCACCGAGTGTACCGCTGAAAAAGTATTTAAATTGAACAACAACAAATATGACATATACCAAATCAAGTAGTAACAGGACTGTCAGTGTAATAATCCCATCGATTACAATTGGCTTCTTTTGATCTCCCTGCTTCATCATTTGAATATTCTTTTGTAAAAGAACCTGCATGAATCCAAAGAAACCAAATGTATAAAGTAAGATAACCACAATTCGAAAAACATTTTGTGCCTTTATGTTAAACAAATCTGGAAGTGAACTTAAGAGTCTTTCAAATTGGGTATCAGCAGAAATTAACAGATTTAGAATGATAAATAAAAATGGTACTGAGATTGCGATCCCAATGATAATCTTTTTCCATATTGCATAATGCTTTTCATTACTGCTTCGCTTGAATATTTTCCCAACATGGTTTGTAAATAAGGCACTATAACGAAATCCGTTCCCAAGTCTCTGTAAAATGTAAAGAATGAAAGATAGAGTACGCCAATCCATTTTTTTAGGAGACGTAATCAGCGCTAGGTGAAAAATCACAAGTGTCGGAATGACAAGAAGATTAAGGACAGAAAAAAGCGTCGTATCATACAGATAATATCCTGCCGCCAAACACCAGATTGAAATCAGCACAAGATAGCCAAGTCGCTGATGTGAGAACGAAAACCTTCGAAACCTCCAAAAAAAGAGTGAATAAAAAACAATGATAAATACAAGATAGGACACACCGATCTCACCTTCAAAAAAAGCAACCTCTGCAACAATTCCAACTAATAAGCACAGAAATAAAAACATCCAATCAATCTTTCCAATTTTAAACTCCATCTTCAATCCCTCCATAAAGAATATCTATCTACATAGAATTTCTATGTAGATAGGTAAAAAAAGCTTATATAGAAGCCTTTTTCCCCCACCTATAACTAAACAAACAAACCGGATATAACAAAATCGTGAAAACAATACAAACCCCAATAAAGGTTTTTGTCAATAGTGGGTCAAACCATTCATGAGGAATAATCTTGAAAACCGTTAATACCATTAAAACCATATTCGGTATTAAAGCTAAGATGAACGTTCCTTTCATAATCTTTTTCCCTTTATGACCGAATCCCTTCCCTATCTCATAGCCAAGCAATGCCCAAAAAAGCAAGTAAATCAAGGCAATGACAATTGGAATGGAAGTCAATTGATCCCATAGAAATGTAATCCAGCCCCAATCAAATAGATTATGCGCTAATGTGAAAGTAGCTCCGCCCCCAAAAAAGAGAGTATTGACAGCAATGAATAACCATTTCATTTTGCTAGGTGTGACAGAAAGCTCTTCTCTCCACATTGCAGCAATCTCCTCTGGTGTGCCAAACCTCGAATGGATATGGCTCTTAATCGAGGCTGGCTCCTCCGACAGATTAAGTGCAACGAGAAAATGATCAAGATGGTCATTATATTCATGTAAGATGGATTCTTTCTCAGGATAATTCCCAAGACATTTTGAAAGGTCTTCTAAAAACTCATTCTTCAGCTGTTCCATGTTTTTTTCTCCCCATTAACTTGTTCATTACTGAAACAAAGTTATTCCATTCATGGGTTTTTTCTAGGAGCATTTCTTTTCCAGCTGACGTAATTCGATAATATTTTCTAGCCGGCCCCTTCTCCTGCTCCTGCCAATAACATTCAATATATTCCTGTTTTTCAAGCTTATGTAGAGCAGGATAAAGTGTTCCTTCCTTAACTGAAAACTCATTGCCACTACGTTGCTCTAGAACTTTTACGAGCTCATACCCGTACATATCACGCTCATCCAGTAGCTGTAAGATCAATAATGAGGTACTACCTTTTACTAGTTCACGATTAAACATATTTTCACCTACCTAGAAATTTTAGGTACATAGAAATTCTACAACGTATAAAAACGATTGTAAAGAAAAACTTAAATAAGTTTTTTAGATGAAAGTAAAGAAATGCCTCCTATTGAAAGGCAATTAGTCAATTAACACTTGAAACCGATCTACCACAGCCTCTGTCAAAATGCCCCTTATTTCTTATCCTTACTGTTACAAATGATAAGCAGAAGATGGATTGTTTTTATTTTTGATGAAAAGAAATACCCTATTTAAAGTAACCAGTAATAATCCTAGAATTATAAAAACAAATGTGAAAGAGGTAATAAACAATGCAACATTTATATAACTACCAACACCTTCTGGAATTTCTGCATGAGGATTAAAAAAGAAGTAAGGATAAAACCCATCAATTAATCCCCTTAAACATGAAACAACACAATAAAATACAGGGTAAATTATCCAATAAAAGATGAACTTATAACTGTATTTTTTCTTGACTTCAAAAACTGCCCAATTGATAAATACAAGTATCGGTATTAAGTAATGAAGCGTAAAGTTCGTAATGATCCTGGGTCCACTGTATTCCCCACCACTTGAGAGAAGGAAATGGTAAGTAAGAATAGCCACGATCATATAAATAACTGAGCAGTTCTTTATATAATCTAAAAGGGAATTCTGACTCTTTTTTAATAAAATAGCAAAACTACTCAATAAAAATGTGATGGCAACTAATAGATTAGAATGAATAGTGAATTTTGTTGTAGATACCAAAGGTGCAGGAGAATAAATGATATGTAATACAACACTAATGAAACCTATTAAACAAATAAAAATATGAAATACTAACTTTAGTTTGAGAAACATCTTTTTTTCTTTCAAATTAATCATCACATTACACCTTTTATTTTAGATTTCTAATTCCTATTTAGCTGAAATGAACATCTTACTATTCTGTTCTGCTCCGATACATATACAGTGTAATTCCATTTAATATTATTGTACCGATAAGAAGGATTGCTGGAACAGATGCAATAACACTCATTGTATCCATAAGAGCACTCCAATCCTCTGCCTTTACTCTCTCATATAAACTCCAAATCTGGAAAAATAACGAAATAGAACAAGCACTGAGGCTTAGAATGGAAAGAGTAATCCAATTTCTTGAACGTTTTTCATATCTCGTTATATTAATAGCTGGAAGAATCCAAGCGATTAGTCCAAGCACGAGACTACCAATATTTAACCAACCAATCATGTCCAATCCCCCTTTTTATTTGTATTAAATCTTCCAAACTTATCAAAATTATGTTACCCGGTATTTTCATAAACAAAGGCTGAAAGGCCTACTTCTACATCAATATATGATTTTTCCTTTACTTCTCTTCTAATGGATTCATACTTCTATTCTCCGTTAATCATTATCATTTTTTATTTGTTCGTTTATTAAATCTATTTTCTTTTCAATACTGTCCAGTTGATTTCTGCGTTTAGAAAAAGATCTAAAGAGCGATAAAATTAATATTATAATGAGTATCAGTACCCCAAAACTAAATATTTGAAATAAAGCATCACCTATATGAAAAGAGCTCATATATTCACCTCCAATAAAATTCAATTTACCTTAATAGGAACACTTTGAGAGAAAAATCACTCCTAAAACAACAATAAGTAAGGTAATTATCTTTGCCAGACAACCACCTCTTGCTATTGCACTTGGTTCGCCATACATTGAACGGTTAACGGAATCAGATAAATTGCTCGTCGGAATTCTTTTTCTTTCATTTCCACGCAATATTTCTTCTTCGTTCTCCATTAACAATCCCTCCCATACATTGAAACTTTTTATCCCGTATTAACTGGCAGTAAATCCCCCACTGATTGAAATTTCATTTTAAATTACTTCATCAAATGTAAGATATTCATTTTCCATATTTCGTTTTCCTTTTTCAATTCATACAGGTTTGTTGCTTGAAACTGACCGAAAATAACACTCATTTCGACTGCAACTGTATTTTCAGTTTTATTATCTTCTCTCATTTTAATAGAATTGTAGTATCTAAAATCGATTGTGTTTTCCAGATCGTATTTACTCAGACTTCCTTTATAATATTTTTGTCTAAAGGTTGATTGGTCAGGTAAAGTACCATCATCATATATTAGTGAATAAATTGCCTCAACATCATCAATGACTACTGAATGATAATAAATCAACACGATCTTCACTGGAGAAAGACCTATTAGATATTGTGTATCTTTTGCTTTAGAAAAAAGTTCATAGGCTTCTAATTCCTCTTTTGTAAATCCATTTAAATATGAAAACTCTTTATTCTGGTTATTAATTATTTTTTGTTTTTCATTTAAGATGTCTTCAAGAACAACAATTCTATCCTCTAACTCTATTATTTGATCCTGCTGCTCTTTTATTACGTTGTCATTACGATCACAACCAGCCATACAAAATATAATTAACATAACTATAACGCCAATAGCTTGTTTCAATAGCATTCTCCCCCACGAGAGTCAATTTCCTTGTTAAAACTCCACCGTAAGCTTATTAATTTCCAACCAAATATACAACTCTAATTATCATTAGTTTATTTTGATAACATTTAGATAACCTTCTTGTTCCATTACAGCCACTCTTTGAACAATTATTTTTCAGTACGTCTAAATTTCTTCCTCAAAATCTCATCAATAATCCAGAATAGTAATGCGGCTATTAATGTTAATACAACTAAAATTAAATGCTCAAAAAAGAAAGAAAGAACTAATCCAATAATTAGACCCAAGATCATATGAATCAAAAATGCCTTTTTATACCTTTGTTTGCCGTCTAATTTCTTTGTTAGAAAATCAGATAAGATAGATACTGGTAATCCAAGAAGAAATATAAATGGAGCTGCACTTACAAGAAGAATAGCAAGTGCAGCAAATAAATTAACAAAACCATCCATTATTTCAAAAAAAAGCGTAAAAAATAATCCAGTTAAAAGAGTTGTTAAAACAGCTCCTAAAAATTTTCTTAGTATCATCCAAGTCCCCCATTTATTTATAAAACAATTTCATATTTTCTTATTAAATATAACTTCACCTTAAACAATAACTTCAACGGGAATAGCGATAATCCTGCTTAGATTATCGCCGTTTAGTTAAATAATGAATTGGATTCAATGACCTCATGATTCTTTTAATATTGAATACTTACGATAAGCTTTATAGAAACTGCTAAAAAAGAAAACAACCATAAGGGCGGGAAGCAACCTCAAAATCGCAAATGGTGTTTCAAATAAAAACGCTTTCCAAAATAATGCACCTTCCATACTCCACAGACCTTCGGCTACATATAAACTAGAATCCTTGTAAATCATAAAAGAACATGACAATAATACTATACCTAAACCACATGAATAACCCATCAATCTTTTATAATAATTACTCTTTGATTGGCGATCCGAGAAGATTTCATTTTGATCATCATCTTCTTTTTGCCAATAGCGAATTCCACCAAGCCAAGGGCCATTTATATACATCCAACCGAAGTCTTCATATAACCCTTTATAATCTTTAGACTTTTTCTTTGATAAAAAATCTTGATAATCTAGTCGCATCACATATCTCTTGTCGGTTTTTTTGAAAGTGTAGATTCCTAATCCACTAATATTTGTACAGCGATAGCCTTTTTGTAATTGCTCGTTCAGCCATTGCTCCTCTTTTTCAATATCAAAAAATATCTTAAATTTCTTCATTCGATTCACTTCCTTCGTATAAGGATAAAATATGCAATAACCTGTTTTGTTCCTTTTTCAATATTACGCTTCCTTCCGCAGTTATCAAATAAACTTTTCTCCGGCCTAACTCTCCGACAGGTTCAATCCAACCATGCTTATTCAAGTTTTCAATTGCACCGTATAATGTACCAGCTGCTAAAATTACAGAACCGTTACTTATCTTTTCGATCTTCTGCATTACGGCATAACCATGTAGAGGCTCACGCAAAGCTAATAAAATATAATGCATGGTTTCAGACAACGGTAATAATTTATGTTTCATTTCCTCACCCTTTATTCAGTTTGACTGTATAGTTCAACTTAGTAATAAGATAATACAGTTCAACTGAATAGTCAACAGCATTTTAAGAATTATTAAAAATTATTAAAAAAACATAAAAAGCCGTTTCCCTAATGAAAGGAAAGCGACTTTTGATTCCGTCAATTAAATAGTTCAGCACCTACTTATAGAAACATGTTTAAGGTTCATGGCATTATTGAACCTTAAACTATTGGACCTTAAACTTCTATGCCATATCATTATCCTTATACCTATATTTGAAATCGATAAATGGAAGAAATGTAGCTATAAAAGAAGGTGATCCCATTATTATTTTAGTAATTAAATACCTCGTTATTTTTTGGGAACAATACTATTGAGGTGGTACGTTTGATAAAAAAAATTTTACTAAACATCTTTATTTTCCAAATAATTTCTTCATATGCTAGTGCACAAACTAATCAACAAATTCAAATATTCGATATTAATCAAGGTAAGGTTGTAAAATATATACAAATAAATACAGATTTACAACAAAAAGTAGAGAATTTTCTTGAAGGTATTACAGGAGTATATGTTAAATACAATCCTATTCCCAATAAAGGATTTATGATACGAATTCCTTTAGAACCTAATATTATCGTGAGAAACCGATGGTTTAATGACCTTGTAGATGAAGTAATACTTATTTTTCCAGATCAAGAAAATCCATATTTAATGGTGTTTGACGATGAAAATAAACCTTATTTCTTAACATTTAAGGGAAATACTGAAGAATTCTTGGCATTATTGAACTTTAAACCATAGTCCTTCACTACTCTTATACGTCCTTATAATCAGAAACCCTTTCTTCTATAATATCAATTAGGTCTCCTTGTAATCGTCAGGAATATCTTTTCAGCAAGGGAACTACGTCATAACATACCATTTTGTGTAATTAGGAATCTGCATTAATAACATTATTTAATTTTTATTTCTTGTATCCTAAAACTTTTCCCTCAACATTTTCCATTGGTAAGACCCCAAAATATCTACTATCGGCACTTCTCCACCAGTTATCTCCCAAGACAAATACAGTGTTTTTTTCAACTTTTATAGGTTCCATAGTGGTCGCAAAATATTCCTTCCAAGATTCTTCTTCCCCTCTATTAGCAGGTTCAACTTTTTCGAAATATTCTTCTTGTCCCATTCCACTATTTAATGCTGCAGAATAAAAAGTATCTAGTTTTTTACCATCGATAAATACTTGACCATTTTTAATCTCTACCGTTTCTCCCTCTAGACCAACAACCCTTGAGATGTAAAACTCAGGCATATTGAAGTTGGGGTTGCTGTCGATTGTGAAGTCGGGTGATTTGAAGTAAATAACATCCCCTCGCTTTACATTTTTGTCATTAGGGTCAACGACTAAATCAGGATGAGACGATGTTTCATAATCGTGGTCACCTCTATCCATATTGTCAATATGCCATTCCAATAACAACGAGCTTTCATAAGGTTCTACTAATTCAACCTTTGGTTTAGTATCATTGTCTGTAATCGTTTCCATTCCACTCGAAGCAACCTTTGATGAACACGCAGATAGCAATACAAGCAATCCGATTAAAAATATTTTTTTCAATGCTACCAACTCCTTTACTTGTATTATTTCAATAATATACATTTAGCTCTCGAAACTATTGAATATTATGTAAAATATAAACGAATCATAATACTACTTCTTAAACCTGATCTTTAGTTTGATAAACATTTATTCTTTATTATTATTTAAATCATTTGCTATCCAACTTACTGCAGTTAATAGATTGTCTGCAATATAATCAGGTTCAACTTCATCCCACTCAGACCGATACTTAGTCAGCGATCCCTCTCCCCATCCTGTCTTCACTAATACCTTTTTCATTCCTGCTTTGTTTGCAGCTAGCATATCTGAACCTCCCGTATCACCCACAACATAACATTTTTCAAGGTTTAAATTATGCATTTCTCTAGCTTTTAGTAATAATCCGATATTGGGTTTTAGGCATTCACATCCGTCTTCGGGCTTATGTGGACAGTAGTAAATACCATCTAGAAAAGCGGAATGATTCGCAAGTTCTTCATCCATCATCTTAAATCCCTTAATCAATTCGTCTTCGGTATAATACCCTCTTCCTACTCTCGTTTGGTTTGTAAAAAGAAATACTTTTACTTCTAAATCATTCAGTGTTTTTATAGCTTTCGGGGCAAAATCATACATAGAAAAATCAAATGGATGAATTCCACCACCAGTACCTCCAATTGTCCCATCCCTGTCTAGAAATACTGCTATCATCCTTGTATCACCCCATATTTCCTCTAAGTCTATTAAAAAACAACAGAAATATTTGTTGAACTAGAACGATTTTTAATTAAGAACTTAATCAAAAGGTGCCTTAATCCTAATTAGATCAGCGCATTCGTCAGTTTACAAGATTTAGGTGTGGTAGACTTTTATCATATGCCAGATAGACTTCCAATTTTTCTTAATTATTCGATCCTCGTAAATTGCAGCCCTTTCTTTAGTTTCAGTAAAATAAGTAGTTGGCTTTACTTCCAAATTGATAACATCATCAATTCCACAAGGAGCAGTTAAAATTACATCTTCATTCTTATTTAATTTCACTCCAAGAGTAGTTGCTGTTTCTGGGAATTTTGATATTGCGTCAACAGATGAGGAATAAGGTGAAATATTGTTTACAACGTGCATCCTTGCTTCATTCTTCACAGACCAAGGAATATCAGGAATAATCCTTCTTAATTTACCTTCTAAGCACTTTTCTGTTAATTCATCAATATTTTCATTATCAAAGTAAATAACATCAACATCTGGTGGATTCGTTCTTTCGCTAAAACCATGTAATGTATCCCATATTTTAGCGCGTACAAAGCCCGCACATATCCACCAATCTGGTAAATCTAATGATTTTACAGCCTTTAATATCTCCATCATTTCAACATCTTCTTTGATAATTTTTATTACATCTTCTTCATTTTTTAACAATTCACCCCTCCGTTCGAACGTACATTCCAATTATTTAATAGTAAAAAATGAAGGGATATTATCGGCTAACATGCTTCATTTATTTGAACAAGCAAAAGATTCCACTTTCTTCTTTTATTTCACGGATTAAAGCATCCATCAGATTTTCTCCAACTTCTACTTGTCCACCGGGATATACCCAGCCACCATCACGAGTTTTCACTAAAAGAATCTTTCCTTCTTCATCTTCTACAAACCCACCCGCAGCTACAATATGCGTTGGAAATGACATCCTTTTTTCCTCCTTATATGGCGCGTTTATTTATTTAATTTCCTGTATTATTTCTCTTTTCCTACTAAGAGTCATTTATTTGTATTAGGAAAAAATTTAATTATAGAACCGCATATGTGATTTTGCTTCTTTGTAATAATTCAACCGATCTTGTAAACTACCCGTATGAAATTCAAACTTATGCCCATCTGGGTCAGTAAAATAAATAGACTTTTTATCTCTTTCGTCTCTTGAACGCCCCAACAAAATGTTTACATTCAATTTTTGTAGTTTAAGATACATATTATCAAAATCTGTTTCCTCAATTGAAAAAGCTATATGTGTGTAGGATTGGTGAATTTCATTACGGGAAATATCTTTCTCTTCATTAAGTGCCAGCCACATACCATTTAAATCAAAATATGCAGTACTTCTACCCTTAACTAACAACTTAGCTGCAAACACATTTCTATAAAACTCAATTGAGTCCTCTAAATTAGACACTGAAAATAACAAATGATTAATCCCTTTTACGGACATCCTATCACCTCTGGATTGTTCTATTGGATAAGCAATCAATCTATCTTATCAAATTGTTCCTGATAAAAAATTCACCATTAAATTGAATTGGAATACCCACTCCGTTTATTTCAGCGTGAATATGTAAATGAGGTTCACTGGTGTTACCGGAATTCCCAACCAGACCAATGGGTTCCAACTTCTTAACACTGTCTCCTTCTACTACTTTTACACTGCCTTGTTGCATATGTGCGATATAGACAACGGCATTTTTATCATCACAGGATATTGCAACATAATTTCCTTCTGGGTGATCCTCATCCATTTCAGGAGGTGTCATGTCAGGTAGATGATTTCTAGACTTTAGCACTTCGCCTTCACATGGACTATAGAGCATATCTCCATAAATTGCGTATTTTTCTAATTCTTTCGGGTAAAAACCAGTCGCTCGAACGCTAAATTTATTCAGCTTTACAATATCCATAGCAAACTGTTGGGGTTCGTAAGCATTATGGTAATTCAGTTGAGTGTGGCTACCGCCCTGACCAACATAATAAGTACCATCCTTTAAAGGAAAGGCTAATTCAATTTCTTGTTGTTGAGTAGAATATCCAGTCAAAGCACTTCCATTAAAGAAACCAAAAACGATAAGAAGAAATGCATAAATACTCATATTTATTTTTTGTTTTCGCGTTTGTTTAATATATAAAGGTAGCTCTTTTACGTTCTTCCAAGAAAAGTAAAGGCAAATGAAAAACAAAAGTATTAATATGTATCGTATGTAATAACTAACCCAGTCCCATCGTCCAGTTTGAAATACCCAACCAATAATCATAACAGTAGCCAACATTTTAAAGATCCATTCGAACTTACTATTATCCTTCTCATACAGTAGGGCTAAGAGAAAAACAATGGGCATAACCAATTGAATAAATACAATTTGAAATAGCGCTGAAAGCAACCATTATTCCTCCCCATCAATATCTTTTTCAAAAAAAAACTCAATCGAAACCCTTTGAATTTCGCTATAAATAACCTTATTTCGCTTTCTAATTATTAACTCCCCTTTCATTTTTCAAATTAACCTTATTAACCTTAATAGCTATACGTTCAACGTCTAGTTGAAGTAACAATTTATTTTCCCAGATCAAGATATTCCATATTTAATGGTGTTTGACGATGAAAACAAACCTTAATTCTTTCCATTTGAAAGCAATACAGAAAGATTATTGTCATTATTAAAATTTAAATTATAGATCTTAGCTATCCTCATACGTCTAAATAATCAGAAACTCTTGCTTTTAAAATATCAATTAGTTCCTCATCCATAAACACGTAATCGTCAGGAATATCTAAATTAATAACCTTTTTATCAGAGAGCATTATACTAAAAGTGTCTTTTAGACGTTGCAAGTGTTTTTTTTCCATTACAAATATAATGTCAGCCCACCCAATATGTCCTTGGGTAACTTTTATTCTTGCACCCTTCTCAGTTCCAGCAGATCTAACATCATAGCCATGCTTGCCATGGAATATCTTTTCAGCCGTGGGACTGCGCCATCTATTTTTACTACAAACAAATAAGATTTTAATTGCAAATTCACCTCAATCTGAACTCGATAAGATAATAAAAGATTACTTTATCTTTCGAAGATTTCCGCTTTCAAATTTATACCTTATACTTTCATACGTTTGTGTTTCCATATCTGTTAGTAAGTTAACTTCAAATATGAAATTTTGATCATTTGATACTAACAAAACCTCATTTTGAGAATGATTTGTTATTTCGAGTACTCTCTTTAAATCCATCCCTTTTTCAATTTTTCCATTTACCCACCGATAAACTGTAACGTTAGGAGATTGCATATGTAGCCCCGGAGATTGATTAACAAATTCTAAGTCACCAGAATTATCTAAATCAATAACAAGCGATTTACCCCAATCCTCAAATGACAAAAGTTCATTCACATTTAGATCGTATACAATGTACAATGTTCTCCCTGGACCGTTTGCAGCAAGTTCAACACCAGCAACAATGATTTGTTTTTGATTTTCATTAATTTGAAGTTGTTGTAACCTATGAGCAGCATTTTCTACTTCTGTGTCATCCTTTCTTAAAATAGTAGAGGTACAGTCGGGTAACTGATAGATCTTTCCATCAAACTCGATAAGTGAAACTGTTTGATATGATGCGGAGCAGATACTATTTTGATCCGTAACATCATAGACATGAAGCGTTATGCTTTTATTTTTAATTGATCCTAATGGGACAGATTGTATAGGTTCTAAACTAACCTTCATAACTTCTGGCACTAATGGTTCAAATTCTAAAGGAGTAAAAGATATTTTAACAACATGAGGTAATTGTGAGATATTCGTTTCTTCTCTACTTAGTTGATTTAATTTTTCATCTTCACTGGTTTGAGTGATCTCTGGTTCCCAAGATTTTTTGAAGGGAACATTTATATTATTTGTGGAAGTAGGTGTTTCATTATTAACTCCACAACCAGACATGATTAACACAATAAGTATAAAATAAAGTAAAGTTTTATCCATCCTTTTACTCCTTACCTTAATCCTTCTTAGATCAACTCACTCATTAAATAATAAACAAATTCAAACCTATCTTTGCATTTTAAGTCCCTTTATCATGTCAACAAGTACTCCAAGTACAATAGAAAACAATGCAACAAGTAATAAATCATTCGTTAACTCTTCATTATTTTTAATTAATAAAGCAGATAATAAAGCAATAATACTAATTAAAGGAAAAATATTACTTAAAATACCTAGAAGATTCCAACTTTTATTTTTTCCCATAAGGATCCCCCCTAAAAATTTTATAATTTTATCTTTGATATTGTTAAAAAACCCGACCTACTACTTCTAAAATTGGCTAACTTCAACAAAAAAATATCTTAATCCATCGTGGACCTCCCTATTGAAATATAAGTAAGTCATAATGGTAGTCATAATGGTTTGATAGTCCTAATTTTCAATGACAATTTCTCCTTCTCCCTTTGGTATTTCGAAACCATTAAGGTAGGAAGTTAAAATTTCTTCGGTAATAGGGAACGCATTAGCATCAACTCGTTTATTTCGTATCTTAAGCCGTTCGCGTAAATCATCAGGATGGACTTTTAAGTAAATAAGTTTCCACTTACCCCCGGATTTTTCAATAAGTTGTTTATATTGGTCCCTTCTTACTCGTTCCCAAAAACTGAAGTCAATAACCACCTGTTGTTTATCGTGAATTAACTTAATTAAATAATGACGCAATTTCCTTTCTGCCTCATTCTTGTATTCCTCAATTTTTTCAATAGGGAAATCAATTCCATAACGGCCATTCGTAGCCCATATTTCTTCATCAATAGAAAGACGTACAAAACCTCTTTTTTCTAATTGTTGTGAGAATGTGGTTTTCCCAGATCCGGCTACCCCACACATCATTACAACTAGTGGGGTGAAACCATCTCGTTCACGATAAATTAAGTCAAAATTAAACTTTTCAAACATCTCGCTACTTCCCCCATTTTTGATATAAATTTAATCTTAGATAATTGCCTTCTTTCACTTTTGTACTCTTATGTGACATAGCATGCAATTTCACCTTCTGGTTTTAATAATTTTATTAATATTCTAACATTTTCCATTAAACTTTGCTGCTCATTATTTTCTGGATAGATGTAGATAGCCTAGAAGAACAATTTATTAAAAGCAATCACACATAAACTCTTACCCAATACAAATAAGTAAAGTATTGATAGTACTTATATACTTTGTTATACTTAAGTTAGAAAATGAATATACTAAAAAGACCAATTGGTGCTGGTAACATCAATCGGCCTTAATGAAACAGGATAGATCGCTTCAAAGGCGATCAGCATTATTATTGGAAAGTAAACCTTCCTTTTGCCTGCAAGCTCAAGGGGAGGTTTACTTTTTTCTTGTGAAAGTAAATGCCAAACTGATCACTGATACGATTAGAGTTGAAAAACTAATCATAAGCACCAATGCCTCAAATGTAGACATCAGCATCATCTCCTTCCCCTTTTCGCAAATATTTGTGAAAAGTAAGGTAGATTCGATTATGTCGAAACTAAGTTGGGGAACTTAATGTGCTGACCACCCTTGAACACGCTATTCTGTTTACCTTTATATTATACCATACATACGTTCTTATTTTAATAAATAACAGGTATTATTCATTAATACCATGACCTTTTTTCATTGCATTAGATAAACGTTCGTTTAAATGTGCTCCACTTCATATTCAACAGTTTCACTCATCGAGTTTGCTGGAAAGACTTTTCAAGAACTTCAACTACACCTTTTCAAGTAAAGCATCCTAAACGGATTTCACGAGAAAATCCCCCCTCCAACATTTTACTAATTAATATATAACTTCTTTTCCTTCCCGTTAATTACAATAGAAGTCTTGAACTATACACTGTCTCAAAGGTCAGCCAGATATGAAAGGATTTTGGATACAACATAGATTAATATAGTAGTAATTACAATATCGAAAACAATTTCCTTTTTTGTCCTATTCTTATCGTTTGAATCGAAAAAAAACCTAAATACATAAAACGCTATTACAACAAGTAAAGTACCTAATAAAGTCATAGTTCGTAGACTTCCTTCACTTTATACTTTGTATACGATTTAGAATAGCTTTCGGAATTATTTAACAAAATATTTACCCTTTTGAAATGATCCTACCCCATAAATTAAACAACCACTAACATTATTTCTTAAATTCATCCTCTAATTCTTTTTCAATATCATCATTACTTACCAGAACAATTTCATCTTTAATGCCATACTTCTTTATTATTAATTGACCTACCTCTGACTTATCAATTCCATCTTTTACTGCAGTGAAGATTACGAAGTACAAAATTAATAAACCAATAATCCATAGGATAATAGTTCCCCATAACATTTTATCTCCCCCCATTTCTTTAAAACCTGCTTCGTTCGATAGCTTCTCACTCTAAACTAACATAATATTCCAAAAATATCATCAAAATTTTACCATAAAAACTAACATGATTAAATTTTTACTCCCAACCCAGGCATGAAAA
>NZ_JAKTTI010000005.1 GCF_022427965.1 Fredinandcohnia quinoae | reverse complement strand
TTAACCATTTTCATGCCTGGGTTGGGAGTAAAAATTTAATCATGTTAGTTTTTATGGTAAAACATACTTTTGGATTTGGGGAGCTTTCTTAATCCTGTGAAGCAGTGGACTGGGTTAACGCTTCACCTAATTCGGATGATCTAGTTGTAGCCCGTTTAATGCATGAGATCATTGCCTCTTGATAGTGAAATTGTTCAAGTACTTTAATCCCAGCTTCCGTTGTACCACCAGGACTTGTGACTTCTCTGCGTAAAATGGCAGGCTGCTTCGTCGATGTCTTTAACATTTCCGCAGCTCCAATAATTGTTTGTAATATTAATTCCTTCGCAATTTTCTTTTCTAAGCCGATTTCATCTGCGGCCTTTTCCATTGCTTCGACTAAATAATATACATAAGCGGGACCGCTACCAGAAAGACCTGTAACAGCATGTAAATCTTTTTCGGCAACCGTTGTCACAATACCAATTGTCGTAAATAGTTGATGTGCAATATTTAGGTCTTCTTCGGTTGCATATTTTCCAACAGATAGAGCAGTTGCCGATTTTCCAATAGTTGCAGATGTATTTGGCATCGCTCGGATAACAGCTACTTTTGTCTGAAGCAAATCAGTAATTGTTGTTGTTGCGACACCAGCTAAAACAGAAATAATTAATTGTCGACTGTTCACGAACTCCCTTATATTTGTAACTCCTTCGACAACATCTTTAGGTTTCATGGCTAGTATCATAATGTCGGCATTCTTAAGAGTGATCTCCTTATTTTGCGTTGTATGAATGCCGTATGTCATTTGTAAATAGTCGATTCGTTCAGTATTGGAGCGATTGATCACAGTGATCTGACTGGGTGCAAATAGCTCCTTTTGTAACATACCTGAAATCATCGCTTCTGCCATTGAGCCAGCACCTACAAACACAACCTTTTGTTTGTTTTCCATCATAATCCCTCCGTTTTTTTTAAAATAAAAAAGATCCACTCCATCCTAATAAAAGGACGGAATGGATCCGCGGTACCACCTTTGTTAATAAAATGAGGAAGTTCTTCCACATTTTATTCTTCTCGAACCCGTATCGTGGGGGACGGTTAGGTTTGCCTAACAGCTCGTAGGTAGGTTCAATCATTAAGGGGGCTATGAGATCTTTCAGCCGGTGAATCTCACTCTCTTCTTGCCATTAATTGATTTATTAGTCCTATTCTTCGCTTGTTGTATTTAGATATTGTTAGTCATTATGCATTGGATTGATTGTATTGTCAAGTGTTGAAGTGTAAGAATTAAATAATAATTTTATACACATAAGTTATAAATTATTTGAATATAATGACAAATATGAAAAATAGATGTAAACTAAAATTATATCTATGAAAATTATTGTGGATTGATTATATAACAATAGTAAAGAGGAGAATTTCATAATTATGACGATTTCACAAGATGTTTTTAAATTTACGTTTACAACTCCCTTTCCAGTAGGGGATGTTAATGCATACTTAATCAAAGGAGATGTGTTGACTTTAGTTGATGCGGGTGTAAAGACAAATGAAGCTTGGCAAAGTTTAATTAGTCAACTTAAGGAATTGGGCTATGTACCATCAGATATTGAACAAGCAGTGATTACACACCATCATCCGGACCATGTCGGTTTACTTGATTATTTTAGAGAAGACTTACCGATCATAGGTCATCCTAAAAATCAACCCTGGATTAGTCAAGATGAGCAGTTTTTCACTAGTAATGAGCAGTTTTTTGTAGATCTTTTTACCCAGTTAGGAATTGAGCCAGGGTTTGTTAAGTATGTTACGGATATTAGAAAAACACTTCGCTACGGTTGCCATCGTTCGTTAACGACAGCAGTTGTAGAAGGGGATGTGATTTCTGGATTGTCTGAATGGAGGATTATCGAAACGCCAGGACATGCACAGAGCCATATCGTTTTATATCGTGAGAGAGATGGACTTGTCATCGGTGGAGATCAGTTGCTGGCTAAGATTTCACCTAATCCTTTGTTAGAACCGCCACAATTTGGTGAAACTGTAAGACCTAAGCCGTTGCTTCAATACAATGATTCATTGAAAAAACTATTGGAACTAGATATTTCAGTGGTAGTTACTGGACATGGTGATGACATTTTACACGCACATGAACTTATTCACAAACGATTAGGTGCTCAGAAAGAACGAGCCTATCATGTTCTAACAATGATCCGCGAAAAACCAATGACTGCGTTTGAAACCTGTATGCAGTTATTCCCAAAGATTTTTGCGAAGGAACCTCTTCTTACAATGTCAGAAACAATTGGCCAGCTTGACTTCTTGGAGGAATTAGGGGAAATTAAGATTAACGTATCTGATGGACAATTTATCTATCATGTTTAGGTGGAGAAATTTTTGAGGTGACAATGCACATGAATGAAAGACTTAAGGGCAAGAACGTTATTATAACAGGTGCTTCCAGCGGGATTGGTGAGAGAATTGCTTATTTAGTTGCTGAGCAAGGGGCAACTCCGATTCTGTTAGCTCGCAGATATGATCAATTAGCTAGCATTGCAGAGGCCATAAAGAACCGGTACAATAACGATTGCTTTTTTTATCAGGTTGATGTTAGTGACACTAAGAGTGTTTTAGCTGTATTTACTGAGATATTGGATCGGTTTCAAACAATTGATGTCCTTGTTAATAATGCTGGATTTGGCGTCTTTGAAAATGTTGTCGATGCTAATCTTGATCGAATGAAAAGCATGTTTGAGGTAAATGTTTTTGGACTAATAGCCTGTACAAAAATGGTGCTTCCGCGTATGATTGAGCAAAATTCTGGTCATGTGATTAATATCGCTTCACAGGCTGGCAAGATTGCTACACCAAAATCAAGTGTGTACTCGGCAACAAAGCATGCGGTTCTAGGGTTCACAAATAGTTTGCGACTTGAACTAATGGAAACAAATATACATGTAACCGCGGTAAATCCTGGCCCAATTCGAACCCGTTTTTTTGACATTGCTGATGAATCAGGGAATTATGCTAAAAATGTTGATAAATTCATGTTGGACCCAGATAAAGTAGCTTGGAAAATTGTAAAAGCCATGCTTACTTCAAAGCGGGAGCTTAATCTACCAGGCTGGATGAATGCGGGGAGCGTGTTTTATACCCTTTTTCCTAGGCTTGTCGAAAAGGTTGGGGGTAAGGCGTTTTTTAAGAAGTAAAATTGATTGTACATAGAAGGCGTTACTCTGTCATGGGGAACGCTTTTTATTTTTGATAAAGGATTCATTATTTTTTACTAGAAATAGTAGAGTATAAGGAATTTTAAGTGCAAAGGAGAGACTTATGAATCTGGAGAAAATTTTATTTGAAGTGGGGATACATTCTTTTACCTCTTATTCGGAGGTTTTAGGCGGAGAAGATAGCTCTGTTTGGAGGATTGAGACGAAAGGAGGTTCTTGCTTTGCATTGCGTATATTACCAAGGGATAGACATGAGCAATTTCTTCGTGAGGAAAGAATTATTAAATTTGTGGGTGAACAAGGTATACAGGTTCCAAGAGTTATTTCGGTAATTTTGTGTGAGGACTATACCGTGATGTTAATGGAATGGGCAACAGGTCATACGCTTCTTCAAGAACTTCAGGAGCAACCAGAAATCGCATATAGATTAGGTGTTGAATGCGGGAAAGTCTTAGCTGCAATACATAAGATTTCCATCGAAGACTTTGTTATTAATACGGAATCAGATTGGCTAAAACCTAAGGGTGAAGCTGAAATAGCTGTTTTTAATAAAATACAGGGAAAAAGTTGCATACCATCTTCTTTACTCCACTTAGACTTTCACCCACTTAATGTTCTAACAGATGGACAACAGGTTACAGCGGTCATTGATTGGAATAATGCTTCAACTGGGGATGCACGCTTTGACATAGCACGAACTCTGTCCATACTTCGTTTGGAAGGACCAAGACTTGGTCCAAGCTTTGAAAATATTCTTTTGGATTTCGAAAAAGGCTGGCTTGAAGGTTATTCAGCAACAGCTGGGGAAATTGATTCTTTATCATTATTTAATGCATGGGCTGGGCTTCGGATGGAGCGGGACTTAGTAGGAAAACGATCTGATGCTGATTTTGAAAGAATGAAACAATGGGTGAATCATTGGATGAAACAGGATGGCGGGGAGCTGTAACTATTAAAAGGTCTGGTCATCTTATTCGCTGTAAATAAATAGGGGAATAGTGATGTGAATAGGCACCAATCTTATTATGGAATGTAAGAAACTAGGTGGTTGTGATGTATATGGGCGTGAATCGCATCAGTGAGAGTAAAAACTTGGAAAATGGTGATGTGCAAGAGCGCGAATCGCCTCAGCGGGAGTAAAAACATGGAAAATGGTGATGTGCAAGAGCGTGAATCGCCTCACCGGGAGTAAAAACATGGAAAATGGTGATGTGCAAGTGCGCGAATCACCTCATCGAGAGTAAAAACATGGAAAATGGTGATGTGCAAAAGCGTGAATCGCCTCAGTGAGAGTAAAAACTTGGAAAATGGTGATGTGCAAGAGCGTGAATCACCTCACTGGGAGTAAAAACTTGGGAAATGGTGATGCGCAAGAGTGTGAATCACCTCACCGGGAGTGAAAACTTGGAAAATGGTGATGTGCAAGAGCGTGAATCACCTCATTGAGAGTAAAAACCTGGAAAATGGTGATGCGCAAGAGCGTGAATCGCCTCACCGGGAGTGAAAACTTGGAAAATGGTGATGTGCATAGGTGTGAATCGCCTCACCGAGAATTTAAGCTTTGTTAATTTTCATTGTTGCTGCATTTCCCCCTTGCACCTCCAGTAACGTGAGGATGTATGATTAACGTAACCACGTGGTGAAAGTTAAAATTGGAATTTTAAAGGAGGAGGACAAAATGGGCAAAACATATTCAATCGGAGAGTTTTCCGAAAGAACTGGAACATCTATACGAACCCTACATTATTATGATGAAATCGGATTATTAAAACCTGATAAGAATCCTAGTTCAGGGCATCGACTTTATACGGATCAAGATGTATTGGCATTACAAAAAATAGTATGCTTCAAATTCTTAGGTTATAGTCTTGAACAAATTTCAGAGATGATGAATCTATCTAGCTTCGATATTAGCCTCAATGATACATTACAACTGCAAAAAAGGACCCTCGAGGAGAAAAAAGAACATATCGATGCTGCATTAACAGCAATTAATCGAACGATTACTTTACTTGAGGAAGAGGGTGAGGTAGATAGCACAATCTTAATGAGCTTAATTAATAATATTCAAACAGAAAAGGATCAACGTCTCTGGTTGGAGCAGCATACAACTGAAGAAGTTATTGAACATCTTTTTAATAAGACAGAAGAAGACAAGCTTGCGTTGGATAAGGAATTCATTCAATTTTCGAAGGAAGTAAAACGCCTTGTTGGAAGACCCTTTGATGATCCGGAAGTACAGGCAATGGTTGATAAACAAATGAAGATGACTCTTTCTTTTGTAGGCGATGAGGCCATGTATGCGTTTGCTGACTTAGAATCGATAGACACAGATGAGCTAGAGAAAATGGCTCCATCACCATATACAAAAGAGGAGGAAGAATGGCTGAATCAGGCAATGGAGCATTATATGATTCAAAATGGAATGTACGAACTGGATGGGAAATAAGATTTCTTTAGTTTAATTCGTTAAGTATTCATGCACAATGTTATTGATAATATCATGTAGATTAGCTGATGGATTGTGTTCTATCAGCTTTTTAACTTTTCGCTGTAGTTCATCATATTCTATATTTGTTTTTCATTTTAGGGGTAAAATAACATTTTATATTTTGATCTTTTCAATGCATTCTAGTCCTTCATTTTTAACATTTCCAACGAGTGTGGAAACAGGATATGCCTGCATTTCTTCTGTAGGAAAAGGCATGATTAATCTCAATAATTCTTTCATATCTACTTCATTTCTTTGAAGCCATGTTTGTTCATCCTCTTTCTTCAGAATAACAGGCATCCGATCATGGACTTGTGAAACAAGTTTATTCGGAGTGGTTGTAATTATTGTGCATGTGCTCAGTTTTTCTCTTGTTATTGGATTAATCCAAGTATCATAAAGCCCTGCCATACTAAAAATACTGTAATCTTTTTTCAAAAATCGTATCGGTCTTTTTTGCCCTTCCACGTTTATCCACTCAAAAAAGGAGTCTGCGGGGATGATACATCTTTTTCGATATATTAAATTCTTAAAGGATGGTTTTTCTAGCAAAGTTTCCCCTCTTGCATTAATCGTTTTTCCAGCAAATTTATCATCTTTGGCCCAAGATGGAACTAGCCCCCATCTTAGTTCTCCTAGACGATTTTTACTTCCATCATTGATTATCGCTGGCACTTGCTGCATGGGGGCCACATTATATCTAGGGCGATGAAAAGGGATTTCTTGATTTTCAATCTCATATCTTTTTACTAATTCTTCAAACGTAATTGTTAGAGTAAAGCGTCCACACATCTCATAAACCTCCGTTTTAATCAAATGAACATTGGAAAATTTTCACACATTGAATACGAACGTATATTCTGTTATTATAAGCATAAAATAGAAACAAACGTTCTTTTCTATAGGAGTGATTCTTTCATGGCTTCCGCACCTTATCTGCAATTCAAGGAAATTGAATTGGTTAAGAGGGTTATTATTCTTCCTATTTTACTAAAATCTTTAGACCAAGACCTAGCTGTATTACAAAAAAATAAATTACATATGTGGTTAGTATATAACGCTCACCTCAAATCTATAGGAAGTGCAATAAAAAGGGAGTTAAAAGAATTAGAAAAGCAAATGAAACAAAGAGGGATTAAGATTTTATCCCAACAACATGAGTCTAACGGCTTATTTACTCAATTTCTATGTAGAGGGTACGAACATGAGATTAGTTTACTACACGGTTTTATTCATGCCCAAATTACTATCATTCTCAGTGAGTACTTAAAAATTGATTTAACGGAGATTGATTAATTATGAAAAAAAAAGTAATTTTTTTAGCTGATTGTCAGTCATTTTATGCTTCAGTAGAAAAGGCTACCCACCCTCAATATGCCAAGAAACCATTAGCGGTCGCTGGAGACCCGAAAAGGCGCAGTGGAATTATTTTGGCAGCTTGCCCAATTGCTAAAGGCTTCGGTGTTTCCACTGCAGAATCACTTCGCGAAGCATTCGATAAATGTCCTCAGCTGGTAGCGATTCAACCAAGAATGCAGGAGTATGTAAATATTTCTTTACAGATTACTTCTATTCTGGAATCATATACGAATCTTGTGGAGCCCTTCTCGATTGATGAACAGTTTTTGGATGTCACTGCCTCTCTTCACTTTTTTGAATCGCCTCAAGATATGGCGCGTCATATTCAAAAACGAATTCTCATTCAAACAGGCATATATATGCGGATCGGTATTGGGGAAAATAAGGTTTTGGCGAAGATGGCCTGTGACAACTTTGCTAAGAAAAATGCGGATGGAATTTTTGAATTAACGAAACAGAATATAACCGAGTATTTGTGGCCTTTAGCACCTGATAAAATGTTCGGTGTTGGTTCCAAAACACTTTACCATCTTCATCAAATTGGTTTAAGAACTATCGGTGATGTAGCGAAAACCAATATAGCTGATCTAAAGAAGAGGTTACAAAAGTATCATGGTAAAAAATGTGATGTTTTGGCCCAAGTCTTATGGTCCACGGCTAATGGCATTGATTATTCCCCGGTTACTCCAGATGCATTTTCTTTGCAAAAAGGAATAGGACGCCAAACCACTCTTCCGATTGACTATTATGAAGCAAAAGATATTGAGGTAGTCCTTTTAGAACTCTCTTCCTTGATTTGTCAAAGAAGCCGTTATAAGGGGTATATGGGGACAGTTGTTCATGTTGGTGTGCAAGGAGCTGATTTTAAAAAGCCAACTGGATTTCATCGACAAAAGAAGTTACAGCACCCTTCCTGTCTAACGAGTGAGGTATTTGAAACGGCTAAAATGCTCTTTCATCAGCATTGGAATGAGCTTCCTGTCCGGAAGGTATTCGTATCACTTAGTCAATTTCAGACAGATGATCGTTTGCAGCTGTCCTTGTTCGAAAATAGAGAAAGACAACTATCATTAGAAAAAAGTATGGATACAATCAAACAAAAATTTGGAGAGACCTCTATTTTTTTCGCCTCTTCATTAACACGAGCTGGGCAAGCAAAATTCTTAGCTCAAAAAATTGGAGGACATATAAAATGAAAAAACTACAAGGAAATGGCTTATGGGAAAGTAGTCGAATGATGCTGATGGAACATCGGGATGCCATTATTCATCGAAGCATGGAATCGAAACATGAACAGATGCCGGTCGTTGATGAACAAAAACAAGAAGAAATTAATCGGATTCTTTTACAGGCTTTTAAGGAAAACTTGGAAATCAAAATCAGTTATTTTCATGAAAAGGAATTTAATGATGTGACCGGAATCATTACGCATCTAGATGGAGTAAAGCAATGTATTAAAATTCATGATGACTGGATTAAATGTAACCTTATTCATGAATGTTCTGTTAAGTGACTCCTTTTGGCCCTAATTTAAGGATGTGTATTAATTAATATACGGTTTTCAGGTTGAAAAAAGAAGGAGAATTTTCTAGATATATCGAAATATATTGACTATTGATAAAACTATAGTGTTTGGAGGTCAGTATGGGATATATTGAAAATTTGCGTAAAATTGTCGGAAATCAACCGTTAATTCTAGTTGGAGTTGCTGTTGCAGTCATCAATGACAAAGATCAAATTTTATTGCAAAAGCGTTCCGACGGAGTATGGGGAGTTCCAGGCGGCTTCATGGAATTAGGAGAATCAACTGAAGAAGCGGGAAGAAGAGAAGTATTTGAGGAAACGGGAATAGAAGTGGGGAATCTTGATTTAGTAGGTGTTTTTTCGGGAAAACAGCATCATGTTACATTACCGAATGGTGATGAATTCTATCCAGTTACGATTGCCTATGTGACAAAGGATATTAAAAATGACACGATAAAAATAGACAGCAAGGAAACGTTAGAAGCAAAGTTTTTCAAAGTCAATGAATTACCAGAGGGACTAAGTCCACTCATTCGGAATATGATTAAACAATATTTACTTTCGTTATAGTGTGGTTTTCATTAAAAAACAGCAGTAAAGTATAAAACTTCTGCTGTTTTTAATAGCCAATTCAAAATTCATCTATAACATTTATTAATTTCCACTAAAAGGGTTTTTATAGCATCTCCGTTTTGCTGTTTTTTCATATTTCTTTGAAAATCCTCCCTTTTTTTATAAAGTGTATCGAGGGATTTAATCAACGTTTCACTATTTAGTTTTTCTTCTTCCAACGTAAGGGAGTATCCTTTTTCTTGAAAGGCTTGCGCATTCAAGATTTGATCTCCTCTACTTTGATGTAATCCTAGAGGTATGATTAGCATTGGGATATTTAATGCTAAAAATTCAAAAATTGCATTTGAACCACCTCTTGTTAAAACGATATCCGTAGCAGCTAGTATATCAGGCAACTCTTCATGGACATATTCAAATTGACGATATCCAGGAGTCATAACGAAATTAGTATCGATATTGCTTTTCCCACATAAATGGACAATTTGGAAAGATTCAGCCAGCAGATTTAATGAATTTCTGACGACCTCATTAATTTTTTTTGCCCCTAAACTTCCACCCATGATAGTTAAAATTGGACGATCATTAGTAAAACCAAGAAATTCTCTCCCCTTGTCTTTAGAGCCGTTAAGTATTTCTTTTCTAATAGGGGAACCAATCACAGTTGTTTTTTGTGCTGGTAAATACTTTTTTGTTTCTGCAAATGAAGTAAAAATTTTAGTTGCAAATCTCATCGAAATTTTATTCGCTAAACCTGGGGTTATATCACTTTCATGAATGAAGATAGGAATTTTTAGGGACTTAGCGGCTAAAATAACCGGTACCGAAACAAATCCACCCTTGGAAAAGACCAAATTAGGCTTTAACTTTTTAAGAATTTTCCTTGCTTCAATACAGCCTTTCATGACTCTAAATAAATCCACGAAGTTCTCAAAGTCTACATATCTCCTAAGTTTGCCACTGTTAATTCCATAGTATGGAACGTTGATTTTTCGTATTAATTCTTTTTCAATTCCTGCTTTTGAACCAATATAATGGATGTCCCAATCCTTACCGATTTCACTGATTATTGCCATATTAGGTGTGACATGACCCGCCGAACCTCCACCGGTAAATACAATCGTTTTTTTCGACATAGATCCTCCTACTTTTTTCAAAAATACAGTTTCAATTGCTAATCATTCTAACATATTTATCTTTATCAAGTGATGCGGTTAATCTTTAATGCTCTAGGATATAGATATGATAACAATACAAAATTATATTACTTGATGGAAAGATATATTGAACTACCCACCGCATTTCCAAAATGGAAGGAGAACAACAAGATATGTTTCTCGAAAAACATGAACCAGCATCTGATGAGGATTTTAATTGGTTTGACGAAGAGGGAAATCTTATTGATAGTCTAGATTCTGGCGTTACATCACAATTATCGAAAATAAATAGATATATAATTGAAGTAAAACAAAATAATATGGAAACGCCCCGATTTATACAGTGGTTATTTACAAATGGCTACAAAATATATTGTGCCTCTGATTGTCGCCGCGAAGTCGATTGTATGTCAAAAGTTCAGAGAATTCTTTTTGAAAGAGAAAAGACAATGAAGAATTGGGTTTCCTTTAAAAATCAAAAGAATATATATTTAAAAGAATTTGTGTATGTGGAAGATATAGAATTAATCTGGAGCACATATTTGTTAATTTCAAAGAAGAGCATTGAAACGTCTGCACTTTTTAGTCTTTTAGAGGAGCTTTGTATATTTTCTTCGGGATTCCCCAACCTTAGTTTCACTAGGATATTACCTATATATAAGGAAATAATGATAGGGAAAATTTCATGGGGAGAATCCTACTTTAAGCGAGGTACAGATAAAGAGCCTGTCGTTCTAATCTGCTATACAGGTGAAAAGATAGTTTAGGTTTAAACAATAATATGGTATTTTTATTATTTTCATATAGATGATTAAGGATAGTATCGAACGTTGAAAATATGTTTGTACTATCCCTTTTGTCAATTCTGGAAATGGTAATAATACAAATAGACTCTATGAATACGATAATTAGATTGGTTTTTTGTCACCTTCTTCTACCCAATCTCGATGATTTTCATAAAGTGGATGTATTTGTTCGGCATCGAGGGCTATAACTTCACACCCACGGTCATCATAGACAAAGAAAATAATATCTTTTGTGATGTTCACAAAGAAAACATCGGGATAAGAAATGCTGTACCCTCCAAATCTTGGTTTTAATGGAAAATCTTCATTACAGGCTGCTTTAAGTAATTTATTTACTCGAAGGTCACCAGGTTTGCATAATAAGGAAAATTGCTGCATCTCGTACTCTACTGCTCCATCACCTTCGAATGGATAGGGATATGTTTTCACCTGTATACGATTTAAATTACTCTTACACTTAATAAATGGATGGTACACCTTCAATTTTCTTATACATTTCTCATTGGTTTTGTGCTTATACATATTAGCTACAAGGAACAGGTCATCGTCTTGATCAAATAATTCATCAAAAATTGTGGAAGCCTGTGTATATACAAGCTGAAATCTCTCAAGATTTAGTTCATCATTTTCTTTGAATTGATAGATATCTCCTCCAAGAGAAAAGTGAATACCGATGTCCCATTGATAATAAATACTAGGAACTAATTCAAGACTTGGAAACTTTTCCTTCAAATAATCGATTATCTTCATTTACACATTTCCTCTTTCGTTTACTTTGTATAGTTATTTATGACAACTGAAAAGTAAATAATCATAATCTATTATAAAAGTTACTTTGTTAGATAACAAACCTTTCAAGCGACTATGATAGTTATTTATATTTTGGATATGATATAATTAGGGTTTTCAAAATTCAAATTTTAATGAAGTAGAAAATAAAAGAGGAACTGGAAGAGGAGAAACAGAAGCATGAAGAATATAATAGTAGTTGCTATAGTAATTTTCGGTTTGCTTAGTTTCTTTCTATACAATTCTGGATATTTTAATGATCATTATAAAATACCAAATTTTGAAATGGAACGACTACAATCAATATTAGAAGATGCTATTCAGGTGGATGATCTTGAAACAATTATTCCAACGGTCCAAAGTTATCAACATATTCCAGATACAAAAACATCAATTATTATTTTTACACCACAGGAATCTTTTTGTAAAAGTTGCAGTGGAATAGCATTTTTCGACAAAACCATTAGAGATTATTATCATTTTTCAGGCAGTAGTATTTCTAATTATCCAATAACCGACAGACACAAAAAAATAAATGGGCAAAAATACCTAATTTTACTAATGGATAATAGAAAAGCAAATGTCCATTCCTTCCAAGTTAAATATTTAGGAAAAAGTAAAACATTTTATCCAGGACAAGACTTTTTTGTAGGATTAATGAAGGTGGAAAAACTTTATGATAAGGCATCTTACTCTTTTTATAATCAAGAAAATAAGAACATTACTGATAATGTGGCTTCTCTTTTTCCGAGTGACGTGAATAATTCCATCAGTGAGTGAAATTTTATTGTAAAACACGGATCTTTTAAAGTCGAATTTTTAAAATCTATTGACGAACCGAAAGTAATTCTATATATTAATAAATAATTTAAAATAAACGATGCGATGATAAGGACAAGAGGAATTCTAACCGATTCACAGAGAGGGGAGGCAAGGCTGGAACCTTCCTAATACGGAGAATAACTTACCCCCTTGGAGCAGTACTGGTGAAAGATTAGTAATTAGTACCGTTTTGCTACGATACAGCATTGAACGAAGCTGTCCTTCTCGACATTAGAAGGATGGAAAGCTGGGTGGAACCACGGGTAAATGACATACACTCGTCCCTTTTTATAAGGGATGGGTGTGTTTTTGTTTTATCTGATTGTTGATTCCTAAATCGCCTTATGTGTCTGGATTCACTACGTTATTCGTACCGAATAAAACCCGTTCACTCATACACACAAGGCTAAAATCAGTATTGAACATGAACAGTCAATTGAATAACGATATGCAATGAAAAGGATAAGAGGAATTCTAACCGATTTACAGAGAGGGAAGGCAGGGCTGGAACCTTCCCAATACGAAGAATGACTTACCCCCTTGGAGCAGTACTGGTGAATGAATAGTAATCAGTACCGTATATGCTACGATACAGCATTAAACGAAGCTATTCTTCTTGCAAAAAAGAAAGAAGGATGGAAAGTCGGGTGGAACCACGGGTAAATGACACACACTCGTCCCTATTTACAGGGGCGGGTGTGTTTTTTATTTAAAAAAGGCTCGGTTATATTTCAATATTGATTTTTGCAGACCCAGTTGATTGCAGCGGAAGGTGGCGACTCCAGCGGGAAAAGCGTGTCCAAGTGAGACCCCGCACGAGCGTAGCGAGGAGGAGGCTCACGGACCGCCCGCGGAAAGCGTCCACCTGGAGTGGAAATCAACAATAGACCTAAAAAGAGCTATGAAAAAAAGGAGTGTTCAACGATGGAACAAAAAGAAATAGTAATCAAATTTCCAAATGGCAATGAAAAGAGGTTTTCGAAAGGTGTATCTTTAGAGGGAATTGCAGGTTCAATTAGCCCAAGTTTACGAAAAAAATCTATAGCTGGAATGGTTAATGGAAAAATGTTTGATTACCGAAGAGAAATTTATGAGGATGCTGAAATTGTATTATTCGATTTACAATCAAATCAGGGACTTGAAATCATGCGGCATACAGCAGCACATATACTAGTCCAAGCGATAAAGCGTCTTTATGGCAATGTACAGCTAGGGATAGGACCAGTCATTGAAAATGGTTTCTATTATGATCTTGATCTAGAAAATACAATCACAATCAATGATTTAGCTAAAATCGAAAAAGAGATGAATAAAATTATCTCTGAAAATCTAGAGATTAGTCGCCTTGAAATAAGTCGTGATGAGGCCATAGGGATGTTCAGCAGTGATCCATTAAAGCTAGAGTTGCTTGGGGATATACCGCAACAAGATGTAATAACAGTATATCGTCAAGGGGATTTTCGTGATTTATGTCGTGGCCCCCATTTACCATCAACAGGATATGTCAAAGCATTCAAGCTAACTCATGTATCTGGTGCATATTGGCGAGGAGACAGCAAAAATAAGGTTCTACAACGCATTTATGGTGTAGCATTTTCTTCAAAAGCTGATTTAGAGGAATATTTCTATTTTGTGGAAGAAGCACAAAAACGAAATCATCGTAAATTAGGAAATGAATTAGAACTGTTTATGTTTTCTGAGGAAGCACCTGGAATGCCATTTTATCTAGCAAATGGCCAAGTTATTCGAAATGAGCTAGAGGGATTCCTGAGAAAGCTTCAAAATTCCTATGATTATAAAGAAGTCCGTACACCAATGATGATGAATCAAAAACTATGGGAACAGTCAGGACATTGGGATCATTACAAAGAGAATATGTATTTTTCTCAGGTAGATGACCAAAGCTTTGCTTTAAAGCCAATGAACTGCCCAGGGCATATGCTTATTTTTAAAGATAAGCTCCGTTCTTATCGGGAGCTACCGATTCGGATGGCAGAGTTTGGACAGGTGCATCGCCATGAATTTAGTGGTGCATTGAATGGTATGTTACGAGTTCGGACATTTTGTCAGGATGATGCCCATATTTTTGTGACACAAAATCAAATTGAAGATGAAATTTCCTCAGCATTACAATTAATTGATTATGTCTACAATACATTTGGCTTTCAGTACAGCATTGAATTATCAACAAGACCAGATGATTATATGGGAGATCTTGCTTTATGGAACAGAGCGGAGGATGCATTAAAGAATGTATTAGATAAGCTTGATTATCCATTTACAATCAATGAAGGTGACGGTGCATTTTACGGGCCGAAAATTGATATTCATATTAAAGATGCATTGAAAAGAAGTCATCAGTGTGCGACAGTACAGCTTGATTTTCAAATGCCAGAGAAATTTGATTTACATTATATCGATGAACATAACGAAAAAGTTCGTCCTGTCGTTATTCATCGTGCTGTATTTGGATCAATTGACCGATTCCTTGGTATTCTGATTGAACATTTTGGCGGCGCCTTTCCTACTTGGTTAGCACCCGTACAAGTTAAAGTAATCCCGATCGCAGCTCATATTCACCATGCATACGCTGAAGAAGTAACAGAACGATTGAAGCAGGAAGGGATACGGGTTGAGCTTGATTTGAGGGAAGAAAAACTTGGTTATAAAATGAGAGAAGCACAAATGAAGAAAATTCCGTATATACTTGTTGTTGGAGATCAAGAACGTGACAATCAAACTGTTCATGTAAGAAGATATGGGCAGGAAGAATCGAATGAAGAAAAAGTTGAAGGGTTTATCTCACGTCTCAAACAAGTTATTCAAGATAGAAGTCTTTAAAATTCAAAGTTAGACTAGTTCTACATTTGGCAGAACTAGTCTAACAATTATAGAATATAAAATAAGATCATTAACATGGACAAAGTAAAGCGAAAAATATGGTGACGAATATTAAGCTTGCCATGCAAATAAAACCCATTGATAATCGCCAATATATGCAAGACTAAGAGACACACGATGATTACAAAAATCAGATTAGGAATTTTGACAATATATAAAGCAGAAATAGGGAGAATCAATCCGGCCAACACAAACCCTAATGCTGACCACCTCGGAATCTCCTTTTTATTGAATTGGACAATCCCGGCAATTACTGACATCATTCCATAGACAAAAGCTATTGTGTTTGCAATCCAAATAAAAATCATAAGAAAACCCCTCCAAAAATTTTAATATTGTCTTCATTAAATTCTGTGGGGTTAACCCCATGTCAATAACTATTATTCAAGGATGTGGAAAAAGTGAGAATAGGAGAATTTATTACTCTATTAAATACAACAAAGGACACAATCCGTCATTATGAAGAATTAAATTTACTTACCCCGATAAGAAAGGGTAATTATAGAGAGTATGGAGAGAAAGATATTTTAGATTTTCAGGTTATTGTAGAATTAAAGTCGATGGGGCTTAGTTTAAAAGATATTCAATTATTATTTGAATTAAAGAAAGCTCTTGGATGTGGGGATCATATGTTAGTGAAAGAGGTGTATCATCAACTTAAAAACCATGTTGAGAAGTTTCGTCAGGAAGAGGAAGAAATATATCATAGACGTACTCAATTACAACAAGAAGTAGAAAAGTTGAGAGCTTTTTTATAAGTGAAGGCTCAAAAAGGATGAGAACATGAAAATACTACTCGTAGAAGATGATAAAACAATCGCAGCAGGGCTTGAATATTCACTCCAGCAGGACAATTTTTCCACAGTTGTATGCCATAATGCTACAACAGCAAAAAAAGTCATATCAGAGGAATTAGAGGAACTTTCCCTATGTTTATTTGATCTATCACTCCCAGATGGAAGTGGTTATGATTTATGTAAAATGGTGAAGGAACGAAGTGATATTCCTGTCATCTTTTTAACTGCAATTGATGATGAAGGAAATGTAGTCATGGGACTTGATATGGGGGCAGATGATTATATTACAAAGCCTTTTCGAATTCGTGAGCTCTTATCAAGAATTAAGTCTGTTCTACGAAGATATCATAGGCAGCCCCCTATAAAAACAACAATTGTAATAGAAAATATCCGGATTAATACACTTGAAGGCAAGGTGTATAAGAATGACGAAGAAATTCTATTGACCGCACTGGAGTACCGCTTATTACTCATCTTTGCCAATCATCTAGGTCAGATTCTTTCAAGGAATCAACTGTTAGAGCAGATATGGGATGTTGCTGGTGACTTTGTCAATGATAATACGTTAACAGTATACATAAAAAGGCTCCGCGAAAAATTAGAAGAAAATCCACAAGCTCCGACGATTATTAAAACAGTACGAGGTATGGGATATAAGGTTGGTGATTAAATGCTGCGCAACAAAGAGATTCAAATTCTAGTCTTAACGATGTGCACAATAAGTATAGTAGGAACAATAATAGCAGCTTTTATCTCTCCAGCTGCAACTGTCCTAATGCTATTTACTACGATTCTACTAATCGGAAGCTACCTCCTATTTACAAGGTGGCGATATCGTGAAATCAAAAAGCTTTCTAGTTATTTGCGTCAAATTAGTAATGGCGATTATTCCCTTGATCTACGTGAAAATCATGAAGGTGAGCTTAGTATTTTAAAAAATGATATTTATAAAGTGACACAAATGCTATCAGAACAAAGCTTATATTTGCAAAAGGATAAGGTCAATCTGACAAACGCCATTTCAGACATATCTCATCAATTAAAAACACCACTGACATCAATGGTCGTGATGGCAGATTTATTAAGTGATGCTAGTCTTTCTGAACCAAAAAGAATCGAATTCACTAGTAATATTCGAATTCAGCTAGAACGAATTGAATGGCTTGTTTCTTCTTTATTAAAGCTTTCAAAAATTGATGCAGGAACGATCAAGTTCAAAAAAGATCAATTATTTGTGGACAAACTTATCCAAAAAGCATTGGAACCTGTTCTTATCCCAATGGACATTAAAGAACAGACTCTCTCGATAATAGGTGAACAATCGGTTACCTTTCAAGGCGATCTGAATTGGACAACTGAAGCATTGATTAATATTTTGAAAAACTGTGTGGAACATACTCCAGATAGGGGTGGAATCCAAATTTCGTATTCAGAGAATGCCCTGTTTACAGAAATTCTTATATCCGATAATGGGAAGGGAATCCCTAAAAAAGATTTACCTTACATATTTAAGCGTTTTTATAAAGGGGAACATGCAAGTGAGGAGAGTGTTGGTATTGGTCTTGCGATGGCCCATAGCATTATTACGAGTCAGAATGGAGATATTGAAGTTAAAAGTAAAGAAAACGAAGGTACGCAGTTTCGAATCAAGTTTTATAAACAAATAATCTAAGGTCTTATGTGACTAAAATGTCACTTAGTAGTCACTTCATAGTCATTTTGGGCAGATAAACTATAACCAACAGCACAATATGGAGGTTTTTACATGGAAATCTTAAAAATAGAGAATCTGTCTAAAATTTATGGGAAAGGTGAAACGGCAGTGAAGGCACTTGATGATATTTCTTTTTCTGTAAGGAAAGGAGAATTTATCGCAATCATTGGGCCATCAGGGTCAGGGAAGTCAACTTTACTTCATATGCTTGGAGGGGTAGATCGACCAACAAGTGGAAAAGTGTTTGTGGACAATACCGATATTTATAAACTTAATGAAACCCAGTTAGCTATTTTCAGAAGAAGGCAAATCGGGTTAATTTATCAGTTTTATAATCTCATACCCGTACTAACAGTTGAAGAAAATATTACTTTACCATTATTACTTGACGAACATAAGGTCGATTTGAAGCATTTTGAAGAGATAGTAAAAATCTTAAATTTACAAAATCGCTTACAGCATTTGCCGAACCAGCTTTCAGGTGGACAGCAACAACGAGTATCCATCGGCAGAGCACTTATGAATAATCCTGCGATTATGCTAGCGGATGAGCCAACTGGAAATCTAGATAGCAAGAACAGTGGTGAAATCATTGATCTTTTAAAAATGTTTAATAAAACATACAATCAAACATTAATCGTCATCACACATGATGAAAGAATTGCACTACAGGCTGATAGAATTATTTCAATCGAAGACGGAAGGATTGCTAAGGATGAGGTGATCCGTCCATGAATATTGTAAACAAGCTAACGATTAGACATTTGAAGCAAAACAAAAGACGGACGCTTGTGACAATCATTGGCGTCATTATTTCAGTTGCGATGGTCACTGCAGTTGCAACTCTTGGCACTTCCTTTTTAGAATTAATGCAGAGGCAGAATATTGCAAAAGAAGGAGAATGGCATGTTCTATATAAGGATGTAAATAAGGAACAACTTGAAGCAGTTAAAAATGATGAAGCAACAAAAAAACTTGTGATCTCGAGTGATATTGGCTATGCCATGTTGGATGGTAGTCAAAATGAAAATAAGCCATACTTATTTGTAAAGGAATATAATACACAAGGCTTCAAACAATTTCCAATTGAGGTAAGCGAGGGAAGATTACCAAAGTCTGTAAATGAACTTCTTATTTCAGAAGCAATTGATAAAAATGCAAAAGTTACGTACAAAATAGGCGACCAATTAACTATCCAAGTTGGAAAACGAATTCAAGAGAATAGTGAAGGGCAGGATACCATTCTTGATCAGTCCCGACCACTACAAACAGATGATGATGGTCGAACTGAAACATTAAAAAAGACCGAAACTAGGTCCTTCACCATTGTAGGAATAATGAAACGGCCGACATGGGAACCAGCATGGGCACCAGGATATACCATTCTAACCTATTTGGATGAAAAAATGATAAAGGCAAATGATACAGTAAATGCGACGGTTGTCTTGAATAAAGTCAATAAATCTTTATTCACCCATGCAGAAGAATTAGCAAAGAAAAATAAGATTGAATCTGTAGCATTTAATAATGAATTATTACGATACTACGGTTTAACCAATAATAGTAGTCTGCGTACCACACTCTATTCTTTAACGGCTATTATTATGGCGGTTATTATGATTGGGTCCATTTCATTAATCTATAATGCATTTGCCATTTCTGTTTCCGAACGTTCACGCCATTTAGGCATGCTTTCAAGTGTAGGGGCGACCAAGAAACAGAAACGGAATTCAGTCTTTTTTGAGGGAATGGTGATTGGCCTCATTAGTATCCCGATTGGAATTATTTGTGGTCTTATAGGAATTGGGATTACCTTTTTATTCATTAACACGATTATTGAAGGTGCATTAGGAGTTACTGAAAAATTAACATTGTCGGTTACCCCCTTATCCATCATAATTACCTGTGTTATTTCAATGTTAACGATTTTTATTTCAACCTATCTACCTGCCTTAAAAGCATCAAGAGTTTCGGCAATTGATGCAATCAGACAAACAACAGATATTAAGTTAACTGGAAAAACAGTGAAAACATCAACGTTCATCCGGAAGTTATTTGGTATTGAAGCAGAAATTGGCTTGAAAAATTTAAAAAGAAATAAGCGAAGATATCAAGCAACTGTTTTCTCGCTTGTTATAAGTATCATCCTATTTTTGTCAGTATCCTTTTTTACATCGAATATAAAAAAATCAATGGAGCTTTCACAGGCTGGTGTAAATTATGATATTCAAGTTTCCACACAAGAAGAAAACACTCTAGAGCTTTTCAAATCCATTGCATCTTTAGAGGATGTAGCAGAGTATACGTGGTTGAAGGAAATTAGTTTGACATCATGGATTGACAAAAAAGATATAGCTGATGAATTAGAGATTTATGATGAAAGTAGCTTAAAAGACGGTAAATATCAATACTTTATTACTCTTACAGCATTAGATGAAAAGAGTTTGCAAAAGTATGCGAGAGAAATTGGAGTAGATTACCATCAACTAACAGGTGATTCTGGCAAGCAATCTGCAATCATCATTGATACAATCCAATATGAAGATGGGGACTCTGGAAAATTTGTTGAAAGAAAGGCGATTCATACAAAGGTTGGCAAATCTCTTCCTCTTTACTACCAAGACTGGGAGACAGGAGCAGAAGACGATTTAAACAAGGTAGAAATTGCTGCATTGACAGATACATTTCCAATGGGTGTTCATTCTGCAGGGGTAGGTGGGTTGAATGTCATTGTATCTGAACAAGTACTAAAGCAATTAGTAAAGAATCAGTATCAAAACGATATTCATTCGTACCTCTATCTAAAAAGCTCTGACCCTTTGAAAACTCAACAAAAAATTGAGGAAATGAAGGGCAGCATCCAAGTTTATAACATCTATCAACAAAGACAGAATGAAGAACAATTACTTTTGTTAATGTCAGTATTTGTTTATGGTTTTATCGCGCTAATAACTTTAATATCGGTAGCAAATATTTTTAATACAATTTCCACCTCAATTTCACTTCGAAAGCGTGAATTCGCCATGTTGAAATCAGTGGGAATGACACCAAAAGGATTCAATAAAATGATTAATTATGAAAGTATTTTTTATGGAATCAAATCATTGTTATTTGGACTACCCATCAGTATTATTGTGATGTATTTGATCCATATGGCATTAATGAATAGCTTTAGTTTTAGCTTTGCAATTCCGTGGTTAAATATTCTTTATGTCATCACTGGAGTGTTTGTTATCGTGAGTATCGCGATGCTCTATTCCAGTTCAAAGGTGAAAAAGGAAAATATAATCGATGGATTAAAGCAGGAGAGTATTTAAATGAAGAAAAAGAAGATGAACTACTATATAATATAGTGCTCATCTTCTTTTTTATGAAAGAATGGATAAGACATTAACAGACCGATAACATATAAAAATAACGCAAAATAAGCGGGTAGCAGATGGATAAAGGTCGTATATCCGATTGCAAAGTGAATCCAAATTCCTGCTATAAAGGCAGGAAATCCACCAAAAAGAAGCGTCCACCACACCCATCTATTACCTTGTTGAAATCCCCAAAGCGAAAGCATGAGAACTAAAAATCCGACACTCAAAAGTGCACTGCCAAATCCGGCACGGTCATGGGCAATAACAGAAATGAGTTTATCATTAAATGAATCTAGCATTTCAGGAGGCATACAAAGATAGAGAATATCTGTTGAAACAAAAACATTCGAAACACCAATCAAAGAAATAATAATCCCACCAAGTACAAATGAAAAACCGAGTATAACAAATGCAAGTTGGCCAACTAAACTCCGTTTCCAAGTCTGATGATTCCTCCTATTTAAGGAAGAAGGTGTGCCACGGAGATGTTTTGTTTTAAGGAAACCAATCACGAACATCGGTAATAAAACAAGCCAAAAGATAAGATGGAGCCAATCAAAATAACCATATCCAATAAACAGAAAGATCCCAAAAAAACCAAGAATTGCGGCAAGGTCAATTGCTTGTTTTGCCCAAAGCAAACCATTGCGCACACCATATTTAGCAAGAGCCATGTATACAACCCCACCGGATATCATTGTTCCAGCAAGGGTCATTCGATCATGGGCCATAAACAACAAAATCCGTTCATTGAATAGGAGAATCAATTCCCTGTTCATCCCAAGAAAATGCTCATCATAGGGGAGAATAATGGTTGTTAAACTTATTATTAAGGCAATAATGCCCCCAATGAATATCGAACATCCGAATAACCAGTACCATTCCCAGCCTTTGTAAGAAGTGTATTTTGGTTGTAACTCTGATAAAATTGCTTCATTTATCCGTTTTGTCAGGCCGGGGCCGGAAAATACATAACCTCCTGACAACATGACAAGATTTGCCCCTGCATCAAGTAGCTTTAATGCGTCAGCTGGTTCATAGATTCCACCGGAGGTAATAATAGGAAGTTGGGAGTGATTTTCCCTTAAAAATTTTATTTCCTCCAACAATTTCGAAAGGTTCTCTTTAGGTGTTACCTGGATTGGTTCATCCAAAACAATACCCGAGAAGTAGTTTTTGACGGAATCAAGTGATAATTGACTAACATCATCAGTGGCTATTGCTAGAAAAAGAGGCTTATTCGTTTTGCCTATAAATGAAGTGTGTGTAGATTCGATAATAAAAGCATCGGCAAAAGGATCTAATTCTGCAATCATTTCTAATTGTTCTGCAATTGTTCCAGCAAGTCTAATGATAAGAGGTTGCTTGATTTTCTGTTTACTTAATTTCTGTATCGTTTGATGTAATCCAATTGATTCATAGTTTGATGAAAATTCAATGATTTGCATTCTATGATTAACAGCTGGTGCTGTATCATTTAATTGTGCATTCGTTGTAACAGGTCCAATCTCAATAAAACCGAATCCGAGATTTGAAAATGCCTTAGTGCCTGACAATAATGGATCTATTTTCCCAGATAGCCCAACAGGATTATGAAACTTCATTCCCTGTATCTCTTTTTCCAATAGTAGAGATGATTCTTCTCTACCAAGGAAGTTAATGAAGTGATTTCCACCAGGAAAAGAGGCAATCGTATTCATCCCCCGATGAATAAATTCCCTTGAAAAAGAAGTGGGGAGGTGGGACAAGATTGGTTTGAATAATAAATGGTATGACCAATCAGGCATAATTATTTCCCTCCTATTTCAACTATTATTACGATGATAGCAACTATCAAAGAAAAAACCGAACGTAGCCGCTCGGTTTTCTAAATTATTCCTCTTTCGCTGCACGCACAACCGATTCAAAATTTCCTTTGTGTGAGCCATCGCAAAACGGTTTGTTTTTCGATAAACCACATCTACATAAAGAAAAAGTTTGTTTCGTCTGAATTTTATTTCCTTCACCATCAATTAATTCAACATCGCCAGTTACGCGTAATGAGCCGTTATCATTTACTTTTATCGTTATATTAGACATTTAATAACTCTCCTTTTTAGAATATTTTCACTATACATATATTGATAATAAGATATGAACGATTAAAAAACAAATACTATACGAAATATTGACTTATTGTACGTTATGTAATAGATGGCGAATTATGATAAAATAGTCAATACAAAGAAAAGAGGAGAAATAACAGTGAAGATTCAATTTACAGGAAAAGCAGTTAAAAAACTAGAAACGACATATACCAATAAAAATAAATTACTAAAATTAAAATATGAAACAGATGGCTGTGGATGTGTTCTAAGTGGTGTAACAGCATTATGGCTAATTGATCCGATTGATGAAGATGAAGATGATATAATTATTGAGACAAATTATCAACCGATTTTACTAGAAAAATCAAAAATGGTTTTTATGGACGAAGAAATGACGATTGATGTAGTTGAATCAGCAAATTGCTTTATGCTGAAAAGCCCAAATCAAATTCTCAATCCCCGGCTGAGGTTAATCGAAGTAGGTGGTACTAATGGATCAAAAGCTTAACATGATTAAGGAAATTGCAAATAGCAAGACATGGGTAACCTTCTTAAGTGATAATCACCCATTTAGTTTGCTTCATTGGTCAATCGCCGGAGCAAATCAAGAGGAAAAAGATGTCTGGCTTATCCAAGATGAAGTAACATTCGATGTACAAGAATACGAAACAATGGAAGCGGCATTACAATGGATTCGTGAGAACATGCAAGAAATTACTGATGTACTGGGATAAGTAAGAGGGACTGATTCATTCAACAATCAGTCCTTTACATATTGACTTAAAAATTCTTTAATAACATATTCATATTCATCTTTATTCTCTGCATATGAATATGCATGTCTACCTCTTTCTGCAATAAATAGTTTTTTCGGTCCTTCCTTCATATCGTATAATTCTTTTGTCATTTCAGGTAAGATGTAATCATCCTCTGCACTATGAATAAATAATACTGGGTTTTTAATATTTTTTATGACAGATAATGGTGATACATCCTTAATAGTATAACCATCCCGAAGTTTTAAAAAGGAATTTGCAAAAGGCATAACAAGTAGTGATGGAAGCTTGAATTCAACCTTTAAGCGATAGCGTAACTGAGCTTCAAAGTCTGAGAAAGGACAATCAGTTATGTAAAAATTAGCACCATCCTCAATCATGCCAGCGTAAAGCAAGGTTGTGACAGACCCCATAGATTCTCCATGTATACCGAGAGTAATGTTATTACCAAATTGTTGCTTAACCCAATCAACGACGGATTTCAGATCAAATTTTTCATAATGTCCATAGCTTGTTGTTTTACCACCTGTTTCACCATGGCGACGTTGGTCATAAATGATCACATTCCAGCCTAACCTTAAGAATATTTTCATATATTTGATAGAATTTATTTTATTCATCGTTACTCCATGGGAGATAATAATAAACTTCTTATTTTCATTTGTTGCTCGAACAAACCATCCTTTAATCAAATATCCAAATTTTGAGTTGACTTCAATTTCTTCCTTTTGTAGGGCGGATACTTCATTCAAAGTAAATCTGCCTTCTGTTAATTCACGTTTCAGAATGGTTTCGTCAGATTTCTTTTTAATATACATTACTTTATTCGTGAAAAATGTGCCAACAGTAATGACATAGCCTAAAATAACTCCAATCGTGATAAATAGCTTTTTAAAATTTTTCATGACGTATGTTTCCTCCGTATGTTATTCGTTTACAATTTTACCATTTTAAGATGAAAATCGCATATGAAAAACCGTACCTTTCTTTGGTACGGTTTACGGTACTTATTGTTCTGCGTTTTGACGTTTTGTCGGTTGAATGGCCTTCTCCATCTCTTCAGCTGCCATTACATTATTTGTTGTATCTGAATTTGGCTTTCCTTTTTGTGAACGTTGTTTTGATTTTGACATCTTGACACTCCATTCCTTTATTATCAAGGATAGGATGTGACATTTGAGGAAGGAATATACTTCTAAAGATTTTGCAACTTATAAAATTTACTTTCTAATGGACGGGACAAAAGGGGACGGATGATATCGATTGCCTCTACAAGCTTTTGAAGATTAATCCCTGTCTCAATTCCCATTTGTTCAAGCATATACACAACGTCCTCTGTCGCGACATTACCAGTTGCACCAGGAGCAAAAGGGCAACCACCCAGTCCTCCAGCAGATGTATCAAATCGACTTATTCCTACCTGTATTGCAGCAAACACATTTGCAATCGCCATCCCACGTGTATCGTGAAAATGACCTGTTAAAAGAGTGTTAGGAAGCTCGTCTTTTAATTTTGAAAAGAGAGAATAAACCTCTTTAGGGTTTGCCTTTCCAATCGTATCTGCAACACTTAATTCATCTACACCATAATGAACAAATTCTGAACAAAGGTCAATGACAGATTGTTCATTCATTTTACCTTCATAAGGGCAATAAAAGGAAGTCGAAATACAGGCACGCACAAAATAACCTTTTTCCTTTAATTCTTTAATAATAGGCCTGAGTTCTTCCATGCTTTCTCTAGTTGATTTATTAATATTTTTCTTATTAAATGATTCACTTACACCCACAAAAACAGCAACTGCTTTACAATTCGTTTCATTTAACCGGTCAATCCCTTTTCGATTCGGAGCCAATACGAAATTACGAGTATCATCCAGGCATGCATGGATAACTTCAGTGGCATCCTTCATTTGTGGAACCCATTTTGGGGAAACGAAGGAGGTAAGCTCCATTTCACGAATTCCTGACTGCTTTAATTTTTGAATAAATGAAATTTTATCCTCAGTCGAAATGATATTTTTTTCATTTTGAAGGCCGTCTCTAGGCCCAACTTCAATAATGGTTACTTGCTTTGGCAATTGCATACAGTATCCTCCTAATTATTCTTACTTTTATTCTAGTAGAATCATTTTGCGAAAAGCAAGAATTATAGAAATTGTGACAAAATAAGAGGGATTTTGTAAAAAAACTAGAAATATATATAGTATTGTTGTATTAGTACTATCCAGAAATAAAACACAAAGGGAGAGGGTAATATGGCTACAAATGAAATCGTGATTGTAAGCGCTGTCAGAACGGCGGTTGGAAGTTTTGGAGGATCGTTACAAAATATATCAGCTCCGGATTTAGGAGCGGTCGTTATTAAAGCTGCATTAGAAAAAGCGGGGTTAGAAGGAAAGCATGTGGATGAAGTGATTATGGGAAATGTATTACAAGCGGGCCTTGGGCAAAACCCTACTAGACAGGCAGCGATGAAGGCTGGTTTGCCACAAGAAGTTCCTTCATTAACGATTAATAAAGTGTGTGGATCTGGTTTGAAGGCGATCCATCTTGCAGCACAAGCGATCCTCGCAGGAGATGCAGACGTTATTGTTGCGGGTGGAATGGAAAATATGAGTCAAGCACCATACATATTAAAGGGTGCAAGAAATGGTTTCAAAATGGGCGATCAGAAATTAATTGATACGATGACATCAGATGGTTTAACTTGTGCTTTCAATGATTATCATATGGGAATAACCGCAGAGAATTTATGTGATAAATACGAGATTACAAGGGAAGAACAGGATGAATTTGCAGCGAGAAGTCAACAAAGAGCAGTTGCTGCAATCGAATCAGGAAAATTTAAGGAAGAGATTGTACCCGTTGAAATCCCACAACGGAAAAAGGAAAGCATTATCTTTGATACAGATGAATATCCTAGAGCAGGAACAACAGCTGAAAAATTAGCTGGTCTACGTCCTGCTTTTAAAAAGGATGGTTCTGTAACTGCTGGTAATGCATCTGGTATAAATGATGGTGCTGCAGCGGTTGTGGTTATGAGTAAGAAAAAATGCGAAGAACTTGGGATCGAACCACTTGTAACCATTAAAGCAAATGGTAATGCAGGAGTGGATCCTAGTATTATGGGGATCGGTCCAGTAGCAGCTGTTAAAAAAGCGATGGAGAAAGCGAAACTTAGTGTAGCTGATATGAATCTGATTGAAGCAAATGAAGCATTTGCAGCACAGTCAATCGCGGTAGATCGTGAGCTACATTTTAATCAGGATATTTTAAATGTTAATGGTGGAGCAATTGCACTAGGACATCCGATTGGTGCAAGCGGTGCGAGAATCCTCGTTACCTTAATTCATGAGTTGAAGCGTCGCAATGAACGATATGGTTTAGCAACCTTATGTATTGGTGGAGGCCAAGGTGTCGCAACAATTATTGAAAATATGAAAGAGTGAGGTGTGAAAATGAAACCAATTTATTCATCTTTTCAAGAAGCAGTTAAGGATATTAAAGACGGTGCAACGATAATGGTTGGTGGATTTGGTCTTTGTGGAATACCTGAAAATTTAATTCTAGCATTAGTGGAATCAGGAGTGAATAATTTAACAGTCATCTCGAATAACTGTGGTGTTGATAATTGGGGTCTTGGACTACTAATGAAAAATAAACAGATTAAGAGAATGATTGGCTCATATGTTGGTGAAAACAAAGAATTTGAACGACAAGTTCTCTCTGGAGAAATTGAAGTTGATCTCGTTCCCCAGGGGACATTAGCTGAAAAAATCCGTGCTGGTGGTGCGGGAATACCTGCGTTTTATACACCAGCAGGGGTAGGTACGCCAATTGCCGAAGGGAAAGAAACGCGTACTTTTAATGGAAAGGAATACGTGTTGGAGGAAGCTTTTACAGCTGATTTTAGTTTAGTAAGAGCAGAAAAGGCTGATAAAATGGGGAATTTAATCTATAACAAAACAGCCCGCAATTTTAATCCGATGATTGCAGCCGCCGGGAAAATAACAATCGCTGAGGTTGAACAGCTCTATGAAATTGGTGAACTTGATCCAAATACAATCCACACGCCTAGTATATATGTTCAGGGACTGATTGTAGGAGAACAAGAGAAGAGAATTGAACGATTGACTGTAACAAAATAATGGGAAAGGAGTTGGCTCTCCATGTCTAATACACGTGAAAAGATTGCGAGAAGGGCTGAACGGGAAATAGAAAGTGGTTATTATGTTAATCTTGGAATTGGCATGCCGACCCTTGTCGCTAACTACATATCAGAAAATAAACAGGTTGTACTCCAATCGGAGAATGGGCTACTAGGAATTGGTCCATATCCTTCTGAGGATAAGGTTGAGGCTGATTTGATTAATGCTGGAAAAGAAACAGTAACAGCCATTCCCGGGGCAGCCTATTTTGACAGTTCTGAATCATTCGCAATGATCCGCGGTGGTCATATTAATCTTGCCATCCTAGGTGGAATGGAAGTATCGGAAACAGGTGACTTAGCCAATTGGATGATACCGGGTAAAATGATAAAAGGTATGGGGGGGGCAATGGACCTTGTTCATGGTGCGAGGAAAATCATTGTCATAATGGATCATGTTAATAAAAAAGGTGAAGCAAAAATATTGAAAGAATGTACATTGCCATTGACCGGAAAAGGTGTAGTCAATCGAATCATTACGGACAGGGCTGTGGTTGATGTGACAGAAAATGGACTTAAACTAGTAGAAGTCGCAAAAGGCTATACTGTCGAAGATATAAAAGCATCGACCGACCCTGATTTGATAGTAGATGATCACGTCATACTAGAAGCTTATTAAGATATGAAGCGAGTAGCCCTAAATGGGTTATTCGCTTTTTTAAATATGTTATAATAAATCATAGTAATCCAACTTACTGGAGGGAATATGATGGCTAAGAAAAAACAAAAGCCTACTGCAAAAAAGGTACAAGATGACAAGCTTAGTCTTGGCGATTTATTAAATGAAGATATATTAATGAAGCTAAAAAATACAAAAGACGAATTAAAGGCTGTCGAACAGCGAAAGCAGGAAGAAGAACTAGAACGTCAGCGGGAAGAACGAAGATTACGTGAAAAAAATAAATCATTTGAAGAATTATTAGGCGAAAGTAATCTCAATTGGTCTGACTTCAAATAAAATAGACGTTTGAATTCATTGGATATGTTAGTTAAACGGAGTGGGCTGACCTCAATTATGATTTTACGGCTATTATTTTTAAAATACGGTCATTAATTCAAAAATACGGTCGTTATTATGAAAATACGGCCGTTATTTCAGAAATACGGCCATTAGTTAAAATTTGCGGTCATTATCTAAATAGCACTATCATCAAAGGGGATGACCCCTTTAATGATTAACGATGCTGCTTATATACAGACGCTTTTGTAATAGATCGGATCTCCTGAATCTCTAGCTCCGTAAGAGGCTTAGATGTAACGGCTTCAACATTACGTTGAAGTTGTTCAAGCTTACTGGCACCTACTACGACAGATGCAACGACATCTTCGTGTAAGCAATATCTTAATGCAAGCTCTGTTAAAGGGCGACCCGGTGCCACTTTTTCTTTTAAAAGAGGGATAATGTGTTTAAGCTCATCAACCGAGTATTCTAAATAATCATTGTGATTATCAGATAGTCGATCTGTAAGAAGTCCTTTCGCAACAGGCCCCCTTGCTACAACACTTACATTATGTTCCTTTAAGAAAGAATACACTTGCTCTTCTGGGCGTCGATCAAGAATGCTATATTGCATCATTACACTGATAATGGATGATCGGTTTACATATTCCCGAATGACATTTGGTCGGATCGATGAAATTCCATAATACCGGATAACTCCTTCTTCTTTTAACTCTTCAAATGCTTCAATCGTATCATCAATATGATCTTCCATCGTTCCCCCGTGTAATTGATACAAATCGATGTAATCAGTTTGTAGACGCATCAAGCTTTCTTTAACAGCTTCTTTAATATGAGCTTTAGAAGGATCCCAGGTCCAGCCTTCCTTCCCTTTTTCAAGTCGATTCCCAACTTTTGTCGCTAAAATAATATTTTGACGCTTTCCCTTAATGGTTTTGCCTACGAATTCTTCATTCAACCCTTGATCATATAAATCAGCTGTGTCCAGGTAATTAATTCCTAAATCAAGTGCCGAATCAATAATGTGAGTAGCGTGTCTTTCATCAGTACCAATAGACATGCAACCGAGTCCGATTTCACTAACATACAAATTCGATGTCCCAATTCTTCTTTTATTCACTATATCCACTCCCCTTGATTTTAATATCATTTTATCGTTGTCTATCGATAACCTCAAATATCTTGATATGTTAAAATAGCTAAAGTGGGTAGATTAAATAGAATAAGGAGCTGTTATAATGGATCATTTAATCGAAAAAACCTTATCAAAAAAAACGATCTTCGAAGGAAAAGTGATTGATTTACATATAGAAGAGGTCGAATTACCGAATGGAAAACCGAGTACAAGGGAAATAATTAAGCATCCTGGGGCTGTTGCAATCCTAGCAATAACAGATGAAAACAAAATTGTCATGGTTCAGCAATACAGGAAGGCATTGGAGAAAGTGATCGTAGAGATCCCTGCGGGTAAACTAGAAAAGGGTGAGAAGCCTAAGGACACAGCAAGGAGAGAACTTGAAGAAGAGACTGGTTATATTTGTGAAAATCTTGCTCCACTTACTTCTTTCTACACATCACCAGGCTTTGCGGATGAACTCGTACATGTATACTTGGCGAAAGGATTATCAAAGAAAGAGAATCCTGCTAGCTTAGATGAGGATGAGTTTGTTGATGTACTTGAATTAACGATTGAACAGGCAATAACATATATAAAAGAACAGAAAATCCATGATGCAAAAACGGCATTTGCTGTACAATATTTACAATTACAACAAGCATTAGGAGAGTAGCCATATGCAAAATTATTATGTTGATCTGCACATTCATATTGGAAGAACAAATTCCGGTAAACCAGTTAAAATAACGGGTGCGAAAACATTAACGATAGAGAATATATTGGAAGAAGCAACAGATGTAAAAGGAATGGATATGATTGGAGTCATTGATTGTCACGTTCCAGAAGTGATTCTTGAGCTTGAAAAGCTGATTGAAAAAGGTGAGGTTTTTCCATATCAAGAAGGGGGATTACGATTTAAAAATGTAACTCTCTTATTGGGTTCAGAGATTGAAATCTATGATGAAAATTGTCATGGCCCAATTCATACACTTGCCTTCCTTCCAACAATTGAAAAAATGAAGGACTTTTCAAATTGGCTTTCGACCAAAATGAAGAATATAACATTAAGTTCCCAACGCATTTATGCAGATGGGAGAGAACTTCAAAGTAAAGTAAAAGAATTATCGGGGATTTTTATACCAGCACATGTTTTTACACCATATAAGAGCTTATATGGAAGAGGTGTAAAGCATTCATTAACAGAGGTTTTTGATGAAAAGCTTATTGATGGAATTGAACTAGGCTTGAGCTCGAATACAGATATGGCTGATCAAATTCAAGAATTGCATAATTACACATTTGTATCTAATTCTGATGCTCACTCCTTACCTAAAATTGCGCGTGAATATCAAATTATCCAAATGGAGGAACCTACATTCGAAGAATTTCGTAAAGCATTGAAAAATGAAGAGGGTCGAAAAATTGTTGCAAACTATGGTCTTGATCCCTTGCTTGGAAAATATCATAAGACAACATGTGAAAAATGCTATCATTTAATTGAAGATGTCAGACAAGAGGTTTGTCCAAGCTGTGGTCACAAGAAAATTGTTAAAGGGGTATTTGATCGACTACAAGAATTAAAAAATACGGAAGAAAAAGGTCCAAATCGTCCACCATATATACATCAAGTCCCACTAGAATTTATCCCAGGACTCGGTCCCAAAACATTACGAAAATTAAGAGATCATTTCCGAACTGAAATGTCAATCCTTCACGAGGTGCCTGAAGAAGCTTTACGAGAAGTCGTGAGTGACCAAATAGTAGATGCAATCATGAATGCTAGAGGCGGAACCCTAACACTTCAAGCAGGCGGCGGCGGAAAATATGGAAAAGTAGACTCCTCGAAATAAGAGGGGTTTTTTCAATAAGAAAAATAGTATTCTTCTGTCATACCTTTTACTAGTTTCACATAGAATCTAGTAAGAGAATGATAGGAGGAAAAATAGATGAAAAAGCAACAATCCATAAAAGTAGTAATTGGAACTCATTTACGAGAGCACTCGTCCATATATTTATTTATTACGGTTTTATTTTTAATGGGAGTTATCTTCGGTGCAATTGTCGTTAATAGTCTGAATTTTAATCAGAAGCAAGATCTATTATATTACTTAAATCGTTTCTTTGGTGATGTATCAGAAGGAAAATATGCAGACGCAGGTGATATGTTTAAACAAAGTTTTTTCCATAATATTAAATATGTAGGCTTAATGTGGATATTAGGGATTTCAATAATTGGGCTTCCAGTGATATTAATTCTTTTGTTTTTAAAAGGTGTTGTTGTTGGTTTCACAGTTGGATTTTTAGTTAACCAAATGGGTTGGAGTGGATTTTTACTTTCATTTGTATCGGTTCTACCTCAAAATCTATTAATTATTCCAACATTTATTATCGTGGGAACTGTAGCTGTTGCTTTCTCACTTAAAATGATTAGAAATCAATTTATGAAAAGAATGAATGAGCCGATTTTACATTTACTTACACGTTATACATTACTTATGGTAGCTGTAAGTTTCATTCTACTAGCTGCATCGGCATTTGAGGCATTTGCTTCCCCAGCGCTAATGAAAGGAATTATCGATACGATCAGTAAACAATAATGATTATTAAATGATAAAAGTTATTTTTTCTTATTTATAATTAATTTTATTTGGACACTTTCCCTTCTTCTGTTATAATAATGAAGTAATGGCGAGGGAGGGAATAATTTAGATGGAAGACCGAATTGAGCGTATTAAAAAGCAGTTGCACTCATCAAGTTATAAGCTGACGCCTCAACGTGAGGCTACTGTTCGTGTACTACTTGAACATGAAGAGGATCATTTAAGTGCCGAAGATGTATACCTCCTCGTAAAAGAAAAGTCGCCAGAAATCGGCTTGGCAACTGTTTATAGAACACTTGAATTACTGACTGAATTAAAAATTGTCGATAAAATTAATTTTGGGGACGGCGTTTCAAGGTATGACCTTAGACAAGAAGGAGCTGCTCATTTCCACCATCACTTAGTATGTATTGAATGTGGTGCTGTTGATGAGATTCAACAAGATCTTCTTGGAGATGTAGAGGAAATTGTTGAGCGTGACTGGAATTTCAAAATAAAAGATCATCGTCTTACTTTCCATGGAATTTGCCATCGCTGCCATGATAAAGAAACCGACACTGAAAATATAATCAGCAATTAGCAAAACCTTTCCGCATTGGATAAGGTTTTTATTTTTATGTATAAAAAATAATAAATGTGGCATATCTTCTAATATAGAAAGTTATATTGGAGGATTAGTAGATGAGACAATGGTTACGGATTGTATACGATACAATGAAGGTGTTTATTTTATTTACTGGCTGCACTGTTTTGTTTTATTATGGTATTATATGGATTAATCAAGAGTATCAAAATTATCACCGCTATGATGAGCCAGAGGGTTCATCAGTGAAGGTAACATCGATGGTTGAAGAGAAAAATGACAGCCTACTAAATAGATTAATCTATTTTTATCAAAATGGGGAGTAGAGGGAATTGGAAGATCATATTAGCGATTTTATCCATTACTTAGTAGTTGAACGGCGATTAGCAAAAAATACAGTTATATCTTATGAGCGAGATTTGACGCAGTACCATTTATATTTAAAAAAGGTTGAGAATCTTACATCATTTAATGAAGTGAATCGTCTTCATATCATTCATTTTTTAAAGACATTAAAAGAGAAGGGGAATTCTTCGAAGACATTAGCAAGACATATTGCCTCAATTCGGTCATTTCATCAGTTTATGTTGAGGGAAAAGGTCACAAATTCGGATCCTACCGTACATATAGATTCTCCCCAATCTGAGAGGACTTTACCAAAGGTTTTAAATATTTCAGAGGTTGAAGCATTATTAGATGCACCGAAAACTGATAACCCATTAGGAATTCGGGACAAAGCAATGCTAGAATTATTATATGCAACAGGGCTACGCGTAAGTGAGCTTATTAATCTAAATATTGCTGATATACATTTAACAATGGGTTTCATTCGTTGCATAGGGAAAGGAAGCAAGGAGAGGATTGTCCCTTTAGGAAGTGTTGCGACAAAGGCAATGGACAATTATATAAATCATGCAAGAGGACAGTTAGTGAAAAAGAACAAAACAGATGCATTTTTTGTAAACCACCACGGAAAACGTCTTTCAAGACAAGGATTTTGGAAAAATTTAAAGAAGAATGCATTGATAGCAAATATTCAAAAGGAACTTACGCCACATACGTTGAGACATTCTTTCGCTACTCATCTATTAGAAAATGGGGCAGACTTACGAGCTGTTCAAGAAATGTTGGGTCATGCAGATATTTCAACAACTCAAATATATACTCACGTAACAAAAGCGCGTCTTAAGGATGTGTATAATCAATATCATCCAAGAGCTTAAGTTTACTAGAATGCTAGACGATTGAAAGTCTAGCATTTTTGAATATCGTGTCTAAATTATTATAAAGTAATCTTTTAAAACGATTACAAATATACTTGCATGAAAAGGTCATCTCTTTTATACTCAACTTGTCAGACTTCTGACAAGTTGTCCGATATATTTTTGGTTAAGTTCATTTCAGTAGGAGAAAATAATATACTAGATAATCCGATAGGAGGTTAAGGGTATGTCAAAATACTCATACAAACGTATTTTTTTAATCGTCATGGATTCAGTAGGAATTGGAGAAGCGCCAGATGCTAAAAAGTTTGGTGATGAAGGTTCAAATACATTAGGTCATATTGCTGAAAAACAAAATGGTTTACATATGCCGAACATGGCAAAGCTCGGTTTAAGTAATATTAGAGAAATAAAAGGGATCTCAAAAGCAGAGAAACCACTTGCTTTTTATACAAAAATGCAAGAAGCATCAAATGGTAAGGATACAATGACTGGTCACTGGGAAATAATGGGACTACAAATTGAAACTCCATTCCAAGTATTTCCTGATGGTTTTCCTAAGGAATTATTAGATGAAATTGAAAAACGGACTGGCAGAGGGATTATCGGTAATAAACCGGCATCTGGAACTGAAATTTTGGATGAACTTGGTGAAGAACATATGAAAACAGGCTCTTTAATTGTCTATACTTCAGCAGATTCTGTTCTACAAATCGCCGCACATGAAGAAATTGTTCCTTTAGAAGAATTATATAAAATCTGTGAAATTGCGAGGGAATTAACACTTGATGAGAAATATATGGTTGGTCGTATAATCGCTCGCCCATTTTTAGGATCGCCAGCAAATTTTACTCGTACAGCGAATCGGCATGATTACGCACTAAAACCATTTGGTCGTACAGTTATGAATGAACTTAGTGATAATGGTTTGGATGTCATTGCCATTGGTAAAATCTCCGATATTTATGACGGAGAAGGAGTAACAAAAACATTGCGTACAAAATCCAATATGGATGGAATGGATAAAATAATCGAGACAGCAGCATCTAACTTTACTGGTTTAAGTTTCTTAAATTTAGTTGATTTTGACGCATTATTCGGTCATCGTCGTGATCCAAAAGGATATGGTGAGGCGTTGGAGGAATATGATGCACGCCTCCCTGAACTATTCGAGAAGATGAAAGAAGATGATTTATTAATCATAACCGCAGACCATGGGAATGATCCTGTCCACCACGGTACAGATCATACAAGAGAGTATGTCCCATTACTGGTATATAGCCCACAAATGAAGGGTGGCCAAGAAATACCGCAACGAAAAACATTTGCTGATATCGGTGCCACGGTAGCGGAGAATTTTAACATAAAAATGCCACAGTACGGTGAAAGCTTTCTTACTACGATTAATGGGGGAAGAGAATAGATGGATAATTCAATGATTGTGAAATCTGCCGAGTTTTTAAAAGAGAAGAGTAAAGAAACTCCTAAGATTGGTTTGATATTAGGATCTGGTCTTGGGGTTCTAGCTGATGAGATTGAAAATCCAATTAAAGTTTCATATGAAGCGATACCAGAATTTCCTGTATCGACAGTAGAAGGTCATGCAGGTCAACTCGTTTTCGGAACATTACATGGAAAAAATGTTGTAGCCATGCAAGGACGATTTCATTTTTATGAAGGTTATAGTTTAGATAAAGTGACATTTCCAGTAAGGGTAATGAAGGAACTAGGAGTATCTACTTTAATTGTGACAAATGCTGCTGGTGGGGTGAATGAGTCATTTCAACCAGGAGACTTAATGATTATTACAGATCATATTAATAATATGGGTCAAAATCCGTTAATTGGTCCAAATGATTCTAAGCTTGGAGCTAGGTTTCCTGATATGTCAGATGCGTATTGCAAGGAATTACGTCAAATCGCAAAGGATGTTGCTTCTAGCTTAAATCTTGAGATTAAAGAAGGGGTATATGTTGGAAACACAGGGCCATCCTATGAAACTCCTGCAGAAGTAAGGATGTTAAGGACCTTAGGAGGAGATGCTGTTGGTATGTCAACAGTACCAGAGGTGATAGTTGCCCGTCATGCAAATATGAAGGTACTTGGAATATCATGTATTTCAAATATGGCAGCAGGCATCTTGGATCAACCTTTGACACACAATGAAGTGATTGAAACGACTGAAAAGGTTAAAAAGAACTTTTTAAACTTCATTAAGGAAATAATAAAAAAAGTAAATCAATAAAGAGGTGAAGAATAGTTGAGAATGGTCGATTTGATAGAGAAAAAAAGAGATGGTCAAGCCTTAACAAATGAAGAAGTTTGCTTTGTAATCGATGGTTATACGAAGGGTAATATCCCTGATTATCAGATGAGTGCGTTTACAATGGCCGTGTACTTTAATGGAATGACGAAGCAAGAGCGTGCTGATTTTACAATGGCAATGGTGAACTCAGGAGATACAATTGACCTATCAGAAATTGAAGGAATTAAGGTGGACAAACATAGTACAGGCGGTGTTGGAGATACGACTACCCTTGTTCTAGCGCCACTTGTCGCATCAGTAGGGGTACCAGTTGCAAAAATGTCAGGCCGTGGATTAGGGCATACGGGTGGTACAATTGATAAATTAGAATCTGTCTCGGGCTTTCATGTTGAAATTAGCAATAAAGAGTTCATACAGCTTGTTAATCAAAATAAAGTCGCGGTAATTGGACAGAGTGGTAATTTGACTCCTGCTGACAAAAAATTGTATGCACTAAGGGATGTAACAGCAACTGTTAATAGTATCCCTTTAATAGCTAGCTCGATCATGAGTAAGAAAATTGCTGCCGGAGCAGATGCGATTGTTCTTGACGTAAAAACGGGTGCCGGTGCATTTATGAAAAATTTGGAAGATGCGAAAGATTTGGCAAGTACAATGGTTGACATCGGAAAGAATGTTGGAAGAAATACAATGGCAATTATTTCGGATATGAGTCAGCCACTTGGGTTTGCAATCGGCAATGCACTTGAGGTAAAAGAAGCAATTGATACATTAAAGGGTAATGGCCCAGCTGATTTAGAAGAACTATGCTTGACATTGGGTAGTCAAATGGTAGTACTTGCGAAAAAAGCAACTACACTAGAAGATGCAAGAAAACTCTTACAAGATGCAATTTCGAACGGTTCTGCATTACAATCTTTTAAAACATTTTTATCATCACAAGGTGGGGATGCAAGTGTTATTGATGACCCATCTAGGCTTCCTCAAGCAAAATATCAAATTGAACTAATCGCAGAGGAGGAAGGTTTCATTTCCGAAATTGAGGCAGATTCAATCGGTACTGCTGCAATGCTATTAGGTGCTGGAAGAGCGACTAAAGAATCTACAATTGACTTAGCAGTTGGATTAGTACTTCGTAAAAAAATTGGTGACAAAGTTGCAAAGGGTGAAAGTTTGGTGACGATTCACAGTAACTTTGAAAATGTCGAAGAGGTAAAGAAAAGATTACTAAGTAGTATGAAGATCATCTCAAGCGAAGTTAAAGCACCGAAATTAATTATCGAAAATATTATATAAAAGGAAAGCTGGGGAGAAAAATATCCTCAGCTTTTTTAAATTTAAACTAAAGAAATTGTATAATTTTTAATTTGTTGGAAAAAATGGGAAAGTATAAAGAATGGAGGGTTTGGAGATGAAACGTTATTTAATTAGTTTACTTCTTGTTACTATGATATTTTCTGTTAGCACACCCTTTGCTTCTGCAAAAGAAGCGTCAGTGGAATTAGCAAATAATGCGAAATCTGCAATATTAATTGAACGTGACACAGGTAAAGTACTCTATGAAAAAAATAGTAATGAAAAATTACCACCTGCCAGTATGACAAAGGTGATGACATTGCTATTGATTATGGAAGCGCTTGATAATGAGAGTATTACCTACAATGAAAAAGTTCGTACAAGTGAACATGCAGCATCAATGGGTGGTTCACAAATCTTCTTGGAACCAGGTGAAGAAATGACAGTTGAGGAAATGTTAAAGGGCATTGCAATTGGTTCAGGAAACGATGCTTCAGTTGCAATGGCAGAAAAAATAGCTGGTTCTGAAGAAGCGTTTGTCGATTTAATGAATAAAAAAGTGAAGGAACTAGGATTGAAAAATACATTGTTTCAAAATCCAACAGGTCTTCCGGCGAATAACCATTATAGTACCGCGTATGATATGGCAATTATTTCAAAAGAATTACTAAAGTATGAAGATATTACGAATTTTACCGGAAAATATGACGATTATTTGAGGGAGAACTCTGAAAATAAATTCTGGCTAGTTAATACAAATCGACTTGTTAAATTTTATCCTGGTGTAGATGGGTTAAAGACTGGCTTTACAACAGAAGCGAAATATTGTTTAACCGCTACTGCTGAAAAGGATAATATGCGCTTGATTAGTGTAATTTATGGAGCGCCAACACCTAAGGATCGAAATGCGCAAATAACAAAAATGTTGGATTTCGGATTTAGTCAATTTAAAACACATCCATTATTTGAGCGAAATCAGAAGGTATCAGATGTTAAGGTTAGTAAAGGTAGTAAAAAGACAGTTCAATTAGTTACATCTGAACCTATCTCACTATTAACTAAAAAAGGTGAGAAAATTGATCATATACAAAAGGAAATAGTTGTGGACAAAAAGGTAAATGCACCTATTAAAAAAGGTGAAGAGCTTGGAAAGTTAGTTATTAAGAAAGATGGCAAGGTTCTGAGCGAAAGTCCTCTTGTCGCAGGTGAGGAAATAACTGCTGCAAGTTGGTGGAAATTATTTAAAAGATCTGTCGGTTCAATTACAAAATCATCATAGAAAATTAAATACTTTTGCCGAATCAACACTAGTTTTGTCATTAAGAAGGATTCTTGATTATTAATAGCGAAAAGACTCACTATACGCAAAAAAGGAGGCAAAGTAAAGTGAGTCTAACAATCGAACTTGAAGTAAAACATCATGTATTATGCATTCGGCTATCAGGAGAGCTTGACCATCATACAGCTGAAGAATTACGTGTTAAAGTCACAAAGGTGCTCGACAGTACTACAATTCAACACATTTTACTTAATTTAGAAAAGCTAACTTTTATGGATAGCTCAGGTTTAGGAGTTATTTTAGGAAGATATAAACAAATAAAAAATCTTGGTGGGGAAATGGTAGTATGCTCAATTTCTCCTCAAGTTGAGCGTTTGTTTGAAATGTCTGGGCTTTTTAAGATTATTCGATTAGAGCGTAATGAAGATTTTGCGCTAGAAACGTTGGGGGTGGCATAGTATGAAGAATGAAATGCACCTTCAATTTTCTGCACTTAGTCAAAACGAATCATTTGCTCGTGTAACAGTTGCAGCTTTTATCACACAGCTTGATCCAACGTTGGATGAAATAACTGAGATAAAAACTGTTGTTTCTGAAGCCGTAACAAATTCAATCATTCATGGTTATGAAAATGACCCAAATGGTATCGTTTATATTTCTTGCATGATTGAAGATAGTATTGTCCATTTAACAATTAGAGATGAAGGAATTGGAATTACGAATATTGATGAGGCAAGACAGCCATTGTACACAACAAAACCTGAACTCGAAAGATCTGGAATGGGCTTTACCATTATGGAAAACTTCATGGATGAAGTCGAAATCGAGACACATACAACTAAGGGAACAACATTAAGGTTAACCAAGCATTTATCAAAGAGTAAAGCGTTATGCAATTAAGGAGACTTGCCAATGGATGTGGAGGTCAAGAACGATAATAGTAAAACGTATTTAAAGGATAATGAGGTAAAGAACTTAATTAAACAAAGTCAAGAGGGGCATCAAGAAGCAAGGGATCTCATTGTCCAAAAAAACATGAGGTTAGTATGGTCTGTTGTTCAGCGTTTTTTGAATCGTGGATATGAGCCTGATGATTTGTTTCAAATTGGTTGTATTGGATTATTAAAGTCAGTAGATAAATTTGACTTATCATATGATGTTAAGTTTTCAACATATGCGGTACCAATGATTATTGGTGAAATTCAACGTTTTATAAGAGATGATGGAACCGTAAAGGTTAGTCGATCATTAAAAGAAACAGGAAATAAAATTCGCAGATCAAAAGATGAGTTATCTAAAAGACTTGGTCGGGTACCTACAATTGTTGAAATTGCTGAATTTTTAGAGATTACTCCGGAAGAGGTTGTTCTCGCACAAGAAGCAAGCAGGGCCCCGTCGTCGATTCATGAAACGGTTTATGAAAATGATGGAGATCCGATTACCTTATTGGACCAAATTGCTGATAATAGTGAAATGAAATGGTTTGATAAGATTGCATTAAAAGAAGCGATAAGCGAACTTGATGAGAGGGAGAGGCTAATTGTATATTTAAGATATTACAAGGATCAAACCCAATCCGAGGTTGCTTTAAGACTAGGTATTTCTCAGGTACAAGTATCACGGCTTGAAAAAAAGATATTACAACAAATGAAAGACCAAATGGATGCATAATTCCATTTGGTCTTTTAACTTTATAAAACTTGGTAAGTACTGGAGTTTATGGTCTATTTGAATTAGATAAAACAGAAAAACCATACTACATATACGAGGGAAAATTGTATAGGGTGTGAATGTGATGGAAAAATCAGTATATATCCGAATGCGCCATCGCGTAATGGTCAAACCGAATGATACGGTGACTATTGAAGAAATCGCACAAATTATCGCAGAAGATGAAGTATCAGATGCAATTAAAAAGATTATCGTTCATCAAATCAATATGAGCGATAAAAATATTGTAATCATAGATGTGATGAAGGTCATTTTCCAAATTCAAGAAGAGTTTCCGGAGCATGATATTCAATCAATTGGTCCAGCCCAAACAATCGTTGAAATAAAATTTAAAAAAAGGCGATTTACTCCCATCTTTTTTGTGGCTGTTTGGTTTTTATTATTTATAGGTGCAGCCTTAACAATGATGAATTTTCATGAAGATGTTTCAATGAGGGAAGTACAACAGCGAATTTATTCTATGATCACTGGAGAAGAAGTAAAAAAACCACTTCTATTTCAAATTCCTTATTCATTGGGTCTCGGTTTAGGGATGATTTTGTTTTTCAATCATATATTCAGAAAACGAATTAATGAAGAGCCTAGTCCACTTGAGGTAGAAATGTTTAACTATCAACAAGACTTAGATAATTACTTAATTATGACAGAAAATAAAGAGAGTATGAAGCAAATCGATGATCATTAAAATACTTCTAATTATCTTCATTGGTTTCGCAAGTGGACTTGCAGTAGGTGCAGGATTCGTTGCATTTTTAACAGTTTTAGGAGTGATTCCCAGATTGACCCAATTAACAAAGACGATGAAGTTTATTCATTATTATGAATGGGGTGTTGTTTTAGGTGCAGTTGCAGGGGGATGGAGTAGTCTTTATAACATCTTTTTTAATCTATGGGAAATATGGGTTATTCCCATAGGGTTAGCTAGTGGAATCTATATTGGTTTGTTAGCTGCAGCCCTAACAGAGGTTTTGAATGTTTTACCAATTTTAGCAAAAAGAATTGGGATAGATGGAAAAATCACAATTTTATTAATGGCAATTGTATTTGGGAAAATTGTAGGTTCTTTGTTTCAATGGGTCTATTTTGTGGAATAAATGATTACATGTTGTAGGGGTGTTACTTTCATGGCAAAAAAAAAGCTTAAGGATGATTATAAAAATAGCGTAAAACAATATCAGCCAAAAACACCATATGTTGTTAATTGTATCAAAGCATTTCTCATAGGTGGGGCGATTTGTTTGGTTGGACAAGGTATCCAGAATTTTTATATATCTGTTTTTGATTTTTCTAAGCAAGATGCTGGCAATCCAACAGTGGCGACGTTGATATTAATTGCTGCACTTTTAACAGGTTTTGGGGTTTATGATAAATTGGGGCAATTTGCAGGTGCGGGATCAGCTGTTCCGGTTACAGGATTTGCGAATTCAATGACTAGTGCAGCGCTAGAACATAAAAGTGAAGGTATTGTTCTAGGTATTGCAACGAATATGTTTAAGTTAGCAGGTAGTGTAATCGTATTCGGTGTTGTTTCCGCTTATATTGTAGGAATTATCCGCTATTTTTTCGGCCTTACATTTTCTTAACGAGTGGAAGTGATAAATATGAAACTGACAGGAAAACAAACATGGGTTTTTGAAAATAACATTTATATAAATTCTACAGGAACTGCAGTTGGTCCCAAGGAAGCATTAGGTCCGTTGGGAGATAAGTTTGATATTTGTCATGAAGATTTACATTGTGGGGAAGACAACTGGGAACTTGCAGAGAGAAGATTAATGGAAGAGTCAATTGATGTATGTTTACGAAAGGCAAATATTTCAAAGGAAAATATCGATTTATTTCTTGCAGGCGACCTTTTAAATCAAAACGTTACCGCTAATTATGCAGCTAGGCAAAATCAAATTCCATTATTATGCATGTTTGGGGCATGTGCAACATCAATGGAAACCTTAGCCGTAGGGTCAGCATTAGTAGATGGGGGATTTGCAAATCGGATTCTTGCATCAACTAGCAGTCATAATGCAACAGCAGAGCGTCAATTTCGCTACCCAACCGAATATGGGGGACAAAAGCCTGATACAGCTCAATTTACAATCACTGGTGCGGGAACAGCTTTGGTGAGTAAAGAACCTAGCCCTGTTAAAATAACAGCTGCAACAATTGGTCGTGTTGTAGATTTAGGAGTTACAAACCCATTTGATATGGGGTCGGCAATGGCGCCTGCAGCAGCAGATACAATACTACAGCATTTTAAGGACATGAATTGTAAGGAAGATGATTATGACCTAATTGTAACTGGAGATTTATCAGGTATTGGGAGTCCTATTTTAAAGGAATTAATGAAAGATGAAGGATATGATTTAACAACTAGACATAATGATTGTGGTTTAATGATATATCGTGCTGATCAAGATGTCTTTGCAGGTGGGAGTGGCTGTGCATGCTCTGCTGTTGTTACCTATGGTTATCTTGTAAATGAACTAATTCGAGGAAATCTTAATAAAATTTTTATTGTTGCAACAGGTGCATTACTAAGTCCAATCATGATTCAGCAAAAAGAATCAATACCTACAATCGCACACGGTGTTGTCATGGAACGTGTACAGGATGGTGAATGACGGATGGAATATTTAATAGCATTCATAGTCGGTGGTGCAATATGCGTAGTGGGGCAGCTCCTCCTTGATTTTGCAAAATTAACCCCAGCACATGTAATGAGTATTTTTGTCGTACTAGGGACTATCCTTGATGGCTTTAATCTATATGATAATCTAATTGAATTTGCTGGTGCGGGTGCAACAGTACCAATAACAAGCTTTGGTCACTCACTCCTACATGGTGCAATGAAGAAAGCAGAGGAAGAAGGATTCATCGGAATTGGAATGGGAATTTTTGAATTAACATCTGCTGGTATTTCAGCAGCTATCCTTTTTTCTTTTATCGTCGCATTAATCTTCAAACCGAAAGGATAATCTACAATGAACCAAACTAGAAGAAAAGTAATTCTAGTAACAGATGGAGATGAATATGCGCTAAAGACATTAGAGTTTGTTGCAAAAGAAATTGGTGGGCGCTGTATTTCAAAATCACAAGGGAATCCAACTACATTAACAGGAAGTGAGATTGTAAAATTAATCCTGCAAACCCCGAATGAACCAGTAATTGTAATGTTTGATGATAGTGGTTATCTTGGTGAAGGCGCTGGAGAGAGAGCGTTGAAGTATGTTGCGAACCATCATCAAATTGAGGTTCTTGGTGTTATTGCTGTAGCTTCGAAAACACACCAAATAGAATGGGCGAAAGTGGATATAAGTATTGATCGGTATGGTGAACTTACCGCACAGGGTGTAGATAAAAGTGGCATAGCTGAGTATGAGTTGGGAAGAATAAATGGGGATACGGTCTATTGCTTAGATGAACTAAATGTTCCCATTATCGTTGGTATCGGTGATATTGGTAAGATGGCAAGAAAGGATAATTTAAAAAACGGATCCCCAATCACTAAAAAAGCAGTTAGTCTTATCCTGGAAAGGAGTGGTTACAATCGAACAAAATAAATCAACAAAACAATCTGTTTTTCCAAATATTAATGATAATTATGAATTTTTCAAAGAGCATATTGGACTCGACTCTGGAAACTTTGATGTTGGAGTTAGGAAGGTTAAAGTTTTAGAAAAGGATGTTCATTTTTACTCTCTGAATGGTTTAAATGATACGGTATTCATCATTCAAATCATTAAAGAAATTGTAAATCTAAATGAAAAAGAAAAGCCTTCGAATAAAATGTTAGATATTATCAAAAATAGACTTGTTCATCAACAGGTCAGCACTGTAAATACATTAGATGAGGCTGTAGACCAACTTTTATCAGGGTTAATGATTGTCTTAATTGATGGTGAAGATACAGGATTAATAGTTGATGTAAGAACATATCCAGGACGGTCTCCTGAAGAACCAGATACCGAAAAAGTCGTTAGAGGCGCTAGAGATGGTTATACTGAAAATATTGTAGAAAATTGTGCACTAACGCGAAGAAGGATAAGAGATGAACGATTAAGATATGAAATGATGAAGGTTGGAGAGCGATCCAAAACCGATGTTTGTATTGCTTACATAAAAGATATTGCTGATCCAGATTTAGTGAAAATTATTAAACAAGAACTAAATGATATAAGTATAGATGGCTTGCCGATGGCAGATAAAACGGTTGAGGAGTTTCTTGTTAAACAAAGTTTTAATCCATACCCACTTGTAAGGTATACAGAACGCCCCGATATTGCTGCAACACATTTACTTGAAGGTCATGTAATAATAATGGTGGATACATCGCCAAGTGTTATTATTACTCCTACAACGATATTCCATCATTTACAGCATGCAGAGGAATATCGTCAGGACCCTGCGATAGGAACATTTTTAAGATGGGTACGTTTTATAGGGATTGTTGCATCACTATTTCTGCTACCACTTTGGTTATTAATGGTATTAGAGCCTAATGTAATCCCAGAAGCCATTAACTATATTGGACCTGAAAAAGATTCTAATATACCAATTATCATTCAAATTTTCCTAGCAGATATAGGAATTGAGTTTCTAAGAATGGCGGCCATTCATACTCCGTCTCCTTTGTCTACTGCAATGGGATTAATAGCAGCAGCCTTAATTGGACAAATAGCAATTGATGTAGGTTTATTTGTCCCAGAAGTCATTCTATATGTAGCCATTGCAGCAATTGGAACGTTTGCAACTCCAAGCTATGAATTGGGGCAAGCAAATAAAATTGCCAGGTTATGTTTATTGATTATCGTTGCTATTTTCAAAACTCCAGGATTTATTATTGGAATTACCTTGTATGTTTTATTTTTAGCTAGTATCCGTTCGTTAAATACTCCATATTTATGGCCATTTTTGCCATTCAATGCGAAGGCATTATTACAGATCATAATTCGTACTCCGATTGCAGGTGCGAAATTAAGACCAAGTATTGTACGTCCTCAAGATCCGAAACGGCAGTAAATATTGCACAATATAGAATGTTGTGTTAATGTGTTTTTAAAGAATTTTTAATGTAGCACAGTGCTAAAGAAATGATCGTTTTAAAGCAGCTGATGACTATCATATTAGCTGCTTTTTTGGGTTTTATTTACATACTTATACGAAAAGAGGGGATTTTATGTATTTTCATGGGACTAGTCGAATAAATGAACAAAATCATTTGGAAATTGGTGGTGTTGATACAGTAGATTTAGCAAACACTTACGGTACTCCCTTATATGTGTATGATGTGGCGTTAATTCGTGAAAGAGCGAGAAGTTTTCGTGAAACCTTTAAAAGGCTTAATATAAACGCACAAGTTGCATATGCAAGTAAAGCCTTTTCAACTATAGCAATGGTTCAACTTGCAGATGAGGAAGGACTGTCGTTAGATGTGGTTTCCGGGGGCGAATTATTTACAGCATTACAAGCAGGCTTTCCTCCAGAAAGGATTCACTTTCATGGAAACAACAAAAGCTATGAAGAGTTAGATATGGCAATAAAATATGGTATTGGTTGTATTGTTGTTGATAATTTTTATGAATTATCATTAATAGAGGAAGTATGTAATGCAAATAACACGAATGTACAAATTTTACTGCGAGTAACCCCAGGAATCGAAGCACATACACATGATTATATTCTGACAGGACAAGAAGATTCTAAATTTGGATTTGGACTTATTAATGGCCAAGCAGATAAAGCAGTTGAAATAGCATTAGAATCTCAAAATATTGTGTTATTGGGAATTCATTGTCATATTGGATCGCAAATATTTGAAACAACTGGCTTTCTTTTAGCAACTGAGAGAATATTTACGAAAATGAAGGAATGGAAAGAAAGACACGGTTTTATTCCGACTGTAGTGAATTTAGGTGGCGGATTTGGCATTCGATATACTGCGGATGATAACCCAATTACAGTTTCAAAATATGTTGAGGAGATAATTGCTGAAGTTAAAAAACATTCAGATGATCTATCGATTGACATCCCAGAAATCTGGATTGAACCAGGACGTTCACTTGTTGGTGACGCGGGAACGACAATTTATTCCGTAGGATCCAGAAAAGAAGTTCCTAATATTAGGCAATACTTAGCAATTGATGGAGGGATGAGTGATAATATAAGACCAGCCCTATATCAAGCAAAATATGAAGCAGTGTTGGCAAATAGAGTGAATGATGAAATAGAGGAAACGGTTTCGATCGCGGGTAAATGCTGTGAATCAGGAGATATGCTTATATGGGATTTGCCTTTGCCGAAAGCAAACTCCAATGATTTATTAGCAGTGTTTTGTACGGGAGCTTATGGCTATTCAATGTCTAACAATTATAATCGAATTCCAAGACCAGCAGTCGTGTTTGTTGAAAATGGTGAGGCACAATTAGTTGTCAAACGGGAGAGCTATGAAGATCTCGTACGTTTAGATATTCCAATAAAAACACAAGTAATAAAATAATAAAAAAGCGAAGAGAAACTCTTCGCTTTTCCTATTGCTTATGAAAAAAGGCTTTTAAAGAAATCCACTATTGCATTGATTATATTGACGAAGAATTCCTTCAATTTAGCAAGAAATCCTTGACCTTCTTCTGAATCTAAAAAATTTGATATTTTTTCTTTTGCTAAATTTAATTGATCTCCAACCTGGCTCCAATCAATATTAAGGTCCATAAGTTTATTGAATAAATCCATTAGACGTTGTATATCTGTATCGGATAATGTAATACCTAAATCATTTGCAGCACTTTCAATAATTTTACGTAATTCCTCATCATTTTTTGGTGCATTATTTGCAATTTCATCTTTAATTTTAGCCATTAATGCAGCTGCATCTTCTGCACCAAATTTTTCCCCAAGCTTGGTAGTTTCAACCATTTCTTCATTAGCAGCCTGTTTGACATCTTCTGGAATGGCTTCATCTGAGGATAGTTCATACGCTTTTATAATACCTGTTAATGCAGCTGTTCCTGAGACATTACCTGGTGCTGTTACATAAACCTTTGCATCCTTTACACCTGCAGTAATAAGAGCATTCACGTACATGCCATCTGTAATTGTTTTAATATAATCTGTTGTTTCAATCTCTAGTCCAGAGCCTTCTTCTCCAATTGTAATAGAAGCAGAAGATAATGCCTTGTTACCAATTTTAGCTTTTGGAATATAGTTGCCAAGATACTCATGTTCTTCTTTATTAGTCACTATAACAATTTGGGGATTCTCTGGTGCGTTCATTTCTTTTAAAATTTTTTCTTTTTCAGCCTCGGTTAGATCCTCTCCTAAAGTAATAATGACATCTCCTGGAACAGCATCTGCAAGACTAAGCGATGGAAACATTAAAGTGAAAACTAGTATAAATGATAGAATCCATTTATTCTTCAAAATAGCAACCTCCTTTTTTAGACAAGCATTCGATTATTCATATTATACAGTAAATCTTACCAAATATATCTTTTTTAATACAATTTTGAAAAATACCCCCTTGTGGTTGGATAATTGATGGTGAATATAGTAAAATAAAAACCGTTCAATATATATTGACGAAAAGAAATGAGTGGAGGTTTCAAATGAAAAAGGCTAGCATTGAATTTGAAAATGGGGAAAAAATAATTATTGAATTGTATCCAAGTGAAGCACCGGGAACGGTTGCAAACTTCGAAAAATTAGCAAATGAAGGATTTTATAATGGCTTAACATTCCATCGAGTTATTCCTGGATTTGTAGCTCAAGGCGGCTGCCCTATTGGAAATGGTACAGGTGGACCAGGTTATACAATTAAATGTGAAACAAATGGAAATCCACATAAGCATATCCCAGGTGCTCTTTCAATGGCACATGCTGGAAAAGACACTGGTGGAAGCCAATTCTTTATTGTTCATGAGCCACAGCCACATTTAAATGGCGTACATACAGTATTTGGACAAGTAATTGAAGGAATAGATTCAGTTTTACGCATTCATCAAGGTGATGTGATGAAGGAAGTAAAAGTTTGGGAAGAGTAAGTATGGATAAAAAGACACAACAAATGAATTCTTGTTGTGTCTTTTTTCTAGGACCATAGCAAGAGGTGGGATAGGTTTGAAGAAAAAAGATTGGGCACTTTTTGGAATTATTCTTGGTTTATGTCTTATATGGGGCGTTGTTTATTGGATCTTTATTGCGTAATTGTCTAATGAAAACAAAATCCAACAATAGTAGATACTATTATGATATAATGGTCAAAATTTAATATTTTCCTTCGGGGTCAGGTGAAATTCCTAACCGGCGGTGATGAAACAAAGTTTCTAAGCCCGTGACCCATCCTAGCATATCAGGTAACTTTACTTGATTCTTTGTAAGCCTAGGGTGGTGGACTTGGTGAGAATCCGAGGCCGACAGTATAGTCTGGATGGGAGAAGGACAAAGTATTGGTATGCAAAAAAAATCACACATTATACCGTTTATTTGTGATGAGAAAAATAGTAAAGCTACCGGTTTCTTTGTTGTGAACTTTTCTTTAAAAGACCCAAGGAATTAAATGTTCCTTGGGTCTTTTGGTTTTTTGAACTTCATCTTAAAGGAGTCGATGGTATGAAAGATGAGGATTATATGCAACTTGCGATTAATATTGCGAAAGTAGGGATAGGACAAACAAATCCAAATCCAGTTGTCGGTGCAGTAATTGTAAACGATGGCCAAGTAATAGGTATAGGTGCTCACTTAAAAGCTGGTGAAGCACATGCAGAAGTTCATGCATTACAAATGGCCGGAGACAAGGCAAAAAACTCAACGATATACGTAACATTAGAGCCCTGTAGTCACTTTGGAAAAACACCACCATGTGCAGATTTATTAATAAAAAGTAAAGTGAAACGAGTTGTTATTGGAACAACGGATCCCAACCCACAAGTATCTGGAAAAGGTATCAAAAAACTACGAGAGGCAGGGATAGAAGTAGACTTAGGTATAATGAAATTACAAGCGGACGAATTAAATCCCGTCTATTATCATTATATGGACACTGGGATGCCATATGTAACCTTAAAATCAGCGATAAGCTTAGATGGAAAAATTGCAACAAGTACAGGAGAAAGTAAATGGATAACCGGAGAACGTGCGAGGCTTGATGTACATATGTATCGACAAATACATGATGCTATATTAGTTGGAGTAAACACTGTTATAACAGATAATCCAAGTCTTACAACTAGATTACCAAATGGGAATAGCAGAAATCCTATCCGTGTTATCTTAGACTCATCACTTCGTACTCCACTTCATTCAAATGTAATACAAGATGACCTAGCAAGCACTTGGATTATTGTGAATAAAAGTGTGAAACAAGAAAAAATGAAACCTTTCATAGAAAAGGGAATAAGGATTATTCCAATTCAAGACGATATTCGATCCATTAAAAATGTTTTAAAACTATTAGTTGAAAATGGTATATCATCTGTTTTTGTAGAAGGGGGAGCAGAAATCAACGGAAGCTTCCTCAAGGAAAGAGCTATTAACCAAGTATTAACCTATATTGCTCCAAAGTTAATTGGAGGTAAAAGAGCCCCAACATCAATAGGGGGAAATGGAATAGAACACATGGCTGATGTATTCCAATTATCGGTGAAGTCAGTAGAACAGCTAGGTGATGATATCAAAATTGTATCTGAACCAATAAGATTGGGGTGAATTAAATGTTCACTGGTATTATTGAAGAAATCGGGAAGATAAAGTCAATGAGTGGTTCAACAGATTCAATCGAAATGTCCATAACAGCAAAGGAAATTTTGAAGGATGTAAGGTTAGGTGACAGTATTGCTGTCAATGGTGTTTGTCTAACAGTTACTTCATATACCTCTGAAGGATTTACTGTTGATGTAATGCCAGAAACTGTAAGAACAACATCGCTACAAACATTAAGCCGAAATAGCTCAGTAAATCTAGAACGTGCAATGTCAGCGAAAGGGCGCTTTGGTGGACATTTTGTTTCTGGACATGTAGATGGCATTGGCTCAATCGTAAAAAAGGATCGTTATCAAAATGCGATCTATTATGAAATAGAAGTTCCTAAAGTATTACACAAATATATGATTATGAAAGGTTCAATAGCGGTTGATGGTACGAGCTTAACTATTTTTAAGTTAACAGATCATACCTTTACAATCTCTCTTATTCCGCACACATTGACAGAAACTATTTTAAGTGAGAAGGGTGTTGGGGATATCGTTAATATAGAGTGTGATCTACTTGGAAAATATATAGAGCAATTTGTTGTACAGACAAAAACCGAAGACAGTAAGAAATCATCTCTATCAGCAAGCTTTTTAGAGGAACACGGTTTTAAATAAATAAAACGAAGGGATGAGCTTGACATGTTTGATTCGATTGAAGAAGCAATTAATGACCTAAATAAAGGAAGGGTAGTGATTGTATGTGATGATGAAGATCGTGAAAATGAAGGAGACTTTATCGCACTAGCTGAAAAAGCTACACCCGAGGTTATTAATTTTATGATTAAGCATGGCCGCGGGCTTGTGTGTACACCGATAACTGAACATTTAGCAAAAAAATTAAAACTTGACCCAATGGTTGCCAACAGTACTGACCCACATAAAACTGCTTTCACGGTCAGTATCGATCATATATCGTCAACGACAGGGATAAGTGCATACGAAAGGTCAACAACTGTTCTTGAGTTATTAAATCCAAATTCAAAAGCAGCTGATTTTAAAAGACCAGGTCATGTTTTTCCTTTAATAGCAAAAAATGAGGGTGTATTACAAAGAGCAGGTCATACCGAAGCAGCAGTTGATTTAGCAAGACTTTGTGGAGTTGAGCCAGCAGCAGTGATTTGCGAAATAATCAATGATGATGGGACAATGGCTAGGGTTCCTGATTTAAGGATAATTGCGGATGAATTAGGATTAAAAATGATCACGATAAAAGACTTAGTACAATATCGAAGCAAAATGAAAGTATAAAATAAATGAACATTGGAGGATTATGATGAATAAAATTTATGAAGGACATTTAGTTGGAACTGGTTTAAAAGTTGGGATAGTTGTAGCACGTTTTAATGAATTTATTACGAGTAAGCTACTTAGTGGTTCATTAGATGCATTAAAGCGACATGGAGTTGCGGATGAAGATGTTGAGGTTGCTTGGGTGCCGGGTGCCTTTGAAATTCCGCTAATTGCTAAAAAAATGGCAGAATCAAATAAATACGATACTATTATCGCCTTAGGAACTGTGATTAGAGGCTCAACTTCACATTATGATTTTGTTTGTAATGAGGTTGCAAAAGGAGTTGCTGCTACAGGACTTTCAACAGGAAAGCCTGTCATATTTGGTGTTTTAACAACAGATACTATTGAACAGGCTATTGAAAGGGCTGGTACTAAAGCAGGAAATAAAGGCTGGGAATCAGCAGTTTCTGCTATCGAAATGGCAAATTTATCTCGTTCCTTTGAAGCATAAAATCAAAACAAAAGTTTAATTCAACCTATCAATGGGTATAATGTATATTTGAGAGTGATTAATTAGTAGGATATGGAAAAAGGCTATGGTAAAAAGTGAAAGAACATGGTACTCTTAATTATTATATTGAATTAAATTTAAACACTAGGAAAGTTTTTTGATAATGAGGGATTTTTATGCTAATTCGTTACAAAAAGAATTATGAGAAAATAGCTATGGGGCTACTATCATTTATGCCGACCGAGAAAGACTTGAAGAATCTCCAAGCCACGATGAAACAATACGAGGTAGAGGATTCAATGCAGCTTTTCTTATGGAAGGAAGACGATATAGTAGGTATTATTGGCACCTCACTTCTTGGTGAGGAAACAGTAGAAATTCAGCATATAAGTGTTAATCCATCTCACAGATATCAAGGGATTGGTAAAAATATGATTAAAGCACTTAAAGAAGTTTTTCCTGGAAAACAATTACAGCCTAATGAGCATACTGCTTCCTTTTTCGAAAGATGCGATTTTACCGATCATGATTGCTAGGGACAGATTTACTGTCCCTTTATTTTTAATTCATTTTACGCTTTTGTAATTGCCTTTCCCTTTCAGCAATTACCTCGCTCCTATCTCTAAGGATATGTTTATGAATAAGTTCATGATCCGTAATGGCACTATGCTTCCCCCAAATCATTCCCTTACTTTGACTCAATGAAGTGCAAGTAGTAAATAATTCATGATCATTTATAGGTAAATCAATACTCTTATAAGGTAATTTATTTTTTATATCATCATATTTTTGATTGAGTATTTTTAATAAATTGTCAACATGCAAACCTAATTTGCTTACCTCTTTTTTTTGATTTTCAATGATTGAAATTGAACTTTTTATCATTTTTAATGCTCCTGTAAAGTTTCCGCGACGATGGTGATATAGAGAAACAGCTATTTGAATTAAACCGACCCAATACGGCTTTCTTTCTGGACGTATATCCGCCTTCCAATGCTCCTCTAAAATCTCATGGCATTCAAAATAATCGCGATCACAATGGAAATGTATGAGAAAATCAACATATGCTTTTGGGTACATGAATGAACACTCCTCGATATTATGTAACAATAGTGTAGCATAGTTTAGCATTCTATTTCATTGTTAAAGTAGGAAAGTGTCCAGTAAATACTGAACACTATCTATAAATTATTGAATTAATAGATCCTATGGTTTTCTTTAAAACCAAGAAGCCCCAACAATTATTAACAGAATGAATAAAACTACGATTAACGCAAAACCGCCTCCGAAATTATTACAACCGACTTCACCCATTAGTAATACCTCCTTATTTTCAATTATCTTTGATACACAGTTATCTTATGTGGATAAAAAAATGATGTGTGGGCTATAGACACAAGTGAAGTGCAAATTTTCTATTAGAAAAATGTTAGTAGTGTGGTACAATGAATTGATAAAATTAAAAGCTCGATGTTATTTTTAGTTGGTGGGATGAATTTGGAACATTACAATGTAAAGTTAGATACGTTTGAAGGTCCTTTAGATCTTCTTTTACATTTAATTAATCGCTTAGAAATAGATATTTATGATATTCCAGTTGCTGAAATTACTGAACAATATTTATTATATATACATGCGATGAATGAACTTCAATTAGATATAGCAAGTGAATATTTAGTAATGGCTGCAACATTGTTAGCCATTAAAAGTAAAATGCTACTTCCAAAACAAGAGGAAGAACTAATAGATGAAGAAATGGATTTTGAATTGGAAGAAGATCCTCGAGAAGAGTTAATGAGACGATTAATCGAATATCGAAAATACAAAGAAGCCGCCCAAGATTTAAAACTATTAGAAGAAGAAAGAGGGCAAATATTTACGAAACCTCCAAGTGATTTGAGTGAATATTCAAAGGAAATCAAGACTGACTATCAATCATTAGATGTAAGTCTTTATGATATGCTTGGTGCATTTCAGAAGTTGTTACGGCGAAAAAAATTACAGAAACCATTAGCAACAACAATTACCCGACAAGAAATTCCAATAGAAACTAGAATGGAAGAAATTATTAAGGAATTACATGGTTTTAAAGGTAAAAAGAGATTCACAGATTTATTTCCATACTCCGAAAAAAATCACATTGTTGTTACATTTTTAGCGATTCTTGAATTAATGAAGAAGAATGTAATCTTAATTGAACAGGAAAACAACTTTTCGGATATATTCATATCAAGTCTGGAAGGGAGCTAAACTTAAATGAAACTTATAGATTGGAAGGCAATTACTGAAGGTTTGCTCTTTGCAGCAGGGGATGAAGGTTTAACACTAAAACAAATTGCGGCTGTACTAGAAATAAAAATAAGTACGGCTATGGATATAGTGAATGAGTTGAAGACAGATTATCAAAAAAAACAACGAGGAATCCATCTCATCGAAATCGCGGGGACATTTCAGCTAACTACTAAAAAAGAGCATGCAGGATTTTTAAAAAGACTAGTTGAATCACCTTCGAACACTTCATTGTCACAAGCCGCACTTGAAACCCTAGCGATTATCGCATACCGACAACCGATTACGAGAACAGAGGTTGAAGAAATTAGGGGCGTAAAAACGGAAAGACCAATCCACACATTAACTGCAAAAGCATTAATTAAAGAAGTGGGACGAGCTGAAGGTACAGGCAGGGCGATTCTCTATGGAACAACGAAGGAATTTCTAGAGTATTTTGGACTTAAGACAATTGAGGAACTACCACCACTACCTGAAAAATTAGAGGACGAATATGTACAGGAAGAAGCAGATTTATTTTTTGAAAGATTTCAAGATACATTTGATGAATCAAATTAAGAATGCCATGCTTTCTGTTATATGTTAATATGAAAATATATAAATATCGGCATATATAAAAGAGGTGGAATGATGATAGTAAAAGAATGCATTGGTTATGAACTTGAGAAAGCAAAATCAAATACATCTGAGGATTTTTTTAACCGATCAGAATTAACCTTTTTAGAAGAAGGTGAAGAAAAGACGTTTCATGTATTATATATTCGTTATTTCGATGAACTATTTTCTTCTTTTACACCATATGAAAATGATCCTATTTTCACTGTAGGTTCAAGAGATGTTCATTTTAAAGATATTGTGGCGCTAGTGTGTTTATTGAAAAATCCCGGATTTCGCCACAGAAAAAGAGTTTATATTAATAATCAAAAAGAATTTGAAGAATATTTTAAAGGAATTCAATATGATAAACTGATTGATATTTTTGCGAATCTAGAACAAAATAAAAAATATGATTTAGCTTCACCATTAGCTTTTATCCAGCAATAATCAAAACCACAGGTTTAAGAAACCTGTGGTTTTCTTAATTATTCGGTAGATTGGATTCATTCATGATATAACTTCTTATTTCATTGTCACGTATATGGATAAAGCGCATAGGATATGTCGATTATATTTCAAGGAGGATTTAAATGACTCATCAAGGATCGAATAGGGAATATATCGAGGAAGTTAGGCAATGGTTCTTAGAAATCGATAAATTATTTAAAAATCAATTGAACGAAAATAATAGTCCTAGATTGTTAGAAAAAATAAATGAGTTTTCCATTTTATTAGAATCCTTAGATGACAATATGGACCTAGAGCTATTGTCACGTCTTAAGTCGAATATGGAATCATTATATAATGAAGGTTTACTTATGATGTCAGAGCAATCGATTGATAGACAGACAGATTATCGAAGAGTGAAGATAGGTGAACATACACTGCCACCCTTACCATATAACTATGACGCATTAGAGCCATATATTTCAGAAGAAATTATGAAATTACATCATGATAAACATCATAAAAGCTATGTTGAAGGTTTAAATAAGGCAGAAAAAATGATGCAGAAGGCACGTGAAACTGGTGATTTTGAATTAATAAAGCATTGGGAACGAGAAGCAGCCTTTCATGGTTCAGGTCACTATTTACACACTATTTTTTGGAATGTAATGAGTCCAGAAGGTGGGGGTATGCCTAGTCGTTATTTACTTACTCAAATTAATAAAGATTTTGGGAGTTTTGACCGATTTAAGAAACATTTTAGTGAAGCGGCAAACAAGGTAGAAGGTGTAGGATGGGCCATTTTAGTGTGGGCACCTCGATCTGGTCGATTAGAGATATTACAGGCTGAAAGACATCAATTTATGACGCAATGGGATACAATTCCTTTACTAGTATTGGATGTTTGGGAACATGCCTATTACCTTCAATATAAAAATAGACGAGAAGAATATGTGAATAACTGGTGGAATATTGTAAATTGGAAAGAGGTAGAGCACAGATTCCAACAAGCTTCTAAGCTTAATTGGAAGGAATACTAAAGAGTGATGTAGAGCTGATCCTAAGGTCAGCCTTTTTGTATTTTAATTTGAACATATTTTTCATTCATATATGTGGACATGTCATGCATACACTTTTACAAACCAGCAAAAGGGACGGGGATCTAATGACGTTGTTTAGAAAACGAGTCATCTTAGTAATTACAGTTGTACTTCTCACAGCAATACTAACACCACAAAGGGTGAATGCCGTCAGTTCAATTAGTGCTAAAGGTGCTATCTTAATAGAACAGGAATCTGGGAGAATTATCTATGAAAAGAACGCCTATACAAAAATGAGGATTGCAAGTATCACGAAAATAATGACGGCTATTTTAGCAATCGAATCTGGAAAGATGGAAGATATGGTAAAAGTAAGTAGTAAGGCGGTAGGAACAGAAGGATCTTCCCTTTATTTACAACCAAATGAGAAAATCAAGCTTGAGGACTTAGTATATGGATTAATGCTAAGATCGGGTAATGATGCTGCTGTAGCAATTTCAGAGCATGTTGGAGGGAGTATAGAGGGGTTTGTTTTCTTAATGAATCAAAAAGCTGCGGAAATCGGCATGAGAAGTACAGAATTTGCAAATCCACATGGATTAGATGATCATGAAAATCATTATTCTACCGCATATGATATGGCTATTCTAACGAGATATGCAATGAAGAATGAGAGATTTAGAGAGATATCTGGGACAAAGGTGTACCGGTCACCAAATCCTAATGAAAAATGGGATCGTGTTTGGAGAAATAAAAATAAATTATTAACAAAACTTTACCCATATAGTACTGGTGGAAAGACTGGTTATACAAAAAGAGCGAAGCGAACATTAGTATCTACGGCATCAAAAGATGGTCTAGATTTGATTGCTGTCACAATAAATGCTTCAAATGATTGGAATGATCATATGAATATGTTTAATCATGGCTTTGGAGCATATGACCTTGTGAAAATTGTTAAAAAAGGAAAACTAAAAAATATAAATCAACAATTTTATAAAAATAAAGTGTTTATAGATCATGATTATTTATACCCACTTACAGAGGAAGAAAGGGCTAATATCAAGGTTCATATTAGCCTTATGAATCCGAAAGAAAACGATTGGGAAGATCGTAACGATGTACCTGATATAGTAGGAACTCTGACTGTAAACTTAGCTGATGATACCATAACAGAAATTCCAATCTATTTTCAAAATGGAAAAGGAAAGAAACCTAATTTATCCTATTGGGAAACATTAAAAAGTATTTTTTTAATTTCTATAGGAGTTAAGTAATATGGTTAATTTAATTTGGGTTTTAATGACAATTATTGGTATTGTTTTCGCGCTCATAAACGGCACAATTAATGAAGTGAATGAGGCTATTTTTAAAGGAGCAACAGAAGCAGTTACGATATGCATAGGTCTTATTAGTGTTCTTGTCTTTTGGTTAGGTTTAATGAGGATCGCACAAGAAGCAGGTCTGTTAGAAAAATTATCAAAACTATTTCACCCCATTGTTAGAAGGCTTTTTCCAGAAGTTCCAGTCAATCATCCTGCGATGGGTTACATGCTTTCTAATATGATTGCAAATATGTTTGGTCTAGGAAATGCAGCCACTCCAATGGGGATTAAAGCGATGGAGCAATTAAAGGAGCTTAATGGAGGTAAAATATCTGCGAGTCGTTCAATGATTACATTTTTAGCGATTAATACTGCGAGCATAACACTGGTACCAACAACTGTAATCGCAATTAGAATGACATATCACTCAGATAATCCTACTGAAATTGTTGGTGCAACATTGATTACGACCATTTTATCAGCAATTGCAGCAATAATGATTGACCGCTACTTTTACTATCGGAGAGTAAAAAGAGGTGAATCAGATAAATGAGTCTTATTAATAGCATTTCCCTTTGGCTTATTCCATCAATCATTGGTATTATCTTAGTTTATGGTACATTTAAAAGAGTTCCTACGTATGAATCATTTGTAGAGGGTGGTAAAGAAGGCATTAAAATCGCATTCTCAATCATCCCTTATTTAGTCGGAATGTTAGTTTCTATTTCAATTTTTAGAGCATCAGGTGCAATGGATTTTATTGTTGATTTTTTAAGGCCTGCACTTGATATGATTGGTTTTCCAGCGGATATTGCACCGTTAGCATTCATAAGACCGATTTCAGGTACTGCAGCATTAGGGATGACAACAGATTTAATTGCCACATATGGTCCTGATTCATTTATTGGAAGATTAGCATCGATTATGCAAGGGAGTACGGATACGACATTTTATGTGCTTACTGTGTACTTCGGTGCTGTTGGTATAAGAAAAATGGGGGACGCTCTTAAGGTTGGATTGATAGCAGACATTGTTGGAATTATTATCTCAATTATTGTAGTTACAATCGTGTTTGGTTACTAGGACCTACCATTAAGGAAGGTCCTTTTTCTATTAATTACAATGCTTTAAGGCAATACTATATGATATTTTAACTTGTGAAATAAAAGATTAAGAAGTAAGATGTTTAATGAGGTGAACATTGATGGAACGATTGCAAAAAGTTATTGCACATGCTGGAGTGGCTTCAAGAAGAAAGGCAGAGGAGCTTATTCTTAATGGACATGTAAAAGTGAACGGTAAAGTTGTAAAAGAATTAGGTACTAAAGTAGGATCTAACGAGAGAATTGAAGTAAGCGGGATTCCTCTAGAAAGAGAAGAGCCTGTTTATTTTTTGCTTTATAAACCACGTGGCGTAATATCAAGTGTAAGTGATGACAAAGGTAGAAAGGTTGTCACAGATTTTTTCCCCGAAAATAAAAAACGAATTTATCCAGTCGGAAGGTTGGATTATGATACTTCAGGTCTAATATTACTTACAAATGATGGGGATTTTGCTAATGTCTTAATGCATCCAAAATATGAGGTTGAAAAAGTTTATGTCGCAAAAGTAAAAGGAATCCCAATAAGAGAAAAGATCAAACAATTAGAAAAAGGAATTAAGCTAGAAGACGGGAAAACTGCCCCCGCACGTGTGAAATTACTTTCTTCTGATAAACGTAAGCAAACATCCATTATCGAAATTGCTATACACGAAGGTAGAAATCGACAAGTTCGAAGAATGTTTGAGGCGATTGGACACGATGTTCTGAAATTGAAGAGAGAAAAATACGGATTTTTAACATTAAATGGATTGAATACTGGTGGTCATCGCGAGTTAACACCACATGAAGTAAAACAACTTCGTGCCCTCGCTAGCACAGAGGGAAATCGATTAGTGTAAAAATTGGTTAATTGAACCAATTGTCACATAACCTTCATAATATTAACAATATCACCATGTTATTAAATGCTATAATGACTAGTGCAGAACTTTTTGAAGTACCTTTGAAAAGGGAGATTTATAAATGAAAAGGCGACGTTTAGTTATACGGACAATTATTCTATTCTTACTTGCTGTTGCTCTTGTTTACACACTATATAATGCAATTTTTAGTGATAAGGAAAAAGTGGCAGTAGGGGATAAAGCACCAGATTTTGTTGTAACTGACTTGAATGGTGAAAGTCATCAATTATCGGATTATAAGGGTCAAGGAGTATTTTTAAATTTCTGGGGAACTTGGTGTAAACCTTGTCAGCGAGAATTTCCATTCATTGATAAGATGTATCAATATTATAAAGATCAAGGTGTACAGGTTATCGCAATTAATGTAGGAGAACCTGAATTTAATGTGAAAAACTTTATAAAAAAATATGAATTAACATTCCCTGTGGCAATTGACAAAGGGAATCAGTTGCAAAATGCATATGGAATAGACCCATTACCAACTACATTATTAATCGATAAAGATGGCAAAGTTGTTAAAATTATTACAGGTGAGATGTCTGAAAAAGTAATACAACAATATATGGAGCAAATAAAGCCATAGGGAGTTTGTTTTGATGGAAAATGTAAAATGCGAATGTGGTCATGTAAACCCACACGGTACAATTTTTTGTGAAGCATGCGGAAAACCAATTGTTGAAGAGAAAGATAAGAAGCTATTAGATATGCGTTATGAAGGTAGTGCTAGGCGCTCCCAAACGTATAATAAGACAATAATTGATAAAATATGGAACTTTTTCTCTTCGGTAAAGGTTGGTATTTGGATTATTGTTATTACTCTTGTTGCATCAGCAATTGGAACAATCTACCCGCAGGAAATGTATATCCCTCCCAATGTTGATCCTTTAGATTATTATCAACAAGAATACGGAATAACAGGGAGATTGTATTATCAATTTGGATTTCATAATTTATATGGCTCCTGGTGGTATATGATAGTATTAGCTTCACTCGGTATTTCACTAGTTATTTGTAGTATAGATAGAGTCGTTCCGCTATATAAAGCGTTGAAAAGGCAAAGAGTTACTCGTCACGAAAGTTTTTTAAAGCGTCAACGCCTTTATAGTAGTACGATTGTTGAACAAGTGGATGAAGATTTTGAAAATGTAAAACAAAAGCTAATAAAGAGACACTATCAAGTACTTGAGGAAAATGGAAATATATTAGCTGAAAAAGGTCGTTTTTCACGATGGGGTCCGTATGTAAACCATGTAGGCTTAATTATATTTTTAATAGGAGCTATGCTTAGATTTGTTCCTGGAATGTATATTGATGAGACTCTATGGCTTCGTGAAGGTGAAACAAAGAGTGTTCCAGGTACGAATGAAAAATATTACTTACATAGTGATAAATTTCAAATGGATGTTTATGATAAAGAAAATGAAAAAGATGTATTCGATGATGCACTTGAACGTGCTGGAAACAGTATGGTTGTTAAAAACTTTCAAACGAGTGCAACTTTGTATGAACGTATAGACGATAAAGTTCTCGGGGCCGAACCGGAATTAAAGAAAATTAAAAGTCACGAAATTCGTGTTAATGAGCCATTAAAACATGATCACTATGCTTTTTATCAAGTAGACTATCGATTAAATGAAATTAGTAAGATGTCATTTAAATTAGTTGAAAAAGCAACTGATAAAGATTTTGGAATGATTACGATTAATTTAGATGAACCACAAAAAGAATATGATTTAGGTAATGGATATTCAGTTGAGATGTCTAGCTATTTCCCTGATTTTTATTTTGATGATAAGGGGGAGCCAAACACAAAATCAAGAGTACCTAATAATCCTGCATTTGTCTTTAAAATGGTTACACCTGATAATAAGGAAGGCGAAATTAGCTTTGTAGCGATTCAACAAAATATTGAACCTTTTGGAGATAATGCTTATAAGATGTCATTTGCCGGTATTGAGACAAGAAATATTTCAGGTTTAACTGTTAGAAGAGATTACACATTATGGATAATTGCCCTTGGTGGTGCGATTTTCATGATTGGTGTTATTCAAGGAATGTATTGGAACCATCGCCGTATTTGGATCCAAAGGAAAGATAATGAAGTGATGGTTGCCGGACATACAAATAAAAACTGGTATGGCTTGAAAAATGAAATCCGTAACATACTTACAGATACAAAAATAGCAGAACCTATCGATCAGGTAGATAATAAAAAGGAACATAAGGAGGGATAATTGTGGCTGAACTTAGTGGTAATTTATTATTCGGGGCTTTCATCCTTTACCTAATTTCTACATTCGTATTTGGCGGAGCCATCCGTGATAAAAAAAGTACAAATGGTAGGAATCGCTGGTCACAAGTAGGTATTGTCCTCACAATAATTGGTTTTATTTGTCAATTGGGTTATTTTATTACGAGATGGATTGCAGCAGGTCATGCACCAGTTAGTAATCTATTTGAATTCATTACATTCTTTGGGATGATGTTGGTTTTAGCATTTATTATTATTTATTTTATCTATAAAACAAGCGTATTAGGTGTATTTGCTCTACCAATCGCGTTATTAATTATTGCTTATGCAAGTATGTTTCCAAAGGAAATCTCTCCTTTAATACCTGCATTGCAAAGTTATTGGCTTCACATACACGTAACAACAGCTGCTTTGGGCCAAGCGATATTAGCAATCAGCTTTGTAGCTGGAATTTTATACTTGCTTAAGGTTGTGGACCAAACAGTAAGAAGTAAAAAAACATTCTGGCTAGAAACAATTATGTATATTTTAGTTATAGTCGTTGGTTTTGTTGGAGTTTCCTCTGTATTTAGTGCAATGCAATATGAGTCGAAATTTACTTGGATTGATAAAAACGATAAAACTGTAGAGATGGTGTACCATTTACCAGCGTTAGTAACCCCAAATGAGGGAGAATTACTTACGAAGGATAGATTTGCATCAAGTGTTGAGCTACCGCCAATTTTAAGTGCAAGGAAGACGAATTCAGTAATTTGGTCAATTTTAGCTGGTACTATTTTGTACGGATTATTAAGGTTAATATTACGTAAGCGTATTTCTGCAGCACTTCAGCCCTTAGTTAAAAAGGTGAATTTAGACCTAGTCGATGAAATTGGATATCGTTCTGTTACGATAGGTTTTCCTATTTTCACCTTAGGCGCGTTAATATTTGCAATGATATGGGCTCAAATCGCTTGGACAAGATTTTGGGGATGGGATCCTAAGGAAGTATGGGCCCTTATTACTTGGCTCTTTTATGCAGCATTTCTCCATTTACGTCTATCAAAAGGATGGCATGGAGAAAAATCAGCTTGGCTTGCAGTCGTTGGATTCTTCATCATCATGTTCAATACGATATTTGTAAACCTTGTTATTGCTGGCCTTCATTCCTATGCTTAAATATGAAATATAATTACGAAGCCTTCATCTTTTTGATGAAGGTTTTTGTCTAATTTGTGAAGTCTTTGATAAAAAGTTTATACTTGTGATAAATAGTATAGATATTATAATCAAGTTTATGTACGATAGTGTTGAAGTTTAGATAGTATTCGTAGAATGATGGTTAGCATACAATATGTACTTTAAGTAGAAATATTGAATATTAGTGTTATTGGGGGAATGAGACGATGGAAAAAGAAGCAAAAATTCTCGTTGTTGATGATGAAGAAAGAATCCGACGATTACTTAAAATGTACTTAGAGCGTGAGGATTATATAATAGAAGAAGCAGAAAATGGAGAACAAGCACTTGAGAAAGCATTACAAAAAGATTATGATCTAATATTATTAGATCTTATGATGCCAGGAAAAGATGGCTTACAAGTATGTAGTGAACTACGTGAAAGAAAATCTACACCTGTTATCATGTTAACCGCTAAAGGAGAAGAGGTTAATCGTGTACAAGGATTTGAGGTTGGAACAGATGATTATATTGTAAAGCCATTTAGTCCAAGAGAGGTTGTTTTACGGGTAAAAGCTTTATTAAGAAGATCCTCAAATACATCGTATTTACAAACTGAAACAACAACTAAGGATGTAATTGTTTTTCCACATTTAATGATTGATAATGATGCTCACCGAGTTACAGCTGATGAAAAGGAAGTAAATCTTACGCCAAAGGAATATGAACTTCTATGCTTTTTAGCAAAATCACCAGACAAAGTATTCGATCGTGAGCAATTATTAAAAGAGGTTTGGCATTATGAATTTTTCGGAGACTTGCGGACAGTTGATACACATGTTAAAAGATTGCGTGAAAAACTTAATAAGGTTTCACCCGATGCAGCAAAAATGATTGTTACAGTCTGGGGTGTAGGCTATAAATTTGAGGTAACTCAAGGATGATGTTTTGGAGAAGTATAGTTGGTAAGCTATGGATTACCATTCTCTTATTAATTTCTTTTGTGCTATTTATTCTCACTATTTTACTATTAGGTTTTTTCGAGAATTACCATGATGAGGAAGCTGAGGCAAATTTAAAAGAGGTAGCATCCAAGATTGCTACAATTATGGAAGAGCATGAGGATAAGGATGTAGCAAGATCAATATCGTGGGAGTTAGTTGATAAGGTTACAAAGGTAATTATTATCGCTGACGAAAAAACATATTGGGTTTCACCAGATCGTGGTTCAATCCCCAATATACCTATTTCTACATTAACAAATGATTCAGATTTGCAAAAAGTTTTTACAAATGATAAGAGAGAGAGTAAAAAAATCTATTTGCCTGATAAAAATCAAAAAATTAATAATCCAACTGAATTATTTGTAGTAGGTGCTCCTCTTCATATTGAAGAAGATAAAAAAGGTGCCGTATTTCTTTATCAATCCTTAGATGTTGTACAAGAAACTACGAAGCATACGACTAAGTTTATTTTATTAGCTGCAGGAATAGCAATAGTGTTAACTACTGTATTTGCTTTCTTTTTATTAACACGAGTAACTGCCCCATTAAGAAAAATGAGAGAAGCAGCATTTGAAGTCTCAAGAGGAAAGTTCGATACTAAAGTTCCTATTCTCACACATGATGAAATAGGTGAATTAGCGATGGCGTTCAATCAAATGGGAAGGCAGTTAAAGTATAATCTTAATGCTCTCAATCAAGAAAAAGAGCAATTATCAAGTATACTTAGCAGTATGGCTGATGGTGTAATCACGTTAAATCGTGACGGTACAATCTTAATTACAAATCCACCAGCAGACCGTTTTCTTCAAGCATGGTATTATCAGCAAGGGATGTATCAAGAAGTTGGAGAAGAACTACCGCCAGAAGTAAAAGATTTATTTCATCGTGCTGTATCCTTTGAAAAAGAACAATTTGTTGAAATTAGCCTTCAAGGTAGAACATGGGTTATTTTGATGAGTCCTCTATACAATCAGACTTATATTAGGGGAGCTGTAGCAGTTCTTCGTGATATGACAGAGGAGAGACGATTAGATAAATTACGGGAGGATTTCATTGCTAATGTCTCACATGAGCTTCGAACGCCAATTGCAATGCTACAGGGGTATAGTGAGGCAATAATCGATGATATTGCTAGCTCTGAAGAGGAAAAGAAGGAAATAGCCAAGGTCATTTATGAAGAATCACTTCGAATGGGTCGATTGGTCAATGAATTATTAGATTTAGCGAGAATTCAGGCCGGACATATTACACTTAATATCGAAAAAATTGATTTTGATCATTATATAGAAAGAGTAATTCGAAAATTTCAAGGACTTGCAAAGGAAAAGAACATTTCACTCACTTATTCTAAAAATTTGAATATTGGACAATATCAACTTGATCCAGATCGAATCGAACAAGTGTTAACCAATTTAATAGATAATGCAATCAGGCATACATTAGAAGGCGGGAAAGTAGAGCTCCGGATTACAGCCCAGGAAAATGGGTTACTTCTTGATGTTCAAGATACGGGTGCAGGAATACCCGAAGATGATTTGCCATTTGTATTTGAAAGATTTTATAAAGCGGATAAAGCGAGGACACGTGGGAAGTCAGGAACTGGCCTTGGACTTGCAATCGCAAAAAATATTATTGATGCACATCAAGGTAATATATCCGTTCATAGTAAAATTGATGAAGGAACAACTTTTACATTCTTTTTACCTCGAAATAACGAGTAATTTGAAGCATCATGGCGAAGATTCTTGTTTCATAAGAAACAATTCAGAACTAATTTGTTTATCAATTCAAACTAAATAAAGAATGAAAAAGGAAGAATATACTGAAATATTCTTCCTTTTTCATATAAAACATACTATATTATGAGGAGTGTAACTTTTTTTAAAAAGATGCGACTAATAAATTGAACGGGAGGAAGCAGTATGGAAACCGTTTTTCAAGAACTCTATGAAAAATATCATCACGATGTCTTTTCCTTTTTGTTTTACATGGTTAAAAATCGTGAACAAGCTGAGGACCTCGTTCAAGAAGTGTATATACGAGTGCTGAAATCTTATGATAGATTTGAAGGGAAAAGCAGTGAGAAAACATGGTTATTCTCAATTGCAAGACATGTTGCGATTGATTCATTTCGAAAGCAAAAGGGCTGGAAACAAAGAATAATAGATTCCTTTGATTGGAATAAACAAGATGTAAAAGATTTTGCACCACTTCCAGAGGAAATAGCGCTTCAAAATGAACAAGTACAAATCATGTATCACTGTTTGGATAAGTGTTCAGTTGATCAGCGTATGGTGTTAATCTTACGCTACATCCAGTCTTTATCGATCGTTGAAACGGCGGAAAGTCTAGGCTGGACTGAAAGCAAGGTAAAGACAACACAGCATCGTGGATTAAAGATATTGAAGGCACACATGGAAGAAATGGGGATAAGGGAGGGAGTAGATGATGAGAAAATCAGAGTGGAACGATGACCAGCTTGAGCAATTGCTTACGCAAATGCCACAAATAAAAGACAGCCAAAATCCACACGAAATTTATCAAAATATTTCCTATAAGATCAAAAAGACAAAGAAGAAGCGCTGGATTGTTCCTTCTCTCGCAACGGCAGCAGTTGCTTTATTATTATTACTATTAGTTCCTCCCTTAATGAATGATCAGACAAGAGATATAGCGAGTGAAAATGATACAGCCGATCAAAGCGCAGAGCTTGAAGAAGCGAAGACAATGATTCAAAAAGATGAAAATATTGAAATAAGCAAAAAGATGGACTCTGGTGAGGATAAAGATAATAAAAGTGAGGCTAAGATTGCTAAGTATAGTGAAGAACAACAGGAGTATGTTGTACGTCATATCGAAGAAGATGAAACCTTATTAACATACGGTGTTACTCTTGAAGAGGTGTCCTTTCCCACAATAGTAAGTATCATCGTAAAATCAGATGGAAATAACATCATTGAGCAATTTGAGAAGCATATACCACAATTCAATGAACTTATTCGTACTCATATAACATGGGGAATAGATGAGTTTCCAACCCGATACTTCTCTGATTTCACAGAGGTAACAAGTCCTGCTGGAACAAAGATTATTAGAATAGATATCCCAAGTGAGCTTGAAACAGGATCCTTTACATCTGCTGAATCCTTTTCCTTTAATATTGCACTCAATTCATTCAATTTATTAGGTGCAGATTATGAGCAAGTTGAATTTTTTCAGAGTGACAAACAAGGGATCGCGAGAGGCCAAACCGGAATTATTGAAGACAGCATAGAAGTTCAAAAAGGAAACAAAAAAGCGTATTTATACTATAAGAAAGAAGGATCAGATTATAAAGTATTGGCACAAACATTTAATTCTTTTGAAACAATCCAGGATGCAATTGAAAGAATGAAGGGACAACAGGAAGGTGAATGGCAACAAGAGGGTGATTATTATCATGCAACAATACCAGATTCAGCCTCAATTAAAGAGATTAACCCCGAAGGAAGTAGTCTCGAAATTGTCTTTGATGAAAATGCCAATCTTGGAAATAATGACACATGCATCCTAATGCTAGATGCCATTATGATGACTGCAAAGGAATTTGGATACGAAACAGTAACATTCAATGGCGGAATAGAACAAATTGGTGACGTCACATTCGGAAAGCCAGAACCAGTACCATTAGCACCCAACCCAATAAAGTTTAAATAAAAAAGAGACATCTAGTCTCTTTTTTATTTTATTTTTATTACATATTTTAAGAATATATTTCAGACAATAGAAAGGTGTTTGTAAAAACCTCTATATAAAAGCATTTAACTAAAAAGGTGGTGTAATCTAACAAATTAATGCATGTTCTATTCATAGACGGGCTTACATAAGATACATAGCAACCAAAGCGAAACTTTGAGGAGGATATTGATGCTAGAAACAATAAAGCGAATTGTAGTGGTTGTCGTAATGGCGGCTTGTTTAGGTTTATTATTTGTAGGAAGTCATGATGTATCCGCAGAAACGATTTCCAATCAAGAAAATACTGAACAATGGGCATGGCCTGTTATTGGAACAATTACAGATACTTTCGGCTCAAGGCATGGTTCACATAGAGGTTTAGACATTGCAGCTCCTTTTGGAGATAAAATATATGCAGTTATAGAAGGTAAGGTAAAAAAATCTTATTATTCTTCTTCATCATATGGAAATGTCATTTTTATTGAGCATCCAAATGGGTATGAAACAGTGTATGCTCATTTAAGTAAAAGAAGTGTCGAAGAAGGAGATATGGTTGAACGCGGACAAATCATTGGTGATATCGGAAGTACCGGAAGATCCACAGGTCCACATTTACATTTTGAAGTACATAATGGAGAATGGAATTCTGCAAGAAATAATGCGATTAACCCATTAACAATTTTAACAGATGAACCAGTATTAATTACAACAAAGATTGAGGAAGAAAAGGAAAGACAGTCACAACTGAAACTTACACTCAGTAAAGGCTATAATTATCAGGAGCCTAATCATATTGAAAATGAAGAAACTTTAGTTGGAAATATTGAAGTAGCCAATATGCAAAACAATGAAGAAGCAGTTACAAATATTACAATCGATAAGGGTCAGACTCTTTGGGATATCTCAAAACAATATAATGTTACTATTGATTCTCTGATGACATGGAATCAACTAGATTCCTCACTTCTTTTAGTCGGACAATCGCTGGATATATATCATAACAAAGAAAAAACATATGTTGTAAAAGAAGGTGAATCCTTATCAGTTATTGCAAATCATTATGGAATGTCAGTCAATGAATTAAAGGCACTAAATAATCTAACTGAGGATTTAATTTTCCCAATGCAAGTCCTAATAATTGAAAAGTCGTAATCTTGCGATTTATGGAGAACTTATCCTTTCCCTCATAGTAAGTATTCGGTTATAATGATAAAAAACTAGAGGGGGAGTTCGATGCTTACTGATTATCATAATCACCTAGAGCTTGGAACACTAACAAATGATTATCTAATGGAATTTGTGAACACTGCAAATGAAAAAAAGATTGAACATTTCGGTATCTCAGAACATGCTTATCATTTTTATCAGACAAAGGATATTTTACGAAATCCTTGGGTGGATGAAAGACGTTACTATGACATGAAAGATTACGTGGCTCTGTTTATGGATGCCTGGAATAGGAATATTGATGTGAAAATGTCAATTGAAATGGATTATACACCAGGTAAACATAAAGAAATGGAGCAGTTTATCCGCTCATATAATTTTGATTATGTAATAGGATCCATTCATTGGATTAATGATTTTGGGATTGACTTGGCGGAATTTCGCAAAGAGTGGGACAGACGTGACTTACACGATACATATGAAAAATACTATGATCAAGTGGTTACTTTAGCTGAATCAAATTTATTTGATATTATCGGTCATATAGATCTTGTGAAAATATTTAAATATATCCCAGATGATGAAGAATTTTTGTTAGAACAGTTCGATAGAGCAACGACAGCACTTGCAAATTCTAAGACTTGTGTTGAAATAAGTACTGCAGGTTTACGTAAACCGATAGGAAAGCTGTATCCTGATCCAAGGCTTCTTCAAATGTGTTATGACAAAAAGATCCCAATTGTTTTGTCGTCTGATGCACATAAGCCAGAACACGTTGGTGCAGATTACGACCAAGCCATTAGACTTGCTAAAAGTGTAGGATATAAGTCGTTAATGACATTCAATAAGGGTGACAGGAAAGAGGTTCCACTAGACTAAATCCAATCTAATCTAAAAAAAATAAGCAGGCATTTGCCTGCTTTCTTTTATAGATCTATTTTACGGATATTTACTATATCACCGACATTTTTTAGAACATGGCCGACATTTTCTTGAATAGGTTTATCAAAGCTAAGCATCATAATTGCTTCTCCACCCATTTCCTTTCTGCCCACTTGCATTGTTGCAATGTTAATTTCATTATCCCCTAAAATGTTTCCTACTTTTCCGATAACCCCAGGTCTGTCTGTATGTTGGATGTATAGTAGGTTTCCTTCAGGCGAAAAATCGATATTAAATCCATTTAAACTAACAATCCTTCCACCGTAGTGTGCAACGTACGTACCGCGAATCTCAAAGGTTTTAGTTTCTCCAATGGCTACCACTGTAATACTATTAGAATACCCATACGTATTTGATGATACTTTATCTCCAAAGGTAATTCCAAGTTCTTTCGAAATCATCGCTGCATTTACCTCATTAATAGTCGTATCAATTCTTGTAGTTAGGAATCCAGATAATAAACCTCTTGTTATAAAGGAGGTTTCTAAATCAGTAACAGAACCAGCGTAGGTAATCGAAATTTCTTGAACTGGTTCATTCATGCATTGTGATACAATTAACCCCATCTTTTTTGATAATTCATAGTATGGTTGAATCTTTTCATATACGTCCTTCGACATTGCAGGTAAATTAATTGAAGATGTGACAGGTTTTCCATTAAAGAAATCGGAAACCTCTCTTGCAACTTGGCTTGCGACATTGAGCTGAGCCTCTTTAGTTGATGCCCCTAAGTGTGGAGTGGCAATTACTTGCTCAAATTCTATTAATCTTTGATTAGTAGGTGGTTCAATTTCAAACACATCTAATGCCATTCCTGCCACATGGCCGCTTTCTAAGAAATGGATGACCGCATTTTCATCAATAATTCCACCACGCGCGCAATTTAAGAGGTATACCCCTTTTTTTGTTTTTGCCAAATTTTCTTTACCTAGAAGTCCCTTAGTATCCTTAGTTAATGGTGTATGTACAGTAATAATGTCAGCAATTTTTAAAACTTCTTCGAGTGTACAAATATCTACACCTAATTTTTCTGCTCTTGTTTTTGGCAAAAATGGATCAAACACATGAACCTGCATATCGAATGCACGAGCACGCTTTGCAATTTCAGAACCTATACGACCAAAGCCGATGATTCCTAAGTGTTTACCTGCCAATTCCGTTCCTACATAGCTAGAACGGTTCCACTCTCGAGATTTAACCGATATATTTGCTTGTGGAATATGGCGCACTAGGGAAGCCATCATTGCAAATGTATGTTCAGCAGTTGATATTGTATTTCCATCTGGTGCATTAATAACAATTACACCATGTTTCGTAGCTGCCTCAACATCGATATTATCAACACCCACACCTGCACGTGCGATAATTTTGAGGTTTGACATTTTTGATAGAAGGTCTTCAGTTACTTTTGTTGCACTTCGTACCACTAGTGCATCATATTGATGTAATGATTCACTAACTTCATTGATATTTTTTTGAATGATCTGAAGGTGGGGGTTTTCTAGAAGGGGAGCTAATCCTTCATTACTCATTGAATCAGAAACTAATACATGAAACATCAAATCGACTCCTAACAGTTGAAATTATTTTATCTCGGAACTCTTAAATTTCTGATAATTTAACATAATAAGAATTGCATGTCAATGCGTTATAAGCTCATTTTTGGGATGTAAGCGGTTTAATGAAAAATATTTTTTTACAAAGAAAAAAGCCCTTTAAAAAGGGCTTTAGACAATGAATGTATCGTTCTATTCAAATTTAAGTGCATCACCGTCAAATGGTTCATCAGCTACTTTAATGGAATCTGTTGGACAGCCTTCGAAAGCATCCATCATATCTTCTTCTAATACATCAGGAATTTCAATGATTCCTTGGTTATCATCTAATGTTACGAATGCGATTCCTTCATCGTCATAATCATAAATATCTGGTGCTGCGGCTCCGCATGCTCCACAAGCAATACATGTTTCTTTGTCTACAATCGTATACTTTGCCATGAATAAATTACCTCCCAAATATCATTACCTTTATTTATATATAATCTTGTATAAGTCCCTCATCCCACTGATGTCGGTAAGATGGAAACGAATTCCTCATTCCTATTGTAAAACTGTTTGACAAACATTTCAATAGAAATATACAGTGAGAATGCTTATCATATAAGGGTTTTATAAAACAATGATAAGCAAACTACTTTCATACGAAAACATCACCATTTTATTGTAATATTTGTTAGAATAGAAATGAGTTACTACTTCGACAAATTCCTTTTTATTTGTCGAATGAAAAGGTGAAGGGTGATGAAGTGGACATGAATTATCGATCATTAATTATCCTCTATTGTTTACAAAAATTGAACGGGGAACGTTCAATTTTTGGAGCCTTTCATTTACTTGTAGGAAAAAAATCATCACAAACAATTTCTGATGGACAACTTTATCAGCTCGCTCATTTATTTGGTACATTGAATCATCTTACAAGAGAACAAGTTGAAGAGAGTGCTGATTTTCTGTTAAAGAATACATTTATTTATGAAATTGACCCAAATTCATATAAGTATTCTCTAACGAACAAAGGTGAAAACATTCTGGCAGATATATTAGACCAAAAGCCCTTACCTAAGGAATTAAACGGATGGAAATATTTCGATAAATCTAGTTTATTTTGGAAGAGACTATCTTTATTAACTCAAGTATTATCAAATTTAGTTTATACAAATAAAGATTATGTTACTATTCAACAAGATGAAGAGTTATTGGAATGGGTGAAGCATTTTTTAGCAACTCAAAAATTAAATCGTGCTGATTTAGCAATAAAACTGTATAACGAATGTCTACTTTGTCTGGAACAAGTTACTGAACTAGAGGCAAGTATATTTGTTATGAGGTTAACGAGTTCTAATAAAATTGGCTATACAATAGAACAGGTAAGTGCTTTTTATGGTGAGGATGAAACATGGTTTCATTTGCTTTTTATCAATTCACTTCATTCTATTCTAGCCTATATTGAAGAAAATACATTGGATTTCTCCATCCTTTCTCTTTTAGTTGTGACTCATAACGACATGTTAACCTTAACATCCTCCACTAGAAAAACTTATCATTTTCTATTACAAGGAAAGACTATTGAGGAAATTGCCAGTATTCGTAAACTTAAAAAAAATACAATTGAAGATCATGTAGTTGAGATTACTTATAATGTACCAAACTTTTCAATAAAGCCGTATGTATCAAAAAAGCATGAACTTAAAATTATAACAAGCTTACAACAGATAGATACGAAACAACTTAGATTATTAAAAGAATCGGTGGGGGACGGAATTACGTATTTTGAAATAAGACTTGTTTTAGCGAAATGTGGTGTAGTACATGAATCTAAATAAGATTCTACAAGAGAAATTTAATTATCCTTCATTTCGTGAGGGGCAGGAAGAAATCATTTCGGATGTTATATCAAAACATGATGTAATTGCAATGTTACCGACTGGTGGTGGAAAGTCGTTATGCTATCAACTTCCAGCATATGTGAATGAGGGAAGTGTTCTCATTATTTCTCCACTTATAGCGTTGATGGAGGATCAAGTCATACAGCTGAAAAAAATGGGAGAAAAAAGTGTCATTGCTTTAAATAGTTTCCTTCCCTATTTTGATAAAAGAGAAGTTTTAGCCAAGCTTCATACATATAAATATATATTTGTTTCACCCGAAATTCTTCAGTCAAAACGTGTCTATGAAGGTCTAAAGTCAATTTCAATTTCATTATTTGTAGTTGACGAAGCCCATTGTATTTCACAATGGGGGCATGATTTCAGGCCCGATTATTCACAACTTGGTCAATTTAGGAAGAAATTTGGTAATCCGCCTTGCCTAGCATTAACAGCAACAGCTACGAAAGAGGTCCTTATAGATATCGAGAAAAGCCTCCTTCTTGAAAATACGAAAATGCATATTTACTCAGTTGATCGAAAAAATATAGCTTTGGTTGTTAAACATGTACAAACAATTAACGATAAGAAAAGTGAACTTTTGAAGCTAGTCCAACAATTACAAGGACCAGGTGCAATTTATTTTTCGAGTCGCCTCTGGGCAGAAAATATCGCTGAATTTTTACGGGAAAACGGTCAAAATAAAGTTGCCTTCTATCACGGTGGAATGGAACAAGAAAAACGTATGTTAATTCAACAGCAATTTGTTAATAATCAAATCAAGATAATTTGTTGTACAAATGCCTTCGGAATGGGAATTAACAAATCTGATATTCGTTATGTCATTCATTTTCATTTTCCAAGTCAGGTTGAAGGCTATCTGCAAGAGGTAGGTCGTGCCGGCAGAGATGGAAAAGATAGCATAGCAATCCTACTCTATAATGAATTCGATGATGAAATTCCCGAAAGTTTGATAAAATATGAACTACCAACAGTGGTGCAAACTCAGCAATTACTTGAAAATTTGAATCATCAAATACAATTAGAAGGATCAGTAACATTAACTAAATTTGTAGAAGAACAATTACTTACTTTCATAGGTTTATCAGAAACACAATGGAGGTTCATCAAGAACTATTTACAATTAAATAACGTAATCGATAAGGAAATTACAATTGAGGCAGCACTTATAATTATTGAGCAAGCAGTAAAAGAACGTTATTTGTATAAACAAAAAAAATTAGTGGCTATGAGGAAATGGATTCATACAAAGAATTGTAGGCGTAAGGAAATGCTTCGTTATTTTGATGAGGAGATGATGGATAAGCCAAGCTCATGTTGTGATCACTGCACGATTAATTGGGATCTATACAGAAAAGAGATAGAAAATAACGATAGTTGGAAACCGCCAAATTGGAGACAAGAATTATATCATATTTTCCATAGAAATGAGTGAAAGATATGGGGAAGCGTCAAGCTGACATTATAAAAGAATTAACCGATAAGCAAGTATTATTTCATTTATATCTTACTCAAATAGTGGTATTGATTGTCTCGCTTATAATAGGATATTTGCTATTTGACAATATCGATTCGTTTCTAAATCTCTGGGACCTTAAGGATATTAATATTATTTTGGTCGGCGGAAGTACAGCTGTGATTGTAATTATGATTGATTTTATGTTAATGAAGTACCTTCCTAAATCAATGTATGATGATGGTGGAATTAACGAACGTATTTTTCAAAATAGAGGGATCGCTCATATTTTTGGATTATGTTTATTAATTGCTCTTGCCGAAGAGATATTATTTAGAGGTGTCATTCAGACCCATTTCGGAATTATGATTGCTAGTATCATTTTTGCACTTCTACATATACGTTATTTATATAAATGGGTGTTATTGATTTCGGTAGTTCTTTTAAGCTTTTTATTAGGATATATTTATGAGGTTACAGGTAATTTGGCGATAACTGTTTTTGCACATTTTATGATTGATTTTGTTTTTGCTGTAAAAATTAGGATGGAGAACCGGTGAAGAAATTCATAAGGACGAGGTGACTTTACTTTGGAACAACAGGACCATACAGAAGAAGAAATACATGAAAAACGTACATCCTTACCACCGAGAAGTGAAGTGCATAAGGATATCAAGAAAAAGACAAAATTTCGAATCAAATACCCGATTATACGATTGTTGGCACTATTTTTTGTATTATTGCCAATAGCTATTTTAAGCTTTTTTTATATGAATGATGATAAAACGGTGAAAAGCTCAATCCCTAAAGATAATTCACCATTTGAGAGTTTTGATTATGAAAAAAATAATGATCTCCTTCAATATGATGAGGATACTAAAAATGAAGAAAAGGTAGTCCCGGTCGATGGAGTAAAAAAAGACGAAGATATAGAGAAATCATCTGTTGAAAATATAAATAAACAGCTTGATGAAGATTTGCTTGATCAAAATCAAATGAAACCAAAGGTAGATGTATCCAAAAGCACTCCTCCAGAATCAAAAAAAGAAAAACGAAAAGTTGAATATGAAATAAAATACCATAAAGTAAAAGCAAATGAAACCTTATTTAGAGTTTCGAAGAAATACTATAATAGTAGGGATGGAGAAGAGTTGCTTAAACAGTGGAATGATATTAATGGGGATACAATTTACGAAGGACAGGTATTGAGAATACCGATAAAAATTTCAAGTGGAAATTAAGTAATCGAGAGGCTAACTCTCGATTTTTCGTTTGAGTGACATATAAAAATGGACGGGCTCATACTTTAAATAATAGTAGTACACAACTTTTATGAAGAGGGGTGGGTCGTATCGAGAAACAAATTAAGGATCTTAATGATTGTACGGATGAAGTGACTAAACATATGCTTCAACACTCACTTAAACGAAAAAGGAAATACGAAATGCTAAAAAGAAGATCAACTAACTTGAAATTATTGACTCTATTTTTACTCACTTGTTTTCTTATCTATATAATGGTTGCTATTATCAAACCAAATAGTCACTCTGCTGGTAATATTGTTAGTATTTTTCTGAATAATGGTTTTCACTTTTTTGTAGTTATACTAATAGGGGGGCTTTATGGTGGGATTCGATTTGTAGATAAGAAGAAGGACGAGGCAGAGGATAAATACCATGCAATTCGATGTGAAATTATTGATAAAAGTAAAGATCTTTGGAAGCAGCCTGATCAATGGAAGGAACGCGAGTTTGTGTTTGAAATGATGAAGCGTGAATTTGATGTCAATCTGTACCATGAAAGCAAATAGCTGAACATCCCGTTCAGCTATTTATATATTATTAAAAGAACTTCTTTTTGTCTCTTTCTTCTTTCAGAATTTCAACCGCTTCTCTGAACCTCATTGAATGTATGATCTCACGTTCTCGTAGAAAACGTAAGCCATCATTCAAATCTGGGTCATCACTCATATTAATGATCCATTGGTATGTCGCGCGCGCCTTCTCTTCAGCAGCGATATCCTCGTATAAATTTGCAATCGGATCGCCTTTGGCCTGGAAATATGTAGCAGTAAAAGGGGCACCTGCCGCATTGTGAAAAAATAAATCAGAGTCATGATCAACATAATGTGGTGCAAGGCCAGCTGCTTTTATTTGCTCTGGGGTAGCGTCTTTTACTAACTTATATACCATTGTTGCAATCATTTCCAGATGGGCTAATTCTTCCGTCCCGATATCATTTAATAGCCCGATTACCTTGTTAGGTATCGTATATCTTTGATTCAAATAACGCAAAGCTGCTGCAAGTTCACCATCTGCTCCCCCATATTGTTCCAGCAAGTACTTTGCTAAAGTTGGGTTACATGTACTTACTTTAACGGGATATTGTAGTTTTTTTTCGTATATCCACATTTTTGAAGCTTCCTCCTCTGCTAATCTATTTTTTGATTTCTACAATTAAACTTGCCATGGCCAAGGTACATCCTTCCAATCCCAAGGATAATTAGAATAACTATGACCAAATTGAAGCAATGGACCGAATTTGGATTCGAATACTTTTGCAAGTTTCCTTCGCTGCTGTGAACAGTGATTAAATTGTTGTATGGCCTCATAATCATTTGGATGGGTGTCTAAGTATAAGGTAAGCTCGACAAGTACAAAATCAACAGCCTGAAGTTCCTCTAATAACGTGTAATATTCAGGAGGCAATTGCTTCATAATTTCTCCTCCCTCTTAGCTTTTTCATACGGGTTATACCACGGATCGTAAAAAATTGGCCAAAGCGTACCTTTACATAGTGCTTCTTTTGGGGAAAATTGAGGTAGATTTGGGGGTTGGAAGTTTATATATAGTTGAGGTGGGGTAGAGTATGATTTGCACGTAATCGGCTTACATGGATCAAATGGTCCTACAAATGGATACCATTGTTTTCTAAGTGTAAACATTTTGAAACCTCCCTTAGATGTCTGATAACAAATTGATGTCATTCTAATTTATGGTGTATACATCAAAAAAATGACAATGTTTCTACTATACTAAGAATATGTATGGTACCATCCATTTACTTTGTATGAAATACAAACTTTTTTCATATTTTGTTAAGGGGAGGAGGATAATGTGGTGTGGAAATTAATTAATGGAATCATCGGCTTTATTTCAGGTTATTTATTTATTTTATTTGTTCCAATTGATCACTCATTTAAACTTTCCTCTTTATTTATTCAATTTATTGTAAATCCATTCTTCTTTTTTATCGTAATGATCTGCTTTTTGATTGGATTTCTTACTAACTCCATTTTAATCAAAGGTATAATTGAGGGGACTTATAAATTATTTAAGGGTTTTAATGTTTCAATTCCACAATTATTAATGTGTTATAGTGTATTGATAAGTTATCTTTTTTTATTTATTTTAGGATGGTTGCAAACATTTTTACTTTTAGTTTTTTCATTGATATATGGTATCATATCAGTAGATTTTAAAAAGGATACTGTATTTGGAATTGATGGGTAGGGGGAACAGATGATACTCTTTTTTATATTCATTTTTATTTTATTATTTTTAATTGGCTGTTCATTGCTTTATTATATGTGGAGAATGGCAAACCAAAATAACGTATGCAAACATACTTTATCGTTTGATACTTTTCCTAAAAGCTTTGAAGAAGTATCGATTTTTTTTATCTCGGATATACATAGAAGGAAGATTTCTGAAAAAATTGTACAAGAAGTAAAAGGGAAGACAGATATCGTAGTAATTGGAGGGGACCTGACAGAAAAAGGGGTTCCATTTGAACGGGTTAAGGATAATCTTCTACAATTAAAAAAGATTGCACCAACTTATTTTGTTTGGGGTAATAATGATTATGAGGTAGATTATCACATGTTGGATTCACTAATGCTGGAGCATGGAATTAAGATATTAGATAATACAGCAGCATTATTTGAATCCGCAGAAGGTGAAAAGTTTGCGCTACTCGGTATAGATGATTTGAAATACGGGAGGAGCAATTTAAATGTTGCACTATCCGATTCAAGTGAACAGAACATATTTAGGATATTAATATGTCATAATCCAGCAATAAAGAGAATTATTCAACCTGAGCATCAAATATCTTTCATCCTTTCAGGTCATACACATGGTGGACAAATAAGATTGTTTAATTTAGGGATGTATAAAAAAGGTGGCATTGAAAAGTTTGGACAGACAACAATGCTCATCAGCAACGGGTATGGCACATCAAGACTGCCTTTGCGACTAGGTGTTCAACCTGAAACACATTTAATAACGATTAGACCATCTCAAAATGATATATTACATCATTAAGCAATATACAATGCCTATATAAAGGAATGTATCAATAAATCTAAGAACAATATCGTTGAATTTTCATAAACTACAGTAAGGATGCAATGTGTGACGGTGAGGGAGGGTTCCTAATGCGTCTTGAGCGCTTAAACTATAATAAAATCAAGATATTTTTAACTTTTGATGATTTATTTGAACGCGGCCTGAGTAGAGAAGATCTTATGTCGGATTCACTTAAAGTCCATCAATTATTTCGGGATATGATTGAAGAAGCAAGTTCTGAACTTGGATTTGAAGCAGACGGACCTATCGCTGTTGAAGTGTATTCATTACAGGCACAGGGTATGGTAATTATTGTTACGAAAGGTTCTACAGAACAGGAAGAGGATGAAGAATTCCTTGATGATTATATAGAAATGCAAGTTACACTTGATGAAAGCAACGATATATTTTACGAGTTTCATACTTTTGAAGATGTAATCCAGCTTTCGTCGAGATTATTTGAACTCTCCATTTTAGGAGGAAGATTATACTCATTTGAAAATTTGTTTTATCTATTGATTGAAGAGGATTCAAAATTGATAACTGAAAATTTAATTGCAATATTAGCCGAGTTTGGAAATCCAGCTACAATTACAAAGCATAGGGTTCATGAATATGGAAAGATTATTTTTCAAGAATATGCTATGAAAGATATCTATCATTATTTTATTCGAAGATGAAGGATCTCTACTATATAGGGGTTCTTCTTTAGTGGATAGGTATTTATTGTATAAAACAAACATTTTTTTGGCACCGTTTTCATTATTTAATGTTAAAAACAAATTCTTTTATTTTTCATCTTTGCATAAACAATTGGAAGGTGTATACTAGTGACTGAAAAGGTGGACAATAATAGTATCTGGAATTTTTTCGATGTATCACCTTTTTATTATTATTGGGAATACAGTGAAAAATCTTGGGAGGTTTACAAATGGTAGCCGAAAACAATAAGGACAACTCACAAAATAATATTGATAAATTGGATGTCCTGAAATCTACACAAACAGTAATACATAAGGCTTTAGAAAAATTAGGGTACCCTGAAGAAGTATATGAATTACTAAAAGAGCCAATCCGAATGATGACAGTAAAGATTCCTGTTAGAATGGATGACGGTTCAGTTAAAATATTTACTGGTTATCGAGCACAACACAATGATGCTGTTGGACCTACAAAAGGTGGAATTAGATTCCATCCAAATGTTACAGAAAAGGAAGTTAAAGCGCTTTCTATTTGGATGAGTTTAAAATGTGGAATTGTTGATTTACCGTATGGTGGTGGTAAAGGCGGAATTATTTGTGATCCAAGAGATATGTCATTCCGAGAACTTGAACGATTAAGTCGCGGTTATGTTCGTGCGATTAGTCAAATTGTAGGGCCAACAAAAGATATTCCAGCACCGGATGTATTTACAAATTCACAAATTATGGCCTGGATGATGGATGAATATAGTAGAATTGACGAATTTAATTCACCTGGATTTATAACTGGAAAGCCACTCGTACTAGGCGGATCACATGGAAGGGAAACTGCTACAGCAAAAGGTGTTACACTTGTAATTAGAGAGGCTGCAAAAAAGAGAGGTATTGATCTCAATGGTGCACGTGTCGTAGTTCAAGGTTTTGGTAATGCTGGAAGCTTTTTATCTAAATTTATGCATGATGCTGGTGCAAAAGTAATTGGTATTTCAGATGCATATGGAGGCTTATATGACCCTAATGGGTTAGATATAGATTATTTGCTTGACCGTCGTGATAGCTTTGGTACGGTTACGAAATTATTTAATAATACAATAACAAATAAAGAATTATTAGAGTTAGACTGTGATATTCTTGTTCCCGCAGCAATCGAAAATCAGATTACTGAAGAAAACGCCCATAATATTCGTGCGAGTATTGTAGTAGAAGCAGCGAATGGTCCAACCACTTTGGAAGCGACTGAAATTCTAACTGAACGCGGAATTTTATTAGTACCAGATGTATTAGCAAGTGCCGGTGGTGTAACTGTTTCTTATTTTGAATGGGTTCAAAATAATCAAGGATATTACTGGACTGAGGAAGAAGTCGAGGAAAGACTTGAAAAAGTAATGGTGAAATCATTTGAAAATATATATGAGACTGCACAAAATCGTCGAGTTGACATGAGACTTGCAGCATATATGGTTGGGGTTAGAAAAATGGCTGAAGCTTCTCGCTTCAGAGGTTGGATTTAGGGTATATCATTTGCATATAATAATAAAATCTCCTATCCTTTTAAGGTAGGAGATTTTTTTAATAAGAAAAGAAGTATAAAATTTATGTACATAAAGGTCCAGCTCCAGCGCCTAGGCCCTCGAGGTCAAATAACCTGATGCAAGAAAAGTCATAGTGCGACTTATTTGCATCAGAACATTCGCTTGTCGGGCCTAAACCATGCGCTTGCGCTTTTCTAATTAGGAGTGAATAAATATATGCAAACTGAGGAAGTCATTATTATCGGTGGAGGACCTTGTGGTTTGGCCGCGGCAATCGCACTTCAAAATAAAGGTTTCCAACCGGTTATCATAGAGAAAGGGAATATTGTTAATTCCATCTATAATTACCCAACACATCAAACATTTTTCAGCTCTAGTGAAAAGCTCGAGATTGGTGATGTCGCTTTTATCACAGAAAATCGAAAGCCAGTAAGAAATCAAGCATTGGCTTATTATCGCGAGGTAGTAAAACGAAAAAAAATAAAGGTGAATGCATTTGAAAAGGTTCAAGAAGTACAAAAACTGGCAACTGGACATTTTCAAGTAAATACGACGAAAGCTCAATATATTTCAAAATACGTGGTAATTGCAACTGGTTATTACGACAATCCTAATTACATGAATATACCAGGTGAAAATCTTGCTAAGGTTTCTCACTATTTTAAAGAGGCACATCCGTATTTTGATAAAGATATAATAGTAATTGGTGGTAAAAATTCAAGCATTGATGCAGCGTTAGAACTAACAAAGGCGGGGGCAAGGGTTACTGTATTATATCGAGGCAAAGAATATTCACCAAGCATTAAGCCGTGGATTTTACCTGAGTTTGATGCCCATGTTCGGAATGGAACAATCACCATGGAATTTAATGCACAATTAATAGACATTACATTAGAGAGTGTGCGGTATTCGATAAATAATGAAGAAAAGAAAATTAAAAATGATTTTGTTTTTGCAATGACTGGGTATCACCCAGACCAATCATTCCTCCAAAAAATGAATATAGTAATTGATTCTGAATCGGGAAGACCGTCCTATAATCCAGATACAATGGAATCCAATATAAGTGGTATTTTTATCGCAGGTGTCATTGCAGCGGGTAATAATGCAAACGAAATTTTCATCGAGAACGGGAGATTCCATGGAGATTTAATTGCGGAATATCTTGCGGACAAAGAATAAATCTATAAATTTCTAGCTTATACGTATGATATGTATTTTCAAACGTATAAGCTAGACTTGTCAACTATCTATCTTAAGAACATTTCTTGTAATTGTTGATGATTATTTGTAATTTCTAATGCTACTAAGAGCTTAATCCTTGCTTTTTGGCCATTTAACCCATTTGAGAATATGACACCAAGTTCTTTTAGTTGTCGACCACCACCATCATAGCTGTAAACATCTTGGACATAACCATTAAAACACCGAGATACTAAAACAACAGGTATACCACTATCAATCAACTTTTTAAGTTCACTAACCATCGTTGGAGGAAGATTTCCTTGACCTAGAGCTTCGATCACTAGACCGTTAATATTCATCGTTTTAACAGCTTGAATAATTGATCCATCCATACCAGCATACGCCTTTAATAAAACAACATTTTTCTTAATTTTCTTAATACCATATGTGTCTCTGTCAATCGGTATATGGTGGAATGAAACACCTCTTTTCGAGACGATTCCAATTGGTCCATATTGTGGACTTTGAAAGGTTGCAATATTACTTGTATGAGTTTTAGTAACATTCTTCGCAGTATGTATTTCATCGTTTAAAACGACTAGAACCCCTTTGCCTTTTGCACTATCACAAGCAGCCACCCTAACAGAAGAAATTAAGTTATATGGACCATCTGCGCCAAGCTCATTACTTGACCGCATTGCACCCGTGACAACGATTGGAATATCAGATTGAACAGTTATATCTAAAAAATATGCTGTTTCTTCAAGTGTGTCAGTGCCATGTGTAATCACGACGCCATCAATCTTATCTTGAATAATACTTGATTCGATACTCTCTTTTAGTATTTGCATCTCTTTACTTGTAATATGTGGCGATGGTAAATGAAATAATTCCTTCACTTCAATATTTGCGATGGAAGAAAGCAATTTTGTGGATTGATGGAGAGGATTGTGATTATCTGGGTGAACAGTACCATCTATATCCTCCATCATCGCGATTGTTCCTCCAGTATGGATTATTAGAATTTTTTTCATCGTATTCTTCGCTCCCTAATTCTAAGATAGAAAATTCATCCAATTCATTTGTTCTTATATTTTCATTTTAATAATAACATGTTACGATAAAAGAAAAAGCGACTCATAAAAAAATATTAATAGAGGGAAGAAAAGAGGACAGATATGTTGGCGGTTATAGCCGCAGGAGTTGCACCAGGGCTCGCCTTATTAAGTTATTTTTATTTGAAAGATAGATATGATACAGAACCCTTTGTGATGGTCTTTCGAATCTTTATATTTGGTGCAATACTTGTGTTTCCAATTATGTTTATTCAATATATTTTAGAGGTTGAAGGAATCGTAAAATCAGGCTTTTTACAAGCATTTTTTGCAACAAGTTTGTTGGAAGAATTTTTTAAGTGGTTTATTTTATACTATACGGTCTTTCAGCATATTGAGTTTGATGAACCATATGATGGAATTGTATATGGCTCAGCTGTTTCATTGGGGTTTGCTACAGTAGAGAATATTTTATATTTACTTGCAAATGGTGTTGAGTTTGCGGTAGGCCGTGCGCTACTCCCGGTGTCCAGCCATGCTCTATTCGGAGTTATAATGGGCTTTTATTTAGGGAAGGGGAAGTTTTCAAAGCTAGAATTAAGGAGAAAATGGATATTTCTTGCACTATTGATTCCATTTTTTCTTCATGGTTTATATGACTATATTTTAATGACCCAAGAAAAATGGATGTATTTTATGGTTCCATTTATGATTTTTTTATGGTGGTTTGGACTGCGCCGTCTCAAATTAGCCAATCATACTAGATAATCTTATCTCGAATCATGCGCCTGACTATATGTTAGGCGTTTTTCTATTTATTCATTATAAACTTCTGAATAAAATACCATTCTCTACAGAAAATACTTGTAAGTATATATAGAAAAATGGTTAGGGAGGTAAATTAGCTATGAACATTAGAAAGATGGTAATGTTCCCTGTACTACTAATTCTATTTAGCTCTATCATTTTTGGAGTTAGTGACAATAGTAATGTCAATGCGTTTACGGGACAAGTGATTCAAAAAGGGGCAACAGGCGATGATGTAATCGAGTTGCAGTCAAGATTACAATATAACGGTTATTACCATGGTATCATCGATGGTGTATATGGATGGAGTACGTATTGGGCAGTTAGAAACTTTCAAAAAGCGTTTGGTCTAGAGGCAGTTGATGGATTAGTAGGTGAGAAAACAAAGGAAATGTTATTACGTGCAACGAAATATAATAAACAGTTTGTGTATGATAATTTAAAAAAGGGTAATCGTTTTACCCATTATGGAGGTGTGCAGTGGGAAATACAAACAGCACCTTCAAAAGCAAATATAGAAAAAGCAAAGATTAGTGCAGAAGAAAGAAAAAATGAAATTGAAAAGAAATTAATAATACCGGAACAGACACAAAATCAACAAGCGCAAAATAATCAACAACAACAAAATGAAAAGCAAACAAATAATCTGCAACAGAAGAAAAGTCCAGAAAAAGAACAAAATCAGCAACTGAAAGAGCGAAATCAAAAAAAACAAGAACTAGATTCACAAAAAAATACCGAAAAGCAGCAAAAACAACCGGTTAAAGAACCTACCGCAAAAATTCAAGAAAAACAAACGAAACCAAAAAAACAAGGTCCAGCAGCAGTAAATATGCCGGGTGGATTTTCACAAAATGATATAAAACTGTTGGCCAATGCCGTTTATGGAGAGGCACGAGGAGAACCTTACATTGGTCAGGTTGCAATAGCGGCGGTTATATTAAATCGTATCAATAGCCCAAGTTTTCCAAATACAGTCTCAGGTGTAGTTTTTGAGCCGCTAGCCTTTACAGCAGTAGCAGATGGACAAATATGGCTGACTCCTAATGAGAAAGCTGAAAAAGCAGTTGTTGATGCTTTAAATGGGTGGGATCCAACTGGGGGAGCTACTTACTATTTTAATCCTGCAACAGCTACAAGTAAGTGGATTTGGGGTAGACCTCAAATCAAGCGGATTGGAAAGCATATATTCTGTAGATAGATTGAAAGGTGTGTGACTATGGTACGAGGTATTTTAATCACGATACTTACGATAGGAATTATTGGAACTGGGTACTGGGGCTATAAGGAGCATCAAGAAAAGAATGCAGTTCTAATTCAAGCAGAGAATAATTATCAAAGGGCTTTTCATGATTTAACTTATCAAGTGGATCTATTACATGATAAGATCGGTACTACATTAGCAATGAACTCGAGAAACTCACTTTCTCCAGCATTAGCTGAAGTATGGAGAATCACGTCAGCTGCACATTCTGATGTAGGTCAATTGCCTCTTGCTCTTCTACCATTTAATAAAACAGAGGAGTTTTTAAGTGATATCGGTGACTTTAGTTATCGAACCGCTGTACGTGATCTTTCTAAGGAACCACTATCAGAAGAGGAATACAAAACTTTAAAACAGTTATATACAAATGCTGAGGATATTCAAAAGGAACTTCGTACAGTTCAACATCTTGTTATGAAAAACAATTTACGATGGATGGATGTAGAATTGGCTCTTGCTTCAGGCGAAAAACAGGCAGATAATACTATAATTGATGGATTAAAAACAGTTGAAAAAAATGTTGCAGCATATGCTGAAAGTGATTTTGGAGCAACATTTACAAGTATGAAGAAGAACAATGGAAAGTTTACAAATATCAAGGGGGAAACAATTGACAAAGAAAAGGCGAAGGAAATTGCAAGAAAATTCCTTCGACTAAAAAGTAATGTAGAAATATCTGTTGTTGAAAATGGAAAAGGCTCAGAAAATGATTTTTACAGCTTAACTATTAATGAGCCGGATACGAAGATCGATACTTATATGGATATCACTAAAAAGGGTGGATATCCAATATGGGTTTTAAGGAATCGGGATGTAAAAAATGGGAAGTTAAGCTTAAATGAGGCATCAAACAATGCATCAAAATTTTTGAAGGAAAATAAATTTGAGAATCAAGAGCTTTTCGAGAGCGCTCAATATGATAATATCGGAGTGTTTAATTTTGTAAGATCAATTGATGGAGTACGTGTGTATCCTGATTCAATAAAAATGAAGGTAGCACTTGATGATGGGAATATAATTGGATTTACAGCTAGAGACTATTTAATGGCAAAGGAAAATTACTCTATCCCAAAACCAAAAATTACAAAGACGGAAGCGGAAAAACAACTCAATCAAAATCTTGATATAATGGAAGATCGTTTGGCAATTGTCACAAATGAATTAAATGAAGATGTCCTTTGCTATGAATTTTTAGGAACAATCGAAAATGATACGTACAGAATTTTTATTAATGCAGAAAATGGGTTTGAAGAAAAGGTAGAGAAGTTGAAAAATGCAGAACGTGTGTATGATGGAATGTAACTTTAAGTAATAAATTTGAAAGTGGGAAAGCAATCTTTTGCTTTCCCTTTTTTTTATAAAATGATTTAATTAAAGTATAACAAGTGATTTTATTCTGTAAAGTGAGTGATTAAATTGTTGAAAATTGGAGATACAATAAACCTTGAGCCAATTTATAATCCAAGTGGTGAAAAATACAAATGCAGGTTAGTTGAGAGAATAGATAACAAATTATATATTGACTATCCCATAAATGAGGAAACAGGGAAAACAGTATATCTATTGAATGGAACACAATTAAAAGCCTTTTTTATAGAGAATAATACATCTGTATATTTTTTTGATACAACTGTTTTAGGAAGAGTAAAGCAGAGTATTCCAATGATTGTTATTTCTTACCCTGAAGATGAAAGCTTATTCCGTATTCAACGGAGACAATATGTTAGAGTTGAAACACCAGTGGACGTTGCAATAGAAAGCATACAAAATGAATTTAATCCTTTTGTTTCAATTACCCATGATATTAGTGCTGGTGGGGCATCGCTAATCTTACCTACAAAAGTAGATGTCGAGCCTGGAACAGTAATTAAAACCCTATTTGTATTGCCCTCATTATCTGAAGATAACCAATACATTACTTTAAATAGTAAAGTTATCAGAAAGGTGGAGGGGAAAAAAGGGGAAAGGAATAAAATTTCTACCCAATTTATAGATACAACAGAAAATGAGCAACAACTATTAATTAGATTTTGTTTTGAGAGGCAATTAGAAATGAAAAAAAGAGGAATTCAAAATTAGGAATAAATATTGCATTAATTTTGCATAATAAATATAAAAAGCTTTTTAGGGTGTGATTATGCAAAATGAAAAAGGTTGAACGTATTTTAGTAAAGCTTGCAATTATCCAGTTAATCTTCTTACTTCTTGCCCAGTTTCTATTATTATATAGTCCACTAACTCCTTATATTACACGAATGATTGAGTATGAAGGAGTTAATCAATCAAAGTCTACCGAAATAATTGAAACATTTCATCAGAACAATTAGAATAAAATGCAGGGGAAACCTGCTTTTTTTCGTATATGTTGTAAAAATTAATGGTCACTTTTTTAGGAGGAATACTTGAAATTATGAGTAAAAAAATTTCGATTGCAATTGATGGACCTGCAGCAGCAGGAAAAAGTACTGTTGCAAAAATTATTGCTGAAAAATTATCTTATATTTATATAGACACTGGTGCGATGTACCGTGCTTTAACATACAAGGCTATACAGGAATCATTAGATTTGGAATGTGAAGAACAATTAATTAATACTTTACAAATTATTGAAATTGAGTTAAAGCCGAGTGAAAATGGGCAACTTGTTTTTATTAATCAAGAAAATATTACGGACAAAATTCGTGATCAGGATGTTACAAGTGCTGTTTCAATTGTTGCAAAACATCGTAAAGTGAGAGAAGAAATGGTACGTCGCCAGCAAAATTTTGCGAAAAATGGTGGAGTAGTAATGGATGGACGAGATATTGGTACCCATGTCATTCCTCATGCTGAGGTGAAAATATTTTTATTAGCATCAGTTGATGAGAGAGCACTACGTCGACACGAAGAGAATACAGCAAAGGGGTACAATTCAAATTTAGAAAAGCTGAAAGAGGAAATTGCACTTCGAGATAAATTAGATTCGGAACGAGAAGTTGCCCCATTAAAAAAAGCTGTGGATGCAATAGAAATTGATACAACATCTCTTAGTATACAAGAGGTTGTATCGCGGATAATGGAAATTGTTGAGGGTAAAAATTGATACATATGAGTTTATCCTTGATTCAATAATAACTTAAAAAAATAAGTAGATTAGGAGTTTCTACTTGACAAATAGTATCATTTATTAGAAGTTAATTAAAAGAATATTTTTATAATTTGCTTTGTTGGAGGGTATAGGAATGGCAGAGGACATGAATCAAGTAGAGGTTAAAGAATTTAACGTAGGTGACGTCATCACTGGTAAAGTAACAAAGATTGAAGAAAAACAAGTTTATGTTGAGCTTGAAAATAGTAAATTAGATGGAATCATCCCAATAAGTGAGCTGTCTAGCCTACATGTTGAGCAGGCAAGCGATATTGTTTCAGAGAACGATGAAATAGAATTAATTGTTATAAAAGTTGAAGAAAATGCTTTGATTTTATCTAAAAGAGCAGTATTAGCGAACAAAGCATGGGATGAGCTTGAAGAAAAATATCAATCAGGAGAGGTTTTTGAAGGTGTTGTTAAGGATGTAGTAAAAGGTGGTCTAGTTATTGATCTTGGCGTTCGTGGTTTTATTCCAGCATCATTAGTAGAAAACTATTTCGTTGATGACTTTTCGGGATATAAAGACAGAGTGTTAACAGTAAAGGTTGTTGAATTAGACCGTGAGAAAAATAGAGTTATTTTGTCACATAGAGCAGTCGTCGAGGAACAACAAAAAAATCAAAAGCAAGCAGTTTTAGCTTCAATTAAAGTTGGGGAAATAGTAGAAGGTAAGATACAGAGAATAACTGATTTCGGTGCTTTTGTTGATTTAGGTGGAATTGATGGGTTAGTACATATATCCCAACTCTCACACGATCATGTTTCTAAGCCGTCAGATGTAGTTAATGAAGGACAATTAGTTAATGTAAAGGTATTATCAATCGATCGCGATAATGAACGTATTTCTTTATCAATAAAAGAAACATTACCAGGACCGTGGGCTAATATTTCCGAAAAGCTTTCGGTAGGGGATATTGTTGATGGAAAAGTAAGGAGACTTGTTTCATTTGGTGCTTTTGTTGAAGTGTTACCAGGAGTGGAAGGACTTGTTCATATTTCTCAAATTTCAAATAAGCATATAGGTACCCCACATGAGGTGCTAAAAGAAGGTGAACAAGTTAAGGTTAAAGTACTTGAAGTGAATGAAAAAGACCAGCGAATCTCATTAAGCATTAAAGACTTGGAAGAAAATTTGGAAGAAGATTATCGAAACTATGAACCACAAGAAGAATCATCCGGATTTCAACTTGGAGAAATGATTGGGGATCAGTTGAATAAATTAAAATAATAATAAAGGCTCTCACACATTTTTGTGAGAGCCTTTTGTATGCTTTTTAAATATTATTTTCTTTATTTATTTCTCGTGCTTCTTTAGGCGTATCCAATGTTGTTGCTCCCGGATAGTTAATAGATTGGTCTCTATCTGATTCAACCCTATGTGACTTCTTGAGTTTTTTCATTTGTCTATCCTTTCCCATGATTTGAGCCCTCCTTTTCATCATTCTTATTGTGTCGTAATTGATAATTTCATATTCATTTCTCATTTCTGGATTAATTTTAATAAATTCTACCTATACTGGGGATAGCAGGAGGTGGTCATGTGGAAGGGGCTTATTTTTATTGGATTTCATGGTTGGCATGGGTAATATGTACATTCTTTATGAATAAAGGAAAGCAACGAACGAATATAGCCATTTTGCTATTACTATTAATTATTTTATCTCCACACTATATTGATATAGGAAATACAAAATTAAACGTAAATCTCATCATCATTCTATTATTTTGCTACAAAGAATTATCGGTAAAAACAATGAAACAACAACTGTACATATTTATATGTGTTTTTACAATTTCAATGGCGTATGGAAGTTTTCAATTATTTGAATTATTTGATCCTGTATGGTTACTCTTTGACCGAAAGTGGATGTTTTCTGTCATTTTAATATATATTACGTTAATGATTTTTAAAGATATAAAATCCAGAATAATTGGTTTGTTAATTGGTGCAATTCAAGGTGATATTTTATTTGGATTTGTATTAAGTAAATTACAGTTTCAATATGTAATTGGTTCTTTTGTATTTCTTGATGTAGCAGCTATCAGTGCTTTTATAATAATTATGTGGACTGGTCTTGAGGAATTATTCAAACACTTTGATCTTCTTTTTCAAAAGAATTCGAAACAGAAACACGGATAATGAACCTTATATTGTAGATTATCGTTGTTGTAAACATACATTTTTGATAAACTAAGATATCTAGACCCCTTCTTTCTTTAGAAGGGTTTTTTACATAGAAATGTATTTGTGTGATATAACTAATAAGACAAGTTGTTAGAAGGGAAGAAAAATTGTGGCAAAACCAATTGTAGCAATTGTTGGAAGACCAAATGTAGGGAAATCAACAATTTTTAATCGTGTAGTAGGAGAAAGAATATCAATCGTAGAAGATGTCCCAGGGGTAACTAGGGATCGTATATACAGTTCTGGAGAGTGGCTAAATCAAGAATTTAATATTATTGATACAGGTGGAATTGATATAGGTGATGAGCCTTTTCTTGCGCAAATCAGACATCAAGCTGAAATAGCCATTGATGAAGCGGATGTTATCATTTTTATGACAAGTGGTCGTGAAGGTGTTACTAGTGCGGATGAGGAAGTTTCAAAAATCCTTTACCGTTCAAAAAAACCGGTTGTTTTAGCAGTCAATAAAGTTGACAACCCTGAAATGCGTGAGTCTATCTATGATTTTTATGCACTTGGCTTTGGAGACCCGATTCCTATCTCAGGGTCACATGGTTTAGGATTAGGAGATTTATTAGATGAGGTCATCAAACACTTTCCAGAAGGAATTATTGATGATTATGATGATGAAACCATTAAATTTTCTTTAATTGGTAGACCTAATGTAGGTAAATCTTCACTAGTAAATGCGTTACTTGGAGAAGAAAGAGTTATTGTTAGTGATATAGCAGGAACAACAAGAGATGCGATTGATACAACCTATTCAAAAGAAGGCCAAGAGTATGTAATAATTGATACAGCTGGGATGCGAAAAAAAGGTAAGGTTTATGAAACTACGGAAAAATATAGTGTTTTACGAGCTCTCAAAGCTATCGAAAGATCTGATGTTGTTCTAGTTGTCTTAAATGCTGAGGAAGGGATTATTGAGCAAGATAAAAAGATTGCTGGTTATGCTCATGAAGCGGGTAGGGCAGTAGTAATTGTTGTTAATAAATGGGATGTAATTGACAAAGATGAAAAAACAATGAAGGAATTTGAAGGGAAAATTAGAGATAATTTCCAATTTCTTGATTATGCTCCAATTACTTTTCTATCTGCTAAAACGAAGAAACGTACACATACATTACTTCCTATGATTAATTTGGCAAGTGAAAATCATGCGATGAGGGTTCAAACTAATGTATTAAATGATGTTGTAATGGACGCGGTAGCTATGAATCCTGCTCCTACAGATAAAGGTGTTCGTCTACGAATTTATTATGTAACACAAGTTGCTGTCAAACCACCAACCTTTGTGGTTTTTGTGAATGATCCTGAGCTTATGCATTTTTCTTATGAAAGATTTTTAGAAAATCGAATTAGAGATGCTTTTGGTTTTGAGGGTACTCCAATCAAACTCATCGCCAGAGCAAGAAAATAAGTTTGTAGGGGAGGATTGTGAAAAGTATGGAGAAAATTACCGTAATTGGTGCGGGTAGTTGGGGAACTGCATTAGCGCTTGTATTAGCAGATAATGACCATGAGGTTAGACTGTGGGGGCATCGAAAAGAGCAAATTGTAGAAATTAATACATATCATACAAATTCGAAATATTTGCCATCCATTCATTTACCGGAATCTATTATTGGCTTCGAAAACCTACAAGAAGCATTATCCGGCGTACAAACAATCATTTTGGCTGTTCCCACTAAAGCAATTAGGGAAGTTCTTCAACAAATTTGCAAGGAAACTACTTTACCATTAACAGTAGTCCATGTTAGTAAAGGGATAGAACCAGATTCATTAAAAAGAATTAGTGAAATAATTGAAGAGGAAATGCCACCAGACCTATTACAAGATGTGGTGGTTTTATCTGGACCAAGTCATGCGGAGGAAGTAAGTTTAAGACATCCTACTACCGTAACGGCATCTTCGAAGAATATGAAAGCCGCTGAGTATATTCAGGACTTATTTATTAATCAACATTTCCGAGTTTATACGAATCCAGATGTAATTGGTGTGGAAATTGGTGGTGCTCTAAAAAACATCATTGCACTAGCAGCTGGAATTACGGATGGTCTTGGCTATGGGGATAATGCAAAAGCTGCTTTAATTACAAGAGGTTTAGCTGAAATTGCTCGATTAGGGGCGAAGATGGGGGCCAACCCGTTAACATTTTCTGGGTTGACAGGTATAGGTGACTTAATTGTTACTTGCACAAGTGTCCATTCAAGAAATTGGCGAGCTGGAAATCTATTAGGGAAAGGACATAGCCTTCAAGAAGTACTGGACAATATGGGAATGGTTGTAGAAGGGGTTCGAACGACTAAAGCTGCTTATCAATTAGCGCAAAAGATGGATGTTAGTATGCCAATTACATTTGCACTGTATGATGTGTTATTCAATGATAAAGAAACAAAGGTAGCTGTTGATTCGCTTATGTCTAGAGGTAAGACGAATGAAATGGAAGATCTTACAAATATATTAGGTGAGAAATTTTAATTGAAGGCTAAAACATACTTCACAGTCCTGAATTACAATGCATATCATAAATCTGAGAATAGAAATCTCGGTGTAGCGATTTTAAAACCCCGATACTAATAAATATGTGATAAAATCAGTGCTATTCTTGAAATATGGGCATTAGACGATACATTTATTGCTTATTTCGCATAAAATGCAACGTACTACATTGTGAGTTGAACTTTTCGGGTCAAGGGAGTATTTAGTTTTTAGAAACTGAAGTAGAGATGCCCCTCTTTACTTCAGTTTTTTTAGTTTATATATCAATTCTATGGTATAATACTTGACGAATATAAAGTGTGAGTGTTGGACAAGGGGTGAGGATATTGACACCAGGGCTTATTAAAATGTGGTTTGCTCTTGCAGCAATGGGATTTATGTTTATTGCTATCATTTCTATTTATTTTAGCAGATATAAGTTAAAAGGCTTTCTGAAACCGCTTATTGCAACGATTGCATACATATTTATGATTCTAGCAGGAATCATCATCTTTTTCGTTGTTTTTAGTGGACCAGTAAATGAATAGGGATACATAACGTTAGGATGGAGTATATAAATATGAAGTTAACTATTAAGTTTTTGATAATCATATCTACTATTTTTTTGCTTTCAGGATGTTTGTATCCTGAAGAACGATTAAAGCAAAACGAAATCCCATATAAAGACCAATTGGCCACAGTACAATCAGCTGTCGACCAATACCAGAAGGAAAGCAACGGCTTACTTCCAATTAAAACAAGAGATATGGAAACACCTATTTACCAAAAGTATCCAATTGATTTTAAGAAAATATCACCAAAATACATGGCAGAACCACCGGGAAATGCATATGAAAGTGGCGGGGTATATATTTATGTTCTAGTAGATGTTGAGACTAACCCAACTGTAAAGCTACTAGATTTGAAAATAACGGAAGAAATACGTGATTTAAATTTACGTGTAGATATATACAAATCATCGAACGAATATCCACCATTTAAAGATAAGATTGATACTTCTGTTTTTACATTGGATTATAAAAAACTGGGATATAAGGAGGAGCCGTTTGTTGTTAGTCCTTTCACCGGTAAAAATCTTCCCTTAGTCATTTCGAACACTGGCGAAATATTTATCGACTATCGAATGGATTTATATGAATATTTAAATAAGTACGAGAGTAAATATAATAAAGGTGATGATATTCGGGACATTCTTGTAAATAACTCAATGTTTGTTCCCACAAATTCATTGTCATATACAATTGATAATAATAATGAACCAATTTTTTTAATTAAATAAGTCATGAACCCTTCTTTTAGGAATAAACTCTAAAAGAAGGGTTTTTTTATTCAAAAAGAGAGACTGTAATGGTACATATCATTATAGAGAAATTTTTAAAAAGAAATAGTCATAATTAAATAGGACAACGTCATACAAATATAATGTCCTAGAATATGTAGTAAACGGATAAAATTATCCCAAGAACTCTAAAATCAGGAGGGGATCACTTGGAAAAGGTAGATATTTTCAAAGATATCGCTGAGCGAACTGGTGGCGATATATACTTAGGAGTAGTTGGCGCAGTAAGAACCGGTAAATCTACTTTCATAAAAAAATTCATGGAACTAGTAGTCTTACCGAATATCGGTAATGAAGCAGATAAAGCGCGTGCACAGGATGAATTACCACAAAGTGCAGCAGGAAAGACCATTATGACTACAGAGCCAAAATTCGTCCCAAATCAGGCGGTATCTGTACATGTTGAAGAGGGCCTCGATGTAAATATTCGCTTAGTTGACTGTGTTGGATATACCGTTCCAGGAGCAAAGGGGTATGAAGACGAAAATGGTCCTCGAATGATTAACACTCCTTGGTATGAGGAACCAATTCCTTTTCATGAAGCCGCTGAAATAGGAACGAGAAAAGTAATCCAAGAACATTCCACAATAGGCGTTGTGGTTACGACCGATGGATCAATAGGAGAAATTCCTCGTAAGGATTATATAGAAGCAGAGGAAAGAGTAATCGGCGAATTAAAAGAGGTTGGTAAACCGTTTATAATGGTGATCAATACGGTGCACCCACATCATCCAGAAACAGATTCATTAAGACAAAAGCTAAATGAAAAATATGATATCCCTGTACTGGCGATGAGTGTTGAAAGTATGCGAGATTCCGATGTATATAATGTACTTCGCGAAGCATTATATGAATTCCCAGTTTTAGAGGTGAATGTGAATTTGCCAAGTTGGGTAATGGTTTTAAGGGAGGATCACTGGTTACGAGAAAGTTATCAAGATGCTGTTAAAGACACAGTTCAAGATATTAAACGATTAAGAGATGTTGATAGAGTGGTTGGGCAATTTAGTGAATATGATTTTATTGAACAAGCAAGCTTGGCAGGTATTGAAATGGGTCAGGGAGTAGCTGAAATAGATTTGTATGCTCCGGACGATCTATATGATCAAATACTGAAGGAAGTAGTTGGAGTTGAAATTCGCGGTAAAGATCATTTGTTGCAGCTCATGCAAGATTTTGCTTATGCAAAAGCAGAGTATGATCAAGTAGCAGATGCATTGAAAATGGTAAAACAAACAGGGTATGGAATTGCTGCACCGGCACTTTCGGATATGAGTCTCGATGAACCGGAAATTATTCGTCAAGGTTCAAGATTTGGTGTACGCTTAAAAGCAGTTGCTCCATCAATTCACATGATTAAAGTGGATGTTGAATCAGAGTTTGCGCCAATTATAGGTACAGAAAAACAGAGTGAAGAACTCGTACGTTACTTAATGCAGGATTTTGAAGATGACCCACTATCCATTTGGAATTCTGATATTTTTGGAAGATCACTAAGTTCCATCGTTCGAGAAGGAATTCAAGCAAAACTATCATTAATGCCAGAGAATGCCAGATATAAATTAAAAGAAACGTTAGAGCGAATTATTAATGAAGGCTCCGGTGGATTAATCGCAATAATATTGTAGGTTTTAGGCTCCTCAAAAGGGAGTCTATTTTGTTTTCATTTACTTTCTTGCATTTATAAGAAGAAGTATGATAATCTTTTAGCAATCATTCTCTGCATATTTGGGTAATAATACCTAAAAAGGAAAGAATTTTGTTGAAATATATTGAACAATGTCAAATTATCGTTTAATATTAGCGTGTTAGGATTTAACTAGTTCATAAAATTGTATAGAATTAGCAAAATCTTAGTTAAAATGTATGATACCTGTAAGTTAGATTTATTTCTTTTAAATTTGAGCTATATTTTTTGGGAGGAGGTGAATAGCATGAACAAAACAGAATTAGTTAACGCAGTAGCTGAAAGCTCTGAACTTTCTAAAAAGGATGCTACAAAAGCAGTTGATGCTGTTTTTGATTCAATTCTTGAAGCGCTTAAAAATGGTGATAAAGTACAGTTAATCGGTTTTGGTAACTTCGAAGTACGTGAGCGTGCAGCACGTAAAGGACGTAACCCGCAAACTGGTGAGGAAATTGAAATCGCAGCAAGTAAGGTTCCTGCATTTAAACCAGGTAAAGCACTTAAAGACGCAGTAAAATAATTACATAGACAAGCTATGTGCAAGAATTGTAGAAAAGGGTCGTATCAAGCGACTCTTTTTTGTTTTTAATCCATTTTTATGCTAGAATCAGAAATTATTGATAGTGGGAATGAAGGAGGGGTTATTATGACTCCGATTAATTATGGGCAGATTGAATATGCAGTCAAATTAATATTAGAGGCGATTGGAGAAGATCCAAATCGAGAAGGGTTACTTGAAACTCCTAAGCGTGTAGCTAATATGTATGCTGAAGTTTTCTCGGGTCTACATGAAGATCCAAAAGAATATTTTCAAACGGTTTTTGGAGAAGATCATGAGGAACTAGTTCTTGTAAAAGACATCTCCTTCTATTCAATGTGTGAACATCATCTTGTCCCATTTTTTGGACATGCACATGTTGCCTATATTCCGCGTGATGGGAAAGTTACTGGACTTAGCAAACTTGCACGTGTAGTAGACGCTGTTTCAAGGCGACCACAGCTGCAGGAAAGAATTACTTCTACTATCGCTGACTCAATCATCGAAACTTTAAATCCCCATGGTGTAATGGTTATTATCGAAGCAGAGCATATGTGTATGACAATGCGAGGCATTAAAAAACCTGGAGCTAAAACAGTTACTTCTGCTGTTAGAGGAATATTTCAAAAGGATCCTGCTGCTAGAAGTGAGGTATTATCACTAATTAACAATTGACATTACGTATAAATTAAGAGATATTAATGAAAGATTACCTTTCGTTGTATAAGCAAAGGGGAGAAAAAAATGAATAATAATACAAATCCAGATTTTATTGTGATAAAAGCAATTGAAGATGGTGTCAACGTTATCGGACTTACAAGGGGCTCTGATACACGTTTTCACCATTCTGAAAAACTAGACAAGGGTGAAGTTATGATTGCTCAATTTACCGAGCATACATCTGCTATAAAAGTACGCGGAAAAGCAGTCATCCAAACTACTCATGGAGAAATTGAATCAGAAACAAGAAAATAAAAGCAGGGTTTGATTCCCTGCTTTTCATTATGAAAATGGGCAAAAGCCTATTATCTATGTTATAATAACGTTGTTTACAAGCGTAATTATAGAATAAAGATATATTAACTACAAATTGGGGAAACAAGGGTGATTGAAGTGCAAGACATCAAGAAATTGATTGCTGATTTAAAGGAGCAGATTGAAAAAAAAACGAAGCATTCTTACTTGCAAAAGTATATTGCTTCTCCAATTATAGATGAAGATAAAATCCTACTATTATATTCAATTTATGAAGAATTGCAAATAAGCAGGGAGCAGTTACAAAATTATGTTATCACAACAATGCTCGTCCATATTGCACTTGATACTCATGATACAGTCCCCAAAAATACGATAATTTCAAGTAAATCCCTTAAAAGTCAACAATTATCTGTTCTAGCTGGAGATTATTTTAGTGGCTTATATTATTACTTTTTAGCAGAAACAGATGATATAATGTTGATTCGTACTTTAGCAGAGGGTATTAAAGATGTAAATGAAAATAAAATTTCTTTATATCGTAATGACCCAGAGCATGTAGACAAGCTCTTTTCCTGTATTGAGAAGATTGAATCTGCAATTATCAGTAAAATATCAAATCGCTTTCAAATATCGAAATGGGGATACCTTGCATCAAATTTTTTATTGCTGAAACGACTCATTCAAGAGAGAGAGCAATTTTTGAATAAAGGATGTTCATTACTTTTTGATTCACTAAAAAGAATTCTTGGCAAAGATCAAGAAACTTATTTATTAAATGTGTATGATCGCTATACAGACCATGTAAGAAGCATAATTGAAAAGGTCCTGCATTCTAACCCCAATATGAATGAATTATTAGCTACTAGAATAAAGGAACTCATTTTTAATAGTGGATCTATTATGAATAAGATTGTGGAAGAAGGGTAACGCATGCAACAATCTAAAGAGCAACGTGTACATCACGTCTTTGAAAAAATATATAAAAATTATGACCAAATGAACTCCGTTATTAGCTTTCAACAACATAAGGCTTGGCGAAAAGACACGATGAAACGTATGGCTGTAAAAAAAGGAGAATCTGCCTTAGATATTTGCTGTGGTACGGCTGATTGGACAATTTCACTTGCCAATGCTGTCGGTTCTACAGGAAAGGTAATTGGATTGGATTTTAGTAAAAATATGTTAAAGATAGGTCAAGAAAAAATTGATGCACTTAATTTGGGTCAAGTTACACTCATGCATGGTAATGCAATGGAGCTTCCTTTTGAGGACAATTCCTTTGATTATGTTACAATTGGTTTTGGTCTAAGAAATGTCCCGGATTATATGCAAGTTCTAAAAGAAATGTATAGAGTTGTAAAACCTGGGGGCAAAGTTGTTTGCTTGGAAACATCACAACCAACTGTTATTGGATTTAGACAACTGTATTTCTTTTATTTTCGATTTGTAATGCCGGTATTTGGGAAGCTATTTGCTAAAAGTTATCAAGAATATTCTTGGCTCCAAGAATCTGCGAGGGATTTTCCTGGTATGAAGGAATTAGCGGGAATGTTTGAACAAGCAGGTTTAAAAAATGTCGAAGTAAAGCCTTTTACACTTGGTGTTGCAGCAATGCATTTAGGTTATAAAAGATAAAATCCTCAAGTCATATTTTGTAAATTAAGGTGAATTTAATGAAATTATCATTGATGTATTCCTATTTGAATACAGATTTAGCACTAATAGAGAAAGAATTGGAAGCTACCATTCAGGGTGAACACCAAGTTCTTCAACAAGCAGGTCTACATTTAGTTCAATCTGGCGGGAAGCGACTTCGTCCTGTATTTGTTCTACTTGGTGGTAAATTTGGTAACTATGATATTGAAAAGATAAAAAATGTTGCAGTTGCTCTGGAATTGATCCATACTGCATCCCTCGTTCATGATGATGTAATTGATGATGCCGATATGCGACGCGGGAAACCAACAATTAAAGCAAAATGGGACAATAAGATTGCCATGTATACTGGTGATTATATTTTAGGAAGTTCCTTGGAAATCATTACTAGATTAAATAATCCATTATTGCATAAATATTTATCCAATACGATTGTTGAAGTATGTCTTGGTGAGATTGAACAAATTCAGGATAAATATGATTTTAATCAAAATTTACGCAATTATTTGCGAAGAATCAAGCGGAAAACGGCACTACTTATTGCAACTAGTTGTCAACTTGGTGCAATTGCAGCTGACGTACCAAGCGATATTCATAAAAAATTATTTCAGTTCGGTTATTATGTAGGTATGTCTTTTCAAATAACAGATGATATTTTGGATTTTACAGGTACTGCTGAACAGCTTGGAAAACCTGCAGGCAGTGATCTGCTGCAAGGTAATGTTACTCTACCTGTGCTTTATGCATTAAATGAAAGTACTTTAAGAGATCAGATTATTCAAGTATCTGACAAAACAACCCCTGTTGAAATCAAACCTCTTATTTCTTTAATTAAACAATCTGGAGCTATTCAAAAATCAGAGGAGCTTAGTAATCTTTATCTAGCAAAAGCCTTTCATGTATTAGAAGAATTACCTCCAAATAAAGCGAGAAATACGCTTTATAATATTGCGAAATTTATTGGGAAGCGCAAATTTTGAGTTAAGTAAAAAATAGTAAGTTGAAAACCAATCAAAATAGTGTTACTATTTTGATTGGTTGGGAATTTAGACAACTAGTATACATACTTAACGGGGTGGAGAAATAATGGAAAAAACATTTTTAATGGTAAAGCCTGATGGGGTACAACGTCAACTAATTAGTGAGGTAGTTTCACGCTTTGAAAGAAAGGGCTTTCAATTGGTAGGAGCTAAATTAATGTCTATCCCAAAAGAGCTTGCGGAGCAACATTATGGTGAGCATAAGGAGCGTCCTTTTTTTGGTGAATTAGTTGACTTTATTACTTCTGGACCAGTATTTGCGATGGTGTGGCAAGGAGAAAACGTTATCACTACTGCACGTCAAATGATGGGAGCTACTAATCCGAAAGATGCTGCACCAGGTACACTTCGTGGGGATTTTGGTTTAACTGTTGGAAAGAACATTATTCACGGGTCAGACTCCCTAGAGAGTGCAGAACGTGAAATATCTTTATTCTTCAAAGAAGAAGAAATTATTGGGTATACTAAGTTAATAAACAACTGGATCTATTAATTCTTTTTAACCGGCACAGTAAATCGTGCTGGTTTTTTAAAATATATTAGGGGAGAGCATCATGGCATCAGACTACGAAAAATTTGCAGATCAAATAAAAAGAAAAACGGGAATTGACTTAAGTTTGTATAAAGAGGCACAAATGTTAAGACGTTTAACATCCTTATATGAGAAAAAAGGATATCAAAATTTTGGTGAATACTATAATGCTATTGAGAATGATCCAAAATTACTCCACGAGTTTTTAGATAGAATGACAATAAATGTATCAGAATTTTACCGGAATGGGAAAAGGTGGGAGGTTTTAGAAAATAAAATTCTCCCCAAACTTCTAGAAAAAAACAAAACATTAAAGGTATGGAGTGCTGCTTGTTCGACTGGTGAGGAGCCTTATACGATTGCGATGATATTATCAAAATTGGTCCCATTACAACAAATCTCGATATTAGCAACGGATATTGATGATAATGTGATTGCTCGAGCGAAAATGGGTGTTTATCCAGAACGATCATTGCAGGAAGTGCCACCTGACATAAAAAAACGTTACTTTTCAACCGAGGGTGGATTCTATAAGGTAAGTGATGAGATTAAAAGAACAGTTACCTTTAAAAAACAAAATTTATTAGCTGATCGATTTGATAGTAATTTTGATTTGATTGTTTGTAGAAATGTGTTAATCTATTTTACAGAGGATGCAAAAGACTTATTATACAAAAAATTTAGTGCTGCATTAAAGCAAGATGGGATATTCTTTGTGGGAAGTACTGAACAAATATTTAATCCGGGCTCTTATGGATTTGAAACAGAAGATACATTTTTCTATAGAAAAAAATAGGAATTCATCATCCGATGGATTCTTTTTTCTTATTATAGTTAACAAGATATTTAACAAAATAAAGAAAATTACTTACTGAATACATAATATTGTGATATATTGATACATAATCGCTTTAAAGAGCTAAAAGGGGGTAGAAGAGATGAGGTATTTAACCGCGGGTGAATCACACGGACCACAGTTAACAACTATTCTAGAAGGGGTACCTTCAGGTCTAGAATTAACGAGTAATGAAATAAATAGGGAACTAGCTAGAAGACAAAAGGGCCATGGTCGTGGCAGGAGAATGCAAATTGAAAAGGATCAAGCTCAGATAGTAAGTGGAGTTAGACATGGAAAAACAATTGGTTCCCCAATAGCTTTAGTTGTCGAAAATAACGATTGGAAGCATTGGACAAAAATTATGGGAATTGAGCCTCTTATTGATGTGGAAGAGGATGAAATTAAACGAAAAATTACGAGACCACGTCCTGGACATGCAGATTTAAATGGTGCTATAAAGTACGGTCACAGGGATATGCGTAATGTATTAGAGCGTTCTTCAGCTCGTGAGACAACTGTTAGGGTAGCAGCAGGAGCTGTAGCGAAACAACTCCTCTCTGTTCTTGGAATTAAAGTAGCGGGACATGTTCTTGAAATTGGCGGTGTTAAAGCTACACAAATTACATACGAAAGAATTGAGGATTTACAAGAACGAACCGAACAATCACCAGTTCGTTGTCTTGACGAAGAAGCAGGTCGGAAGATGATGGACGCAATTGATGAGGCAAAACAAAATGGAGATTCTATAGGTGGCATTGTCGAGGTAATTGTTGAAGGAGTTCCAGCAGGAGTTGGAAGCTATGTTCATTATGATCGAAAATTGGATGCAAAACTTGCTGCAGCAATTATGAGTATTAATGCTTTTAAGGGTGTTGAATTTGGCATCGGTTTCGATGCTGCAAGAAACCCTGGAAGTAAAGTGCATGACGAAATAATATGGGATAAAGAAACAGGTTATACAAGAAGAACTAATAACTTAGGTGGTTTCGAAGGTGGAATGACTACTGGTATGCCAATTGTTGTAAGAGGTGTAATGAAGCCAATTCCAACACTCTATAAGCCATTAAAAAGTGTAGATATTGATTCAAAAGAGGTCTTTGAAGCGAGTATTGAACGCTCTGATAGTTGTGCTGTTCCTGCAGCTAGTGTGGTTGCAGAGGCAGTTGTTGCGTGGGAACTTGCATCTGCTATTGTAGAACAGTTCGGCCAAGATCGTATTGACCTGATAGCTGAAAATATATCCAAAATGCGTGAGTATTCGAGGGAATTCTAAATGGAGATTGTTACAGTTAAGACAAAATCAAAGGAATATCCAGTGTATATTGGCAGTGGAATTATTAAAGAATTACCACGATTTGTTGGAGAAAATTGTAAATCTGTTTCGAAGGTTCTTGTCATCAGTGATCAAACTGTTTCACAGCTATACCTTCAGACAATTATGGACCAGTTAGCTAATACTTATGAGGCGATTTCATATGTAATTCCTTCAGGAGAAAGTTCAAAATCCTTTGATATCTATAATAAATGTCAAACATTTGCGTTAGCAAATCGATTGGATCGCTCTTCACTAATAATTGCCTTGGGTGGGGGAGTTGTAGGTGATCTTGCTGGATTTGTAGCTGCAACTTTCATGAGAGGAATTCCATTCATTCAAGTTCCAACTACACTATTGGCACATGATAGTGCCGTCGGCGGCAAGGTAGCTATTAACCATAATCTTGGTAAAAATATGATTGGGGCCTTTCATCAGCCAAATGCCGTTGTATATGATATTGATTTTATGAAGACTTTACCTTTAGATGAACTAAGATCAGGTTTTGCAGAAGTAATAAAGCATGGCTTAATTTGGGATAATTCCTTTTTTGAGTGGCTCTCAGAAGAAATTACATCATTAGAAGACTTGAAGGAAGAAAAATTACAGTATGCTGTAGTTAAAGGAATCTCTATAAAAGCAGAGGTTGTTTCCGTGGACGAGGAAGAGAAGGGGATTAGAGCTTTCTTAAACTTTGGGCATACATTAGGCCATGCGATCGAGGCAGAACTAGGATACGGCAATATTACACATGGTGATGGAGTAGCAATCGGAATGGTATTTGCAATGAAAGTGGGAGAAACTTTATCAAATCATGAAATTTATTCTGAACGAATAGCTAATTGGCTTCAAAAATTTGACTTTCCAGTAACGATTCCAATGCAGCTTGAAGCAACTAAGCTTCTAAGTAGAATGAAACATGATAAAAAGGTTACTTCAGGAAAAGTACGAATGGTATTACTAAAGGAAATTGGGGAAGTTGAGATAGTGGAAGTTGATGATGAACGATTACTTTCATTATTAGCTTAAGAATTGCGAATAGGAGGTGTGAGATGGTAAGGGGAGTAAGAGGAGCAACAACCATTGAAGACAATACAAAACAAGAAATTATTTCAGCAACAGAAAAATTATTACGGGAAATGATTGATGCAAATAATATTAAGGCGACAGATGTTGCTCAAATATTAGTTTCTACTACAGATGACATTAATGCTTGTTTTCCTGCTGCAGCTGTTAGGCTATTAGAGGGCTGGACATTTGTACCTGTAATGTGTATGAAAGAAATTCCTGTTCCAGATTCACTGCCATTATGTATTCGTGTAATGATGACAGTAAATACGGAAGTAGAGCAGAGTGATATTACTCATATTTATTTAGAAAAAGCGATTTTATTAAGACCAGATTTAACAAAACATATTGACAGTTAAAATTACTTTATTATAGAATGTATGAATAGTTAGAATTTTTTATTAGATTAGATGGTTTATGAGTAAAGTTTACAGGTTTTTAGAGATGAGAAGAGTTTAGGGTAGCTGAGATCGAGCGAGTTTAGTTGAGGATATGTGTGCTGTATTCATCTGTATCTACTACCCAAGGACATACCTGTGTCTTTGGGTTTTTTATTTTTATAAACGTAATATACCTCCTAAAATCCTCGTTCTCCATAAAATTATGGAGGAGTGAGCCGAAATGATTAAATACGATTTTTCCACATTCTTGTCGGATTCTGTTTCTTACCAAACAATTCCGATTGTTAAACGTTTCTTTGTTGATACGTTAACACCCATTCAAATTTTTCAAAATTTACAAAATGAGGCATCCTTTTTATTAGAAAGCAAGGATGCTGAATCTGTGTGGTCACGTTATTCTTTTATTGGCTTAAAACCATTTCTTTTTATTGATGAGTGTGATGGTGGTTTTATTGTTCGAAATGAAAACAATCAAAAGCTAGCCAAAGTGGATTCTTTTAAAGCTGCGTATCATTGGGTTAAAAATAAGCTATGTGTAAAAGAATTATCGATTGAAATTCCTTTTTATGGTGGTGCTGTTGGATATGTTGGATATGATGCTGTATCCAATTTAGAAAAGATTCCTGAACATACAGATCAAACACAAAAGTCTAAAAGGTATCATTTTTTCTTTTGTGAAACATTCATTGTTTTGGACCATCATACACAAGAGTTAGTTATCATTCATCATGTTCGTCTAAATGGTGATGAGAATGAACGGACGAAGAAGGTAATTTATGATCATGCTCATTCGATGATTAATATGTATTTGTCGAAAGTAATCCATAATAATACTCAAAATGAAATGCTTCTTCACTACAAAGGGAGTGAGGCGGTAAGTTTTGAAAATATCAAATCTAATTTCCAAAAAGATGATTTTTTAAATGCAGTTAATAAAGTGAAAGAGTATATTTCATCAGGTGATGTTCTTCAAGCGGTCTTATCTCAACGTTTTGAAATTCCTGTGAAAGTAAGTGGTTTCCAGTTATATCGAGTATTAAGAATGGTAAATCCATCACCATATTTATTTTATATAAAATTAAATGATGTTGAAATCGTAGGAAGTTCACCAGAGCGATTAATCAAAGTCGAAAATCGAAAATTAGAAATTCATCCAATAGCAGGTACTCGAAAAAGGGGTAGGACTATACAGGAAGATGAGCAATTAGCAAAAGAGTTAATAGAGGACGAAAAAGAAATAGCGGAACATAATATGCTTGTTGATTTAGCTAGAAATGATTTGGGAAGAGTTGCAAAATATGGTTCAGTAAAAATACCGGTATTAATGGAATTAGGAAGATTCTCACATGTTATGCATCTCATATCCAAGGTTACGGGGGAACTTAAGACACTCGTCGACCCTTTAGATGCACTCTTTGCTGCTTTTCCAGCTGGAACAGTGTCAGGTGCTCCGAAAATTAGAGCTATGCAAATTATTGCCGAGCTTGAGCCAACTGCAAGGAATTTGTATGCAGGGACAATCGCATATATTGGATTTGACGGTAATATCGATTCATGTATAACGATTCGTACGATTGTTTTAAAGGATGGCATCGCATATGTGCAGGCTGGGGCAGGAATTGTTGCTGATTCAGTTCCAGAGCTTGAGTGGAAGGAAACAATAAATAAAGCAAGTGCGCTTATCAAGTCCATCCAACTTGCAGAGGAAACATTTTGTGAAGAGGAGGATATCCATGCTTAAAAATCTATTAAACAAATGTATAAGCGGCGAAACTTTATCTGAAACAGAAAGCTATCAGGTTATGGATGAAATTATGTCGGGTCGTGCTACATCAAGTCAAATAGCAAGTCTATTAACAATTTTACGATTTCGTGGCGAAACAATTGAAGAGATTACTGGTTTTGCTAGAGCGATGCGTGAACATATGCTGCCATTAGATTATGAGGATGATCAAATTATCGACACATGTGGCACAGGAGGGGATGGAACATCAACTTTTAATATTTCAACAGCAGCTGCGATTGTTGTGTCTTCGTTAGGTATTAGAGTTGCAAAACATGGGAATCGTGCGGTTTCTTCTAATAGTGGTAGTGCAGATGTTCTGGAACATTTAGGAATTGAGATTCAAGCTACAAAAGAACAAGCAAAGCAGGCTTTAAAAGAAAGGGGACTAAGTTTTTTATTTGCCCCAATATACCACTCCGCGATGAAGCATGCAGTTAATCCGAGGCGAGAAATTGGTTTTCGAACGGTCTTTAATCTCCTCGGACCGATGGCTAACCCGGCAAAGTGTAAAAAACAAGTAATCGGAGTATTTTCAATTTCGTATGCGGAAAAAATGGCACATGCATTACAAAAACTTGGATCTGAACATGTGTTATTTGTAACTGGAAGAGATGGTTTAGATGAATGCAGTATTTCTGCTGAAACGGATATTGTTGAGTTAAAAAACGGAAAGATATCTAAATTTGTGCTTTCACCAGAAGATGTTGGACTTCAAAGAGGGAATCTTAGTGATATTCAAGTATCAACAGCAAATGAAAGTGCTGCTCTTCTCAAGGATGTATTATTCGGAAATGCGAATGAAAGTGCAGTGAATATTGTTCTCTTTAATGCCGGGGTGGCCATTTATATTTCAGGAAGATCCTCGAGCATCCAAAATGGAGTAGAGATTGCAAAAGAGGCTATTAAATCCGGATTGGTACGTAGTCATTTTGAAAAACTAACCATTCGGGAGGTTGAGAATTATGCTTAATCGAATCGTGGAACAGAAAAAACTCGAAATTAAGAACCTAACATTAACTAATACTGAACAAAAAGTACAAAAAAAATCCTTATATCAAGCACTAACAAATGCAAACAGAAAGATCGGGCTAATTGCTGAAATTAAAAAGGCTTCACCATCTAAAGGGGTGTTACGGGAACAGTTTTCTCCGGTAGTTATAGCGAGCGAGTATATGAACGCTAATGTAGATGCGATTTCTGTTTTAACGGATGAAATATTTTTTCAAGGTTCCAATGACTTTTTAACAATCGTAAAAGAAAATGTTAATCTACCTGTGTTGCGGAAGGACTTCATTATAGACTCGAAACAAATTATTCAAAGTGTTCATATTGGAGCAGATGCTATTTTATTGATTGGAGAAATATTAGAGCCAACCGAACTCCAAGATTTTTATCTTCAGGCATATGAGTTAGGGCTTGAGTGCCTTGTCGAGGTGCATTCATCGCAAACTCTTGATGGGATATGTAAGCTGTTTCAACCTGAAATAATTGGAATCAATAATCGGAATTTAATGACGTTTGAGACAAATATCCAACATACGAAGGAAATCATTAAAAATGTACCTACCGGTAGTATCGTTGTAAGTGAGAGTGGTATTCAACACTATCATGATCTAGAAAGTGTTCTAGAATTTGGAGCAGATGCTGTTTTAATAGGGGAAGCATTCATGCGGGAAGATAAACCAGGTAATGGAATCAAACGATTATTTGGAGAGATTGACTATGAAGCAAGTCAGAAGTAAATATTGTGGAAATCAATCATTTGAGGATTTAAAAGTATCTGCTTCCAGCAACGCAGATTATATTGGCTTTATTTTTGCGCCCAGCAAGCGACGTGTAGAACCCGTAGAGGTAAGGAAATGGATTCAAAATGTTGATCTTAAAAATAAAAAGTTAGTTGGTATTTTTGTTCATGCAACACTTGGCGAAATCAAAAAGGTACTTTCACTAGTTCCATTATCTATTATTCAATGTCACGGGAATGAATCGGTAGAAGATATTATGAAAATTAAACATCATACTCATTTGCATGTTTGGAAGGCAATCCATCATGAGATAGGTGCTATTGATATAATGAATAAATTTGCTGGAGTCATTGATGGATATGTTATTGATACAAAAGTGCAAGATGTATGGGGTGGTTCCGGCATTGCTTTTGATTGGAGTTATATCCCTTCATACATGGCAGTGGCTAGAAGACAAGGGGTTGCATGCCTTGTTGCTGGAGGTATTAATGTTGATAACATTCAAACTTTATTAAACTATGATATAGGTGGAATTGATCTTGCGAGCGGAATCGAGAGTAATGGAAAAAAGGATATTGAACGTATTCGAATAATTGAAAAGTGGGTGAAGCGATATGAAGATTCCAGATTATAATGGTAGATTTGGCACATTCGGGGGAAGGTTCGTACCAGAAACTCTAATGCAGCCACTTGAAGAATTAGAGCAATTGTTATGTGCAACAATGAAAGATGGAGAATTTTTACAGGAATATTTCAATGTTTTAAAAGAGTACTCAGGCCGACCGACTGCGCTTACTTATGCTAGTAATCTTACAAAATTATTGGGTGGTGCAAAAATTTACTTGAAGCGAGAAGATTTAAACCACACAGGAGCTCACAAAATAAATAATGCAATCGGGCAAGCATTGCTAGCGAAAAGAATGGGAAAGAGAAAGATCATAGCTGAGACAGGTGCAGGTCAGCATGGAGTTGCAGCAGCAACGGTTGCAGCAAGATTTGGCATGGAGTGTACAGTTTTTATGGGTGAAGAAGATATTTCAAGGCAAAAATTAAATGTTTTTAGAATGAAACTACTAGGTGCAGAGGTAATTCCAGTTTCAAGTGGAAATAAAACGTTAAAGGATGCGACAAATGAAGCAATTCGTTACTGGGTACAGAATTGTGAAGATCATTTTTATATGATTGGGTCGGTTGTAGGACCACATCCTTACCCGAAAATGGTTCGGGACTTCCAGAGAATTATTGGTGATGAGGCGAGAGATCAATTTATAGAAAGAGAAGGAAGACTCCCAACAGCAATTGTGGCCTGTGTAGGTGGGGGAAGCAATGCAATAGGTATGTTTTTCCCATTCTTAGAGGATGATGTTCAATTAATAGGAGTCGAAGCTGCTGGAAAAGGCCTTGATACTGATCTACATGCTGCAACGATTACAATGGGCACAGAAGGAGTTATTCATGGCTCTCTTACGTTATTACTGCAAGATAAAAATGGCCAGATTATCGAGCCGTATTCGATTTCTGCTGGACTAGACTATCCAGGAGTCGGTCCAGAGCATGCTTATCTTGCAAGTAATAAGCGGGTTATGTATAAAAGTGTTACGGATGAAGAAGCGATAGAGGCATTACAACTGCTATCAAAGGTTGAAGGTATTATCCCAGCAATTGAATCAGCACATGCATTGGCGAAGGCATATGAGGTTGCGAAGCAACTTTCACAAGAGGATTCTGTACTTGTCTGTTTATCTGGACGAGGTGATAAAGATGTTCATTCTTTAATGTCATATATCGAAGGGGAGAACCAAAATGAAGACAACTTTTGAACAACGATTACCCAAAAAAAATAAATTATTTATTCCATTCATTGTTGCAGGTGATCCTCACCCGAATATTACAGTTGATCTGGCTATCATGTTACAAGAGGCAGGTGCATCAGTCTTAGAATTGGGGATACCCTATTCAGACCCATTGGCTGACGGACCGGTTATCCAAAAAGCTGCTTCAAGAGCATTAAAAAATGAAGTCACATTGGAAAATTCAATTAAGTTAGTATCAATTATGCGAAAAAAAGGTTTGAAAATTCCTGTAATTATCTTTACCTATTACAATCCTGTGCTACAATTAGGAGAAGATAACTTTTTCGCTTTAGTGCAGCAAAATGAAGTTGATGGACTACTAATTCCAGATCTCCCATTTGAGGAAAATGAAAGTCTACGTGAAAAATGCCAGCAAAATGGTGTAACTTTCATTTCATTAGTGGCACCAACATCTACCAATAGAATTGCGAAAATTGCTACAAATGCACAAGGCTTTTTATATTGTGTTTCTGCACTTGGTGTGACAGGTGTTCGAAATTCTATTCACGATCATATTTACTCATTTTTAGAAGAAGCCAAAAAATATAGCAATGTCCCAGTTGCTGTAGGGTTTGGAATCTCAAATTCAACACAAATCGAAGCCTTAAAAGGCTATTGTGATGGTGTTGTAATTGGGAGTGCACTTGTCCAGAAAATCGAGGAATTAATACCAAAATTAATGGATGAAGAAACTAAAACAACTGCTTTGCTTAACTTTAAAAACTATGTTAGCAGCATCATTTCTCCAATTAACAACTAAAGAGGTGTAAGAGATGGATGTAAAAGAACAACTATTAGATTTGAAACCCTATCAGCCAGGGAAACCAATCGAAGAGGTAAAAAAAGAATATGGTTTATCAAAAATCATTAAACTTGCTTCGAATGAAAATCCATATGGATGCTCAGAGGATGTAAAAGCTGAAATTAAAAAATCTATAGATTCGTTAGCTCTTTATCCTGACGGGTCTTCTTATGATTTAAGAAGTGTTTTAGCAATGCATTTAGGGGTGGATAAACACCAACTGATTTTTGGTAATGGCTCTGATGAGGTAATATCTTTGATTGCAAAAGCGTTGCTCTATCCTGGTAAAAACACAGTGATGGCAACACCAACATTTTCTCAATATAAACACAATGCAATCATTGAAGGTGCGGAAATTCGCGAGATCACACTTATTAATGGTCATCATGATCTTGAAGGAATGCTTAAAGCAATAGATGAGAATACCCAGGTTGTATGGGTGTGCAGTCCTAATAATCCTACAGGATGTTATGTGGGGGCATCTTCCCTTACGTCATTTATTGATAGTGTACCAAAACACGTGCTTGTAGTTGTGGATGAAGCGTATTATGAATATGTAACTGAAGAAGATTTTCCTAATAGTGTTCAATTATTAGAAAAATATCCTAATGTAATGATTTTACGAACTTTTTCAAAAGCTTATGGATTAGCTAGTCTCAGAATCGGATATGGGATTGGAAATAGTGAATTTATAAAGAAAATTGAACCTGCTCGTGGACCTTTTAATACGAATCGACTTGCTCAAATCGCTGCAATTGCAGCAATAGGTGATCAAAAGTTTATTAGTACATGTATTGAAAAAAATAAAAAAGGCCTCTCTCAATTTTATCAATTTTGTGAACAGTTTAATCTCTCGTATTATCAATCTCAAGGAAATTTCATTTTGATTGATTTCAAGAAGGAAGGAAATGAAGTTTTTCAATATTTATTGGAACGCGGAATTATTGTACGATCAGGCAATGCATTGGGCTTCCCAACAAGTGTAAGAATCACAGTCGGTTCAGAGGAACAGAATATCGAAATTATTAATATACTTACTGAAATGCTTAAAAATGAAGTCGTGAACATATAACTAGTGGAAGCTGAGGTGTTCTATACGTACATCTCGCTTTTTCTCTTTTTGGTGGTGAATGGATGAAACAGGTATTAATAATTGGTTTAGGCCTAATAGGAGGCTCTATTGGACTAGCGATAAAAAAAGAACATCCTAATACAATTATCTATGGTTATGATCTGCACACCGAGTCTATGATGCTCGCAAAAACGTTGTGTGTGATTGACGAAGAAGTAACTAACATCGACAAGGTAATACATATTTGTGATTATGTGATTGTAGCAGTTCCAGTCAAACAAGCTGAAGAAATAATTCATCAAATTTCAGCTTATGAATTAAAAGAAAATGTTATTATTACAGATGTTGGTAGTACAAAACAACAAATCGTAACATTAGCGGAGAGGTTATTTACGAAACGTGGAGTTACCTTTATAGGAGGGCATCCAATGGCAGGCTCACATAAAAGTGGTGTGGTTGCCGCCAAAAGCCATTTGTTTGAAAATGCCTTTTATATATTTACCCCATCAAATGTTAATTCTAGTATGCAAGAGCTAGACAACCTAAAGGAGTTACTAAAAGGTACTAAGGCAAATTTTGTTACTATGTCAGCGAATGACCACGATTATATTGCAGGTGTTATAAGTCATTTTCCGCATATAATTGCAGCTAGTTTAGTTCATCAAGCAGATAAGTATGAAAAACAGAACGAACTTATAAAACCTTTAGCAGCAGGTGGTTTTCGTGATATTACACGGATAGCTTCAAGTAATCCATCAATGTGGCGTGATATATTACTACATAATAGGGAAACATTACTAGATTTATTTCAGAATTGGTTCGAAGAAATGGAAAGAATACGTTCCTTTGTTGCTGTTGGGAACGGCGATAAGATATATGATTATTTTTTGAATGCAAAAAACTTTAGAGATGGTTTGCCAGAACGTACAAAAGGAGCTATACCTTCCTTCTATGACCTATTTGTTGATGTTCCAGACTATCCTGGTGTTATTTCTGAAATAACAGGATTACTGGCTAATGAAAAGATAAGTATTACTAATATTCGCATTATTGAAACAAGAGAAGAGATATATGGAGTGCTTAGGATAAGTTTCCAAAATGAGAATGATAGGGAGATGGCAAAGAATTGTATTGAATCTAATACTTCGTATGAAACATTTTACGGATAAATAGTTTTATTGGGAGTGTGATAAAATGGGAAAGATTAGTCTTAAAACAAATGTAGGAAAACTTTCAGGTGTCATTCAAATACCTGGTGACAAATCCATCTCACATCGTTCAATTATGCTTGGTGCTATAGCCGATGGCAAGACCGTAGTAGAGAACTTTTTACTTGGAGAAGATTGCTTACGGACGATTGATTGCTTTAAAAAAATGGGTGTTAACATTACTCGAAACGATGAAATTGTCGAGATTGTTGGAAAAGGTTTTGAAGCACTTAAAGAACCTACCGACATTCTTGATGTTGGAAATTCAGGGACAACTAGTAGATTATTAATCGGTTTGCTTTCTGGTATTCCAATTCATAGTTGTATGATTGGAGACGATTCTATTGCAAAAAGACCGATGAAACGAGTTACTGAACCACTACGTGAAATGGGTGCGAAAATTGATGGTAGGCAAGATGCGGAATTTACACCACTAGCGATTAGGGGAGGTAACTTACGAGCTATTAATTATCATTCACCTGTTGCAAGTGCACAAGTAAAATCTTCTATACTACTTGCTGGTATTAATGCTAGTGGTACAACGACTGTTACTGAACCGCATAAATCAAGAGACCATACAGAGCGAATGCTTAAAGCATTTGGTTGTAAGGTAGCAGAAGATGGACTTACCGTAGGAATAACTGGTGGACAAAAGCTTAAGGGTACGAATATTTTTGTGCCGGGAGATATCTCCTCTGCTGCCTTCTTCCTTGTCGCAGGAGCGATTATCCCAAATAGTACAATTAAAATGATGAATGTAGGAATGAACCCTACGAGAACTGGAATCATTGATGTATTAATACAAATGGGTGCAAATCTAACGATAGAGAATGAACGAGTTATTAATAATGAACCGATTGCAGATTTAACAATATGCTATTCAGAGTTGCATGGAACTACTATTGAAGGTAGTATGATTCCAAAACTAATTGATGAGATTCCAATTATTGCACTTTTAGCTACACAGGCAAAAGGGGAAACAGTTATCAAAGATGCTAGTGAGTTGAAAGTGAAGGAAACAAATCGGATTGAAACTGTTGTAAAGGAACTTTCGAAATTAGGTGCACATATTACATCTACTGAGGACGGTATGATAATAACTGGGGAAGGAACAAAACTTAATGGTGGTAATGTAGACAGTTATGGCGACCATCGTATTGGTATGATGCTTGCAATTGCAGCGCTTCTTGCTGAAGGAGAAGTAACACTAAATAATTCAGAGGCGATTGCAGTCTCATATCCTACTTTTTTCAATCATCTACATTCATTGATATAAAAAGCAAAAAAGAACCCATTCGGGTTCTTTTTTTACTTAATAACATAGAATGAGAAACATTTGCATAGCTTGTCTTAAGAGGAATTTGAAATAAAAAAGGGGAGGTTATATGTCATATATTTTAGAAAAGGCTAATTTAGTTAAGGATAAAAAAGTGAAACATTGTTCAATTTTAATAAAAAATGATCGAGTGGACTATATTAGTGAAAATTTAAATCGGCTAAAATTTATGCGTATGGAATTGTCAAATTTTTTATTAACACCTGGTCATATTATGATTAATTATTCATTTTCTACAAAGCTTCCATTTCAACAATTTAAAGAAGAAATCATTCACAAATATATTAAAAAAGGATGTACAACATTACTAGTTATAAGTGATGTGAAAAATGAAAATGAGCTAAAGAAAGTGATTAAAGAAACGAAACATTATTTATTAAATAGTCCGATTGATTATTATATTGGAATTCGGATTCCTTTATCTATCTTAACTCCTTCCTTAATGGTTGCTTGTAGGAAACATAAAATTCCAGTCGTAATCACTGTAGTTGATCATAATGAAAATTTATTCAACATTCCTTGGGGTTGGATAAGCGAATCATATTTTTCTTATCGACTTCCAATTATTCCTGAATGGAAAAGCAGAGAAAAGTCGTTATTCCATGGTAAGAAAAATAGTGAGATATGGAATGAAATAATGAATAAGAATCAGATTCCAACAATATCAGACTGTCCCAATGAAGATTTGCCATTGTCAATTGATAATCTAAAAAAAATTGGTATTTATCCCGAAAAGGGAGATATAAGAATTGGTGGAGATTTGGATTATAATCTATATGATATTGATGATATATGCTATTCAGTTGATGAAATGCCTATTCTCGATTATCATAAACATATCCCGAAGATTACAATGCATAAAGGGAAGTTTCTGAAAGTAAATTCCCAGATTTATTTTCGATCAGGTTTTGGAAACGAATGTAAGGTGAAAAAACCTGGCTATTTTGTATCTTCAACTAGGAATACAAATGATGGAAGATTTATAACATAAGAGGAGTTTGAACTTTATGAATAAAATAGACAATGCAATTCAATTAGTTGAGGATGGAAATATAGAGCAAGGTTTAGAATTGTTGGAGCAATTGCAAAATTCATCTACAAACGATGAATTGTACGTAATTGCTCAACATTATTTTAAATGGGGGTTTGTTGAAAAGTCGAAAGAAATTGTTCAACAATTACTTTATATTTATCCTGATGAAGGTGAACTCTATGTCCTTTTAGCAGAAATTATGATTGATATGGATGAAGAGGAGGAAGCAATTTCACTTCTTGACCAAATAGCTGAAGATGATCCAGCATATATTGAAGCACTAGTGTTACAGGCTGATTTATTTCAAATGCAAGGCTTGGTTGAGGTTAGCGAACAAAAATTATTAAGAGCTAAGGAAATGTCAGACCATGATCAAATAATTGATTTTGCCTTGGCTGAATTATATTCGAGTAATGGTGAATTTTATAAAAGTATTCCATATTATATGGAAATATTACAAGAAAGCGAGCAAATAGCAGGAGTTCTTGTAAGTGCAAGGCTTGCAGAAAGCTTAAGTGCTACAGGAAAATTTGAGGAAGCCCTACCTTACTTTGAAGCAGCCATTTCCAAACAGGAGGATAGCCATACATTGTTCGGATTTGGAGTAACGGCATATCAAGCTGAATATTATAGTAAAGCAATTGAAGTATTTTCGAAATTAAAGGATTTGGATCCTGATTATACGTCTTTATACTTTTATTTAGCTGAAGCTTATGAGAAAGAAGGTTTATTAGATGAAAGTCTGCAAGTTTTACAACAGGGCATTCAGGTGGATTCATTAAATAAAGAATTACACTTTAAAGCCGCTATGATTTCCTTGAAATGCGGTCATAGAGATCGTGTTGAGCAATATTTACGTGAAGCGGTTGGAATTGACCCAGGCTATGTTGAAGCAACGTTACAACTTAGTAATTTTCTTTTGAATGAAGAGAGATATGATGATGTAGTTGAATGTCTAGAAGCAGTTATGGGATATGGTGAATTTGATGAACAGTTTGAATGGGACCTCGCATATTCAAAAAATAAATTAGAGCAATTTTCTGATGCATTAAATCATTACCGTCGTGCATATACTTTTTTTAAGGAATCCCCAGAGTTTTTAGAAGAATTTGGTTACTTTTTATTAGAAGATGGTAAAAAGACAGAAGCAATTGATGTATTTAAGAAATTGCTTGTAATTAACCCATCAAAGTATGAGATTGAGGAGCTTCTTGAAGATTTAGCATAATTATTGTTCAATAATTGGATTTTGCAGGAAATTCAGTTTGGATGTAGAATGTATTTAATTATAAGTGACAACTCATCAAAAGCAGAGGAGGGAAGCATAGCGATGACTACCCCTGTATCTGTCAACGAGAAAAAAGATTTTATTCGCTGGTTTCTTAATAATTATCAGCTAAAAAGAAGAGAATGTGTTTGGATTTTGAATTATTTAATGAGTCATGATCAGCTAATGAAAAATGTTCATTTTGTTGAGCAGGCACAATATTGTCCTAGAGGAATAATCATGTCCACACATTGCGTTGATGACGTCCCATTTCGTTTTTACAAAGAAAATATAATGACAACGGATGCGGAAAAATCATTTCATGATATCCGATTAAATCGAGAAGAAGAAATTTTTATCCAACTTAATTTTAGGTCATCCTTTCATTCTCCACATTTCGTAGCTGTTCTTGAGGAGAATCCCTATATGCCGAAACATCTCCAAGTGAATGAAAAGGATAAAGAACTTGCGAAGAAATTCTTAGAAGAATCTATTCAGATGTATCAAAAAGAAAATCTATTAAAACTTATCGATGATGCATTAGACAGACAGGATGAAGCAGAATTTCTTCGATTATCAACACAACTTAAAAAAACTTTAGAATGACATTCGTCGGACTAAAGTTTATTTTTTTTGTACGAAAATTTTAAAATATGGTATGTTATTTTTATGCTAAATGAAAGGAAGCGAATACACTTTGAAATGGACAACAAAGGACATCGACGTATACTTACAAGCAAAGGAATATGTTGATACAGCCGTAATACCATTAATACCAATCTCTTGGAAAGATGAAGTTAAATCAACAGTTGCAATGGGGGAGTTTATAACGATACTCTCAAATGAAGTTGAGCGGCAATTTAAGGGAAGAATTATATTGTTCCCTGCTTTTACATATATGAAGAGTGAGGAATTGCTTAGCAGCAAGGAACGTCTAGCAAATTGGACAAGCGAAATGAAAGAATCAGGAATGAAGCATTTTATTTTTATAACCTCAGATAGTAATTGGAAAGTAGTAGAACAAGTTCTTCAAGGTTCATTGATATGGCTTCCTACTTTGCCACTAGAATATGTGGAGGAAAAATACAAACAATCGATGCTTCAAGATCAAATGAAGCAGCTTATTTCAGTATTTATGAATATTTGGCAATAAACTTGATCATCTAACTTTAAAATTTGGACAATTTCCCAATTAAAGTCACATAGTTGCCATGTTTTAAGCAAATGATAATATTGACCTTCACATCATATTGATATATCATGAGAATGTCCTAGTATTAATTGTGTTCAATTATGTCCGGAGTGGACTTAGCTTAGCAATAAGGGGGGAAAAACATGAGCGAGAATAAACAACCAGTTACACGACGTCAATTCCTAACCTATACATTAACAGGTGTGGGCGGATTTATGGCAGCTGGAATGCTAATGCCATTGGTTCGTTTTGCTATTGATCCAGTACTTAAGCCAGCTCCTAAGCATGATATGGTACAAGTAGTTTCTGTGGATAAAATAACGAATGAGCCACAAAAATTTGACTTCCAAGTTCATCAAGTTGATGCATGGTATGAGTCTGAAGTAACTACATCTGCATGGGTTTATAAAGAGGGAAATGAAATTATTGCACTATCACCAGTTTGTAAACACCTTGGCTGTACAGTAGACTGGAACACGGATCCAGCGAATCAAAATCATTTCTTCTGTCCTTGTCATTATGGATTGTATACAAAGGACGGTACGAATGTTCCGAATACTCCACCAATGGCTCCGTTAGATGTTTATGTACAAGAGGTAAAAGATGGCTATTTATATTTAGGTAAAGCACAACCAAGGAAAGGGGCGTAATCCATGCTTAACAAGATTTATGATTGGGTAGACGATCGACTTGATATTACGCCTCTTTGGCGCGATATTGCTGACCATGAAGTTCCAGAGCATGTTAATCCAGCGCATCATTTCTCTGCGTTTGTGTACTGCTTTGGTGGTCTTACATTCTTCGTAACGGTTATCCAAGTGCTCTCTGGTATGTTCTTAACGATGTACTATGTACCAGATATTAAAAATGCATGGGAATCTGTTTATTATTTACAGAATGAAGTTGCTTTTGGTCAAATCGTTCGAGGAATGCATCACTGGGGGGCAAGTTTGGTAATCGTAATGATGTTCCTACATACTCTTCGTGTATTTTTCCAAGGTGCTTATAAAAAACCACGTGAATTAAACTGGATTGTAGGGGTTCTAATCTTCTTCGTAATGTTAGGCCTTGGATTCACTGGATATTTACTACCTTGGGATATGAAAGCGTTATTTGCAACAAAAGTTGGTCTGCAAATTGCAGAAGCAACCCCATTAATTGGTACTCAATTAAAGGTACTACTAGCGGGACATCCTGAAATTGTCGGGGCACAAACTTTAACACGATTCTTTGCGATTCATGTTTTCTTTTTACCGGCAGCATTGTTTGCTTTAATGGCAGCTCACTTCATTATGATACGTAGACAAGGTATTTCAGGACCACTGTAAAATTAATTGGACTACTAATTTTTACTTATAAACCTTAAAAAAGGAGGGGGACCGATTATGCATCGCGGAAAAGGAATGAAATTTGTAGGGGACTCCCGTGTTCCTGTCGGAAGAAAGCAAAATATTCCTAAGGATTATTCCGAATACCCAGGAAAAACAGAAGCATTCTGGCCGAACTTCTTGTTAAAAGAATGGTTGGTAGGTTCTGTATTCCTGATTGGATTTCTCTGTTTAACAGTGGCACATCCGTCACCATTAGAACGTATTGCTGATCCAACAGATACAGCATATATTCCATTACCTGACTGGTACTTCTTATTCTTATATCAATTACTAAAATACTCTTATGCATCAGGACCATATACAGTAATTGGTGCTCTTGTTATGCCTGGACTTGCGTTTGGTGCTTTACTATTAGCTCCATTCTTAGACCGTGGACCAGAGCGTCGACCTGCTAAAAGACCTGTTGCAACTGGACTAATGTTATTAGCTGTTTCAGCTACTGTTTTTTTAACTTGGGAATCAGTTGTTACCCATGATTGGGAAGCATCAAAAGAACAAGGTAAAATTGTAGCCGAAGCTGATATTGATACTGCGTCTGAGGGATATTTAGTATTTAAGGATAAAGGTTGTATTAGTTGTCATGGGGATAACCTTCAAGGTATTGCAGGTGTTGGTGCATCACTAGTTGACACTGGGCTGACTCCAGAGGAAGTAGCAGATATTGCAAAAAATGGTACAGGAGACATGCCTCCGGGTATGTTCAAAGGTACTGATGAAGAACTTCAAAAGCTTGCAGAATTTATCTCAGGTGTAACATCTAAATAACTTATAGAAAGCTGACTTTACTTGTCGGCTTTTTTTCTTTCTGAAAATTACTTGACATTCTTGTTCATTTTCGTGAATCTAGAATTAGATCATGTTAAGGAAAGTTGGTACATATTGATGAAATCAATTACATATTTAATGGGACAACGTTGGGTATTATGGACTCTACTGATAATTAATGTGCCGGGGACAATCTATGGTTATATTTGGTATGAAAGTCAATTGAAGATAACACCTGCAAAATTTTTAGTCTTTGTTCCGGATAGCCCGACTGCAAGTTTATTTTTTTGTATCGTATTAGTCGGATTTTTATTGAAAAAAAATTGGCCATTGATTGAAGCATTAGCAATTGTAACTTTATTTAAATATGGAATTTGGGCAGTTGTGATGAATATTCTAACATATTTCACTGGTGATTTAACACCTGTAGGATATATGCTAATATTCTCCCATTTAGGTATGGCAATTCAGGGATTACTATATGCTCCATATTACCGAATTAAACCGATTCATTTAGTTCTTGTTGCAGTTTGGACACTACACAATGATGTCATTGATTATGTATTTCAAATGCTTCCACGATACAGTATGCTAGATCAGTATATTCCACAAATCGGATATTTTACATTTTGGTTAAGTGTGACATCAATATTAATCGCATACCTTTTGTGTGTTAAGAAAGATGGCTTGAAGCTCTCTTTCCCATAATGAAAAAAAATGGTCTACTCTTGTCCAACTAAACATACATTTTACTAGATGTTTGGGGAGGGACAAGTATGAGATTTTTTAGAATGGTTGTTATAATTTGTATCCTATTATTTTTATATTCAGCATCCATATTTGCTGTTTCTAAAGAAGGCAATTGGGAGAGTCTCGATCATATTTCTGATCAAGCTTTACTTATGGTGAAACAAGAAAGATATGAAGAGGCTGAGCAATTCTTATCACATTTTTCTAATGAATTTTTAAAGGTCAATTTAAAAAATAGACCATATTCGATGGGTGAATTACAAATTATTACAGATGCTCATAATCACGCATTAGAAGCAGTCAACTCCTCATCACTCGACTTTGGGGATAAACTTAGAATCGTCACACAATTTCGGCTTGTAATCGATGCGATTCGTTCTGAGCATCAACCGATGTGGGCAGAAATGGAAGATTCAATCATGACTACATTTAGTCAGATGAAACAAACAGTTGAAATTGGAGATATTCAAACATACCAACAACACTTAAATGCTTTTCTTTCCAAGTATGAGATGATTTATCCAAGTTTGAAAGTAGATATTACTGAGGAAGCTGTTCAAAGGCTTGACTCACATATCACATTTTTGGATCATTATCGTGACGATGATTTGAATAATTCAACTCGCTTAAAGCAGCTTGAGCAAATGGAAGTAGATCTTACGAATTTATTTGACAAAATGAAAGAGGATGATGCAGATCCGTCATTAATTTGGGTGATGATATTAACGGGTAGTACTATCATTCTATCATTAACATATGTAGGTTGGAGAAAATATATTGGTGATAAACAAAAGAAACAATCTCAAAGAGATTACGATGATCGTTAAACGTATTGATTGACTTTCTTCAATTACCTCACTACAATATTACTTATATCTAAGTATGGAGGAAATATACGTATGATTACATTTTTAGTGTATTTTTTGATCATCAGTTTAATACCGCTATATGCTCAAATGAAGGTTAAAAGTACTTATAAGAAGTATTCGCAAGTACAAGCATCTTCTGGATTAACTGGAGCTCAAGTTGCTAGAAGGATACTAGACCAAAATGGACTATATGATGTAAGAATTGAAGAGACCCCGGGGTTTTTGTCAGATCACTATGATCCGAGATCAAAAACCGTTCGTTTATCTTCTAATAATTATCATGGAACTTCACTAGCAGGCTCTGCAGTTGCAGCACATGAGGTTGGACATGCAATACAAGACCAACAAGACTATGCTTTCTTACGTTTTCGTCATGCACTTGTTCCAGTAGCAAATTTTGGTTCAAATGTTTCCTGGATCTTAATCTTAGCTGGAATGTTTTTTACAGCATTTCGAGATTTAATGTTATTAGGAATTATTTTTATGGCAGCTGCTGTACTATTTCAGGTAGTTACATTACCAGTTGAATTTAATGCATCTTCACGTGCAATGCAGCAGATTGTATCCGTAGGTGCAATTCGAAATGAAGAAGAACATGAAACAAAAAAAGTATTAAATGCAGCAGCAATGACTTATGTTGCAGCAGCATCTGTAGCGGTACTGGAACTATTAAGACTTATCTTAATATACACCGGGATGACAAGATCTGATGATTAAAGAAAAAACCTGCGATTGCAGGTTTTTTAACGTTCTATAGGGTTTTTGTTTTCATCTAAAGTGAAACCTTCTCCAAGTACATCGTGTACATCACTGACCGCAACAAAGGCGTGTGGATCGACAGATGTGATAACTTGCTTTAAGCGAACAATCTCATTTCGACCTACAACACAATATAAGATGTTTTTTTCTTGCTGAGTAAAAGATCCGATCCCTTTTAAAATGGTTACACCACGTTCCATTTCCTGAAGTATTTTTTTTGAGATTTCCGCATTCTTATCTGAGATGATTGTTGCCCCTTTTGCAGAATAAGCTCCTTCTTGCATAAAATCAATTACTCTAGCACCTATGAATACAGCAACCAACGTATACATCGCTTCTCTATATGATAAATAAAAGATAAGTGAAAGTGTAATTACGACTGCATCAAACATAAACATCGTTTTGCCCATACTCCACCCTATGTATTTATGAACTAATCTTGCGATTATATCAACGCCACCTGTTGTACCTCCAAAACGGAATATAATCCCTAACCCTACACCTATAAAAACACCAGCAAATAAGGCTGCTAACGTCAAATCTCCATCAAGAGGTATATGGAATTGATATCTCTGAAAAATCCATAGAAAGATAGAAAGGCTTACTGTCCCAATAATTGTATAGTAGAAAGAAGTTCGACCAAGTAATTTCCAGCCTAGAAAAAATAATGGGATATTCAAAATTAAATTCGAATAGGAAGGGTCGAAACTAAATAAGAAATACAACAACAAGGTGATTCCTGTAAAGCCGCCTTCAGCAAGATTATTTTGCATATTGAAATGAACAAGTCCAAATGCAAAAATGATTGAACCGAATAATATAAATAAAATATTTTTGATTTTTAAATTCAAATTATACTTCCCTCCTAGTAAATACTCACAATGATAGCTATTTTATTATAGATGATGTTTATTTTGTAATCAAACTACGTATAGAAAAAAGATTTTATATTTGTCAAATTGTCTATGATTAGCTAACATAAAGTAAGAAAATAATGAGGTGAGGCAATTGTCTGAGAAAACAATGAAACAATTACAACAAGAAGTTGATTCATACATAAGTCAGTTTAAAGAAGGTTATTTTAGTCCATTAGCAATGCTTGCAAGATTAACGGAAGAATTGGGCGAGCTAGCTAGAGAAATTAATCATGTATATGGGGAAAAGCCCAAGAAAGCTTCAGAAGCCGAAAAGGCAATCGAGGAGGAAGCTGGTGATCTTCTTTTTGTATTAATTTGTTTAGCAAATTCATTAAACATTGATCTAGAGAATGCACACAATATCGTCATGAACAAATTTAATACTAGAGATAAAAATAGATGGACTAAAGTTGAAATTGATGTGAAAGAGAGGAGTTCAAATGAAACAAATTAAAATTGTTGTAGCTGGACCAAGAGGACGTATGGGAAAAGAGGCTTTAACCTTAATCGAAAATACGGAACATTTTTCGCTTGTTGGGGTGATCGACCGTATTAATGAAGGGAAAAAAGTAAATGAGATTAAAGGTTTGCCTAATCTGGATGCAATTATCTACACTGATGCAATCCAATGTTTCCAAGAAACTGCACCAGATGTGTTGATTGATCTAACTACTCCTGAAATTGGAAGATACCATGCTGAGTTAGCTCTGGATTATGGTGTGAGACCCGTAGTTGGAACGACAGGATTTTCAAAATTGGATTTAGAACGACTTTCAAAACTGGCGAAGGAACGTCAGATTGGTGCAATTATCGCCCCAAATTTTGCAATCGGAGCTATCCTATTGATGAAATTTTCACAAATGGCTGCTAAGTATTTCAAGGATATTGAGATTATTGAATTACATCATGATCAAAAGCTTGATGCACCTTCAGGAACAGCTATTAAAACAGCTGAGTTAATTTCATCAGTTCGGGAGTCAAAAAAACAAGGGCATCCAAATGAACATGAAACAATTCAAGGTGCACGTGGTGCAGAGTTTGATGGGATACATATTCATAGTGTACGGTTACCTGGTTTAATTGCTCATCAAGAAGTCATGTTTGGAGGACATGGACAATTGCTCTCAATTCGACATGACTCTTTTAATCGTGAATCATTTATGTCTGGAGTGAAGGTTTCGGTTGAAACTGTTATGAATCTTGAAGTGCTTGTATATGGACTAGAAAATATTATTGAATAAGGGGAAATGTATCTTGAGAATTGCACTAATTGCCCATGATAAAAAGAAACAAGATCTAATTCAATTTTCTACTGCCTATAAGGAAGTATTAGAAAAACACGAACTATTTGCTACTGGAACGACTGGCTTAAAAATAAGTGAAGCTACAGGATTACAAATTCATCGCTTCCAATCAGGCCCATTAGGCGGAGATCAAGAAATTGGTGCCATGATAGCGAAGGACAAAATGGATATGGTACTCTTTTTTAGGGATCCATTAACAGCTCAGCCACATGAACCAGATGTTTCAGCATTGATTAGACTTTGTGATGTTTACCTAGTGCCTTTAGCAACGAATATGGGAACGGCTGAAATACTCATACATGGATTAGAACGTGGCGATTTCTCATGGAGAGAAATCATTCAAGCGAGAAAAGGTGGACAAAATGGCTGATTCGAAATTACATATTCTAGCATTCGGAGCACATGCAGATGATGTGGAAATTGGAATGGCTGGGACGATTGCAAAATATGCAAAAGAAGGAAAGAAAATAGGTATTTGTGATTTAACGGAAGCTGAGCTTTCTTCAAATGGCACTGTTGCTCTTCGTAAATCGGAGGCAAAGCGTGCAGCAGATCATTTAGGTGTGGAAGTCAGGGAAAATCTTGCTATTCCTGATAGAGGTATCGTAATAAACGATGAAAATATTAAAAAAGTTGTAACTGTTATTAGAAAATATAAACCAACGATCATTTTTGCTCCTTATTATGAAGATCGTCATCCCGATCATGGGAATTGTGCAAAATTAGTGAAGGAAGCTTTTTTTTCAGCAGGCATAAAAAATTTTCAAGATGAGGATGGCCAAGAGCCACATAAAGCGCAGTCACTCTATTTTTATATGATAAACGGTTTCCATAGGCCCAATTTCGTTATTGATATTAGTGCGTACATGGATGATAAAATAGTGAGTTTGCAAACATATAAAAGTCAGTTTCAAAAAACTGATAGCACAATCGATACACCATTAGTTAATGGATATATAGAAACGATTGAAAATCGCGAGAGATTATTTGGTAAAGAAGTCGGTATCATGTACGCAGAAGGTTTTATAGTAGAGAAACCACTTCTAATTAATAAAGATTTATTGGGAGAATAATGAATGAAGTTGAAAATAGGTATTACATGTTACCCTACAGTGGGCGGATCAGGCATAATCGCAACAGAATTAGGAAAACTTTTAGCTGAAAAAGGTCATGAAATTCATTTTATTTCATCAAGTATTCCTTTTCGATTAAATAAAATATATTCAAATATTTATTATCATGAAGTTGAAGTGAATCAATACTCAGTATTTCAATACCCACCTTATGATTTAGCACTTGCAAGTAAAATGGCAGAGGTGGCCAAACGGGAAAAATTAGATTTACTACATGTACATTATGCAATCCCACATGCTGTTTGTGCATATTTAGCAAAACAAATGGTTGGTGGTGATTTGAAAATTGTCACAACATTACATGGTACTGATATTACTGTTTTAGGCTATGATCCATCTTTAACTGATTTAATCCGTTTTGGAATTGAAACATCAGATGTAGTCACAGCAGTTTCGAAGGCACTTGTCGATCAAACCTATGAATTAATCGAACCGAAGAAAGAAATTAAAACGGTTTATAATTTTATTGATGAAAGAGTCTATCATCGAAAGAATGTTAGCGATTTAAAGGAACAATATGGAATTGCTTCACATGAAAAGGTAGTTATCCATGTTTCAAATTTTCGACAAGTGAAACGTGTGCGTGATGTTGTGAAGGCATTTCACTTAATACATAAAGAAATACCATCAAAATTATTACTAGTCGGGGATGGACCTGAACTAACTGTTGTTTGCAAAATGGTTAATGATTTAAAACTAGAGGATGATGTTCTTTTCTTAGGGAAACAGGAAAATGTTGAGGAATTATATTCAATTAGTGATTTAAAACTATTATTATCTGAAAAAGAAAGCTTTGGATTAGTATTATTAGAAGCAATGGCTTGTGGAGTCCCAGCTGTTGGCACGAATATAGGTGGAATTCCTGAAGTAATTAATGATGGTTATAACGGTTATCTATGTGAAATTGGAGATTATGAAGAAGTTGCTAGTAAATCAATTCAATTACTTAAAAACGAAAACCTGCATAAAGAAATATCTAGCAATGCAGTAATGTCTGTAGAAGGGAAATTTAATTCCAAAAAAATTGTTAATGAATATGAAGATTTGTATTTCTCGATACTTAATAAGGATTAAAGATAGGTGAGCTAATATGTTCGAACCTTTTCAAAAAGGAAAAAGGATTATTCAAACATTGCAAACTAATGGATATGAGGCATATTTTGTTGGTGGTGCTGTTAGAGATTTCCTACTAAAAAGAGAAATAGGTGATATTGATATTGCTACTTCTGCTTCACCTAGTGAAACGATGTTACTATTTCCAAAGACGATCGATGTTGGGGCAGCACATGGTACAGTTATTGTCCTTTTTGAAGGAGAACAATTTGAAGTTACAACCTTTCGCACGGAAGAGAACTATGTTGACTTTCGAAGACCAAAGGATGTTGCATTTGTTAAGTCACTACGTGAAGATCTGAAAAGAAGAGATTTTACGATGAATGCAATTGCAATGAATGTGGATGGAGAATTCATCGATCCATACGAAGGAAGAAAAGCCATTGAGTCAAAGGTGATTCAATCAGTAGGCAATCCTTATGAAAGATTTAATGAAGATGCATTAAGAATGATGAGGGCCATTCGATTCGTTGCTCAATTATCATTTAAATTAGATGATAAAACCCAAGAAGCAATTTCAAATCAAGCAAATCTTTTAAGTAAAATATCAATTGAACGTGTAACAGTTGAATTTGAAAAAATGCTAAGGGGAGAAAATTGTCAAGAAGCATGTGGAATTTTATTGGAAACTTCACTTTATCAATATCTTCCAGGTTTGATTGATAAAGAGGAACTATTGACATCGTTTGTTAAGTATAATTGGACTATATTGAAGGATCGGGTTGAGTATTGGACACTCATATGCTATTTACTTAAAATTGAGGACTGTAATTTATTTTTACGGAAATGGAAACTACCATCCAAAATCATTAACAGCGTAGTCAAGAATGTTTCAAGCTTAAAAAAAATCGATGAAGTTGGATGGACCAAGAGGCTATTATATGAGAATGATTATGAAAGTATTTCTCAAGTCGAAAGAATTCGTAAAATCTTAGGATTTGTTAATGATTTAAATTATCAACCATTAGTAGAATATGACAAACTACCGATTAAATCTCGAACTGATTTGGCGATTAATGGACAAGTTCTTACTTCCATGTACGATAAGAAGCCAGGGAAATGGATTTCTGAACTGTTGGAGAAAGTTGAAAATGCCATTTTAGATCATGAAACTGAGAATAACATACAAATGGTAAAGGAGTGGCTTCGGTCTTGCAATCAGAAATAAGAAAGACATTATTAGAAGTTTTCTCAAATGCTAACGGGGAATATATTTCTGGTCAAAAATTAAGTGAGCGTTTGGGCTGTTCCCGAACTGCTGTATGGAAACATATTGAGGGACTTAGAAATGAAGGGTATGAACTTGAGGCGGTTCGCAAATTGGGCTACCGGATTATCTCTAAGCCTGACAAGATTAGTAGTAATGAAATTCAATTAGGTTTGAAAACATCAAGTCTGGGACGAAATATTCATTTTGAAGAAACCGTAACATCTACCCAAAAAATTGCCCATCATCTTGCGTACGAAGGTGCACCAGAAGGAACAATTGTTGTTGCTGAAGAGCAGACTGCTGGTCGTGGCAGATTAGATCGGGTATGGCATTCACCGAAACATACGGGGGTGTGGATGAGCATTATTTTACGGCCTAATATTCCTCCATATCAGGCACCACAATTGACATTATTAGCTGCAGTTGGTGTTGTTCAAGGAATTCAGGAAGCAACAGGGCTTGAAGCTGATATTAAATGGCCTAATGATATACTGTTGAATAATAAAAAGGTTGTTGGTATTTTAACTGAGCTGCAAGCAGAGGCTGATCGAATAAATTCTGTCATAATTGGAATCGGGATCAATGTGAACCATACCGAAAGTCATTTTCCCGACTTTTTAAAAAATATTGCAACCTCTTTAGCAATTCAAAAAGGGGAGGGAATTGATCGGGCAAGATTAATACAATGTATATTAGTGAAGATTGAAAAGCTTTATGGTGAGTACCTGCAGCATGGGTTTAAAATCATTAAGCTATTATGGGAAAGTTATGCGATAAGTATTGGACAAAACATTATTGCCCGTACACTAACAGGTGCGATCGAAGGAAAGGCTCTAGGCATAACTGATGAAGGCGTTTTACAATTAAAATCCTTAGACGGCACGATACATCACATTCATTCTGCTGATATTGAGTTAACACAAAATAAATAGTAGAAATGGTTAGTGTTTATTTGATATAATTCAGGAGAACCGGGTGGTATCCATTTGGAACCACACCTTTGCAATAAAAAAAATATGGAAATAAAATTAAATATTTTTGTATTCTGCCTTGATCCATTAGACAGGGACAGAGGGATGAAATATGCCAATTTCTGATCAATAATCCTTCTTTCTTGTGAAAGAAGTTTTTTTATTGTCATTGCTAATTCATCACCTCTTTATTAAGAAGGAGGAAACTAAGATGAAACAAACTACTGATTTTTTGAAAATGAAACAAAATAAAGAACCTATTGCGATGTTAACAGCATATGACTATCCGTCAGCAAAACTTGCTGAAGAAGCAGAGGTTGATATGATTTTAGTTGGGGACTCACTAGGAATGGTTGTGTTAGGCTATGAATCTACAATCCCGGTAACGGTTGATGAAATGATCCATCATACGAAGGCAGTTAAGCGAGGAGCAAAAAATACATTTATCGTAACGGATATGCCCTTTATGTCCTATCATATATCAAAATCAGACACATTAAAAAATGCAGCGAGAATTGTCCAAGAAGCGGGTGCTCATGCAGTCAAGGTTGAAGGTGCAAATGAAGTAATTCATACAATTGAAACATTAACGAAAGCTGGTATTCCTGTCGTTGCACATTTAGGTTTAACACCTCAAGCAGTCGGTGTACTTGGTGGTTACAAGGTGCAAGGAAGAGATGCTGAAAGTGCAAGACAGCTAATCACTGATGCTCAAAAATGTGAGCAGGCAGGCGCAATTGCATTAGTTCTCGAATGTGTGCCTAAACAATTGGGAGAAGAGGTCACAAACGCGCTTACGATTCCAACAATTGGAATTGGTGCTGGTAATAAAACTGATGGACAAGTCCTTGTCTTTCATGATGTAATATCATATGGAATTGATCGAGTACCAAAATTTGTGAAAAAGTTTACTTCAGTGAATGAACCAATTTTAAATGGTTTAAAACAATATGTATCAGAAGTGAAAAGTATACAATTTCCAGAAGAACAGCATATGTTTACGATGAATGAAGAAGAACTTGCTACATTATATGGAGGAAAAAAATGAAGGTCATAACATCTGCTAGAGAAATGCAGGATTTCACTGTAAAAGAACGTAAAAGCGGTCGAACAGTAGGATTTGTGCCAACAATGGGCTATTTGCATGAAGGACATATGACATTAATAAAGCAAGCACGTGCAGAAAATGATATCGTTGTTATAAGTATTTTCGTAAATCCACTACAATTTGGACCAAATGAGGATTTTGATGCATACCCTCGTGATTTTGAACATGATCAAAAAATGGCAACAGGGCAAAATGTTGATATTCTTTTTTATCCAAGTACTGAGGAGATGTACCCAAGTGAACCTTCTCTATCCGTAAAGGTAAAATCAAGGGTTAATGTATTATGTGGTAGGAAGAGATCTGGACACTTTGACGGAGTTGCTACAGTCCTCGTTAAACTATTTAATATCATTATGCCTGATCGAGCATATTTTGGCTTAAAGGACGCTCAGCAGGTTGCAGTTGTTGCTGGGTTAATTCATGATTTTAATTTCCCTATTGAACTCATCCCAGTTGAAATCGTACGTGAAGCAGATGGTCTTGCAAAAAGCTCAAGAAATGTTTATTTAACTGCCAAAGAACGAGTAGAAGCACCACATCTATATAAAAGCTTAAAGATAGCAAAATTAGAAATTCAAAATGGTCTAAGAAATCCATCAAAGATTGAAGCAATTATCAGAAAGCATATTTCTAATCATACGGTAGGAGAAATTGACTATGTTGAGATCTATAGCTATCCGGAATTAGAAGTACTACCAGAGATTTCAGGGAAAATAATTATTGCTGTTGCTGTCAAGTTTACAAAAGCGAGACTAATTGATAATATAACATTTGTTGTTTAACTTTATTCAGGGGTTAAAGGGGGAGCATCATGTTTCGGACAATGATGAATGCAAAAATTCACCGAGCTCATGTTACAGAAGCTAATCTTAATTATGTAGGTAGTATCACAATAGATGAAGACGTCCTTGATTCGGTAGGAATGATTGCTAATGAAAAAGTTCAAATTGTAAATAATAACAATGGGGCACGTCTTGAGACTTATATTATCCCAGGAGAAAGAGGTAGTGGTGTATTTTGCTTAAACGGTGCTGCAGCACGCCTCGTTCAAAAAGATGATGTAATTATTGTGATTTCGTATGCGTTGATTCCAGAAGAAAAGGTTGCCGCACATAAACCAAAGGTTGCCATAATGGATGAGCATAATCAAATTAAAGAATTACTTTACCAGGAACCAGCATCTACTATTTTATAACAATCCCCCTTCTTACGGGGGTTTTTTACATATATGGATAGAGGAGGTGAAAATTAATGAAAAACCGGTTTGTTGTAGTAGATTTAGAAACAACGGGCAATATACCGAAAAAAGATGATAAAATTATCCAGTTTGCTGCAGTTGTAATTGAGGACGGAGAAATTGTCGAACGCTTTGCGTCATTTGTTAACCCTAACAGAGATATTCCGCAATTCATCGAACAGTTAACAGGAATTTCAAATGATGTAGTTGCAAATGCTCCAGAATTTTCAATAATTGCTCCTGAAATTATTTCGTTATTTGAAGATTCATATTTTGTTGCCCATAATGTCCCATTTGATCTATCCTTTTTACAAATAGAATTTGAAAATTGCGGTTATGAATTTTTTGATTGTCTTACAATTGACACAGTTGAATTATCAAGAATTATGCTACCATGGGCTGATAGCTATAAATTAGGGCAGCTAGCTGAAAGCTTTTCATTAGTCCATGACAATCCACATCAAGCTGATAGTGATGCAGAGGTAACTGCAGAAATCCTACTTAAGATATTTGCGAAATTAAATAAACTTCCACTTGTAACTTTAAGAAAATTATTATCACTTTCAAAACATTTAAAAAGTGACCTGTATGAAATATTAGAAGAGATTATAACGAAAAGATCTGAATTTTTAGATGAAGAAAAAGAATATGATGTTTATCGAGGACTTGCCTTGAAAAAATGTACTGTTGAAAAGGACAGTTTTATCAGTGACTTGGAAAATGTCAAGTTATCAAACATACTTGAAGATGTTAGTCTTCGTCAAGGCCAGCTTGAAATGCTTACATTCATACTTAATGCGATGGAAACTAATCAACATGCTTTAGTTGAAGCTGGGACGGGGATCGGTAAAACATTAGCATATTTACTTCCTTCAATCTATTTTGCAAAGATAAATGAACGAGTGGTCATTAGTACACATACGATACAACTTCAACAGCAATTGCTGGAGCGGGATATACCCAAGATAAAAGAAATCTTTCCTTTTCCTATAAATATTGCATTACTCAAGGGGATCGGACACTATTTATCACTAAGAAAATTTGAACAAGTCTTATATGAAGAAAGTGATAATTATGATGAAAATCTTTCAAAAGCTCAAATCTTAATATGGTTGACAGAAACAGAAACTGGAGATATTGATGAAATTCATTTACCTTCCGGGGGAAAAATACTATGGGAAAAGGTTAAATGTAATCGAACAGAGAATACAATAAGAGATTGCCCTTGGGAGTCAAGGTGCTTTTATAAACGAGCGAGGAAACAGGCAGAAAAAGCGGATATTATCATTACGAATCATGCTCTTTTATATTCCAATATTATGAACAATCATGCTTATTTGCCATCCTATCAGTACATAATTGTGGACGAAGCCCATCATTTAGAACCAATCGGTCGGAAATATCTTGGACAAAAGGTGAACTATATACAATTCCATTCGATTATCACACAAATTGGAATATTAGATAGTCATGGCCTATTAATGCAGTCAAAAAAGATATTTACTAACGTTGGTTTGGATGATTCTTCGTTTCAGTTAATTGATATATTAATAAAAGAATTAAAAATTAATATTAGTGATCTGTTTAGGTCAATTCATAACATGGTTATTAAAAATAATAAGCAAAACGATAACACATACCGAATTCAATATTTGCTTGATTCGTCAAAAGAATCAGGTGGAATATGGCAAGAAATACTTGAATTACAATCGAGAATAAAAATTCATTTTAAGGAAATTATTGTCTCTGTAAGACTCCAGCAGGATGTCTTTTCCAATTATGACTCAATGACAACGCCTTTACATAAAGGGATAGTTCACGATTATTTTGCAAGTTATGAAGAGCTTGGAGCTGCAATAATTGAGCTTGAAAAATTTTTGCTGGATAATCAAAAAAAATATATTTCTTGGATTGAACTCGACCCAAAAGGTCCATTAAATTCTGCAAATTTATATCGTGAACCAATTGAAATTGCCGATAGATTGGCTGATACCTTTTATCAAAATAAAAAAAGTGTTATTTTAACCTCAGCCACATTAACCATTGATAACACGTTTGAATATGTAATCGAAAAAAATGGGTTAACTGATTTTCAGCCCTTAACACTTTTGTTAAAATCAACCTTTGATTATAAGAATCAAGCGAAAATAATGATTCCTAATGATATGCCTGTAATTAATTCGGTACCAATTGATGAATATGTACACTCACTCGCTCTCCAAATTGCTGAAATTGCTATTAGGACAAATGGAAGAATGTTAGTTTTATTTACTTCATATGAAATGCTAAAAAGTACATATGAAATCTTAAAGAAAATTTTAATTTTAGATAATTTTATTTTAATTGCACAAGGTATTAGTGGTGGTAGTCGTACAAAGTTGACAAAAAATTTCCAAGCATTTGATAAAGCTATTCTATTAGGAACGAATAGTTTTTGGGAAGGTGTCGATATACCAGGAGATGATCTATCTGCATTGATAATGGTAAGACTTCCATTTGCTCCACCAAATGATCCTGTTTTTTCAACGAGAGCAAAAATGATAACTGAAGCAGGTGGAGATCCTTTTCACGAATTATCCTTACCAGAAGCAGTCATTCGTTTTAAACAAGGAGTAGGTCGACTAATTCGGTCAGAAAATGATAAAGGTATTTTATTCATCATGGATCGAAGAATAACAACGACAAGTTATGGGAAGAAATTTTTATCGTCTCTTCCTACTATGACCATTTTCGAACAACCACTGCAGTCATTGCTACAAGAAATTGATAATTGGTTATAGCAATAATCACTAGTAAATGAAAACAATGGTCATTTAAATGATGGAGGGTAAAAGGTGAAGAAAGTTGTATTTGTATTCATTAGCATCGGTTTATTGCTTTTAAGTCTTCCGAATAAGACTTCTGCTACTATTGAAAAAATAAATATCAAACTTTCAGATGACGAAATTGCGATGACATTCCTGAATTTATCAGATGGAGAGTCTACGTTAATTCACTTGCCTAACGGAGAAAATGTACTAGTAAATACAGGTGGAGAAGGAACGAAAAAGGAATTAGAAGAACTTTTAGTTTTATATAATGTTACAAAATTAACAACGATTATTTTAACGAAGGATGAACCAGAATTTATTGCTAATTTGGGTTGGTTAGTGGAGAGATATAAAAAAGCAAAAATCGTGATCGGATCCCATTTTTCAAATTCATTAATACTACCAAATAACCCTAAAACTTTATGGGAAAATGGAGATGTTTATCATTTTTCGAAGAATCATTTTGTGAAGGTAATGAACGAATCAAAAGATTCCTCAGGATCATTAGGTATGGATTTAATGTTTCAATTTGGGACAAATGAAACACTATATATGACTAGTTCAAACTCTGAACTGGAAAAATCTATGCAATCAATAAAAGGTCTTCCCAACACGAACATTTTGAAGGTTGCTGATTTTGGAAGTCAGAGAGGAACTACAGAACGATTTGTTTCATATGTGGATCCACAAATTGCAATTATTTTTCACAAAAGGGGACAACTGCCAAGCCAAGACGTATTGGAAAGACTTAATAGTACTTGGATTGATATATATTATACGAAGCAATTTGGCAATGTTACTATTAAGTATAATGGAACTAACTACGAGGTTATTCCATTTCCATAAAGAAGACCTGCCGCTAAGATTATCGACAGGTATTAAACATGGGATAGAAGATATTTTTTAGTCAAAATTTTAGTACGTATATCACTTACTAACTGTTATAATGAGATGAGAATACTTCAACATTAAGTTGTAGTACTTATATTGTTGCCAAACAAAATAATCGTATGTGTAGTAAAATTTGTGATGCATGAGGAGGAGCTTTTTTTGGAAAGCAAAATTGAGGTATTATCTACTGTAAAACTTTCTAATACACCTGATTTATATAAAATTGTTGATAGCTTAAATCGAACATTAAAACAAGAGGACTTAATGTTTGGACTAGCTCTTGATGAAAAAGATCAAAATATAGCTGTATTTACGATATATCGAACGTAAAGAAGAAATATTATTATGAAAAAATGGATTTTTATTATTATCATTATATTAATTCTTGTTGTTTGGAGGGCTATAAGTATTTATCAAAGTGCATTTGAGCCAGTCAAACAAGCTGAAGAAAAGGCAACCCAAATTGCATTAGAGAATACCGACTTACAATCAATAGAGAATACTTATTCATATTATGGTACAAATGCATATCAAGTTATTTTAGGGAAAAATCAAGATGATGAGGAGATTATTGTTTGGGTTCCTGAAAATAAAGGTGATGTTGTCTTGCGAAAAGTAAGTGAAGGAATCACTGAAGAAGAAGCACTACATATACTTTCAAAAGAAAGAAATCCTAAAGAAATTCGTTCGATAAAATTGGGAATTGAAGATCATCTTCCTATTTGGGAAATTATTTATATCGGAGAAGATAATCGGTTGACTTATTATAAACTATATTTTGAAACAGGAAAATATCGAAATTCGATTAAACCTTAAGGTTAGGGGGAAAAATGATGAAATTAGCAAATCGTGTTGCAGCTCTGACACCATCTTCTACGTTAGCAATAACTGCAAAGGCAAAGGAATTAAAGGAAAATGGCTATGATATTATTGGGCTTGGTGCTGGAGAACCTGATTTTAATACTCCTGACCATATTATCGAAGCAGCAATAATGGCAATGAAAGAAGGTCATACAAAATATACAGCATCTGCAGGTTTACCTACGCTTAAAAAGGCAATTTGTAAAAAACTATTAATGGATCAACAATTACAATATAATCCCAATGAAATAATTGTTGGAACAGGTGCGAAATTTGTCTTATATTCCTTATTCCAAGTGCTCTTAAACAAAGGTGATGAGGTAATTATTCCAATTCCTTATTGGGTAAGCTATCCTGAGCAGGTTAAGCTTGCTGAAGGTGTACCAGTCTTCATTGAAGGTAATGAAGGAAATGAATATAAAATTACACCTGACCAGCTGGAAAAAGCAATAACTTCGAAGACTGTTGCACTCATTATTAATTCTCCTAGTAATCCAACAGGAATGATTTATTCGAAGGAAGAACTTGAAGCAATTGGAGAAATATGTATAAAACATGATATTTGGATTATATCTGACGAAATATACGAAAAACTTGTGTATTTCGGAACACAACACTATTCAATTGCCCAAATAAATAACAAAATAAAAGAGAAAACAATTCTGATTAATGGTTTATCAAAGTCTCACTCGATGACTGGATGGAGAATTGGATATGCTGCTGGTCCGAAAGATATTATCACAAGCATGACTGACTTATCCAGCCACAGCATTTCGAATCCGACTTCTATTGCTCAATATGCGTCAATTGCAGCTTATGAAGGCTCACAAGAAGCTGTAGAGGTAATGAGAAAAGCATTCGAGGCTCGTCTTGATGTAATCTACAATCAGTTAATTGAAATACCTGGTATCACTTGTGTAAAACCACAAGGGGCATTTTATTTATTCCCAAATGCGAAAGAGGCTGCAAAGCTTACTGGCTATAAAGATGTAGATGAATTTGCTGCTGCCTTGTTAGAGGAAGCCCTTGTTGCAGTTATTCCAGGGTCTGGCTTTGGAGCACCGAATAATATACGGCTTTCCTATGCTACCTCATTGGAACAATTAGAAGAGGCAATAAAAAGGATACATCAATTTGTCGTACAAAAAATGGGTTAATAACCTGTATGAAAAAATCATATTCAAAGAGTGGATATGGTTTTTTTATTTGTTTGGGCATGAACCCATTCTTTATTTGCATTTCGAATTAGAGAAAATGTATAATATAATAAGGTTTAAATTAGTAAAACTTACATAAGGCTTTAGGGTTTTGGAGGGACATACGTAGTGAAAACAACAATATCAGAGGTAAGTAAATTTGTTGGACAAGAAGTTACAATTGGTGCTTGGTTAGCAAACAAACGATCAAGTGGTAAAATTGCCTTTTTACAATTAAGAGATGGGACAGGCTTTATTCAAGGCGTTGTCGTTAAAGAAGAAGTTGGCGAGGATATTTTTCAATCAGCAAAATCAATCACACAGGAATCTTCATTATTTGTTACAGGTATTATAAGGGAAGACGAAAGATCTCCTTTTGGCTATGAATTATCAGTAACTAGTCTTGAAATTATTCATACATCTGTTGATTATCCGATTACACCTAAGGAACATGGAACTGAATTCTTGATGGATAATCGTCATCTTTGGTTACGCTCAAAAAGACAGCATGCTGTTATGAAAATTCGAAATGAAATTATTCGTTCTACATATGAATTTTTTAATGATAATGGGTTTGTGAAGGTTGACCCTCCAATTTTAACGGGAAGTGCTCCAGAGGGTACTACTGAGCTTTTTAATACAAAATACTTTGATGAAGATGCTTACTTATCACAAAGTGGTCAATTATATATGGAAGCTGCGGCAATGGCTTTAGGAAAAGTATTTTCATTTGGGCCGACTTTCCGTGCTGAAAAGTCAAAAACTCGTCGTCACTTAATTGAGTTTTGGATGATTGAACCTGAAATGGCATTTTATCAGCATGAAGACAGCCTGCAAGTCCAAGAGCAATACGTATCATACATTGTTCAATCAGTATTGAAAAATTGCCAACTTGAACTTAAGACTTTGGGAAGAGATACATCAAAATTAGAAAATATTAAGGCACCATTCCCACGTATCTCATATGACGAAGCTATTACATTCCTACATGAAAAAGGCTTCACAGATATTAAGTGGGGGGATGACTTTGGTGCCCCACATGAAACGGCTATTGCAGAAAGCTATGATAAACCAGTATTTATTACAAATTATCCGAAAGCAATTAAACCTTTCTATATGCAACCGGCACCAGACCGTGACGATGTTGTGTTATGTGCAGATATGATTGCACCTGAAGGTTATGGAGAAATTATCGGCGGTTCTGAAAGAATTCATGATTTCGAATTAATGAAACAAAGACTAGAAGAGCATAACTTAACTAGTGATGCATATAAATGGTATTTAGAATTACGCCAATACGGTTCTGTACCGCATCCTGGCTTTGGATTAGGACTAGAGAGAACTGTTGCGTGGATAAGCGGTGTTGAGCACGTTCGTGAAACAATTCCATTTCCACGTTTACTTAACAGACTATATCCATAAAGAATATGAGAATCCCTCAGCAATGAGGGGTTCTTTTCTTTGTTAGAAAAAGTATAAAAATTTGCGCATCGGGCCTGGACACTAAGGAAGACACCATGGGATAATCATCGCAGAAACAAGCTCTGCTTGTTTAGAAGGCGCTTGCGCTTTTCTTTGTTAAAATAATTTCCAAAATGAATTCTTTCTTATTCGTGTTACTATTCTCATGGTATACTTAGTAGAGAAGAGGTGTTTGAAATGAGTAATGAAAAACTGATAGATTGGCTTGAACAAGGTAATATATCAATTCCAAAATTGTTAATGATTTCTTATAAGCAATTAAATATAAACGAAGAAGAAATGATGTTACTTCTCCATATTTTAACTTTTATTGAAAGTGGAAATAGGTTTCCTACTCCAATCGAAATAGCAAGTCGAATGACATTTACGGAAACAAAGTGTACTGATTTATTAAGACAGCTTATTCAACGAGGATTTTTGGAGATAAATGAAGAAAGTGATGAAAATCATATCATTCATGAAAAATATTCATTGCGACCTTTATGGGACAAGATGTTACAAATGCTCTATCAGCAAAATATGAATGAGAAGATTCAAAAAGAACAACAATTGGAAATTGATTTATACTCTATTTTTGAGCAAGAATTTGGACGACCTTTGTCACCATTTGAGTGTGAGTCATTGTCAATGTGGATTGATCAAGATCATCACGATCCAATTATTATTAAAGCAGCTCTTAGAGAGGCTGTCATTTCAGGAAAAATGAATTTTCGATATATTGACCGAATTTTATTTGAGTGGAAAAAGAATGGAATTCGAACAATTGAACAAGCTCAATCCCATTCAAAGAAATTTCGTCAATCTCAACAAAAACAACGGAATAATGAAAATCAGCCTGATCGGTATAAACAAACCATTCCTTTTTATAATTGGCTCGAAAATTAAGTAATAAGGTGATAATACAATGTTAAATAATAAACAAATTCAAGAATGCTTAGATCAAATGGGTGAAATGTTTCCAAATGCACATTGTGAATTAAATCATAAAAATCCATTTGAACTAGTAATAGCTGTGTCATTGTCTGCCCAATGTACGGATGTATTAGTTAATAAAGTTACTGCGAAGTTGTTTGAAAAATATCATACCCCTGAGGATTATCTTGCGGTCTCACTGGAGGAATTGCAAAATGATATTCGATCAATAGGATTATTCAGAAATAAAGCGAAAAATATTCGGAAGCTATGCCAAATGTTAATAGACGACTATGGTGGCTTATTACCTCGTGATCGGGATGAGTTAACCAAATTACCTGGGGTGGGTAGAAAGACTGCGAATGTCGTAGTTTCCGTTGCATTCGGGATTCCAGCCATTGCGGTAGACACTCATGTTGAAAGGGTAAGTAAAAGGCTGGGCATATGTAAATGGAAGGATTCAGTTCTTGAGGTTGAAAAGACATTAATGAAGAAGGTTCCAGAGGAACAATGGTCTGTTACACATCACCGGATGATATTCTTCGGCAGGTATCATTGTAAGGCACAGTCACCGCAATGTGAAATATGTCCGTTATTAGATCTTTGTAGAGAAGGAAAAAAAAGAATGAAGGCAAGAAAAAATGATGGATAATAGCGACTATTGTGTTCTTTCAGTACAACAAATTCTCGGAAATTGGGAGAAGGAAAAAGAATTTTTGTTAACCCAATTTAATAGTAGAAAAAAAGAAGGTGTAAAAGAATCGATGAATATTTCTATTGATTCTTTTACGCATCTTTTATGTAAAGTGAATAAGAGAGAATGGTCGAACCTGAATGAGATATTGTTGACTGACAATCTCGATTACAAGCCAATAAATTTGTATGAGCGTATTACCTTCATTCAGAAAAACCCAAGTTCATACCATTCATACATACAACTAGGTCTGCTTTATGATGAATTAGCTAAACAATACTATAAGAATTTGGCTATACAAAGGCAAAAAAAATAGTGTTCTCCATATGGAGAACACTATTTTTAACAGATAAGAAAGTATAAACTTTCTTATCCGAATAAGTGCAACTACGGCTCTGCCGTCGCCTAAAAGGCTTGGCAATCGCCGAGTTTTCTTTACAAATTAGTTTCCCTTTCGACCATTAGATTGATCATTAACATCACCAGGTGGGAGGGGTGGTATGTCAGGAATATCAATTCCTGTGTCATCGTCTCCATTCCCATCATCATTCCCGTCACCGTTTCCATTCCCTTCACCATTATCGTTTCCATTTCCATTGTCATCACCTGGATTGGTTATGTCAGGGATAATAGGGATCTCTATTTTACTAGAAATTGGATCGCTGCGATTTTCTTTATTGTCATCACTGACTGCAACAATAGTAAAGCTATAAATTGCACCAGGAATAGGGTTAACCATTGTATAAGTTAAATCTTTCAATGTTCCTTGAACGATTCCAGGTCCTTCATCAATTGAAGCACTTACTTCAAAAGAAATTCCATCTAATTTGTCTTTTGGAAAATTCCAACTAAGTGCTATTTCATTTTTCTCTGCATTATAAGTAGCAACAAGGTCTGTAGGCGAAGTGAGTTTATCGTATTTATCAGAAATCTCAGTAGGCTCAGTACCCTTAATAAAATACTCATAAACAATATCTTCTTTCGGTGTAAATTCACTTGGAAGCTTAGCAGGGTTAGTCCCTTTTTCAACACCGACTTTTACAACGCTATTAGGCTTAACAAAATCTTTTGTGTCTTTGTCTTTTGAAACATATGTGATAATATCTCGAAACAATTGCTTTGCTATATTTCTTTCTTTGTTTTTAATCGGGGTTATATTATCCTTGTAACCAGTCCAAATTGATATCGTGTAATTTGTTGTATATCCACTAAACCAGACATCCGGAACTCCAGATTCAATATTATATTTTTGTGCAGTTTTTGAATCATAGTTAGTTGTACCTGTTTTCCCTGCAATGGGAAGACCTGATACATCATATCCTGCAGCAGAACCACCAGGTTCTAAAACAGACTTTAACATATCAGTAATCATGAATGCTGTGGCTTCCTTCATTACAGGAACTGATTCAGGTGCCATTACTACTTCAGTATCATCTGGATAGATAATTTTCTTAACCGCATGTGGTTTATTGAAATTCCCGTTATTGCCAAATGCAGCATATGCACCTGCCATTTGAAGAGGGGAGATCCCACCTTCTGTTCCTCCAATGGCGTATGCTTCATTAACTTCATTTTCACTAAAAGGCATTCCCAAGTTTACGGCAAATTCACGCGCTTTTTTACCGCCAACTTCTCTGAAGGTTTTTACTGCAGTAGTATTTCTTGATTTAGCTAAAGCAGTTCGAATTGTCATTTGTCCTAGGTATTTAAAGTCCACATTGTTAATCTTTTTATCACTGCCGGTGTAGGTGGTTGGTTCATCAACAATCTGATGATAAGTTGACCATTTTAAATTTTCTATCGCCGGACCGTAATCAATGATTGGCTTGATGGTTGAACCAGGTTGATTAAGCGGATCAATTGCAAAATTTATTCGTGAATTTGCAGATTGATTACGTCCACCACCTAGTGCTCGAATTTCTCCAGTTTGAGTATCAATTAGAGCAATTCCTGCTTGGAATTCATCATTAGGAAATTGGACATCACCTTCATTATTCAGCAATGAATCGATGTGTGCTTGTGCATCGGGATCAAAGCTTGTATAAATCTTTAATCCAGCTGTATACACATCAATTCCGCCTTGCTCTTTTAATTCTTTCTTGACTTGATCTAAGAAGGAATCAATAGGCTGTGATTCTTCCTTTGAAGCAACTAAAGTAGCATCTATTGCCGTAGTTTTTGCTGCTGTTGCTTCTTCTTTAGTAATAAAGTTATTTTTTTCCATTAAATTAAGGACAATATTTCGTCTTTTTTCTGCCCTTTCTGGATGTGTATAAGGATTAAATAAACCTGGGTTATTTCCTACACCAGCTATAAATGCTGATTCCTCAAGGGTTAGTTCATCTAATGTCTTTCCATAGTATAATTCTGCTGCTTTCGCAACACCATATGTGTTTCCTACACCATAATATATTTTGTTCAAATACATTTCTAAAATTTGCTCTTTTGAATATTTTCTTTCCAATTGAAAAGCCATCCAAAGTTCTTGTACTTTTCTTTTTAATTTTTTATCCTGTGTGAAAAATGAATTCTTGATTACCTGTTGAGAGATTGTACTTGCACCCTCTGCGCCATAACCTTCAGTAATATTGGCTATTACGGCACCCCCGAGACGAATAACATCTAAACCATGATGCTTATAAAATCTTGCATCTTCAACAGCGATAACAGCATTTTTTAAGTCATCAGGAATTTCATCAATTGGAACGAATGTTCTTTTTTCCGCTCCGAATTCATATATTTTCTTACCATTAATATCATAGACCTTTGAAGAAAGTGGATCCTTAAGCAATGCCTCATCAAGAGGGGGGGCTCCACTTGCTAAAACAAAGAAGGTTATCGCACCTGCAACCATGAATAATATGCCTAATGAAAACATGATGATTAAGATTCTTTTAAATAAAGATCGTTTTTGTTTTTTTGGTTGCTTCTTTTTATTATTATTCCCTTGTGATTTACGTCGTTCTTCTCGACTTTGATATTTTTCAGTCATATATCTATCCTGCCTTTGCTTTAAAAGTAAAGTTGATCGATAACTTTAAGATAATCGATTCTTGGATGATAACCAATTGGTAGTTGGTGACCATACATTTCAACTTCTTGTTTTGTAATAGATTTCCTACCGCCTGTTAGATGACGATTCCAAAAGGATAGCAAATGTTTCGCATCAAGTAAATACATTTCGTCCAATGTAGAAAACCGTAATATTACAAAGCAAATTCCCATTTGTTTTAAGATCTCAGACATATGGTTGATTTGGTGTTCATGAAAGTTTTGAAGAGGAAACGATGTTTTGTTTTTAGTTTCCTTTGCTTCAAAATCAATATACCTCCCTTTATATATCCCATTATAATCTGTAGTTGATGCTTGTTTAAAATATGCTTCTTTAATAACAGCAGCACTTCTTTTTGGGTAGTCTACCTTCACAATTTGTATAGGAGTAGGCTTTTTATGGATAACCGCAATATCTTTTTCCAAGTAGTAACTATTCGTTACATTCAGGTCTTCTTCTAGAGTCATTCCGCGATTACTATATATTTTCTGTTTTAAATAGGGTGTATCTGCAACATTTTTAGGTTTATATATTTTGCCATTAGGATAGCGGAACTCCATTCAAAATCCCCCCTTAAAAACCTACTAACTATCATATCAGAAAATCCAATAAAATAGTTGCATTAAATATGAATCGGGATTAAGAGAAATTTCAGTCATCATATTCGGAACTTCAGGTAGATTTAGGGCTTTATAATTTAGGTGAATGGTTAAACTAGATGTACCAAGAGGTGATTATATGGGAGACAAGAATCATTTCCAAAAAGATATTAGATTAAAGGTTGAACAACGTCGAGAAAAATATCAAAATTCAACATTTGATATAAAATTAATTACTGATATAAAGCAGGAAACCGCGAAACAAAATCAAGATAATATTTCGAGAACTAAAAGCTATGCAACTTATTATTATAGGAATAAAGAAATAAGATGGTCATTTTTAGCGAGTATGGTATCAAGAAATGCTGGCTGGAATATGACAGACCTTGAAGGTGAATGGTTTACAAAAATCCTTGATAGAAAGATAAGAAATCATATATTTTTAACATATGAGCGAGCAAATTGGCTTATTTTTTCAGATGCATATCCACAATTACTTGTCTATGAATATTCAAAACGATATGGTAAACCGCTTTTTCATTTATTACCAGCATTTTCTGTTTCAAAATTTATTGAAATGGAGTGGGAATATTATTGGAAATATAGGAATAGAGAACGATTGATTATTGCACAAATCATTAATGAGCAAAATATTATCCAAAAACCTGTAATTGAGCACCCTTTTTATAAAAAAAAGGTTTTTGATTCATTCTTTTTTAACTTTCAAGATTGGCTCCATTTTAGTTCAGCAATTTTTCCAACACTTCATGGAGAATTATTTGGGTTTTCGGTATATAATTTTAAAAAGCTTGATGAACGAATTGAGTTAGGAAAGAAACTAGCTTCACTTCTTTTTCATGAAGATCACTATTATTCCTTTCTACTTTTCTCAAAAAAAATTGAACATACTGGTTCAAGATTTGACTATGAACGTTATTTACATCCCCGGAAGTATCGAATTACTCCATTTCTAAGGACAACCTATCCAATCATTACACATAGTAGAGAAGGTAATAATGATTGGTTTATCGGATTAATTAAAAAGAAATGGTTTCAACCTGTAAAAAATGAAAATAAAAAGTATGACATCACGAATTGGTATTTAAATAAACAAAAACAACTACAACTCGGCATTACATTGGAGCAATTATTAAGAAAAAATAAAGGCTGATCATAATCAGCCTTTATTTTTTTACGTAGATGGACGATTAGGCCCTTCTATTTTTTTGTTTCCATAACCAGGTGCAGTTTCCTCATTTTGTCTTTGTCGTCCTTTTTTATTGTCTTTCTTTTTTGCCACTATAATCCACCTCCTTCTCTTAGTTTGAGCAACTTCTTGGCAATACATTCTTTTTTCATAAAACACTTGTCGAACTAATTGTGATAATCCCATCATAAAACCACTTTCTTTGACGAAAGAAAACTAGTTTTGTCAACGATGAAGGGAGTTGTTTTTCTATCTAGAATATGTGTATAAAGAGCATTTAGAAGGAGATGAATAATCGTGACAAAAGCTATTTTGGCTAATAAGGAAAGTGTATTGTATCAACTAAATGATTTGGTCCAATTAATTAATCAAATTGAACATAAAATAATCACAGAAGTAAATGAAAATATTAATCAAGAAGCAAATAATTGCCTTAAAAGTATAGAGGTGCATAAGAAAAAAATAACTTCAATCAAAAAGGATTATATTTTTAAAAATGATTTTAAAGATAGAATAAATGAAAAGGAGCGTTCATTTCACTTAACATTCAGCTATTAAACAGGTATGATATACATTGAGGTGAAAGAATGTACACAGAATTAATTGCTAAAACAACAATATTAATTGAACGATGTAATCAATCACTTATTCGAATGGAAGATGTAAAAAAAAATACAGATTACGAAGCTGATTTTTATAATGAGGTTAAGCCTTATGTTGATGAAGTAATGGAAATTGCTGATCGATGGATGCAATTAGCTAATGATTGGATAGAAAAAGAAAAACCAAAACACCTTCACCCTAATCAAATCGATGCTACACATGAAAATATACAATTAATATCGATACAGGGATTTTATAAGGATACAAAAGCAAGGCGTTTTAAAGCGATGTACGAATCAATTATGTATGTCCTAGAGAGCATTAATAAAAAAGTTAGCCGATAAAGGGTGCCTTTTATTTATAGAAGGTGTCTTTTTTCATTACACAAATATCATGATTTTTCATAAACTATAATTAAAAAGCACAGTAGAGGAGGTTGTTTCCAATGTATCAAAATTATGGGAGGAGCAAATATATTACAAAGCCTTATGGCCATTCATGGCCGTATTATTCACAGCCAAATTACCAGTCGTATTTATACCCTTACTCCATGTTTTCTAACCAATCCTTTTCAAATAATTTCCCACCCCAAACATCGAAACAACAACAGCAACCATACTTTTCAAATAGTTCATCCATGTATACTCCATACCCAACACCATATCCAATCGGGAATATGAATCAACAGCAAACAGCTGGAGTTCAATCATTCCTTTCACAGTTTAAGAAAAAAGATGGCACATATGATGTAAATAAACTAATGGATACAGCTGGACAAATGATGGGTGCGGTTAATCAGGTAAGTTCAATTGTTAAAGGATTGTCCCAAACATTTAAATCGTAGATTAATAAAAAGAAAGCTGTCAAATTACAGCTTTCTTTTATGCTTTTCATTGTACTGTTTAGCCAACAATTGGAGTACTTCATTATATGATAGGCCTGATTGCGCATTTAATCTTTTTACATCTTCGACATTTGTATCTGAATACTGTTTTGTAGAAAATTGCTTTTGATTCATAATTTCCACCTTCGTTTAAGGAAGTAATTCATAAACCTCATTTAATTCTTGAACCCTTTTAAAATCCTGACTTTCTAATGCGTATTTGATTTCATCAGGTAGTACTTTATTTAGAAAAATTAACTCTTCCTCATTAAGCTCTCTTATAAATGTACCTTCCGAATTGTATTGTGTATTTTCAAGCTTATTCATCATTCTTTGCGGAATCACATGATGATCCGAGTAATTTGAAAGGGTCTCAAGTAGATAGCCAAGCGTTTTATCCAAATTGTTTTAACACCTCCTAGATATAGAGTGCATTTAAGTATAAGAAAGTATGTACTAAAGAACACTCAATGAAGTGCTCTTAGTCATCGATGGCTATTTTCTTTTGTCTTTCTTTAGGTAATTGTACCTTCAGAACCCCATCACGATAGCTTGCTTTTATATGATTACCAGTGATTGGATAGGGTAATACTATTGTTCTTTGAGCTTTTTTAAAAGACTGCTTTTTCACATAATAGTGTTTTGTATCATTAGTCTCTTCTAATTCCTCCTGATGGTTCACAGATATCGTTAAATGACGTTCAGAATACTCAATATTAATTTGTTCGCGTTTTACCCCAGGTAAATCCGCAGAAATAATCAATTCTTTATCAGTTTCATACATATCGATTGAAATTGTTGATAAAATGAATGGTCTTCTCTCAAAAAATTCATCCATACTATCTAAAAGACGTCTAACGGGTTGTTGGGTGAAAAAGTCATTCATTGAACGAATAATTGGCCCAAAAGGCTCGTGTTGTCGTTTTTTTTCTTCTTCATTCATTTTAAATCTTCCTTTCATTAGAAATATTTACTGCTACTATATTCATTTACTAATGAAAACGTTTAGGTATTTTGTGTAATAAAGAAAACTCGCCAGACGACGAGTTTAGTTTAACTTATATAAATAATTCATCCTCTAATTTCTCTACATCAATAATTAGGTTACCATGGGAATTTACATTGATAATCTCTTTCTTTTTTAGTTTTGTTAAAGTTCGGCTAACTGTCTCCCTCGTAGACCCAATCATATTTGCTAAATCTTTATTTGTATAGTTGGTTGTAAAGACTTTCCGACCATCATCTATTATTTTTCCATCTGTTTCCGAAAGTCTGAGAAGTAATTTGATAATTTGCTCATACGTATTATTTAAAATTTGTGCTTCAAGCCTATTTTGTAGATCAACAATTTTTTCACCCATTACCCGGAACAGCTTAATACAAACCTGTGGGTGTTGTAATAATAGCATCTCAAAATGAGAAATGGATATTACAACAAGTGTCGCATCTTCAATGACATGGGCATATGCTGGATAATTGCCCTTCCGAAAGAAACCGACATGGGGGAACATATCTCCATTCTTTAAAACTGAGACAATTTGCTCACGACCGTTAAAGTCATTTTTATAAATTTTCACCTTACCGGCATAGATAAAATAGACATTCTCCAAAGGGTCATCTTGCATAAAGACATGCGTTCCTTTAAGAAATTGCCGATTTTGGGCTATGTTAACGATTTCTTCCAATTCATTTGAGGTTAGTTCTTTAAAAAGGGGAACAGTTTTTAATACTTCCTTAATTTTTATACGATCCATATTTATCACTCCACACGAATTATATCTACTATGTATAAGTGTACCAAATTTATATGAATAAGGGTAAATATGTGTGGCTTATAAATGAAATCTACTAAAAACAATCATGAAATTTTACTTCATAAGTAATAATTTTAAAAAACTTCTTATAGATTAGTTGTAGAAATCTATTTGTACATGATTTCAAAAAAATAATAAATAGGGGGGAATTTGTATGAAAAGGAAGCTAACGGTAGGATTTATTTTATTGCTTTCTATTTTTCTGGCTTTATCAGGATGTTTTAGTGGGGAAACAGTTGATGAACCGAAGGACAAAGATACTCCGAAAGATGAAGGAACTACAGAAGAAGTTGAGGAGGATACAGGTCCAAAGATTTTAAAACTAAACAACAATGAAGAACCTGGTTCACTCCATCCAGGAATTGCACAAGGTACACATGATTCATGGATATTGGAGCACGCGTTTGAGGGACTTACAAAGAAAACCCCAGAAGGTGAAATAGTAAAAGGGATGGCTGAAGATTGGACAACAAGTGATGATGGACTTACTTGGACTTTTACACTTAAAGAAGGAATAAAATGGTCTAATGGTGATCCAGTAACTGCACATGATTTTGAATATGCATGGAAATTTGCACTAAATCCTGCAACCGCTTCCACTTATGCGTACCAGCTCTATTATCTAGAAGGTGGGGAAGAATTTAATTCTGCTGCAGAGGGTGCTGATTTGCAAGCACTTGAAGATAAGGTTGGGGTAAAAGCACTTGATGAAAAGACACTAGAGGTGAAACTTGGACAATCAACCCCATATTTTTTAGATTTAACATCATTTTACACGTATTATCCGGTCAATAAAAAAGTGCAAGAAGCAAATCCAGATTGGTATAAGGAAGCAGAATCATATGTTTCGAATGGTGCCTTCAAATTAACAGAGTGGCAGCATAAAGAAAGCATGAAGCTAGAAAAGAATGAAAATTATTATGACAAAGAAAATATTAAATTAGATGAAGTTCATTTCGTGATTATTGATGATGAAAATACTGCCTGGCAAATGTATCAATCAGGAGAATTAGATTTAGTCTATCCATTACCACAGGATGTCATCGGGAAATTAGCAGAAGAGAAAAATCCTGAATTCCAAAATGGACCTGATCTCTCAGTATATTATTATAATCTAAATAATGAGAAAAAGCCTTTTAATAATGTGAAGATTCGTAAAGCATTATCAATGGCAATCGATCGTGAAACAATTGTTGAGCATGTTGCTCAAGGTGGTCAACAACCGGCATATTCAATCGTTCCACCAGGTATACCTGATATTTCTGGTGACTTCCAAGGAAATACAGGAAATCTATTTGAAGCAAATATTGAAGAAGCAAAAAAACTTCTAGCGGAAGGTCTAGCAGAAGAAGGGCTTGATAAGTTCCCAGATGTAACACTCACATATAACACATCTGAAGGGCATAAAATGATTGCAGAAGCAGTACAAGAAATGTGGCGTAAAAATCTTGATATTAGCATTACATTAGAAAATGTTGAATTCCAGGTTAAACTTGACCGAGAAAAGGCAGGGGATTATCAAATCTCAAGAGCAGGTTGGGTAGGAGATTATGTTGATCCGATGACATTCGTAGACCTGTGGGTTACTGATGGACCTTATAATGATGCCAATTGGAGTAATAGCGAATATGACAAATTAATAAATACTGCAAAGACGACAATGGATCAAGAAGTAAGAATGAAGGCAATGCATGATGCTGAAAAAATAATGATGGATGAAATGCCTGTAATTCCAGTCTATTTCTATACGAAGCCATTTACCGTAAAACCATATGTCACAGGGGTCTATACACCTATCAATCGTTACCCTCAATTTATTTATGCTGATATTAATAAATAAGTAAAATAGAAAAATTCGTGGTATGCTCCGTAAAAGCATACCCGATTTTTCTTATCTTTATTTAATGATCATCTGAAATGGGGGGTAAGATGCTAACTTACATTGTAAAAAGAATAGGATTGGCGATCATAACACTTTGGGTCATTATAACCCTAACGTTTATTTTGATGCACAGTATTCCTGGTAACCCTTTTGCTCAAGAAGGTGTTATGCCAAAGGCTGTCTATGATAATCTTCAAGGCTACTATAATTTGGACAAACCATTACTTGTTCAATATGGAATGTACTTAAAATCAATTTTACAATTTGATTTTGGTCCGTCCTATAAATCTTCATCATTAACTGTTAACGATTATATCGTTAATGGATTTCCAGTATCCCTGCATTTAGGTACTCAAGCTTTATTAATTGCTATTCCCTTAGGACTGCTTTTTGGGGTGATTGCTTCATTATATCGAAACCGATGGCCAGACTATTCCTCTATGATTCTAGCAATCATCGGAATCTCTGTTCCAAACTTTATACTAGCAACATTTCTAATAAATTTCATTGCGGTTGAGTTGGAATTATTACCGGTTGCTACTTGGAAATCATGGTCACATACAATTTTGCCTTCTATTTCACTTGCCATGATGCCAATGGCTTATATTGCTCGGCTTATGAGATCGAGTATGTTAGAGGTAATGGCACAGGATTATATACTTACTGCGAAAGCAAAGGGTTTAAAGACCGGAACAATCATTTTAAAGCATGCAATTCGTAATGCAATACTTCCAGTAATTACAGTTCTAGGTATTTTAATTGCGAATTTGGTTACAGGAAGTTTTATTATCGAAAAGATTTTTGGTATTCCTGGCATGGGGGAAATGTTCGTTAACAGCATTTTTAACCGAGACTATCCAGTTATACTTGGTTCAACAATTTTCTATGCTGCGATCCTGATTCTTTTAATTCTTATTGTCGACATTGCTTATACATGGATAGATCCAAGAATTAAAGTGACGGGGGAGAGCAAATGAATAAAGAAATTAAGTATACAAAAGAGATGTTTTTACCTGTAGATCATAACTTTGCAGAAGCTGAAAAAATAGCTAGACCAAGTGTTTCCTTTTGGTCAGATGCTTGGCGACGTCTAAAGGAAAATAAATTAGCAATTATCGGCCTCATCATCATTGTAATTATCGGGATAATGGCAATAATTGGTCCATATTTAAATGGATACACATACTATGAACAGGATTTTACGAAAAAGAACTTACGACCCAACTTAGAGCATTGGTTTGGTACAGATTCATCAGGTCGTGATTTATTTACACGATCATGGTATGGAGCAAGAATATCCTTATTTATTGGGTTTATGGCTGCATTAATTGATTTTGCAATTGGAATTTTATATGGGGGCATTTCCGGGATTCGTGGTGGGAAATTAGACAATATAATGATGAGAATAGCAGAAGTAATCTATGCAATTCCATATTTATTAATGGTTATTTTAATGATGATTGTATTGGGGAGAGGATTATGGACAATTATTATTGCAATGACTATTACTGGGTGGATTCCAATGGCAAGATTAGTAAGGGGGCAGGTTCTTCAAATCAAAGAATATGAATATGTCCAAGCAGCTAATGCAATTGGAGCAAGTACTATATGGAAACTTCGAAAGCATATGATTCCAAATACAATGGGACCTATTTTAGTAAATGTAACATTAACTGTCCCAACAGCAATTTTCGCAGAAGCAACCCTTAGTTTTTTAGGGCTAGGTATCCCGGCACCTGAGGCAAGTTGGGGAACGATGGCAAATGATGCACTCGGGAGTATTTTGATCGGGAATTTTTATCAATTGTTCATTCCTGCCTTCCTTATTTCACTTACAATGTTTGCATTTAATGTATTTGGTGATGGATTAAGAGATGCACTTGATCCGAGATTGCGAAAATAATAAGAGTATGTGAGGAGGGGGGATAAAATGGAAAGACTTCTAGAAATAGAAAATCTGCACGTTTCATTTCAAACATTTGAAGGAGAGGTAAAGGCAGTGCGCGGAGTATCCTTTCATGTAAATAAAGGAGAAGCGATTGCAATTGTTGGAGAGTCAGGTTGTGGTAAGAGTGTTACTGCTAAATCCATTATGCGCCTTTTACCATCACCCCAAGCAAAAATTAAACAAGGTTCCATTACTCTAAATGGAGTAAACTTGGTGAATAAAAAGGAAAAAGAAATGACACGTATTAGAGGATTTGAAATAGGGATGATATTTCAAGATCCAATGACTTCATTAAATCCTACAGCAAAAATCGGTGAACAAATTTCTGAAGGATTATTAAGGCATAATAAAATTTCGAAAAAAAAGGCAATTGAACATTCGATTAAAATGCTTGAAATAGTAGGGATTTCTCAGCCTGAAAAAAGAATAAATCAATACCCACATGAATTTTCTGGTGGAATGAGACAGAGGGTAATGATTGCAATTGCATTGGCATGTAAGCCAAATTTATTAATAGCAGACGAACCAACAACAGCACTTGATGTGACCATTCAAGCTCAAATATTGCATTTGATGAAAGAGCTTCAGTTGAAGACAAATACCTCGATTATCCTTATTACTCATGACCTGGGTGTTGTTGCAGAGATGTGCAGCAGAGTCGTGGTCATGTATGCTGGGGAGATTGTTGAAACGGGTTCTGTAAGTGAAATCTTTGCAAACCCTTCCCATCCATATACGAAGGGATTGTTAAAATCAGTACCACGTCTTGACATGCTGAAACAAGAGAAGTTATCGTCGATCAAAGGTACGCCTCCAGATTTGCTTGAACCACCAACAGGATGTTCTTTTTTTCCAAGGTGTGAAAAAGCAATGAAAATATGTGGTGAGTATAAGCCGGGATTTGAAAAAACAGGGGACTCCCATCATAGTGCTTGTTGGCTTCATCATCCAATGGCAAAGGAGGAGTCTACTTGCTAAATACGGGTTCGAGTATATTAGTTGAAAAACCACTAATGGAAATTCAGCATGTGAAAAAATATTTTCTTTCCAATAATCGAGCAGTTAAAGCGGTTGACGATTTTAATTTAGTAATAGCAAAGGGGGAGACAGTTGGACTAGTAGGTGAAAGTGGCTGTGGAAAGTCTACAGTTGGTAAGACAATTATCAGGCTATTAGAACCTACTGCAGGTGAAGTCTATTTTGAAGGAACTAATATATACAAACTGTCTCATACAAAACTTAAGGAGCTCCGAAAAGACGTACAAATCGTTTTTCAAGATCCATATGCTTCGTTAAATCCAAGAATGAAAATTGAAGATATAGTTGGAGAACCACTCGATATTCATCGACTCGCAAAAGGAAAGCAAAGAAAAGAAAGGGTTGCTGAATTGCTAAATCTTGTTGGCCTAAGTCCTGAACATGCAAATCGATACCCTCATGAATTTAGTGGTGGTCAAAGACAAAGGATCGGTATTGCAAGAGCTCTAGCATTAGAGCCGAAATTTATTGTATGTGATGAACCAATCTCTGCTTTAGATGTTTCAATCCAGGCCCAAATTGTTAATCTTTTAAAAGAATTACAGGAACAAATGGGCCTAACCTACTTGTTTATTGCCCATGATCTATCAATGGTAAAATATATTTCTGACCGAATTTTAGTGATGTATTTAGGTAATATGGTAGAACTATCAGATAGTCAGTCATTAAATAGTGAACCTCTCCACCCGTATACACAGGCATTATTATCTGCTGTACCTATACCAGATCCAACTGTTAAAAGGGAACGGATTGTCCTAGAAGGTGATGTTCCAAGTCCTATTTTTCCACCTTCTGGCTGTGTTTTTCGCACAAGATGCAAGCATGCAATGGAAATATGTGCACTAGAAAAACCAAAATGGAAGGAAGTTAAAGAAAGTCATTTTACAGCATGTCACTTATATTAATATTGTATTTCATTTCTAATTTAGTTGACGAATAATTTCGACACTCATAAAAGTCTTTGATTGACAAATACAGGTATTTGATTGTATAATAAACTAATTAAAAGAGCAAATTAATATGTGAACTGCTTATTATAAAGGGTTTTTGCACAAGAAACTTTTATAATAAGTTTTTTTATTTATTACATATCATTTAGTGTTCATGTTTCTCATCAAGTTTAGGTAAAGGAGATGTTTTTAAATGGCATTTGGAAGAAAACCGGTTGAAGAGATTGTTACTGAGGAAACTAAGATTTGGGTATGTACGTCTGATGATTGTAATTGTTGGTTAAGGGATAATTTTAAAAGTACTGAAATCCCTATATGCCCAATTTGTGGTTCATCAATGGAGCAATCCACAAAAGAATTACAAGTAGTCGATAATCATTGTAAAAGTTACTTAGCATAAACCAATTCGACCGGTCTAAAAAAGATCGGTTTTTTTATTTATAATAAATTTAAAAAAAATGTTATAAAAAATCTATCTTGGGTAATAATAATTCATGCAATACCTTGCACCTTTTTTGGTTGCATTACATAGGAGGAAATTAAATGGCACAAGGAAAAGTAAAATGGTTTAATGGTGAAAAAGGTTTTGGATTTATTGAGGTTGAAGGTGGAGATGATGTATTTGTTCACTTCTCAGCAATCCAAGGCGAAGGGTTCAAAACTTTAGAAGAAGGTCAAGAGGTTACTTTCGATATTGAAGAAGGTAGTCGTGGACCACAAGCAGCTAACGTCCAAAAAGTTTAAAATACCCATATATGAAATACATGAAACAGATTCTAAAAAATTTAGGATCTGTTTTTTTGTCTTTGCGATAAAATCCTTAGTATGACGAGTTTCTTTATGTCGACTTTTATTTTTGTTACACTACTGGTAACGTTAAGTAAATAATGAATTGGGGTTGGACTAAGATGTACTATGTAGTTGTAGATATTGGTTGTACTGAATGTGGAGAAGCATCAAACATAATTGGAATTTTTACTACTGAAGAAAAAGCAATGAATGCAAAGGAAAAATATATCCTTGATAATAGGTTAGAGGGAAATGAAGATCATGAAATACTTATTTATAGGATAAGTGAATTGAATAGAATTTATAATAATAGTTATGAACATTTACTGTAAAGAAAAATGAGTCTTTTTTCATTTAGAATAGAAATAGGTAAATAGTGTAGGTTGATTTCCACTCCGTGTGGTCGCTTTCCGCGGGCGGGGCCGAGCCGCTTCCCTCGCTACGCTCAGTCCAG
>NZ_JAKTTI010000059.1 GCF_022427965.1 Fredinandcohnia quinoae | reverse complement strand
AGAAGTGTATGTATTCCACTAAAATATTGGATTCAAATCTATTTTCAGAGTATGTAGCAAGTCTAAATTACCCGATATGCACGATATTCTAGGTAAATGCACGATAAAAAGTTGATATGCTCGTACATTAGAAGAAATGCGTGATAATCCAAATATATGTGCGCTAGCAAAATTATATGCACGATAGCTGAAATAAATGCACGTTAACGAAAACCAGCCCACCGAGTATAAACATCCAACATAAATAAGATCCGATCCAATAAGTACATCACCAAACCCAACCAGCAAAAGTTAACCTTCCGTGCTTTAAAAACCATATTATAGTTTGAAAACAAGGTGTTTTCGCTTCAAATTGAAGTAATCCGCAGGTAGAAGTGTATGTATTCCACTAAAATATTGGATTTGAATCTATTTTCAGAGTATGTGGTTAGACTAAAATATCCGATATGCATGATATTTTGGATTAATGCACGAAAAAATCATGTTATGCTCGTTAATTAGATGATATGCGTGATAATCCAAATATATGTGCGCTAGCAAAATTATATGCACGATAGCCGAAATAAATGCACGTTAACGAAAATCCACCCACCCACCTAGAGGATAATTACCTTAAATAAATTTAGAATGGATCCAATAAGTACCTCACCAATCCCAACCAGCAAAAGTTAACTTTCCGTGCTTTAAAAACCATATTATATAATCAAATTATTCGATGGTTTAACGCCCCCAACCGAGGTAAATTGCAAACAAATAAGCCTGTATTAATCACCCTTAATCTTCCCTTTCAAAAATAAATAAAGTAAATAAGGCACTTTGTCAGCTGATATTGCTAAAAATTGTCTAATAAAAGGATAATCATTGCTAGAGTATGTATGAAGGAGTTCACTCCACCACTCTGTTTCATATCTAGAAATCATACTCAAATTATAGAGTATTAAATAATGAACCATTACTTCTGGAAATATCGTTAAGAGTTCGCGTTCCCTTGGTAAATAAAACTCTCCTTCGTATAGGTGAAATAATAAGGGTGAGCTAGTAAGCGGTAATAGGTTACTATTAGTATCCAACGATAAGAATATTTCTTCACTTTCAATATAAATAGTCCCAAATGGAATGGTAGATTCAATAAAACTCAAAAGTCTTTGCGATGTCATATGATAGGCATCCAAAGTCTCATTTGGGATTATAAAGGTCGACTTATCTTTTAAAGGAGTTTTTATATATAGGTCTTTTTGAAAATGTAAGGAGAACAAATTATGTAATTCAGGAATTCGTTTTAAAAGCTGCCCCATTGATAGTTTCTCGCCTTCAATTTGCCTAATATGAAACATTTGATTTGAAAAGTGTGAAAATAAACCGTTTTTTTGAACCTTTACTTCGTCATGGAAAAATTCATAGCTTTGCTTTTTTCTTTTTCTCGTGGATACACCATGAGCCAAAACAGATGTTGATTCTGGGTATTGTGGGTCAACCGTTAATAGACATGCTTTTAATAATTGAACCATGCCATAAAATAATAGTACTGGTTTTATTGATAATGGCGCATTTTCAGCAAGCTTATAGTAATTTTGACCATGTTCAAGGTAGTAGATAAAAGGGTAGCTGTTTTCATAGCTTTTCTTTTCAGCATCTTGAATGGGGGCCTTCTTATAGCACTTGTAAAGTAAACGCTGAGTTGTATTTGCAGCATGTAATGCATTAAATGATTGCCAAATAAAACGGTGATCTAACAAACCATTAACCTCCAGGTAATAATTAGGACATAAAATAAGGGACTGGGTATTTGAAACATCTGAATTATCTAACATATCCTTACTTCCTTGACAGTATTTTACCCAGTTGTTAATCTACTAATAATATTTTTATTTGAAGGGGGATTATTACATGTGGGAAACAAAGTTTGCTAAAGAAGGTTTAACGTTTGATGATGTGTTATTAGTACCAGCAAAATCTGAGGTACTACCGAAGGATGTCAATCTTTCTGTTGAATTAACAAGTACACTTAAGCTAAATATTCCAATCATTAGTGCTGGAATGGATACTGTTACAGAGGCTGAAATGGCAATTGCGATGGCTCGTCAAGGTGGACTTGGGATTATCCATAAAAATATGTCCATCGAACAACAAGCAGAACAGGTTGATAAAGTTAAGCGTTCTGAAAGTGGTGTTATATCTGATCCATTTTTCCTAACTCCTGACCACCAAGTATTTGATGCTGAACATTTGATGAGCAAGTATCGAATTTCAGGTGTACCAATTGTTAATAATCCACAAGAGCAAAAATTAGTTGGTATTCTTACTAACCGTGACCTTCGTTTCATTCAAGACTATTCCATTCAAATTTCTGATGTAATGACAAAAGAGAATCTTGTTACAGCACCTGTTGGTACGACATTAGAACAGGCTGAGAAGATTCTACAAAAACATAAAATCGAAAAGTTACCTTTAGTAGATACTGAAGGAGTATTAAAGGGACTTATCACAATTAAGGATATTGAAAAGGTTATTGAATTTCCAAATTCCGCAAAAGATGCACATGGCAGATTGTTAGTTGGAGCTGCAGTAGGTGTAACAAAAGATACAATGGTCCGTGTTGAAAAGTTAGTGGCAGCATGTGTCGATGTAATTGTTGTTGATACTGCTCACGGCCACTCTGCAGGAGTGTTGGATACAGTTCGATTGATTAGAAATCAATATCCAAGCTTAAATATTATCGCGGGTAATGTTGCTACTGCAGAAGCAACTCGTGCACTGATTGAAGCTGGGGCCAATGTTGTCAAGGTAGGAATCGGACCTGGATCAATTTGTACGACTCGTATTGTTGCTGGTGTTGGTGTGCCACAGATTACTGCAGTATATGATTGTGCAACAGAAGCAAGAAAACATGGTGTGTCCATTATTGCAGATGGTGGTATTAAGTATTCTGGTGATATTGTGAAGGCTCTTGCAGCTGGTGGTCATGTGGTCATGCTTGGTAGTCTTTTAGCAGGTGTTTCAGAAAGTCCTGGTGAAACAGAAATCTTCCAAGGACGTCGTTTCAAAGTATATCGTGGTATGGGGTCTGTGTCAGCCATGGAAAAGGGAAGTAAGGACCGCTACTTCCAAGAGGACAATAAAAAATTTGTTCCAGAGGGTATCGAAGGACGTCTCCCTTATAAAGGGCCACTTTCTGATACAATTTATCAATTAATTGGCGGCATTCGTTCAGGCATGGGCTATTGTGGTACAAGGGACCTAGAAGAACTTAGAGAAAACTCTCAATTCATTCGAATGACAGGTGCAGGCTTACGTGAAAGTCATCCACATGACGTTCAAATTACGAAAGAAGCTCCTAATTATTCATTAGCTTAAAAAGAACCATTGGCAGTAATTATATAAAGTGGTAGATAGAGTCAGGTACTCTGTCTATTTTTTTTCATGATACTATGATAAAATATTTCCTGTGTGTAAAACGATGTTGGAGGTTTAAAATGTGAAGAAACAATTACAAAAAAAATTGATTATTAGTTTGATAGCAATTTTTTTGTTATCAATTTTTAGTAACTCATATATAACTGTTCAAGCAGAGGCATTGGCCCCAGAGATAGATGCAAAATATGCTATTTTAATAGATGGTGATACAGGTAGAGTACTCTTTGAAAAAAATGCAGATGTTGCTGCACCAATTGCAAGTATGACAAAGATGATGACAGAATACCTCGTGTTAGAGGCTATCAATAAAGGGAAAATTTCTTGGAATGATACGACTACTGTTAGTGATTATGCATTTGCAATCTCAGATCCAAGTAATGGATTTTCAGGCGCAGGCTTAACACAAAATAAGCCATATATTGTTGAAGATTTATACAATGCAATGGCAATCTACTCTGATAATGCAGCGACAATTACATTAGCTGAATTAGTAGGTGGTACAGAAACTAATTTTGTGAAAATGATGAATGATAAAGCGGCTGAACTGGGTCTACCAGATTATCATTTTGCGAATAGTACAGGATTAACAAATCAAATGCTAGAAGATGTCTATCCGGACGGAAGAGATCCAAATGGGGATAATATTCTATCAGCAGAATCAGTTGCTCTATTAGCTTATAGCTTAATAAAAGATTATCCTGAAGCACTAGAGCACTCAAGTATTCCACAAATAACGTTTGAAGGAAAAAAATTAAACAATTACAATTGGATGTTAAAACATGACCCAGCAGAATCACCTAATTTTGTTCCATACTATTATGAAGGTATGGATGGGTTAAAAACAGGTTACACGGGCCCAGCAGGAAAATGCTTTACAGGTACTGCTGTAAGAAATGGCAAGAGGCTAATAACGGTTATTATGCATACGAATGTAGAAAAAGATGCTCCACGATTTGTTGAAACAAAGAAACTTCTAGATTACGGTTTCAATAATTTTGAGAAGGTTGAAATTTTCCCAAAAGGCTACCAAATGAAGGGTAAAGAAGAACTTAAAGTTCTAAAAGGGAAAGAAAAAGAAGTTGAAGTTGTAACAAATAAACCTATATCTATCCTGATTAGAAAAGGTGAAGATAAATCTTTATATGAGGCATCATACGTTTATGATAAAAAACTCGTATCTAAAGATAATGAAATAACGGCGCCGATTAAAAAAGGTGATAAGGTCGGTACCATGAAGATCACGTATAAAGGTGATGGAGAAATTAAATTTATCACTCAAGGTAAAGAAGATGTTATTCAAGCAGACCTTGTAATAAAAAAAGACGTTGAGAAAACTAACTGGTTTGTTTTAATGCTTAGAGGTATTGGTGGGTTTTTCAGTGATATTTGGTCAAGTATTGCAAACGCAGTAAAAGGTTGGTTTTAACAGTAGTTGCTCCCTATCAATTGATAGGGAGTTTTTATTTATTTCATATTAATTTGATAATAATAATATGAATTCTGTAAAAATTAAGGTAAAATGATGAACAAGTACTCTAACAGGGTTAATAGAGATAGTAGTAAGAAAAATAAATTAACTAAAAAAAAGAGTGCTGAAATTTATTAGCATATTGGGGGATTCGTTATGGCAAATACAGGTACAGATCGTGTAAAACGTGGAATGGCTGAAATGCAAAAGGGCGGCGTAATTATGGACGTTGTCAATGCAGAGCAGGCAAAAATTGCTGAGGAAGCAGGCGCAGTTGCCGTAATGGCACTAGAACGCGTTCCGAGTGATATTCGTGCTGCTGGTGGAGTTGCAAGAATGGCAGATCCAACAATCGTTGAACAAGTAATGAATGCTGTGACGATTCCAGTTATGGCGAAGGCGCGTATTGGTCATATCGTTGAAGCGAAAGTGTTAGAAGCTATGGGCGTTGATTACATAGACGAGAGTGAAGTATTAACACCAGCTGATGAAGAATTTCATTTAAATAAACGTGATTACACAGTACCATTTGTTTGTGGTTGTCGTGATTTAGGGGAAGCAACTCGTCGAATTGCCGAAGGTGCTTCTATGCTACGTACGAAGGGCGAACCAGGGACAGGTAATATTGTTGAAGCAGTGCGTCATATGAGAAAGGTAAATGCACAAGTAAGAAAAGTCGTTAACATGAGTGTAGATGAATTAATGACTGAAGCAAAAAACTTAGGAGCTCCATTTGAATTATTGCTTCAAATCAAAAATGAAGGGCGTTTGCCTGTTGTAAATTTTGCTGCAGGTGGTGTGGCGACACCAGCAGATGCTGCGTTAATGATGCAGCTTGGTGCTGATGGTGTATTCGTAGGTTCAGGGATTTTTAAATCGGACAATCCAGCAAAATTTGCACGTGCTATTGTTGAAGCAACAACACATTTCACTGATTATGAGCTTATTGCTAGTCTTTCAAAAGGATTAGGAAGCCCGATGAAAGGAATTGAAATTTCTTCATTGTCTCCAGAACAACGTATGCAAGAACGTGGATGGTAAGTGAAATATGGTTAAAATAGGGGTATTAGGACTTCAAGGTGCAGTACGTGAGCATGTTGACTCTATCGAGGCGTCTGGTGCAGAAGCAGTCGTTGTAAAAAGAGTTGAACAATTGGAAGAACTGGATGGATTAATCCTTCCAGGGGGAGAAAGTACGACAATCCGTCGACTGATTGATAAATATCATTTTATGGATCCTTTACGTGAATTTGCAAAAACGGGGAAGCCTATGTTTGGCACATGTGCAGGACTTATTTTATTAGCTAAAAAAATTGTAGGCTATGAGCAACCACACTTAGGGTTAATGAGTGTTACAGTGGAGCGTAATTCATTTGGCCGTCAGCGAGAAAGCTTTGAAGCAGAGCTTATGATCCCTGATGTAGCAGATGACTTTATCGGTGTTTTCATTCGTGCGCCACATATCATTGAAGCTGGTGAGAATGTTGAAATATTAGCAAAGCACAATGGTCGAATTGTAGCAGCAAGGGAAGGGCAATTTTTAAGCTGCTCCTTTCACCCTGAATTAACAGATGATCATCGCTTAACAGCTTATTTTGTTAAAATGGTTAAGGAAGCAAGTGGGAAAAATCTTGCATAAACCATTGAAACATGGTAAAACTTATAGTACATGATGAATGACAATACAAATTAATATGATGAAATCTATGATAGGAACTAGTAGCTTGTTCTTTTTCTTAAGAGAGTCGGTGGTTGGTGTGAACCGATGAAAAAAGCATGTGAATCCATCCTTGAGTAAAATACTGAAATCATTTTGTATGTAACTAGGTATTTTCGGTAAATCCGTTATCTTATCAAGAGGAGGATACATTTGTGTCTTCAACTAGGGTGGTAACGCGGGTAACTCTCGTCCCTTCATTGGGATGAGGGTTTTTTATATTTTAAAGGAGGCTTTTTATAATGCTTGATATTAAGTTATTACGTACCAATTTTGAAGAAGTAAAACAGAGGTTACAATGTCGTGGTGAGGATTTAACTGACCTTGGGCGATTTGAGGAATTAGATAGCAAACGTCGTGAGTTAATTGCTAAGACAGAAGAGTTAAAAAGTAGACGAAATGAAGTGTCTGCAGAAATCGCAGCCTTAAAACGTGAGAAGAAAGATGCAGATCAACTTATCACGGAGATGCGTGAAGTAGGAGATCGGGTTAAAGTTTTAGATAATGAATTAAAGGGTGTCGAGGAAACATTAGAAAATTTAATGCTCTCAATTCCAAATATCCCTCATGAAAGTGTTCCGATTGGGGAAACTGAAGATGATAATGTAGAAATCCGTAAATGGGGGGAACTGCCTGAGTTTGCATTTGAGGCAAAGCCTCATTGGGAGGTTGCTGACAATCTTAAAATTCTAGATTTTGAACGTGCAGGGAAAGTAACAGGTAGTCGCTTTGTATTTTACAAAGGCTTAGGTGCACGTCTTGAAAGAGCATTATATAATTTCATGCTTGACCTACATGTTGAAAATCATGGCTATGAAGAGGTAATCCCACCATATATCGTTAATCGTGCGAGTATGACTGGTACAGGCCAATTGCCAAAATTTGAAGAGGATGCGTTCCGAATTGAAAGTGAGGATTATTTTTTAATTCCTACTGCAGAGGTTCCTGTCACTAATCTTCATCGTGATGAGATATTATCTAGTGAGGAACTCCCGATTAAATATGCAGCATTTAGTGCTTGCTTCCGTTCAGAAGCGGGTTCAGCTGGAAGGGATACACGTGGTTTGATTCGTCAGCATCAATTTAATAAAGTTGAGCTTGTGAAGTTTGTAAAACCAGAGGATTCTTATCAAGAGCTTGAAGACTTAACAGCAAATGCAGAGAAGGTTCTTCAATTATTAGGCTTACCATATCGTGTGTTAAGCATGTGCAGTGCTGACCTTGGATTTACGGCTGCTAAGAAATATGATATTGAAGTTTGGATTCCAAGCTATGGCACCTATCGTGAAATTTCTTCATGTAGTAACTTCGAAGCGTTCCAAGCGAGAAGAGCAAACATTCGCTTCCGTAGAGAACGTGACGCAAAACCAGAACATGTTCACACATTAAATGGATCTGGTCTTGCAATTGGAAGAACTGTAGCGGCAATCTTAGAAAATTACCAACAAGAAGATGGCTCTGTTGTTATTCCTGAGGTTCTTCGTCCGTATATGGGAAATCGTGAAATAATTAAGTAAAAGATGGATAAAATGATGGCCAAGATTGATAAAAATCTTGGTCATCAAAAAAAGTTTTAAATTTCGTTGACAAGTTATTTTCAAATGTGTTATATTAATTCTTGTCGATACGGAGGAATACCCAAGTCCGGCTGAAGGGATCGGTCTTGAAAACCGACAGGGGTGTTAAAGCCCGCGGGGGTTCGAATCCCTCTTCCTCCGCCATATTTCAAATATTAGCGCATAAAATATTGGAGATAGAAACTCGTTGCCATCTGGTAGCGAGTTTTTTTATGCTTTGAAATAAATAAAAAAACCTTTAAGCAATCAGCCTAAAGGAGGAAGAAACATTATTTTTTTAGTAATTCTGTTTGATGAATGAAATGTGATATTTTTTCAATAATCGGTTCAATTGATTGTTCTTCATCAACAATATCATACTCATTGATGTTCAGACGTAGTACAGGACATGCATTGAAGTTATTGATCCATTTTTCATAACGCTCATGCATCTCTTCCCAATACGAAGTCGGGGTTTGCTGCTCCATCGGTCTTCCGCGTTCCTGAATCCGCGCGATAATATCATCCAGGCTACCTTCCAAATAAATAAGAAGGTTTGGGTGTGGGAAGTAAGGAGTCATGACCATCGCATCAAATAAATTTGTATATGTTTCATAATCAACTGGATCCATTGTCCCTTTTTCATAATGCATTTTTGCAAATATCCCTGTATCTTCATAAATTGATCGGTCTTGGATAAACCCTCCACCATACTCAAAGATTTTCTTCTGCTCCTTGAAACGCTCAGCTAGGAAGTAGATTTGTAGATGAAAGCTCCAACGATTAAAATCAGCATAAAAGCGATCAAGATAGGGATTTGTATCCACCTTTTCAAAAGAAGTTCTAAAACCAAGTGCATTTGCTAATGCTTTCGTCATTGTTGATTTTCCAACACCAACTGTACCTGCAATCGTTATAACAGAATTGCTGGGAATATCATATTTATTACGCAAATTCATTATTCTTGACTCCTTTTACATGTATGGTTTCTTCGACTTTTGTTAAAATCAATTTGAGATCATCTTTATTTTGGACAAAATCGAGCTCGTCACCATTAAATCTGATAACTGGTATGTCTGGATGAGTTTTTTCAAATTGATCCATCGACTGTTCATAATCAAATGAAAGCTGACTTAAATAAGATGGATCAATATTTTTTTCAATATCTCTCCCACGCATTTTAATTCTTTCTAATAATGTATCAAGACTTGCGTGCAAGTAGATTACGACATTCGGAACGGGCATATCCTTTGTTAAAATATCATAGATTTGTAAATATTTTTGATATTGTTGGTCTTTTAATGTACGACTAGCAAAGATTAAATTTTTAAAAATATGATAATCAGCAGCAACTGGCATATCCTTTTTTAAATATAGCTCATTAATGTCTTCAAGCTGTTTATAACGATTGCAGAGAAAGAACATCTCTGTTTGAAAGCTCCACTCATCAATATTGTCATAAAATTTCCCTAAGAAAGGATTCTCATCTACAATTTCCTTTAATAGGGAAAATTGAAAATGATCAGAAATTGCTTTAGCGAGTGAGGTTTTACCAACACCAATCGGACCCTCTACTGTAATAAAAGGTATCCTGCTCATCTCGTTTCCCCCTTTATATGCGCGTTCAATAAGAACTTTATCTAATATCCAAAAAATTAACAGATAAGCATTATTTTATCACAGGAAGGGCTAAGATTGTTACATATTGTCGAAAAAAAAAGAACTCAGCTCTTGAGTTCTTTATACATACATTATCTTTTCGTTACATGAAAGTTATCTGTAATTAATAACCAATTTTGTGGGAAGGGCAAACCGAGCTTCCAATAGCTTACCCCGCGGATATTTAGTTCCTTTACTAAGTCAAATTTTGCTTGAATACTACGTGCATCTTCAAACCATACCGTATGGTCCTTACCATTAGCCGTATAATTAAAATGTGGTGCCTGAGCTTTTGTATCATATAGAATGGGAACATTGTTTTCTGCAGCAATTTGGATTGCACGCTGCGGACTTACTGCTTTTGCATACTGACCACCTTCTACAAAAGGTAAGGTCCAATCATATCCATACAAATTTTGACCCATCATAATTTTTGAAGCCGGCATTTCTGTTATAGCATATTCAAGTACATCACGAACGGGACCAATTGGTGATACGGGCATTGCAGGACCACCACTATAGCCCCATTCATAGGTCATTATTACGACAAAGTCGACAATTTCCCCATGTGCCCGATAATCATGTGCCTCATACCAGCGTCCTTTTTGGGTTGCACTTGTTTTCGGTGCTAGTGCTGTTGAAAGCAACCAACCTTCTTGTTTAAAACGTTGCTTAGCTTTTCTTAAAAATGCATTGTATGCCTCTCTATCCTCTGGACGTAAATACTCCATATCAAAATGAATATCACGGAAGCCATATTTTTTTGCTGTTCGTACGATATTATTTAACAGTCTATTTTGCACATCTTGATTAGTTAAAATAATTTTTCCTAATTCATCACTAAATTGATCGTTTTCAATATTTGAGACAACCATCATTAATGTTACATTTTGTGCTTTTGCAATACTTGGAAAGTTGTTCAACAAGGGTTCTTTTAAAGAACCATCCCGTTGAATTCGAAAACTAAAAGGAGCAAGATACGTTAAATAAGGGGCGGCTTCTCTAGCACTTCTTTCAAGTGCTGGACTAACACTTGATCCCAATGGTTCTACATATGCATTAAATTCAGCATTTCGTTTTTGTCTTGGTGGGATGTATAAACGAAGACCAATGTTAAGTGGGTGTGTAGCGGATATTCCATTTATCTGTGCTAATTGTTGATAGTTCACTCCAAATTTATTGGCAATCGACCAGAGACTATCTCCCGGTTGGACCCAATAAAATTGTCCTACAATAGGAATGACAATGGCTTGCCCAATTACTAATTGATTAGGATTAGGAAGTTGGTTTGCTTTTACAATATCTTCGGCAGTAGTACCATAAGCCTGTGCAATGCCAAATAATGATTGTCCGGACTGGATTACGTGGATTTGCATGTTTGACCTCCTCATTTTAATATATAAATAAACACTCTTATCAATTTATGAGTGAAAAATTGAATTAATGAAGAAATCTTATAAGTTCGTAATCAGATACACCTTAGCATACAACTTACCACTAATGACTATAGTTTAAAGTCGTGTTCAAAAAGGAGGACAAAAAGAGCCGAGAAGGTCGAGGCGGCGAAGCTACGAGCAGCGGAATGTATGCTTTTAATACATGAGCAGCGCAGAAGCGAGCCAACGAAGAGATTCGACAGCTATTTTTCCCGGACTTTTTGAACAACCTCTTAAAGGAGTTCTTTGATGAAACAAGATGAATATTACATGGGATTGGCAATAGAAGAAGCAAAAAAGGCTGAATCAATAAATGAGGTGCCAATTGGTGCAGTAATTGTACTTGATGGCGAGATTATTGGGGCTGCTCATAATTTGCGTGAAACGGAGCAGCGTTCAATCGCACATGCAGAGCTTTTAGCGATCGATGAGGCATGTAAAAAAGTGGGGTCGTGGAGATTAGAAAATGCTACCCTCTATGTAACACTTGAACCATGCCCAATGTGTGCAGGTGCCATTGTGCTATCGCGAATTAAAAGAGTCGTCTATGGTGCAAGGGATCCGAAAGGTGGATGCGCTGGAACGTTAATGAATTTACTTCAGGATGAGCGTTTTAATCACCAAGTAGATGTTGTAACTGGCATTTTAGAAGAAGAATGCAGTGAGTTATTAAGTACCTTTTTTAGGGAGATACGTAAAAAGAAAAAGCAATTGAAGAAAAGGGACTAGAAAAAACTTACAAATGGTTTGCGTTGATTTTTTCTGAATAACCATATATACTAGAAATGTGTCCAAGTGACACCTTAACAATGGTTTCAATTTTGCCGTGCTAAGCGGGGAGGTAGCGGTGCCCTGTACTCGCAATCCGCTCTAGCGAGGCCGAATTCCTTCATAGAGGGTAGTCTATCGTAGGGTCTGCCCTAAGTAAGTGGTGTTGACGTTTGGGTCCTACGCAATGGGAACCCACGAACCCTGTCAGGTCCGGAAGGAAGCAGCAGTAAGTGGATCATCCCATGTGCCGTAGGGTTGCCTGAACCGAGCTAACTGCTTAGGTAACGCCTGGGGTAGCTATTCGACGGAAGGTGCACGGCAGTTTAATCCATAAGTAAAACTCACTCATTTGAGTGGGTTTTTTGTTATGCTTAGGAAAATGAATTCAACATTCCTTTTGTACAGTTCACACACTTCTTGTATAATAAGGAAAGATAAGAAGAGAAGGGGGGCAAAAATCATGGCATATCAAGCATTATACCGTGTCTTCAGACCGCAATCATTTCAAGATGTTGTTGGACAAGAACATATTACGAAAACATTGCAAAATGCCCTACTTCAAGAAAAATTTTCTCATGCTTATCTGTTTTCTGGACCAAGAGGAACCGGGAAAACAAGTGCTGCAAAAATTTTTGCAAAAGCAGTTAACTGTGAGCGCTCGCCGATCTCAGAACCTTGTAATGAATGTCCAGCATGTAAGGGAATTACAGATGGCTCAATTTCCGATGTAATTGAAATTGATGCTGCATCAAATAATGGTGTAGATGAAATCCGTGATATCCGTGATAAGGTTAAATATGCTCCAAGTGTCGTACGCTATAAAGTATATATCATTGATGAAGTACATATGTTATCAATTGGAGCTTTTAATGCATTGTTAAAAACATTAGAAGAACCACCAAGACATGTGATTTTTATTCTAGCTACAACTGAACCACATAAAATTCCATTAACCATTATTTCAAGATGCCAACGTTTTGATTTCCGAAGAATTACATCTCAGGCAATGGTCGGAAGAATGAAGACCATTATTGAAGCGGAAAAGGTTAATGTAGATGATTCAGCATTACATGTCATTGCTAGAGCAGCTGAAGGTGGAATGCGTGATGCCCTTAGTTTGCTAGACCAAGCTATTTCCTTTAGTGACGAATCGGTTCATTTGGAGGATGTTTTAGCAATTACTGGTGCTGTGTCCCAATCGTTTTTAACAAGTTTAGTAAATGCAATTCGAGATAAAGATGTTCGAACTGCATTGAAAACATTAGATGATTTAATGAATCATGGGAAAGATCCAATGCGATTTATTGAAGACCTCATTTTTTATTATCGGGATATGCTTTTATATCAGACTGCTCCTCAGCTAGAAGAAGTATTAGAGCGGGTCATGGTAGATGAAGAGTTTGTTCAGCTGGCTCAAAGCATTGGAAATAATGAAATATACGAAATCATTGATATCCTTAATCAAGCCCAACAGGAAATGAAGTGGACAAACCATCCGCGTATTTTCCTTGAAGTAGCATTGGTTAAGTTAACCCAAATCGAGGGTGCACAAAATGGTACCTCGATGCCACAGGTTGACACGTTGTTGAATAGAATATCTCATCTTGAATCTGAATTGAAGATTATTAAAGAAAAAGGTGTAGCCATTTCTACACAAGCAACAAATCAATCTACGGAAAAGCGGCCGCAAAAGTCAGTTCGAAATAATTATCGTACCCCTGTAGGTCGAATCAATGAAATCTTAAAAAATGCAACACGGACTAATTTAGAGCTTTTAAAAACAAAATGGGGAGACATGCTTGAGCATTTACGCAAGCAAAATAAAGTATCCCATGCTGCTCTATTAACAGATAGCGAGCCTGTTGCAGCATCTAAGGACGCATTTGTGTTAAAATTTAAATATGAAATTCATTGTAAAATGGCAGCAGAAAATAATAATAATGTTCGAGATAATCTCGAAAGTATTTTAACTGAGATTACCGGGACGAGATTTGAAATGATTGGTGTCCCTGATGATGATTGGGGCAAAATTCGTGAAGAGTTTATCAGAGGGCAGCGCAATGATGATGATGAATCTGAACAAGAGGAAGATTCTCTCATTACAGAAGCAATGAAAATTGTCGGTGCGGAGCTCATTGAAATAAAAGAATAACTAAAGTTGTTAAATAAAGGAGGACACACACATGATGCGTGGTGGCGGAATGGGAAATATGCAAAAAATGATGAAGCAAATGCAAAAAATGCAAAAGGATATGGCGAAGGCCCAAGAGGAATTAGCTGAAAAGGTAGTCGAAGGAACTGCTGGTGGCGGTATGGTAATCGTGAAAGCAAACGGACAAAAGGAAATTGTCGACGTTATTATAAAAGAAGAAGTTGTTGATCCAGAAGATATCGAAATGCTCCAAGATCTAGTACTTGCAGCTACAAATGATGCGTTAAAACAAATTGAAGAGCTAACAAACTCAACAATGGGACAATTCACTAAAGGAATGAACCTGCCATTCTAAAGGCAATGAGGGGAAATAGATAGATATGCACTATCCTGAACCAATATCAAAGCTAATCGATAGCTTTATGAAATTGCCAGGAATCGGTCCGAAAACAGCCGTTCGCCTGGCTTTTTTTGTATTAAATATGAAGGAAGATGTCGTACTAGATTTCGCAAAAGCTTTAGTAAATGCAAAACGAAATCTCACATATTGTTCAAATTGTGGGCATATAACCGATAAAGATCCTTGTTACATTTGTGAGGATGAACGAAGAGATAAAAGTGTCATCTGTGTTCTTCAAGATCCAAAGGACGTTATCGCATTAGAAAAAATGAAGGAATACAATGGTTTATATCATGTTCTCCATGGGGCAATTTCACCAATGGATGGAATAGGACCAGAAGACATAAAGATTCCAGAATTATTGAAACGACTACAAGATGATACAGTACAGGAAGTAATTTTAGCGACTAATCCCAATATTGAGGGAGAAGCTACTGCTATGTATATTTCAAGATTGTTAAAACCAACAGGGATTAAGATCACCAGAATCGCACATGGTCTACCTGTAGGTGGAGATTTAGAATATGCAGATGAAGTGACTTTATCAAAAGCACTTGAAGGTCGTCGCGAATTATAAGTAAGGAGGATATTTCATGCTATTTAAAAGGAAGGGTTGGCTTCGAAATGAATTCAATGAGAAGCTTTTACACCAGCTACAATTAACGAAGCAAGAATGGATGAAGCAAAAAAGTCTAATTGAAAAGAGTTTTGAACCTTCTGACGACATCCTTAATGAACTTAAAGTAGCAGAAACGAAATATTTCTTTCTATTAAGAGAAGCAAAAAAACGCAAAGTTAATTTATGATGATTAGAAGGGCTCCTACTTATATGAAGTAGGAGCTTTTTCATGGATTTAGAAATTAATTAAATAGAAAAAGGCATTTAACGATGAAAGTCGACCAAATAATATAGAACTCTTGAATTTTGTATCTATGCATTCCTGGCTGGTAATTGTACTGTCTCTTTATGATGATAAATATACATTACTTCAATATGTATTTTCATCTAATTTTATTATTAGAACTACTTATACATATAAGGGGTTCTGAAATGAAAATTCCTTCATACAATAGTGGTACAAGTTATCTTGAAGGAGTGAGAGTATAATTGGAGCCAATAGTCGTAATTTCGATATTAGGTGGATTAATAGTACTTGTTCTTATCGTAGGTGCCCCTCTGAAACCAATTCGCCTAGTTGGACAATTATTTGTAAAAGTGATGATTGGTGCATTATTATTGTTTTTCTTAAATGCCTTTGGAACAACAATCGATTTACATGTACCTATTAATTTTGTAACCGCGACTATTTCAGGTTTGCTGGGACTTCCGGGAATAGCAGCTTTAGTAATTATAGATATGTTTATCTTATGATAAAAACAAATGGAATAGCCATTTGTTTTTTTAGTTGACAGCATCCTATATGAGATGGTATATTAGTATTTCGCTGTTGGGAAACAGACGAATCTTAGAAAAAAGTTTTTTAAAAAAAGTATTGACCCACATTACTCAGGGTGTTATACTTATAAAGTCGCTTGAGAGGCGGCGAGAAAAAAGTTCTTTGAAAACTGAACACAATACAAGCGTCAACGTTTAATCAAGATAA
>NZ_JAKTTI010000058.1 GCF_022427965.1 Fredinandcohnia quinoae | reverse complement strand
TGACAAAAGGCACCGAGAGGGATTCCTCTCGGTGCCTTTTGTCGACAATCTGAAAGAAGTAACCATAAAATATGGTTACTTCTTTTTTCGATCTATTTAATTTCCAAATGCTTTTTCAATCTTTCAGATACAGCCAATCGTTCTTCCTCAGATACAATGTAATACCATTTATCGAGAGTTTTACCGGTACCTTTAATTGTGAATTGATCCACATTATGACGAGCTTCCTTATAGTTAGCTTGAATCGATTTCATTTCATCGAATGACATATTTGTTGTTACGTTTCCTTCAAGAGCTTCTAAAATATCATCAAACTTTGTGATTGATGAAAAGCTTGCTCCCTTATCAACAATTCCTTTGATTACTTGTTTTTGGCGATCCTGTCTACCAAAGTCACCCTTCGGATCCTCATATCTCATTCGCGAATAATTCAGAGCTTCAGACCCTTTTAATGATAAATGTCCCTCTGGAAAATCATTCCCACCATAAGAGAAGGCAAATGTATTCTGGACCTCAATCCCGCCGAGTGAATCAATAATTTGTTGAAAGCCTTCCATATTCACCTTCACGAAATAATCAATCGGAACATCAAGAAAATGCTCAATCGTATCGATGGTCATATCGATTCCACCGAAAGCATAAGCATGATTAATTTTATCCTCTGTCCCTTTTCCGACAATTTCAACTCGTGTATCTCGTGGAATACTCAACATTTGCATCGACTTTTGCTTAGGATTTACCGAAACAACTACGATTGAATCAGTTCGACCTTTGTCGCCTTTTCGCTCATCAACCCCAACGAGAAGAATTGAAAGTGGATCACTCTCACTTATGTTAACTTCCTCTACTCGCTTATCAGATGGCCCCCGTTCCTCATGCATCTTCCCAACCGTGCTTGCTACAGATTGATATAAATAAATGGCATACCCACCAACAGCGAGCACCAATATTAACGAAATGATCCCAACAATTTTTGGCCACTTTTTCTTCTTCTTTGCGTTACGTTCTGTCCTACCCATCTAATGATCAACTTCCTTTTGTAGTTTACTAGATTGTATATTAGTATTACATAAGTATTAGACGTTTGGAAGATGGAAAAGTTTCATTTGTGTTGGTGGTGGTACTTTTTATAACAGGAAAATAATTAAGGGGGTCGTCAATATGTGGGTTGGACGAGCATATATTTGTGATAACGTGCAAATACGTGGTAGAGCGAGCATATATTAGAGGTACCGTGCAAATAAGTATTGGAGCGAGCATATATTAGAGGTACCGTGCAAATATGTGTTGGAGCGAGCATATATTAGAGGTACCGTGCAAATACGTATTTGAGAGCGCATATATTAGAGGTAACATGCAAATATGTGGTAGAGCGCGCATATCCCACGAATAATCACATGTTTTTTGATAAATATGCATAAAATTTAGTAACGTGCATATCTTTGTGGTAACGAGCATATCCTCTGAGTAACGTGCAGATATTTTAATAATCGAGCATATATCTGTGGTATCGTGCATATCCTCTTGGTAACAAGCAAATATTCATTTTATCGTGCAAATCTATACCCAGCTAATTTTACAACGTGCATATTTTCAAATTAACGCACATATCAATCAAATATCGCGCATATATACATCCAAATCGTTCATATCTACCGAGCAACGTACAAATTACAGTTCAAACACTTAAAATAAACATAGAAAAACTATTAAAATGATTAAATTTAATTACAAAATAAAATGATTTTCATCAAATTTAGCAGGAATTCTACAATTCTTGCAGAAAATAACGAGTATCACGATAAAGGAGATGACAGAATGATAGACAGTAAGCGCATACGTCCCTTGAGGCTGCGAAAAACAGAAGCCTTACTAAGAAGGATATCAGACACGAACCCGAAATATGATAGGGTGGAGGAAAAGCTCAAAATTAGAGCATCTGGATACAGAGGAGAACAATCGCTAGATTATTATGTAAGCTTTTTAGACAAGAAAAAGTATCAGATACTCCATGGACTTCGTCTTCAGGATGCTGCAAACGACCACTACTTTGAAATTGACACTCTAATCATTACACCCTCATTGATAATACCCATCGATGCTAAAAATCACAAAGGTGAACTACATTTTGATGAACAATTCGATCAATTAATCCAAACCTATGAAGGCCAAAAAACATCATACGATAGCCCACTCGCACAAATCACCCGACACGAATTTCAATTGAAGAGCTTGCTCCAGCTCTATAAGTTTCCAACAGTACCAATTGAACCACTAGTGGTCATTACAAACCCATCGACAATTGTAACAGCATCACAAAACCATAAACAAATTCATAAAATTATTAAAAGCCTAAGTTTGATTACAAAAATTGGAAATATCGAAAAGAGATTCAAGGTTGAAGTATTTGATCATAAGCAAATTCAAAAATTAACAAAGCTTCTCCTCAAGCTTAATACCCCTTATGACAACAGTATTCTTGAGGAATTTGATCTTCATGAAGACGACATTTTAAAAGGGGTGCACTGTCCAAAGTGTGGAACATTACCGATGAAGAGGCTTCCTAGAAAATGGGAGTGTACCTCTTGCGGGCATTCTGATAAAGACGCACATATTGCTGCGATTGAGGACTATGTATTGCTATTTGGCAATACTATAACAAACCAAAAACTACGCGAATTTCTTAACCTGCCATCCAGATCTGCCGCAACTCGCATCTTAAAATCATTAAACTTCCAATTTACTGGTGAAAATAAAGGTAGAATTTATAAAATTTCCATCTAAAAAAAGCCAGCCAATCGTTTTTTTTATACGAATGGCTGGCTCTTAGTTAATTTATGCAGTTCTTGAAAGAATTTGTTTATTTTCTAATATAGTTCTTGCTTCGTCATTTGCTGGTTGATAGCCTTTTTCGATCATTTCTTTTATATATAATTTGTTATAGATGAATGCGAAAACGATATCTGCGATGATTCCGCCAAGACCAAATGTAAATGATCCGAGTGCAGCAGCGATAATAAACATAATTATTGCCCATTTTAAATCTCCTCGGAATAATGCTGGGAAAAATCCAAAGAAAAAGGTAGTCCAACTAAATCCTACTTTTACTCGTTTTGTAAGCCCAGCTGGGTTTTTAAGTTCAATTTTCATGATGTGACACCCCTTATGAATAATAAAAAAGTACTAAAACATTATGGCATCATTAATAGTGAAATGGTACTAGTAAATAAAAGATATTCTGGGGATTTAAGGAAGAACTATTTTTAAAGGAAAGTATAAAGACTAGCAGGAAGAGGATATGCTCGTTAATTATGAGATATGCACGATAATTTTTGGAAATGCACGTTAACTGGAATATATGCGCGCAGGTCAGGACGTATGCACGATAATTAGGATATATGCGCATTCCTTGAAATATATGCACGCTCTCTGGCGTATATGCATGTTATTTTGGATATATGCTTGATAATTAAAAAATATGCACGATACACAAAATAATGCATGCTACTAAAATAAATGAACACTCCTGAACACCCCCAAGACAAATACACGCTTCCTGGAACAAATGCGTGCTGTCCCGGATAAATGAGCGCAACATAGGAACTATGCACGATACCCAAAATAAATGCAGTCTCCCCAAAAGCACATGCACGCCCTGAAAATTCTCCTCCTCCCCAACATTTACCACGCTCCAACCTAACCCTTTAGAACCAGCATTCGCCAAAAACTTTAGAGTTTAGTAGGAATTAAGGACTAAAACTTTGTCTACTTTTGTCGAAAGTATAGTATATGTCGAATGAATTCCTTATTATATTATAGAATTCATCATTTACTTATAAAGGGGGATTTTTCTGGTACACTAGTATCTTTGAAAGGTTTCCAAATTGAGCGCAAAGAAATCCATGCGTGAATTAGAAAGAGGAGGAAGAAATAATGAAGTTTTGTCCCAATTGTGGCAAAGAAGTAACCGAGTCGGCAAAATTTTGCCCATCATGTGGGAAGAGCACAGAAATTGAACAAGTGGCTCCTGCAGTTGAAATCACACAGCAACACCAAAGAACACCAAAGGTATTCCCGAAAAAATGGCTGATTATCGGCATCATTGCCGTTCTTCTAGTTGGGGGAGGTACAGCACTGGGCTTCACCCTATTAAATGGACCGAAAGAATTGTACTTAATGGCAGAAGCGAAAACATATAAAAGCACAATGGATCAATTCGAAGATCAATATGGGGAAGATCTTAAATTCCAAGAAGAAATGCTCGAAAGCCCATCTAGCTCAGAGCTAAAGCTAAGTGGAAATGTTGAGATGGATACCGAATACCCTGACCCAACACTAGAAATGGTCCAAGAAATTCTTGACCAAGCAGCACTCGTAATCAAGTCAGATCAAGACCCTAAGAAGCAAGCAAGCTTCAATACAATTGGCTTGGAAATGGATGGTTCATCAGTTGTTGATCTAGAACTTTACCAATCTACAGAACAACTTGGCCTAAAAGTTCCAACTCTTTATGATAAGTATTTCTATTTGAACCTTGATGAGTATGGGGAAGTTATGAGAATGGTTGACCCTTACTATGAAGGTCCAGAAAAGCTTGACTTATCAACTATTAAATGGGATGAGATCAAATTTAGTGATAAAGAAATTGACGAAATTAAATCTCGCTACTATGAGTATGTATTTAAAGCTTTAAAAGATGACTATTTTACATTAGAAAAAAATGTCCCATATGAACATGATGGGGAAAAAATGAAGTTAAGAAAAATCACACTTAAAATGTCTTCGAAGGAAGTAGAAACTTTTATTAATGGTTTCGTAGACGAACTAATTGAAGACGAAAAGCTACACGGTATGATTGCAGATCGCCTTGCGAAACTTGCAAACGCTGGATTAGAAGAAATGGATGTTGACTTTACAGATAAAAAAGAAGTCCAAAAAGAAATGAAATCAGCATTGAAAGACTTAAAATCAGCATTAAAAGATGTTGACTATACAGATGGCTTCAAATCAGTCATTTTAATAGACAAAAAGGAACAAATCATAGATCGTCATATGGAAATAGCGTTTGATGGTGACGTGAACTTGGAAGTATCTACGAAAAACGTACCAATTGGTAAAGATGATAGATACCAAGAGTATAAGATTGAATTAGGCCCAGAAGATGCATCAGAAGGAAAAATGGTATTCGAACTCACGAACGATAGTAAAGGTGCAAAAGATGGCCGTGAAGAAAAAATGAAGGCGAACTTCTATTTTGAAGAATACGAATATGTCGTGATGGACTTTACTTTTAAAATGAATTCAGAATTCAAAGGTAAAAACCCTAACAAACAAACAATCATCCGTGATTTTGATGTAGTTCTTGATGGTGAAGATTTCTATGACATGACACCAGTAAGTGGAAAAATCACTCAAGAAAAAGATGTTAGTGTAAAAGACAAACATTCGAATAATAAATTCAAAATTGAAGTGAATGTTGAGGACGAATACGAATCAGGAAGTGTCGTCATCAATGTAGACTCAAAAGTAAAACTAAAAGACAAAGTAGACCTTCCAAAAATGGATACTGCTAGCGGCATGAATGTTGCAGAATTAACAGAAGAAGACATTATGGAAATTGGTCAAGAGGTTGGCTTTAAACTTCAAGATTTAATGATGGAACTAGGACTATATTAAAGGAAGTTCAAAAAGTCACCAAATGATAAGACATCGAATCTCGGCGTCACTCGGCCTCTCCGGTCCTCACGTATTAAAAGCATACGTTCCGGTCCTCGAGTCGCGAGTTCCTTGATCTTCTCGCTTCTGATTTGTCGACTTTTTGAACAATTATTCTAATAACTAATGGGTGGATTCTGCGATGAGACATTTCACAAAATTAATTGCATTTCAACTCAAAATGATCATGAAATCATGGAAAACAGCAATCACGCTTTTAGTAGTCCCGATGGTTTTCTTGGCAGGAATTGGACTCGTCTGTATTCATCTGCTCACAACAGAAGAACGGGTCCAGCTCTTTGACATCGCAATCGTCGACAATGATGACACATTTGAAACAAAGTACGTGATCCAACAGCTCGTGCAATCGGAGCATCTCACAAAACTAACAAACGTCATTAAAACCGACGAAACAAGAGCAAATAACCTAATGGACAACAATGAAATTGCTGCGATGATCATTATTCCAGAAGGATTTAGCAGCAATGTGAAAATCGGAGAAAACACACCAGTGAAGGTTTTTGGCAATGCCCAAAAGCCTTTGCAATCCCAATTAGTACGCCACATTATGGAAAGCGCTGCTGACTTCACCTCAGCAGCGCAAAGTGGCATTAACACAATCTATGAATTCACAAGCATCGACCCGTTCACAAAAAAAGAGCGTAAAACGGAATTCAAACAAAGCCTCCTAACCTACTCACTACACGTACTAGGCCGCGGAGAACCATTTCAGATCATAGAAAAACATAACTTATTTCAAACAGACATCGTTCAATACTACACCCTATCCCTATTCCTCCTACTAATCATGTTTTGGAGCTATGGATTTCTCCTTTTGGTAAAAGGGAAAACGACTCAAACACTTCGCTTTCGCCTTCTTTCAAGAGGTATTACTGATTCACAAATGACCGCAAGTACCTTGCCTTCACTCATTGTTGTCCTCGCACCGATTACTTATGCGATCGCGATTCCAATGTCTTATTGGCTTACTGGAAATTTGTTCGACATCCGAATGTTAGCGGGTATACTATTGATTCTAGTCACCTTTCTCACTTTTTTTATTATGCTAGAATCATTGTTCCATCATCAACAAATCTATCAAATCGTCGGGCTAGTCTTCATCCTTTTTGGAGCAATTGCGGGGGGCTTTTTTATTCCAACTGTCTTCTTCCCAGACTGGTTAGAAAAAGTTGGTTCCTATACGATACAAAGCTGGTCTTTTAGTTTTTTACTTGAAGTGAATTCATTAACAGCTAATCGATTGGTATTGGCATCAATTGTCTTTCTATTACTCGCGTTTTTAGGGCAAAGAAGGTGGAGCCGATGAGGATTCTTATACAGAAAATGAAACAATTCGTGAAAAACCCAGTGTCACTTCTATTTCTTTTTATCATTCCAATTGGAGCGACGATTGGGCTTGGTTCCCTTTTTGAAAAGGGGCAGGAAGAGCTCGCAATCCCGATTGCGTTAGTGGATGAAGACAAGAGCGATTTTTCAAAAATAATTACGAAACGAATGAGTGACCAGTCAAAAATTACTATCACAAATGTATCAAGGGAAAAGGCTGAGAAGCTATTAGCAACGAATGAAGTCGATAGTATCTTCATGATTAAACAAGGTTTCCAGGACAATCTTTTACAAGAAAAAAGAGAAGACACAATTGAAGTATGGGTGTCACCATCCTCGATGGCAGTTGGAATTGTCAGGGAAGTGATGGCAAGTGAAGTTATTAGGTTAACGAGTAATATTAAAGCTGCAGAACATGTCGAAAAATTGTATAATCAAAAGGGAATTGAGGACTCTTCGATTTGGGATGAAGCTTATGCGTATACGGATGCGCAATGGGATCCCGAGCCTCTCATGACGATTGATTATATCGAGCAACGTGGAAAAGACATAGTAGATGCGAAGTCTGAAATCATCAATCCATATCTTGGCTTGTGGACATTTTTTACAATGCTTGCTTGTTTTCTAGCAATTGATTGGATAATCAAAGAGAGAAACACCATTTTTGCGCGGATTCAAACTACCTACCAAGGTTTATCCTCCTATTTATGGAAAAGTATTAGCGGTTATTTCATTTTACATGTACTGCAAGCATTCATGAGCTTTATTATTTTTATTAAATTAGACATCGTTGAAAATCGGATGTCACTGTTAGTTGCAATGATTCTTTATCTTTTTATATGTATGAGTTTGAGTGTCTTGTTTGCTAGTTTTACACGTAATTTGAATAGCTACTATATTAGTAGTTTTCTCTTTGTTTTAATTGTTGGAGTTTTAGGTGGGAGCTTTTTTCCGGTACCAGAGCTAAGTGAAGTATTCCCGCAGTCATTCGTGCAGCATACAGCAACGAATATGCAGACAATCCTTGCAATCTGTGTATCTAGTGGACTGATTGTATTTGCGATACGGAGGGTTAAGCGTGATTACAATTGAGAATGTGAGTAAATCGTATGGGAATAAAAAGTCATTACAAGATGTGTCACTAACGATAGAAACAGGTGAAATTTATGGTTTGCTTGGCGCAAATGGTGCAGGGAAATCAACCTTATTATCAATTTTAGCAACGATTTCGAGGGCCTCATCAGGGACGATTACCATGAATGGTCTTGAACTTTCAAAAAATATGAAACATGTTCGAGAAATGATTGGCTACGTCCCCCAGGATATTGCTTTATGGGAACAGGAGACAGTTAAGGAAAACCTTGTGCTCTGGAGTAAATTTGCGAGAGATAAAGTAACTGAAAAACAGTTATATGACCTATGTGGAATGGTTCAACTCCAAGAAAAATGGCATGAAAAGGTGTCTAGCTTGTCCGGTGGGATGAAGCGTAAATTAAATATTGCAGTTGCCCTCATCCATAATCCAGATATTTTACTGATGGATGAACCGACAGTTGGGATTGACATTCAATCCAAATTTGAAATCAACCAATCGATTCGTGATCTTGCAAGCCGTGGGAAGACGGTTGTATACACAACACATGATATGAGTGAGATCCTCTTTCTTTGCGACAAAATTGGTATATTACAAGAGGGAAATTTACAGTTTTCCGGAACACTAGAAGATGCAAGAAACAGCGCGATCGCACAAGGCGTATCCCCCCAAAGCGATGAAGAGCTATTATATTATTTATTTGGGAACCAGGGGGACGGTTCTTGTGGTCTACTAAAAAAATAGCGGTGAAACAAAGTTTTTCCCGCAAAAAATATTTCTACTTATTAGTTATTTAGGGAGGAAATGAAGGTGGCATTTTGTAATAATTGCGGTTCAAAAATCGAGGAACAAGCGTCCTTTTGTACCGAATGTGGTTTTGAGGTTGGTGCCGTGGCCCCTACTGTTGAGGAGGATCCGCAAACTGGAGTTGCAAAGGTTGCAGCAACGATTGACGCGCAGCCAAATTCAAGGGTCGATAACCAAGACAGGTCAGTTGGCCAAAGAAGTCAAACACAACCATCAATTAAAATAACAAAAAAGACGAAAATCATTGCTAGCATAATTGCTGCAGTTGTCGTTCTTTTATTCGCAGGTTATAAGGTTGGTGGTATCTTTGTCGATAAAGAACGAACGATTGATAAATTTGAAGAAGCCCTTAATAAAAAGGATAAAAAGGCATTAGTCGGATTGCTTTCTTCTGAAGACAGTGATCTTAAAATTAATGAAAAAAATATTGGCGGACTTGTCGAGTATATTGATAAAAACCCTGATGTTAAGCACGATATCATTGATGAATTACGTGATCAATCGGAATCATATGATCGCCATAATTTTGCGGATGATGGGGAATTATTCGTTACCCTTAAAAAAGACGGGAAGAAGTTCTTCCTATACGATAATTATAAATTAAATATCAAGCCTGTATATGTAACGATTAGCACGAACTATAAGGATACTACCCTTTTCTTAAATGGTGAAGAAATCGGTAAATCAACGAAGGCTAATTTTGAAAAAAACTATGGCCCATTTATTCCTGGCCATTACAAACTAGAAGCAAAGTTAAAAACTGATTTTGTCGAATTAGTAAAAGTGGACAAGCTTGATCTTGTGAATACCGAAGATGATGAGTATGTCGATGTGTATTTAGAAGGTGAAGAGGTTGAGGTAACTTTAGGTGGGAATATGGGTGATGAAGCTGTTCCTAGCAAGCTGTTCATTAACGGTGAGGATACGGGGGTTGATATTAGCGAGAACCCGAATTTTGGTCCAGTTTTAACAGATGGGTCAATGAAGATGTTCCTTGAAATTACGTATCCATGGGGCAAGGTAAAGACTGAAGAAGTTGCGATTGAAGATACGTATATGACAGTCGAATCTACGCCTTTTTCAGATGAACAATTTACTGACATCATGGAGACGGTTAAAAAGTATAATCTTGAAGAGCTGAATTTCTTTGCAACAGGAGATTTCTCCAAGATAACAACCGTAACTGAGGATTACATGACGCCTCTAGAAGGTGAACTAATCGCAATTGGCGAAGATGGATTTTATTTCAAAGGGAAGTATATGGGTACTCAGTTCTTAATGGATTCAATCTATCTTGAGTTCGTTGAATCAAAATGGTATGCGCGCATCCCAACATTGAATTTGTATGAAGGCATTTCAGAAATTGGTGGGAAATCAGAAGCATTCTCAAGTGGTAGATTCCTGATACTCGAGTTTGATGAAGAAAATAAAACTTGGTTAATCGATGAAAAGGAATATTCAGAGTATGATAGCTTTGATGAGGATGATAAAGTAAAAGAAATTAAGAACGAAGACGCGAAAGAAACTGAATTCGGTAAAGAGACTGCCGAAGCAATGAAAAAAGTCGAGGATGAACCACGGGTATATGCCTTGATGGATAATTATTTGAACGGATTAACAGCAGCCATTAACTATAATGATTTCAGTCTCGTTTCCCCTTATCTCAAGGAAGGAAGCAATCTGTACAAATCACAACAAAACCTTGTGAAAAACTTAAATGAAAAAGGAACAACCGAAGGGCTGGACAACTACGAGGTTCTTGGTTGGTCAAACGAAGGCAACACATACAAAATCAACACATCCGAAACCATCACCATCTACTACGAAGGTGGAGAATATGAAACAAAAGACTATAAATGGACCTACACCGCCATACTCGACGAAGCATCCGGCGAACTACTACTGTCCAACATCGAAAAACCCTAGGAAACTAGGGTTTTTGTGTTGGAATGGAGTTGAAGGGTGTATGTATTTTGGTGATTGAGTAAAGGTGTTGGGAGAGCGTATGTGTTTGGGCTAGCGTGCAAATATTTGGTTTAACGTGCATGTATTAGGAGGAGTGTGTATATATTGGGGTGAACGCGCATGTATTAGGAGGAGCGCGCATATATTGGGTTAAGCGTGCATATGAATGTGTGTATATTTTGATTTTCGGGCTAACGTGCATAAATTTCAGCTAAGGCACATATATTAGCATCAACGCGCATATTTCCGACTTAACGAGCAAATATCCAAAGGAACGCGCATATCTCAAGCGTAACGATCATATATCGAAAATAACGTGCATACCCCAAATGTACCGCGCATATTTTCAGATTATCGAGCATATCCCAAGCGTAACGTGCAAATATCCAAAATAACACGCATTTCCTCTTTACAAGTTAGAGAACTTACCCCAGATTAAACCGTAATTCATAAGTTATAGCGCATAAACCCACTTAAATATGAATTAAAAGCCACTTTTAAACCTACAATCCGCATTCTTCTATAAATATAAGGTTTTTATAGCACGAAAGATTAACTTTTTTATAGGTTGAAAAGGTTATCTATTATCCTGTTCAAAACCTGGCTAATTTTGAAAATGAAAAGTTAACTTTTGTTTTTCAAGATACAAAGATCATTAACCGAGTCTGTTAGCCAAAATAAAAACACCTCCACATAATGCGGAGGTGTCTTACACAATCTTAAAATAGTCCAAATCCAATTATATCTGTGATTTGATTAATGATGACTTTTGCAACAGTCGTAAAAAATAGGATAATAGCAAGATACGTTAAAAATGTTGCATATACGCCATCTAATCCACCAACTGTGTTACGTTTGAAAGAATAGATTGTAAATGGAATAACTAGGAATAGACCAATGAAACCAAATGATAAAAGTAACATAAATAATTCAATCTTAAGAATTGATAAGACTAAAGCAGTAATTAAGAATAAAGTAGGGACAATCAAGAAGGCACCGAAGCGCGCAAATACATCCTGAATGGAAGCTTCGACTCTACCTAATTTAACTACTCCAAATGTTACTAGTGCTACAAAACCAATAAATAAAAGATAATAAAAGCCTGGTTTAAGAGCAGCATCTGTAAAGGAAGGCGAGAATACACTACCTCTTAAACCTAAGTAAACCATTAATGGAATACTGATTGCATATAAAATCATCGTAATGATTCCGTTAATGAATTGATCACCTTTCACATTTTGAGCCATATTTGTTGGGCTCTTCAACCCTTGCATGAAGTAGGCAAAATATAATTTTGAAATTTTCTTAGTTGCCTCTAATGCTTGGTTGGGCTGCTGTGGTTGTGCCGGTTGAACAGGTTGTGCTGATTGCACCTGTGGCTGAACGGGTGGTTGAGTAACAGTTGGTTGTACTGATTCAACTGTAGCTGCTTGCTCAGCTTGTACCCCAGCATCTAGCTGTGTACCACATTTTACACAAAACTTTCCACCCACATTTTCGTGGGAACAATTTGGACATTGCATTGATAATATTCCTCCTTAGTAGACTTTAAGAGTAATTGAAAAATTACTCATATATAGTAAGATTATACACAAATATGTCACAAATTGGGGAAAAATATTAAGGAAATTTCATTCGTTTGTGTGGATATTTTTTTTTCACATAATTAGATGTATATTTATTTAGAAAAAAGTGCGCCCCAGTGGATAATGCACGTTCCCGGCAATAAATGCGCGCACCCAGAGATAAATGCACGTTCCCGGCAATAAATGCACGCTTCAGAAGGTATATGCGCCCTCCCAAGTGATAAATGCACACTAACACAAATAAATGCACGTTACGCCAAGATTTGCGCGCCCTCAAAAAAATCCATATTCCCCCACCAAAAACATAAAACCCACACATATACCCAAACGAAAATTTTCACGATATAGTTAAAGAAATGCCAGCCACTTAAGATCAGGAGGTAGATTGTTTGAAGGTGCTCATAGCAGTTGATTCTTTTAAAGGGAGCTTAACCTCAATCGAGTGTAGTGAGGCGATTAAAGAGGGAATTCAAGCTGTATCAAAAAATGCCGAAATCCTATCAGTGCCGTTAGCTGATGGTGGTGAAGGTACGGTAGAGGCACTTGTTCACTCAACGCGAGGTATATTTGTCGAAAAAGAGGTCACGGGTCCACTCGGTGCCAAAGTACATGCCACATATGGGATATTAGGAACGGGCCATACTGCGGTGATTGAGGTTGCAGCGGCATGTGGGTTGCCGCTCGTGCCTGAAGGTGAACGAAACCCATCCATCACAACAACTTATGGTGTTGGGGAGCTTATTTTAGATGCGATTAATAGGGGATGTCGCGATTTTGTGATTGGTCTAGGTGGAAGTGCGACGAATGATGCAGGAGTAGGTATGCTACAGGCGTTAGGATTTTCATTTCAAAATAAACAACAAAAAGAAATTGGGTGCGGTGGTGGCGAACTCACAAAGATTCGAACAATTAATACGAGCAGAGCCCACCCTGCATTAAGAGAATGTACATTCAAGGTCGCTTGCGATGTGAATAATCCGCTGCATGGTTTAAATGGGGCTGCTTATATATTTGGTCCACAAAAAGGTGCGACATCAGAAATGATAAAAAGTCTGGATCAGGGACTTATGCACTTTGCTGAGCTCGTCTCAAGTGTATTGATTAAAAATATTCAACAAATTGAAGGTGCCGGAGCAGCGGGCGGACTTGGTGCAGCATTTGCTGGCTTTCTTAATGGACAATTACTTTCAGGAATCGATCTTATATTGAACACGCTTGGAATGGAAGCGAAAATAGAAAGTGTCAATATCGTCATCACAGGCGAAGGGAAGCTTGATGGACAAACTTCACTGGGAAAGGCTCCTCTAGGAGTTGCACGTTTAGCTGCAAAAAGGGGGATTCCGGTTATTGCACTAGCAGGTGGTGTAACCAAACAAGCATCCACACTTAATGAGCTGGGTATTACGTCATATTTTTCAATTGTGAACGAGCCAATGTCACTAGGTGAAGCGATGGATCCAAAGGTTGCCTACGATAATTTGAAAATGACGACTGCTCAATTATTTAGATTAATTTTTGCTATGAAAAAATGATTGGGGTGCTGCACCTTCGAATGATGTGTGTGTGCATATATTTTGGCGAACCCGCATAAATTTCTTTTATCGTGCAAATCCAGGTGATCGTTCATAAAAATCAGGTATCGCGAATAAAACTGAATCAAGCCTATTCAGCGGAAAATGCATAATGACCGTAAATCTGAAATAACAGCCGTATTTTCTAAGTAACGTCCGTATTTCTAAAATAACGCCCGTATTTCTCAAATATCGTGCATATCTGTCTTTCCGATTCGAATTAATTCATAAAAGTCCAGCCAAAACAAGCAAATTTCATGATAAACTTATGTTTACAAACAATTAAAAGGAAGTGCTCTATTTTGAAACAACCAATTTTTTTAACTCCTCTGTTTCAAGAAAGAATTTGGGGAGGTACCAAACTAAGAACAGAGTTCGGATACCCAATAGAATCTGAACTAACTGGAGAGTGCTGGGCAGTTTCGGCACATCCGAATGGACAAAGTATCGTAAGCAGTGGCCAATACGAAGGGAAAACGCTTGGCAACCTTTGGAGTGATCATCGTGAACTATTTGGAAATCTTGAGGGGGAAGTATTCCCACTTTTAACAAAAATATTAGATGCGAATCATGATTTATCTGTGCAGGTTCATCCAAATGATGAATACGCAAATGAGCATGAAAATGGTGAGCTTGGCAAAGCGGAGTGCTGGTATGTCATCGATTGTGAACCAGATGCTGAAATTATTTTTGGCCACACCGCAGAGACAAAGGAACAGTTAATCGAAATGATTGAGTCTGGCGAATGGAATGAGCTTTTACGTCGGGTAAAAGTAAAACCAGGTGATTTCTTCTACGTACCGAGTGGCACTATTCATGCTCTATGTTCAGGTGTTCTCATCCTTGAAACGCAGCAAAGCTCAGACACAACTTACCGTGTCTATGACTATGATCGCGTTGATCAAAATGGTCAAAAGCGAGAGCTACATATTGAAAAATCAATTGATGTCACAACTGTACCACATCGAGACTTTCCAGTAACCCCACAGACTGAAACCATCCAAGGGGCAGCCATCACTACATTTATAAAAGAAGAATATTTCTCAGTCTATAAATGGAATGTCACAACTTCAACTACATTCGAACAAGACAAGCCATTTTTAATAGGTAGCGTTTTAAAGGGTGCCGGTGAAATTATAACCGAAGAAGGAAGTTTCCCGATTAAAAAAGGAACTCATTTTATTTTACCTAGTGGACTAGGTAGCTTTGAAATAAAAGGGGAAGTGGAACTTATTGTTTCGCATTCGTAAAAATTAGGAACACAGTTCATCTATGATAACTGTGTTTCTAGATACGTCCCCTAGAAAGGAATAGTGCGTGAAATAAGCGCATATACCTTTCGAAAAAACGTACTAGAAAACAAGAAAGCCACCCGACGCCGTCAGAAGCAAAGGGGTGGTTCCCAAAATAAATAAAGTATTTTGACAACCACCACCCAGACGGTTGAGGTTGCGAGAAGAGGAGTGTTAGCGCACTTCTCTTTTTTAGTATATTCTTATTATAAATGAAATAAACCATTTTATAAAGTGCGAATACGAAAATGACCGTACATTTACCATGAATAACGTTCAAAGCACCTTCTGCAAAGAGCATATCTGAAATTAAAGGAGCATATACCACGAATTCCATGGGTGTCCTCCTTGTAACATGAATACCCCAAAATTTTATCCACCTAAATGAGGTGAAATGAATGAGTCTTAAATGGTTAGAATGGGCAAAGCAAATCCAAGCAATATCCCAATCAGGATTAGCGTATTCAAAGGATGTATATGATATTGAACGATTCAAGGAGCTAAGAAACATAAGTGCGGAAATTATTACGGAATTCTCGAATAAGAACCTTGAAGAAGTAAAATCAATCTTTATCAAGGAAGAAGGTTATCAAACACCAAAGGTTGATATTCGTGCGGTCGTCTTCCAAGATGATAAAATTCTCCTCGTTAAAGAAAAAAGTGACAATGGCTGGACCTTACCAGGTGGTTGGGCAGATATCGGTGTCTCTCCATCTGAAAATGCGGTAAAAGAAGTTGAAGAAGAATCAGGCTATATTGTCAAACCTAAGCGGGTACTTGCTGTGTTAGACAGAAATATGCATCCCCATACACCACATATTTATCATATATATAAAATATTTTTTGAATGTGAGATTGTTGGTGGCGAGGCAAAATCAAGTGTGGAAACATCGGATGTTGGATTTTTTGCGAAGGATGCGCTTCCGGAATTGTCGGTTGATCGGGTAACAGAGAGTCAGATAGTGATGTTGTTTGAATGTAAGGGAAGAGAGTATGTAGAGGTATTGTTTAATTGAGGAACCTGTCATCTAAAATGTACCCTATAGAGTAGACACTTTAAAAAAGTGCTTTCTATAGGGTGCTT
>NZ_JAKTTI010000057.1 GCF_022427965.1 Fredinandcohnia quinoae | reverse complement strand
GACAAAAGGCACCGAGAGGGATTCCTCTCGGTGCCTTTTGTCGACAATCTGAGAGAGGTTACCCTCTCTTTTCAGTTAAAAGTTTTCTAATATATTTCCTTCAATGGGCTCTAACCGGTGAGGAGGGCATACGATTATTTTTGCTTCGATCACAGTTTCTTCTTCCTCGTCTGTTGCAGTTACTGTTATTTCGACTGTATGCTCCATTTGATCAACATTTGTAACTTCAAATAGAAAATGAACAGTGCCATAATGAAATACTGGCTTTGTAAAATTCATTTCTTGTTTTAAAATGTGACTTCCTGGACCAGGTAAGTATTTTGAGATAGCTGAAGTAATTATTCCCGTCAGCATAATTGTAGGAACGATTGGCTTTTTAAAAGGTGTTTGGGAAGCATAATCATGTTGAATATACAATGGATTTGAGTCGTTAGTAAGTCCTAAAAATAATAGCAAATCCTTGTCTTCAATCTTCTCAGTTAATGACAGTTTTTCCCCAACAGACATTTCCTCGATTTTCCTACCTAATTTTCTCTTCTTTCCAAGTAACATGATGAACTGTACACCTCCACAAAATATGAAACCGTTTCCAAACCCTATGTAGAAAAAATTCGGAGAATATCCCCGAATCATTCTTACTAAACTTTTATGCCAGGATATTCATTACAGTTTTTACTGACTCTGCTGATTTTGCAAGCTCTGCTTTTTCACTTTCAGTAAGTTCAAGCTCAATGATTTGTTCAATCCCGTTTGCACCAAGAATAGTTGGTACGCCTAAGTATATACCGTCAAAACCATATTCGCCTTCTAAATATGCGATGGAAGGAATGACACGACGTTGGTCCTTAAGAATCGCTTCAACCATTTCCACAAGTGAAGCAGCCGGAGCGTAATAAGCACTACCATTACCAAGGAGATTTACGATTTCTCCGCCTCCTTTACGAGTACGTTCTACAATCGCATCCAATCGGTCCTTCGGAATTAATGTTTCCAATGGAATACCACCAGCATATGAGTATCGTACAAGTGGAACCATGTCATCACCATGGCCACCTAAGACAAATCCTGTAATATCTTTCACTGATAGATTAAGCTCTTGTGCGATGAATGTACGGAAACGAGCAGTATCTAGAACTCCTGATTGACCGATAACACGATTTTTCGGGAATCCACATTCTTTGAACACTGTGTATGTCATTGCATCCACAGGATTTGTTAATACGATGATATAACTATTTGGGGAGTGTTTTGCAATCTCTCCAGCAACACTTTTCATAATTTTTTGGTTTGTTTGAACTAGGTCATCACGGCTCATCCCAGGCTTACGAGCAATACCAGCTGTAATAACAACAATATCTGAATTGGCAGTATCAGCATAATCAGATGTACCTGTAATATTTGCATCAAATCCTTGTATAGGTCCAGCTTCTAGCATATCTAACGCTTTCCCTTTAGTAGGATTTTCCATTTGAGGAATGTCAACTAGAACTACATCTCCAAGTTCTTTTTGTGCAATAAGGAATGCTGTTGTTGCTCCAGTGAATCCACTACCAATAACAGATATTTTCTTACGCGTAAATTGACTCATTACAAATTCCTCCCTTTTTATTATCCATACAGAAGACTACCCTATAAGAATAGTATATAGTAGGGTAGTCAACTTTAGCATTTAAATTACTTGCTCATATTCTTAATTAACTCATTACCGAATTCTGAACATTTAACCTCAGTTGCCCCATCCATTAATCGTGCAAAGTCGTAAGTAACAACTTTCGATGCAATTGTTTTTTCAACTGAATCCATGATTAATTTTGCAGCTTCATTCCATCCAAGGTGTTCAAGCAATAATACTCCAGATAATAATACAGATGAAGGATTTACTTTATCTAAGCCAGCATATTTCGGAGCTGTACCATGTGTTGCTTCGAAAATTGCATGTCCTGTTTCATAGTTAATATTTGCTCCTGGTGCAATACCAATTCCACCAACTTGAGCAGCAAGTGCATCAGAAATATAATCTCCATTAAGATTCATCGTTGCAACAACATCAAACTCACGTGGACGTGTAAGAATTTGTTGTAAGAAAATATCAGCAATTGAATCCTTTACAATAATCTTACCTGCAGATTCAGCATCTGCTTGAGCTTTATTTGCTGCATCTTTACCTTCTTCTTCAACAATACGATCATATTGTGCCCATGTGAATACTTTATCGCCGAATTCTTGTTCAGCAAGTTCATATCCCCAGTTCTTGAAAGCACCTTCAGTAAACTTCATGATATTACCTTTGTGTACAAGAGTTACTGACTTACGTCCTTGTTCAATTGCATAATTAATTGCAGCACGTACTAGACGCTTCGTTCCTTCTTCAGACACAGGCTTAATTCCAATACCAGAAGTTTCTGGGAAACGAATTTTATTTACACCTAATTCTGTTTGCAAGAAGTTAAGAAGCTTTTCCACACCTTCAGAACCTTTTGCATATTCAATTCCAGCATAGATATCTTCAGTATTTTCACGGAAAATAACCATATCAACATCTTCTGGACGTTTAACTGGTGAAGGAACACCATTGAAATAACGTACAGGACGAAGACAAGTGAATAAGTCTAATTCTTGGCGTAATGCAACGTTTAATGAGCGGATTCCACCACCAACAGGTGTAGTTAAAGGTCCTTTAATCGCAATTATGTATTCACGAATGACATCTAATGTTTCTGCAGGTAGCCATTCCCCAGTTTGGTTAAATGCTTTTTCCCCTGCAAGCACTTCTTTCCAAACAATTGACTTTTCACCATTATATGCTTTTTCAACAGCTGCTTCTAACACATGTGATGCTGCTGCCCAAATATCAGGACCAATTCCATCTCCTTCAATAAAAGGGATAATTGGGTTGTTAGGTACATTTAAAACTCCATTAGTAACTGTAATTTTTTCACCTTGAGTCATGAGTATTCCTCCTAAATTAGATAGTAGAAGTTACTTAAAATAATGAATGATTAAAGTAACTTCTTAAAAGATTCATTTCTTTCACACATCTTATATCATACTATATTTTTAGCCTCTTTGTTCAATCGGAATATATTTTTGCATTCCAGGTCCTGTATATTCAGCACGAGGACGAATGAGTCGATTATTCTCGTATTGTTCTAATATATGTGCTAACCACCCTGATACACGACTTATTGCAAAGATTGGTGTAAATAAATCATGATCAATTCCAAGACTATGATAAACAGACGCTGAGTAAAAATCTACATTTGGTGGAAGTGGTTTTTCACTTGTTACTATTTCTTCGATCTTCGTAGACATTTCATACCATTTTGGTTCACCAGTTAGGCTTGTCAATTTTTTTGACATTGCCTTCAAATGCTTTGCACGAGGGTCGCCTTGACGGTATACTCGATGGCCGAATCCCATTATTTTTTCTTTATTAGAAAGTTTGGTCTTAATATAGCTTTCAACATTATCAACTTCACTAATTTCAGAAAGCATCTTCATTACAGCTTCATTTGCACCACCATGCAGTGGACCTTTTAATGCACCAATTGCAGCAGTTACCCCAGAATATACATCTGATAGTGTTGCCACACATACACGTGCAGTAAAGGTTGATGCATTAAGCTCATGGTCGGCATGAAGAACTAATGCTTTATTAAAAGCCTCTTCAGCAATATCACTTGGTTCATTACCAGAAAGCATATATAGAAAATTCCCAGCAAAACTTAAATCAGTTCGCGGCGCAACCGGTTCCAAACCTTTTCGTACACGAGAGAAAGCAGTTACAATTGTAGGTAACTTAGCTTGAAGACGAATTGCTTTTCGATAATTAGCTTCCTCATCCATTACATCTGCTTCCTCATCATATAAACCTAATAACGAAATAGCTGAGCGAAGTGCTGCCATTGGATGCACCTTGCCAATTGGATATGTCTTGAAATGTTCTAATATTTCCTGTGGTAAGCTCGCATTTTCAGCAAGTTGTTGCTTTAATTGTACCAATTCCCCTTTATTTGGTAGCTTTCGATGCCATAATAAATAGACAACTTCTTCAAAACTAGCATTTTCAGCTAAATCATCGATGTTAAAACCTGCATACGTTAATGTGTCATCAATAATTGAACTTACTGAGGACGTAGTAGCTACAATTCCCTCTAGACCTTTTGTTGCTGTCATAAGACCCTCTCCTTTTAAAAATTTCCCCATATCCCATTGACTACTTCGAGGTAAAATGAGCGATTGCTCAAGGGAAAACATTCCCAACACAAAGCAAACACATTTCAAAGAAAATGCTTTCATTTTGTACTTTGCTCATATAGTCACATGATAATAAAATAATATTTCCGTGACCATTTAAACTTTAACGTTGCAAGTATATAAAATATACAGGAAAAGATGCAATCCTAGGTTATATTATAATCAATTATCAGACTCTTGTGAATCAAAAGAACTGTAATGCTGATAAAAATATTATTACAAAAAAGCTTTTTATTTGAAAAATATACACTTTTTGTAATTCAACTTATTTTTTATTCATAAAATTGATATTGTCTATGATGTCTATTCTTGCATTTTTTCCTCGAAATTTTTACTTGCTACTGTAATTTATCATATCATATAAAAAATTTTTTCTCCATAATGGGAACTTATTATTCCTTATTACGTATTACTTTTCAAGCTATACAAGTGACTATAAAATAAAAAGGAAAATTTTTAGAGAGGAGCAAGATTGATTGAATGTTAATTACATATATCGTTTTCTCCGTTTTCTATTAGTTGCTACTTTAATAGTAATTGGAGCAGTACTTGTATATTTGATTTCTAGCGTAACCTATCCATTCATTTTTGCTTTAGTTATTGCATTTTTAATTAATCCATTGGTAAATTTCTTCGAACGAAAAGGAAAAATGCCGCGATCCTTAGCAGTTTTTCTTGGAATTATCATTGTTTTTGCTATTGTTGCTGGCTTACTTACATTATTAATAGCTGAAATTATTTCTGGAGCAAATTATCTATCAAAGGTAGTTCCAGATCATTTTGAAAAGCTTGTCATCTATATAGAGGATTTGATTGCTGGTCAACTAATACCTCTCTATCAGCAATTAACAAATATGTTTGATAATCTGGACACAGGACAGCAACAATCGATAATGGAAAATATCCAAAATGTCGGGAAAACAATTACTACGAATGTAGGTCAATTCATCCAATCACTCCTCCAGATTATACCTGAGATCTTAGGATGGTTGCCTAATGCAGCAACAGTCATCATTTTTTCAATGCTAGCAACATTCTTTATAAGTAAAGATTGGGAAAAACTCATTAAAATTGGTCAGAGATTCATTCCAGCAAAAGCAAGAACTAGTAGTAGATCAGTATTTTTGGAGCTAAAAAAGGCTTTATTTGGTTTTATAAAGGCTCAAGCAACACTAATTTCAATTACAGCCGTTATCGTATTAATCGGGTTATTAGTGTTAAGAGTGGAATATGCCATAACAATCGCATTAATAATAGGCATTGTTGATGTACTCCCTTATTTAGGGACAGGACTAGTGTTTGTTCCTTGGATTATATATGCAGCATTCAGTGGAGATATACAATTTGCAATCGGATTAGGTGTTTTATACCTCATTGTCGTTGTACAAAGACAAATTATGGAACCGAAAATTCTTTCATCCAGTATTGGTTTAGATCCACTAGCAACACTAATTGCTCTCTTCGTCGGATTTAAATTAATTGGCTTCTTAGGCTTGATTATTGGTCCAGTTACGCTTGTTGTCATAAAAACATTACATTCAACCGGAGTCTTGGGAGAAATATGGGAATTTATTATTGGGAAACAAGAGGTTAAATAGTAGCAGCAGCTTAGTGCTGGATATTGAAAAAGCCATTGAATTCAATGGCTTTTTCATCGTCTAATAAATGTAAACTGTCCTTTATTGATCATCCTTTGAAATAACTTCCCAATAAACGGCTTAATGAAGGATCTAGTTTGAGGTATTAATAATAATAATCCTGTTAAATCAGTAATAAATCCTGGTGTAAGCAAAAAAATTGCACCAGCTAGTATACAAATCCCATCTACTATTGCATAGCCCGGCATTTGTCCATAGCTCATTTGTTCTTGTGCTTTACGAAGAGTTTCTAAGCCTTGTTTCTTCGCCAGCCATGCTCCAAGTACTCCTGTCAAAATAATTAGAAGGATTGTACTTGGAGCCCCTATCATCTTTCCTGAAAATATCAATAACCCAATTTCCATTGCCGGGACAATAATAATAAGTGCTAATAGTACTCTCACATACTCCTCCCCCTTATAAGCAATATCAGCTTGTCTATATTATATGATAAGTAATTAAAAAAAGAGAAGGAAACCCTTCTCTTTACGTAATTTTTTATTATAACACGTTAGCATGCCCTTCATACACAATACCGCGCGCTGAATCAACAGTTATTTCTTGACCATCCTTAAGAACTGTCGTAGCATTTTCTACACCAACAATCACTGGAATTCCTAGACTAAGTCCTACAACCGCAGCGTGGCTTGTTAGTCCACCCTCTTCTGTAATAAGAGCGGATGCTTTTTCTAATGCATTCATCATATCACGGTCGGTTGAAGGAGCTACAAGAATAGCTCCATCTTGCATTTTCTTAACTGCTTCATCACCATTATTTGCAACTACTGCTTTGCCATATGCAGTTTTTCGGCCGATTCCTTGACCTTTAACAATGACATCACCAACAACATGAATCTTCATTATATTAGTTGTTCCACTCTCCCCAACTGGTACACCTGCAGTAATTACAATTAAATCGCCTGGTTTTACGATACCAGTATTAAGTGCTTCATCTACGGATACTTCTAACATTTCATCAGTAGACTTTGCTTCATGACCTGTTTTAGGATATACACCCCATGCAAGAGAAAGCTTTCTAGAAGCTGAATCGTTTGCTGTAATCGCGACAATAGGTGCCTTTGGACGATATTTTGAAATCATTCTTGCAGTATGACCACTCTCAGTAGGAGTAACAATTGCAGATACATCTAAATTTAACGCAGTATGTGCAACCGATTGTCCAATTGCATCAGTAATCGTTGTCTTAGATATTTTGCTTCGTTGAGAAAGAATTTCTTTATATGTTAACGCTTGTTCTGCACGAGATGCAATGTTATGCATTGTAGTTACTGCCTCAACAGGGTATGTACCCGCTGCAGTTTCACCTGAAAGCATAATCGCATCTGTTCCGTCAAATATCGCATTAGCAACATCACTTGCTTCTGCACGAGTTGGTCTTGGATTCCTTTGCATTGAATCTAACATTTGGGTTGCAGTAATAACAGGCTTTCCAAGTGCATTACATTTTTTGATCAATTCTTTTTGAACAAGTGGTACTTCTTCAGCAGGAATTTCAACTCCTAAATCTCCACGAGCGACCATTAATCCATCAGATACCTCTAGAATTTCATCAATATTATCTACGCCCTCTTGATTTTCAATTTTAGGGATAATCTGAATCGAAGCTCCATTATGTTCTTCGAGTAATTCACGAATCTCTAAAACATCTGATGCACGACGAACAAAAGATGCCGCAATAAAGTCTACATCTTGTTTTATTCCAAAAATGATATCTTGTGCATCCTTTTCAGTAATTCCTGGTAGATTTACTTTTACACCTGGAACATTGACACCCTTTTTATTTTTAAGAACTCCACTATTCAATACCTTAGTTGAAATTTCAGACTTTTCATGATCGATTGAAAGAACCTCTAAACCAATAAGTCCATCATCTAAGAGGATTCGTGAGCCTTTATGAACATCCTTAATCAAACCAGGATATGTAATTGAAAATTTTTCTACCGTTCCAAGTACCTCATTCATTGATACGATTACTTCTGAACCTTCTATTAATTCAATTGCTCCATTTTCCATTGTATGAGTTCGAATTTCCGGACCTTTTGTATCCAATAGAATAGCAACTGTTTTCCCTGTAGCCTTTGCTGCTTCGCGGATGTTTTTTATTCTCGCACCATGCTCATCAAAATCACCATGTGAAAAATTTAGTCTCGTAACATTCATACCAGCATTCATAAGCTGTGTTAGTTTTTCAACACTTTCACTTGCAGGTCCAATTGTACATACTATTTTTGTTTTTCTCATTATATTTCCTCCTCAAAGCATATTCGCAATTTTTGCGATTTGCCTTATATCCCAGTAAAATACTTTAAATAGAAAGTTCTGTTGAAAGTACATACATATCTTCTTCGATCGTATGTTTTTTATCAAGTACTTCTAAAATATCGTGGTCAACAATTTTATTCTGTTGAATACCTACTGCTCGTCCACCCTTGCCTTCTAACAATAGTTCTACTGCTTTAGCACCTAAACGGCTAGCTAGAACCCTATCAAATGCAGTTGGCGAACCCCCACGTTGGATATAACCTAAAACACTTACTCTAGTTTCAAATTTTGTTGCTTCTTGTATTTGCTTTCCGATATCGACACCACTACCGACACCCTCAGCAACTACAATAATACTATGTTTTTTGCCACGCTCATGACCTCTAATTAATCTTGCAACAATATCATCCATTTCAAAATTAGCTTCAGGTATTAGGATTGTTTCAGCTCCACCTGCTAGACCAGACCATAATGCGAGATCACCTGCATGTCTTCCCATTACTTCAATTACATATGTACGTTCATGTGACGTTGCTGTGTCACGAATTTTATCAATCGCATCAATAACAGTATTTAACGCTGTATCAAAACCAATCGTAAAGTCTGTTCCTGCAATGTCGTTATCGATTGTTCCAGGGACACCAACACACGGAAAACCATGTTCAGTTAGCTTTTTTGCTCCAGCAAATGAGCCATCTCCACCGATAACTACTAATCCCTCAATTCCAAACTTACGAAGCTGTTCAATTCCCTTCATTTGCCCTTCTTCAGTTTTAAATTCATCGCATCTCGCCGTATATAAAATAGTTCCTCCACGATGAACGATATCGCCAACAGTTCCAATTTCCATTTTTTTTATTTGACCAGAAATTAGACCGGCATATCCTTGATAGATTCCATATACTTCTACATCATGGTATATTGCTTTACGAACGACTGCACGGACTGCTGCGTTCATCCCTGGTGAATCGCCACCACTTGTTAAAACTCCAATTTTCTTCATAATTCCCACCTCAAATTTTAATAAAAATAAGCTAAAGTAAATAACGAAATTGCCTTTATTTTTTGCATTATTGCTATTACTTCATACTCATGTTTTTAATATTTTTAACATAACACGAAGGATTCTTGAAAACAACTTTGTTGATAGTATTGTAACAATTAATAGTATTTAAAATTTTTAAAATCAAAAGCAAAACGTGCATCTCACAAAATGTGAAGGACGCACGCTCATAAGCTATTGAACAGTTATATACTCATCAATCATTTGTAGTTGGCCAATTTTTCTATATTTAGTATATCGTTGTTTAACTAATTCATCTTTGCTCAGCTTTCGTAGAGATGTGAGAGAATCCTTTAATACAACGTCAATTAGCTTTGCTTGTTCTTGCAAATCCCGATGTGCGCCGCCTCGAACTTCGGGAATAACTTCTTCTATTATACCTAATTCTTTTAAGTCTGGTGCAGTAATTTTCATTGATTCAGCGGCTCTTTTCGCTTCACCTGCATCCTTCCATAGTAATGCCGCAGCACCCTCTGGAGATATTACTGAATACCAAGAATTCTCAAGCATGTGTATATGATTCCCTATACCAATCGCAAGTGCACCACCACTTGCACCTTCTCCGATAACGATACAAATAATCGGAACAGTGAATCCAGCCATTTCAAATAAGTTTCTAGCAATCGCTTCACTTTGTCCACGTTCTTCAGCAGATTTCCCTGGGTATGCTCCCTTCGTATCAAGGAAGCAGATAATTGGGCGATTAAATTTCTCAGCTTGCTTCATTAGTCTTAGTGCTTTTCTATATCCTTCTGGATGAGGACTACCGAAGTTTCTACGAATATTCTCCTTTGTATCTTTTCCTCGTTGGTGTCCGATGATTGTAACAGGTAAGCCATGATACTTGGCAATTCCAGCAACGATTGCTTCATCATCGCCAAATAGTCGGTCACCATGACATTCCAAGAAATCTGTAAATAGATTCTCAATGTAATCAAGTGTTGTTGGACGTGCAAGATGTCTAGCTATTTGAACGCGATCCCAAGGCCTAATATTTTCATATATATCGTTTTCCAACTTGGTTAACCTAGCCTCGAGCTTTGTTATCTCATCAGATAAATCTACATCAGTATCATTCGTATATTCTCGTAATTCAGCAATCTTTTTTTTCAATTCTACGATGGGTTTCTCAAACTCTAGTTCTCTTACCAATTCATGTCACCCCCAACATGATGAATATCCACGATATTTGCTAGCGTATCTCTTATTTCATGACGATGAATGACAGCATCTAGTTGGCCATGCTTGAGCAAAAACTCAGCAGTTTGAAAGTCCTCTGGTAGCTCCTCACGAATGGTTTGTTCAATTATTCTTCTCCCAGCAAATCCAATTAGTGCTCCTGGTTCTGCAAAATTATAATCTCCTAATGAAGCAAAACTAGCAGATACACCTCCTGTAGTTGGGTGGGTCATAACCGAAATAAAAAGTCCGCCTTGATCACTAAAAACTTTAAGTGCAGTACTAGTTTTTGCCATCTGCATTAAACTCAAGACGCCTTCTTGCATTCTAGCCCCTCCAGATGCAGTAAAAATAAGAAATGGAACTCTTAACTCCATTGCACGTTCAATGGCTCGAGTTATTTTTTCACCAACAACTGTACCCATACTTCCCATTCGGAAGCTGGCATCCATTATTGCAACTACTACTTGTTTATCTTTTAACTTACCTTCTCCAGTCACTACTGCTTCATTAATACCTGTTTTCTTTTTATCCTTCTCCAGTTTCTCCAAATAATCAGGAAACTGAAGTGGATTTTCAGATACCATTTCCTTATCATACTCGAAAAATGTTCCTTCATCTAACAGGCTCTCAATTCTTTCGTATCCTGTCATACTATAATGGTAATCACAATTCATGCAAACTTTGTCATTTTTATTTAATTCCTTCGTGTACATGATTTTTTTACAATTTGGACATTTGCTCATTATACCGTGTGGAACATCTTGATTTGCTTGTTCCGATGGAATCGAAGCATATTTTTTCTTTTTTACAAAAAAGTCTTTTAGCAAACAGAAACCTCCTCACTTTCTCAATCAAATGCGCGTTGGCGTATTTGTATATAAATACTACCTGCTATTGTTGAAGTAATTAAAGCTCTTTTTCAAAAGTTGCCAAAAAAGCATGTACTTATACTTTAACGAATTTGAACACAGTTTTTTGTAGAAACATGTCGTAGATTAATCGACAATTTCCTTTGTCCTCATTTTCTCATACGCATATAGTGCTTTCTCAACATTTCTTTCTATTAGTCCGTTAAGTATGTCCTCAAAATCCTCTATGTACGTAGAATATAATTGTTTCGTTCGAAGCACTTTCATATATTCATTAACAATAAGCCAAATACGGAGCAATAGTCGGTTATTCGTAGCTTCAAATAATGTTTTAAAAAAGAAATCTTCCAAATCATCCGTATTTCTGATGGAATCCTTTAAGGCAAAAAAATATTCCTTCGAATTAGTAGCACATGCTAATTCAATACAGCTACGCTCAAGGACAGTTTTCGTCTCAATCAGGTCATTTTTTGTTTTATCACCTTGTAAAATAAATGTTCCAAGCACTTGTATGAATTGATGATCCTCGAAATCTCTAAGATATGTTCCTTCACCACGTCTTGTTTCGATTAATCCTAACAATTCTAGTGAACGAAGGGCCTCTCTAACAGAAGAACGGCCTACTTTTAGCCGTTCTGATAATTCACGTTCAGATGGAAGTTTATCTCCAACAGTAAGGGCATCTTCATTAATAATTGAACGAATTTGATTTACAATTTCTATATATACTTTAGGTCCTGGTGAAGAATTCACTAGTTATTCACCTTGTCCGATTATCGCCAATCTTCTTGTCTTCTCGGCTATTTCTTCAGGATTAACAGTAAGTCTTGCAACCCCTGTCTCCATTGCTGCTTTTGCAACTCCTGCTGCAACAGCTGGTGCAACTCGAGGATCAAATGGTGCTGGTATTACATAATTTGCACTTAACTCATCTTCCGAAACGAGTGAAGCAATTGCTTCAACTGCAGCAATTTTCATTTGCTCGTTAATATGAGTTGCTCGAACATCTAATGCACCGCGAAAAATCCCCGGAAATGCAAGAACATTATTTACCTGATTAGGAAAATCAGATCGTCCAGTACCAACAACCTTAGCTCCAGCTTCCATAGCATCTGCGGGCATAATTTCTGGATTAGGATTAGCCATGGCAAAAATAATCGGATCTTGATTCATGCTTTTAACCATCTCAGGTGTTAAAGCACCTTCAACCGACACACCAATAAATACATCAGCATCCTTTAATACATCTTGAAGCGTACCTTCTAGTCGCCCACTATTCGTATACTTTGCGACCTCATCTTTAACCTTATTCATACCAAAGGTGCGTCCTTCAAAAATAGCACCCTTAGAATCACACATAATAATGTCACGTACTCCATAGCGATATAATAATTTTATAATTGCAATTCCCGCTGCACCTGCTCCATTGGCAACTACTCTTACATCGGACATTTTCTTTCCTACTAGTTTTAGCGCATTTACTAGGCCAGCAACAGTAACAATAGCAGTACCATGTTGATCATCGTGGAAAATAGGTATATTGGATTCTTTTTTTAGACGCTCTTCAATTACAAAACAGTTAGGGGCAGCAATATCTTCAAGATTTACCCCACCAAAAGTCGGTTCTAATAATTTGACCGTCTCAATAATTTTCTCAATATCTGTTGTGTTCAAACAAATTGGAAATGCATCAACACCTGCGAAGCTCTTAAATAGAACTGCCTTTCCTTCCATAACCGGGAGAGCAGCCTCTGGGCCAATATTTCCAAGCCCTAGTACAGCTGTACCATCTGATACAACAGCTACCATATTACCTTTCATCGTATAATCATATACTTTATTCTTATCATCATAAATTGCCTTACAAGGTTCGGCTACACCCGGAGAATATGCAAGGCTTAAATCTTTTGCATTACGCACTGGTATTTTAGATTTTGATTCTAGTTTCCCTTTATTAATCAAATGGATATGCAATGCTTCTTCTCTTAAAGTCATTTTCTCTTCACTCCCTAGTATTAAGAAAGGCCATTATAATTGGTATATACGAGGTGGTCAGACCACACCAACAATATTAACAATATAACATAAATATAGGGGATGTAAAAGAGGATATTATTTCAGAACAACATTTTGACCCCCCAATAAATCCTTTAATTGTTCGATAAATTCCTCAGTTGGATTTACAAAAAACTCCTCTTGAAGCTTGATTGTCTTTTTGGGATTCTCGAAATGTACAACAACCTCAGTAGAACCCGAGCAGCTTTTTAGCAATTCTTTTATTTCTCCAAAAATAAGATCGGCTTGCTGCTCTGATTCAATCTTTAAATACAGGGTTGTTAGTACTTTATTTGCGATAATGTTTTGGTCAGTTAGTTCTTCTACATGATTTATAATGAACTGAAGCTGATTATTCCTACTCTCAACCTTTCCTTTTATTAAAACCAAATTATCGTTTTGTAATAGCTTACCGTATTGTGTATAAACATTCGGAAAAGCTACAGCATCTATATCTCCAGTTTCATCACTCACCGTTAAAAAGGCCATAATCTCCCCTTTTTTTGTACGAATTGTTCTTTCATTTGTTACAAATACACCAACGTCTACTTTTCTTTGTGTTACCTCTGGAAGATTACAAATAGAAGTTGCCCCTATATTATTCAAATACGTAGTGAATGGACTAATCGGATGACTTGATAAGTAAAAACCAAGCGCTTCTTTTTCAAACATTAGCTTATCAACAGACTTCAAAGGCACAGCCTTCACATATTTCGGTTTTAGATCAAATCCATCATCAAAAAATAAATCATGTTGATTTTGGTCCTTTGGACTGACAAGTTCGGCATGATCAATCGCTACACTAAGGGATTCAAATAAAGTAGCCCTATCTTCTCCAAACTCATCAAATGCCCCTGAATAAATAAGCATCTCTACAGTTCTTCTATTCATATTTCGAACCGGAATTCTAATACAAAAATCAAATAAATCAGTGAATGCTTTCTTTTTTCTAATTTCAATAATATCTCGTAATGTTGCAGCACCTACCCCTTTAATCGCAGCTAAACTAAATCGTATTGCACCTTTTTCGACTAAAAACGGGAATAAACTTTTATTGATAGATGGAGGCAGTATGCTTATCCCTTTCTGCTTCGCTTCACGGATATATTGTGCTATTTTTTCATCATTCCCAACAACACTTGTAAGGAGTGCTGAATAAAAAAAGAGTGGATAATTCGCTTTTAAATAGGCAAGTTGGTAAGCTATCAAACTATAGGCAACCGCATGACTTCGGTTAAAGCCATAATTTGCAAACCGAACAATTAAATCATAAATTTCATTTGCTACTTTCTTGTCATATCCTTTTTTTATGCTTCCATTCACAAAATGGGTCCTTTCTTTATCTAACACTTCTTTTTTCTTTTTACTTACTGCTCTCCTTAATAAATCAGCCTCTCCTAAACTAAATCCAGCCATTGTTGATGCAATTTGGATAATCTGTTCCTGATATATGATAACGCCATTTGTTTTTTCAAGAATATGTTCAAGATCTTGATGTGGATATTGAACCATCTCTTTTTTATGCTTCCTAGCAATATACACTGGAATATTCTCCATTGGACCAGGACGATACAGAGCATTAACCGCAACGATATCTTCAAGAGCGCTAGGTTTTAGACGTGCAAGCACGCTTCTCATACCGGAGGATTCCAATTGAAAGATTCCAGTTGTGTCTCCTTTTCCAAGAATTGAAAATGTCTTCTGATCTTGTAATGAAATCTCGGAAAGTTCTAGCGTCTTTCCTGTACTCCTTTTAACCAATTTTAGTATATTATCCAATAAAGTAAGATTCCGTAGTCCGAGAAAATCCATTTTCAAAAGACCTATTTCTTCAAGAATATCCATAGAAAATTGCGTTATAAACACATTATTATGCCCTTCCTGAATCGCAATTAAATCGGTTAAAGGTTGTTCACTTATGACAACTCCAGCAGCATGGATAGAAGTATGCCTTGGAAGTCCTTCAATTTTAAGGGCTGTTTCATATATTTTTCTGCCAAGCTCAACATTATTAATATAATCCCTTAGTGGCTTAGACTCTTCATATGCCTGTTTCAGAGAAATTCCGATTCTTCCTGGAACTTGCTTCGCAATATAATCTGCTTCCTTTGTTGAAATGCCCATTACTCGTCCAATATCACGAAGAGCTGCACGAGCCGCCAACGTACCATAGGTAATAATCTGTGCAACATGCAGCTGTCCATATTTTTTTGCAACATATTCAATCATTTCATCTCGACGATTATCAGGAAAGTCAATATCAATATCGGGCATTGAGATTCTTTCTGGATTTAAAAATCGTTCAAATAAGAGTGAATACTTGATAGGATCAACCTCTGTTATATGTAAGACATATGCAACGATAGATCCAGCCGCTGAACCCCGACCTGGTCCAGTTAATATTCCTTGTTCATGAGCATACTTCATAAAATCCCAAACAATTAAGAAGTAGTCACTAAAATTCATCTTTTTAATAACTTCTAATTCAAAGTTAAGTCTTTCAAAATGTTCATCCGTTATTTCTTTATACCGTTCATGCAAACCTTTTAGGCATATCCGCGATAAATATTCATCAGCAGACTCTCCATTTGGCACTGGATATTTCGGTAAAGCAAAGCTACCCAGTTGAATTTCAACATTGCATTGATCAGCAATTATATTTGTATTCTCGATTACCTCAGGTAGATCAGAAAATAATTCAATCATTTCAGTTGATGATTTCAAATAGAATTCATCGCTTGGTAGTTTTTCACGTTCATCATCAGACAACTTTGTCCCATTTTTAATGGATAACAAACATTCATGTGCAAAAGAATCGCTTCTGTCAATATATTGCACATCATTTGTGGCCACGAGAGGGATATTCGTAGCTTTGCTAATCTCAATTAGGCTCTCATTAAGAATTCTGTCTTCCTTAACCAAATGGTCTTGTATTCCTAAGTAAAAGCAACCTTCCTGAAAGATGTTTTTAAATTGAAGAATGAGATTTCTAGCTTGACTATCATTATCTTTCAGTAGTTCCTGCCCTAATACTCCTGATTGCCCAGTACATATTCCTATTAATCCATCACGATAGCTTGTAAGCCATCTTTTCGGAATGCCATCCTTAGACTTTGTTTGGATTGCACTACTAATTTTTAAGAGATTTCGATAACCTTGATTATCCTTAGCAAGGAGTATCATCGGATGTGCTTCTTTCAAATCATCATTTTCTAAAATAACAGAAACAGTTAAACCAATAATCGGTTTTATTCCATGTTTTTTGCATTCTTTATAAAAAGGGACTACACCATACATGACATTTTCATCAGTAATAGCTAATGCTTTATAGCCTAATTCACTAGCCCTTTCTACTATCCTTTCAACTTTTGCAGAACTAGATAGCAGGCTATACCCACTTTTTACTTGGAGATGAACAAAAGGCAAGCAAATCACACCTTTCAAATATACGTTCTTATTATTACTTATCATTATAGTCACTGAATCAATAGAATGACAACAAACGAAAGAAACATACTTTTTTATGTTTGTCCATATAAATGAAAGTAAGGGGTTTAATAAGGATGATCCCTTTTTAGAATCATAGAAAGGGTGACATTATGGAGTTCAAAGAACCTTTTATGTCGACATTTATTCAAAGTTACTTTATCGCTCTCGGGGTGTTGCTTGGTGGAGCATTAATTGGCGGCTTGGGAGCATTCATGTCAGAACAGCCACCATTAGCCACCATCTTCAGACTGGCCGGGAAATTAAAAATTTGGGCACTTGTTGCAGCAATTGGCGGTACATTTGATGCCTTTTATAGCTTTGAACGCGGAATTTTTTTGGGACAAACAAAAGACATATTCAAACAATTTTTATTAATTATATCTGCTATGGGCGGCGCACAAACTGGATGGAAGATTATTGAATGGTTTACACAGGAGCATCTGACATAATGCGGATTCCACCATTATACGAAAAACCAGGTTGGCAGAGATTTTTTGCGGGTGTTGCGGTTGGTGCTTTAATTAGTTGGTTTGTCTTTTTATATCAATTTGGAGTGTTGCAGGAAGAACAACTATTACTTATTACGAAACAACAAGGTGATATTAAAATACTAGAAGAATATCGGGACACATTACTTTCTGACAAAGAGAAGCTGAATGAAGAAAATAAAAAGAAGTTAAAAATTCAGGAATTTAAAATTGATATTATTAAAAACAAAAAAAATAACCTTGATTCCTTTATTACTCATAGTCTTAGAACAGCGGTGAAAGAGGATCTTAATCATCTAATCGGAGAAGATGTTGAAAGTATATCAAATACGAAGGAGTTACTTATAAAAGCTATTGAAAATAAGACGTATGAAATAGATGAGAAAAAATATAAATTACAGGTATATGTTATTGTTATGGGTACTACATTGGAAATTACCTTAAAAATTGAACTTGTAAAATAAACGAGAACATTAATAATCACATACACACAAAATTGCCACATTCTAATTACTAGTATTTCAGCTAATTTCCCGTTACAATAGGAATAGCTTTCTAAAAAGTTTAAGGAGTTTTCACCATGCCTATTCTTGTAGTTCTCATCATATTTTCCTTTGCATTCTATCTCTATTATAAAACAAAATACTTCCGTTCAAATCGTCCTGTTGAAAAACAGTGGCTGTCAGCAAAGTCTAGTATTGCACTTGGTGTATTTGTTTTTCTTTTTGCCATTAATACAATTTTCCTACACCCATCTACAGTCTCAACAATTGTTGGTATTGTTTTCTTAGTGGTTGGTGGCGGCAGTATGTGGGCAGGATATCGTGCATATAAGCATTATCTTCCTTTTGTTATAAAAGAAGCCGAACAAATCGAGTAGGAGGGGGTGACTAACCCCCGACCTCTCACACCACCGTACGTACG
>NZ_JAKTTI010000056.1 GCF_022427965.1 Fredinandcohnia quinoae | reverse complement strand
GCAAGCTCGAAAAAATCTGGGCGCAAATACGCCAAGGCGCATTTGATTGGGGGAGAGATTTTATGAAAATAGCAGAAATTGGGGATATTATTGAGTTTAAAGAAGGCCTAAAAGGTATCGTTGAAAAGGTTAATGAGAATTCAGTTATTGTTGATTTAACGTATATGGATAATTATAAAGACTTTGATTTAGAAAGAAGAACGGTTGTAAATCATAAAAACTATCGTATTATTGAAGCGTAAGTAAAAGTGCTGACAATTTAGTCAGCACTTTTTATTTTATGCTCCAAATGATTTGTTCTTTTGGAATTTCGGCTGTATTGAGGTTAACATTTTTGTATTAGACAGAGAATAAATGAGTAATGCAAGCCAAATACATATAAATGTAATCAAGTGAGCTTTTGAAAAATGCTCGTGGTATAGAAAAACACCAAGAATCAGACTTATTGTAGGTGCAATATATTGCAGAATTCCAATCATTGAAAGTGGAATTCTTTTCGCTCCACTTGCAAACCATAGTAATGGTAAAGCTGTCGCCATCCCTGCCCCTATTAATAATAATTTCACATCAAGGTTAGCACTCGAAAATGCATCCACACCACCACGATAGAGAAAAAGTAAATATAGTAAAGCAATTGGTGTGACCACCATTGTCTCAAGTGTTAATCCAATTAATGAATCCAACTTTGTAAGTTTTTTCGTTAAGCCATAGAAACCAAAGCTCAGTGCTAACGTCACAGCAACCCATGGAAAACTACCGTATTGAATTGTTAAAATTAGCACACCGACGCCTGCAATTATGAAAGAAATAGCTTGCCAGAATAAGAGTCGTTCCTTAAGTACGATGATTCCTAGCAGAACACTTATTAAAGGATTAATATAATATCCCAGACTCGCCTCAATAATATGCTCGGAATTTACTGCCCAAATATATGTTACCCAATTGATACTAATTAGGATAGATGAAGCAATTACCCATACTAATGAAATTCTATTTTTTAATAGGAATTTCAAACTTTCTATTAAACTATTGCCTTTTTTAGTTAAAAAGACAATTCCAAGCACAAAAACAAATGACCAAACAACCCGATGTGCTAAAATTTCAATTGCTGAGATTTTATCTATTAGTTTCCAATAAAGGGGTAATACACCCCAGGCTATATACGCAATCGAGGTATAGATGACACCAATTTTGTATTCACTCATTCCGGTTCGATTCATTCCTTCAATCTCCGTTCTGTTTGGATTGATATGTTTATTATATTTTTTAGCATACGTTTTCACAATGAAAAAGAACTGCTAAAGGTAAAAAGCTCGAGATTCTCGAGCTTTTAAATTTATTACTTATTGCATTATTATTTTCTACCCCTGATTTCATTATGCTTTGTTTCTGCTGGATCATTTCCAAAATCCTTATCTGCTCCAATTGCATTTGAAGCCTTTTTCATTTTCTTTTGTTGACCTTTGCTGCTATTACGTTGTGCCACATTAATTCCTCCCTTTTATTCTTTCGTATCTTTACCAGCTTCTTCAGCTAATTGTTCGAAAGATTTCACCTTACCGTGCGGGTTTTGCGACTGCTTCCTTACTGTCCATTGACGTTCTTGTTGACGTTTCGATTGGGTCATCTTGTCATTCTCCTTTTTAAAAATATCTTCAAATCATCAATAGGATAAGTCACATGACATAATTTATCCCATGTAAAATGAGGAAATGTTAAAATAACATCGTAACCATCTAGAAACGAGGAACTATTATGAATAAAACATTTTATCTTTCACTATTACTTGTACACTTTCTTCTTTTTATTAGCTTTCAGTCGAGTTTACCTTTTTGGATTGTTTTTACACTTTCTTTCATATGCTTATCAATATTTGCAACTATTTTTAGTAAGTATGATATAAAGGACACAACTATATCGAATATTTCATTAGGCTTACTTTCTGGAATCGGACTTTATTTTGTTTTTTTGATTGGAAAACAATTAGCTTCGGTTATTTTCCCTATATATCTTGAGGATATTAGCCACTTGTATAACTCAATAGCACCGGTTACTTGGTGGCATTATATTGCTCTTTTTCTCATCATCATCCCTGGTGAAGAGCTTTTTTGGCGAGGATTCATTCAAAAGCGCCTATCTCAAAATCTATCATCCAGTGGATTATCCATACTGAGCTCTGCCATTTTATATACATCAGCCAATCTATACGCAGGTAACCTTTTATTTTTACTAGCAACATTAGTTGGCGGTATTCTCTGGGGAGCACTATATGTATGGAAGAGAAATATCGTTGTGAACATTATTTCTCATCTTATATTTGACTTACTGCTTATTGTAATTTTTCCTATCTTCTAAGCCTATCTTTTAGGTAAATTCTTAATCGGTTTTAACAATAAAATTAATATTACTAAACTTACATAACCGAATAACGGATACAGAAAGGAAATTAAGGAGCCATAGCCTAGTTGGCTAATTAAATATGCAATGATGAGAATGCCAATCACAATAATAATGGTTGGCATTCTCACTATGTTCTTCAGTTGCCGCTCTAATCCAAATATATTTCCAATAACAGATGTGAAGATTTCACCATATATGACAAGAATGTAAAGCCAAAAAAATGATGGCATAAACATCTTCATTACTTCTGCCATTGGAATTTCATACACTTCAACATTTTCTAGAGCTGATAATGAAATATGACTCGTAAGCAAGATTAAGCACAATCCCGCTCCTCCAATAAATCCACCCCATTTTAAAATACCTTCATTCTTCATATCTTTAGCTAATGGGACTAAAACAGCCATTGCCATCGCAAGATTAAAGGCAGAATATAAAAAAGGAGTCATGATCCATCTCATACTTTCAGATGTTGACGTATTCCAATTAAATACTTCGTCTGGATTAGTGAAAAACACTTCAATCGCCAGCACCGTACTAAAAAATATCATAATTGGGACGACAAACATATTGACCCCAAATAAACCTTTTACACCAAAAAGCAGGACAAAAATCGTTAACGCCATCGTTAGTAAGGTTCCAAGCTGATAGGATAACCCCAATTGCTCCTGGAAAACAGCACCCGCCCCTGAAAGCATGACTGACGTTACCCCGACTAAAACTAATAACATTAATATATTGACAACCATTCCCGCTGTTTTCCCAAATAAATATTCATTAAACTCTTTATATGAGCTAGCTTGGATCCTATTAGCAATGATCATTATTTTTGTACCTAACCATATAAATAAGAAACCACTAACCAATATGCCAATAAAGCCATACAAACCATATTGAGTGAAGAACTCCACGATTTCTTTCCCTGTCGCAAAGCCCGCTCCTACTACAGTACCTACATATACCGCACCAATCTGAAATGCTGCTCCCCAATTGCCACGCACAAAGTCCACCTCATTTATGCCCTTTTACATGATGTATATGTAAAGGTTGGACAAATAAGACGAGCAGTTCTATTTACCAAAAAATACAAGTGCATTTCTCTTGAAAGTCAAAAATGGTCAAAGTATAATATGATCATAGGTCAAAGATAGTCAGACAAGAACGACCTGCTTTTCCCCGTGTTTTAACACGGTTTTTAAATAATCTATTAGTCAAAGATAGTCAAATCAAGTTGATTAAAGGAGGAATTTGATTATGATTTGTCAAGCATGTAATACAAAAGAAGCTACTATTCAACTACACATTCAATTAAACAATGAAAGAAAACAAGTTCAACTTTGCAGCGAATGCTATGCACGAGAGAAAAACAATATGAAAATACCTTCTGGAATGAATGGATTTCCGCATTTTTCATTCGATGAAATGCTAAAAGGTTTTACTGGTGATCAAATGGGAGCACAGCAGCAAGCAGGAAGAAAGCAAGGTGGCAATGGCGGTGGACTACTTGATCATTTCGGCCGTAATCTAACCCAAATGGCAAAGGCCGGCTTAATTGACCCTGTTATTGGCCGAACTGATGAAATTGAACGCGTAATCGAAATATTAAACCGTAGAAATAAAAATAATCCAGTATTAATCGGTGAACCTGGGGTTGGTAAAACAGCGATTGCAGAAGGATTAGCACTTCAAATCGTTGAAGGTCATGCACCAAATAAGCTATTGAACAAAGAAGTATATTTATTAGATGTTGCATCACTTGTTGCGAACACAGGTATACGTGGTCAATTCGAGGAACGGATGAAACAATTAATAGCTGAACTACAAAAGCGAAAAAATATTATCTTGTTTATAGATGAAATCCATCTACTAGTTGGTGCAGGCTCTGCTGAAGGTTCAATGGATGCAGGAAATATATTAAAACCGGCACTTGCACGTGGCGAACTACAATTGGTAGGCGCTACAACATTAAAGGAATATCGTCAAATTGAAAAAGATGCTGCATTAGAACGTCGCTTCCAACCTGTAATAGTTGATGAACCTACAATAGATGAAGCGATCCAAATATTAAAAGGAATTCAATCTAAATATGAGGAATTCCATGGGGTTTCCTATACAGAAGAGGCCATTAATGCATGTGTAACTTTGTCACATCGTTATATCCAGGATCGATTTTTACCTGATAAAGCAATTGATCTACTAGATGAGGCCGGTTCAAAAATGAACCTCAAAGCTGGAGTTACAGACTCTAAGGAAATTGAAGAGCGACTAGCTAAAATCGGGGCAGAAAAAGAGCATGCTGCACAAGAAGAAGATTATGAAATAGCCGCAAAATTAAGACATGAGGAAATATTATTAGAAAAGCAGCTTAACCAAGTATTTGAGAAGGAAAAAAGTATCGTAGATGTTGCCCTAATCCAAAAGATTATCGAGAAGAAAACGGGTATCCCAGTTGGAAAGCTTCAAGAAAATGAACAGGCTAAAATGAAATATCTAGCAGAGAACCTTTCTAAAAAGGTTATTGGTCAAGATGAAGCCGTTACTAAGGTTGCAAAAGCTGTACGTCGCAGCCGTGCAGGACTAAAAGCTAAATCTCGACCAATTGGTTCATTCCTTTTCGTTGGTCCTACGGGGGTAGGTAAAACCGAATTAACAAAAACACTTGCTGAAGAATTATTTGGTTCAAAGGATGCGATGATTCGTCTTGACATGAGTGAGTACATGGAGAAACATTCAGTATCAAAAATCATTGGTTCACCTCCTGGCTATGTTGGTCATGAGGAGGCAGGTCAGTTAACTGAACAAGTTCGTAGAAATCCGTACAGTATTATTTTATTAGATGAAATCGAAAAAGCACATCCAGACGTTCAGCATATGTTCCTTCAAATTTTAGAGGATGGACGTCTAACTGATAGTCAAGGTCGTACAGTCAGCTTTAAAGAAACTGTAATTATCATGACAAGTAATGCAGGAGTTGGTCATAAGAAGATTTCTGTCGGATTTGAAAAGGCTGAAACAGATGCATTCAAGGAAACATCAATTTTAGAATCGATTAGTACTTTCTTTAAACCAGAATTCCTAAACCGCTTTGATAATATTATTGAATTTAAACAATTGGATAAAGAGCATCTCCTTCAAATTGTTGATTTAATGCTAGGTGAGCTCGAAGTGACTCTAGCTGAACAACATATATCGATCACAGTTGATATAGAAGCAAAACAAAAACTTACTGAACTTGGATATAATCCAGCATTCGGCGCACGGCCGTTACGTCGGGTCATCCAAGAGCAGCTTGAGGATCAAATAACTGACATCTTGCTAGAAGCTGAAAATAGAACAAGCCTTCATGTCACAACCGAAGCCAATAAAATCATAGTGAAATAAAAAATTTCTGCTCAAATGGAAAAGCTCCCTAATACAAACGTTGGGGAGCCTCTTTATAGTGCCTTAATTTTCGTATGTATTGATTTCAATGCTTTCCTTCTATTTGAAAAAAGACTATGCAAAACCATTCCTGTGATAATCATGAAAAGTCCGATAAAAGAATGAAAACTAGGTAATGGTAAATTTAATAATACGATTTCTCCTAGAATTACAAAAATGATTTCACTTGCTTGAGTTGCTTCAACTGCAGCTAGTTTTTGTTGGTCACCTTTCACCATTTCAGTAGCAAAGAAAAAAAGGATAGTTGCTATCACCCCGGAAGATAATGAGACGATAAAGGATTGAAAGATTTGTTCCTGACTTGGCATTCCAACCTTTACTACGCCTACTCCGGCTAAAATAACCCATAATGGCATGGATGCGATTGTCATTCCTAATACACGCTGGAAAGTATCTATCTCACCTTGGCAATGCTCCATCATCTTTCTATTTCCGAGCGGATATGCAAACGCAGCGATAATAACTGGCAGCATACCTAGTAAAAATACCTCAATTCCAACTCCACCACTGGCCTCTTGTACTTGAATCAAAATAATTCCCAAAAAGATAATTAAAGAAAAAATAAGGCCTTTTAAAGGAATTTTTTTTCTAATCTTCTTTGTACCTAAACTTGTTTCAATAGTCTCATAGAAAAAAGGCACAACCAATAATCCTGCAATTATCGTGAATTGCCATGTTCCCGCTACTAACCATCCCGGTCCTGAAGCAGCAGCAAAAGTCAAGGGTCCATAAAAAAGGCCGAAGCCAACCGTACTCCATACTACCCATTTCATTGGATTAAGTCGCATATTTAGAAAAAGCCCCTTCAGATTTCCCCTAACAAGGACAATCCCAACTAAGAAGGGAACCATGAAAAAATAACGTAACGATGAGCTCCAAAGCCAACTTCCACCAGATAACTCCATCGATCGATTCAAAATAAAAGTAACCGCGAAAAAAACGGATGATAATAAACCGATTAAGATTGCTTTCAAGCGCTATCCCCCTACCCTTTATGAAAAAAATCTATCTTCAACAGATAGATTTTTCTTAATTATTTGATTTTAACACAAAAATAAAGGAGGAAGACGATCATGAACTTTATTTTTTAGATAATCCATTCATAATAAATTGTATTGTTAATTCAATTTCTTCCTCATCATTCCATTCAGATTCTGGAACAATGATGAACCTCATTATTAAAAAGCCAAAAATCGTTGTTACAACCATTCGTATAACTGATTTAGTTGGAATGTCGATAATTTCACCTTTTGCCTGATAGTACTCTACAACCTCAATAAGCTTATTGTATGCATGATCCATAAATGCTTCCTGAAATTGCATTTTCATTTCATCGTGAAATGCTATTTCCTGAAGAATGATCTTCAATAATGGCGTATTATTTTTCACAAAATTATAGCGATTAAATAACATTTTACGAATGATTTCATCAAATGATAAATCTTCATGCTTAACCAAAACTTGTTTAATAAAGGTTTTTGCTACCACTGGAAATACTATTTTCAATAATGTAGGTGTAATGATTGAATAAAGTAGATCTTTCTTTGTACGGTAATGTCGGAATATCGTTCCTTCTGCCACACCAGCTTTCTTAGCAATTTCACTTGTCGATGCTGCAGCATACCCTTTTTCCGAAAAAATTTCGACTGCAGCCTCAATAATTTTAATCTGCTTTTCACTAACCTTTTGATCTTTTTTACCTTGTTCAAAGATCTCTTTTAACCATTCCTGTTCAGACATTTACTTACTCCTTCTAAAGCCTACGATGTTTTTTTAATGCAAAAATATTCAATATCATAAAACATATTGAAAATGCTGCTAGAACATAGACATCTAAAGCAATTGCATCCCAACCACTTCCACGAATCATAATCTCTTTCATTGCATCTCCACCATAAGTTAATGGCATAATATAGCTTATCTTTTGAAGCCAAGGCGCCATTGTCTCAAGATTAAATAGTCCTGAAAAGAATACTTGTGGAACAATGACTAGTGGAATAAACTGAATCATTTGCAATTCATTATTAGCATATGCGGATAGTAATGTACCTAGCGTTAGTGCTGTTATTGCTAATAAGAGTGTCACTAACAGAACATACCAAAATGAACCTACAATCATAATATCAAGAATCGAAATCGAGAACCATACAATAATTGCTGATTGAATAATTGTAAATAAGCCAAAGCCAATTACATATCCTGAAACAATCTCCCATCTACGAATCGGAGTTGCCAGTAATCTCTCAAGTGTACCAACTGTTCTCTCACGTAAAAAAGATACTCCTGCAATAAGAAAAACAAAGAAAAAGACGAAATAACCGATTAAATAAGGACCAATTGAATCAAAAATAGCCATTTCATCCGATCCATGTAAATAAGTGACATCAGGTGAGACATTTAACGGTGATTTTTGCAAATCTTGTAATGACTTTTGAACAATTGTCATTACAGCCTTGTTAGCTGTAGAATCACTTCCCTCTAAAATAATTGAAGGAACCATTCCCTTCATATCAATATAAGCATCAATCTTTCCATCGTTTAATGCCTGTATTGAATGATTTGGCCTAATATTTTCGATTTCGCCACCGTGTTTTTCGATTTTATTAATCAATTCAGAAGGTAATTCACCAATTCCAATCTTAGGAGTGTACTCATCCCCACTAAAAACAAGGGACATAAGCCATAGTATTAAAATTGGAGCAACAATAATTAATCCTAATGTACGTTTATCCCGAATGAATTGCCGTATGATTCTGATGGTAAGTGCACGAACCCTCATCATTTATTCCTCCCATAATAAAGAAATGCGTCTTCAATTGTTGTTGATGATGTCGTTTCCTTTAATTCATTAGGTGTTCCAGTAGCGATTAAGCTACCATTCCTCATCATTGCAATTCGGTTACATTTATCTGCTTCATCCATCACATGGGTCGTCACAATGATGGTTGTCCCTTTATCACTTATCATCCTTAATTCGTCCCAAATAGATTTTCTAAGGACTGGGTCAATCCCAACAGTTGGTTCATCTAATATTAATATTTCCGGCTCATGCAGGATTGAAATGGCAAGTGATAATCGTCTTTTCATACCACCCGAATAAGTTGAGACAATTTTATTGAGATCTCCCGTTAAATTAACGATACCCATCACTTCGAGTATTCTCTCTTTTTGCTTCTTCCCAGATATTCCATAAAGACTAGCAAAAAATTCAAGATTTTCTTTTGCTGTTAATTCACCATATAATGCATCAGACTGCGCCATATAACCGATATCATTCATAACATCCAGATTTGGCATACTTTGCGAGAGTACATGTACTGTTCCATTCGTTGGATGATCAATACCTGCAATCATCTTAACCAAAGTTGTTTTACCTGCTCCAGATGGACCTAATAAACCAAAAATTTCACCTTTGCTAACATTCAGGGAAATATCCTTAATAATCTCCTTTTTAGCAATTGATTTCCCTACCTTCTCACAGGTAATACTGTATTGATTATCCATAAGTTACCTCCATTCGTCTTCCAAAAAAGTGAGTAATCACTCATTGGTATTTTACCACAGATTTTCATTTTGAAAAGTGAGTAATCACTCATTGGTAAATTTTAAATACATGTCATGTGCTCGAGAGTAGTTTCATATACATGATATGAGGTGTAAAACATGTCCTTCTCTTCGAAGTTTTTACTTTTTTTATCATTTATAATATTATTTTTTAACGGTTCATCAATCAGTTTTATACTATACGATGTGAGGCTTGGTGCTTATTTTGGGAATGGGCTTTTTATTCTTTCAAGCTTAGCCGGTGTCTTATTTGCATCGATTGCAGAGGTTGATGCCGGACGTAGAGGCTTTTATTGTAAATATTGTATGTACGGGAATCTACTCATTTCCTTTTATCCTTTATACTTTCATTTAATTGGTATGTGGGTGTTCCCATCACTACTTCGATAATAAAAAAGAACCACTCATAATTATACGAGTGGTTCTATATCTTATGCGTCTTGATCTGTTAAAATCAGCGGGCCATCCTTTGTAATCGCAATTGTATGTTCATATTGTGCCGACAGGCTGCCATCAACTGTTCGGGCAGTCCATTTATTGCTATCCATTTTTGATTGCCATGCGCCTACATTGATCATAGGTTCAATCGTAAAGACCATGCCCTCTTTTAGACGTAACCCTTTACTAGGCAGACCATAATGTAATACCTGCGGCTCTTCGTGCATGGAGGGTCCTATTCCATGTCCGATAAAATCACGAACAACTGAAAAACCTTCCCCTTCCGTATATGATTGAATCGCATGACCAATATCTCCAAGTCGATTACCAATGACCGCTTGTTCGATACCTTTATATAATGCCGTCTTCGCAGCAAGTAGCAGTTTTCCTGCCTCACCTGAAATTTCTCCAACCCCATAAGACCAAGCAGAATCTGCTAGTGCCCCATTTAAATTCACTACCATATCAATCGTTACAATATCACCATTTTTTAACGGTTTCTTTCTAGGAAAACCATGGCATATTTCGTCGTTTATAGACGCACACGTTGCATACTTATAACCTTTATATCCTTTCTGTTCTGGGGTAGCATTATGCTTTTTTAAGAATCCCTCTACAAAATCTTCAATTTCGTATGTGGTAATACCAGGCTCAATCAATTTTTTTATTTCCTTATGACAAGCAGCTAGAACTTGCCCCGCTTCCTTCATTAATTCAATTTCTCTTTTAGTTTTCAAATGAATCATTTTTACACCCTCAATACTTAATTAGATATCTTATTATATCCTTAATATAATTTTTTGCGAAAGAAAAAGACTGCCAAAAGAACAGCCTCTCCCCAAACTTTTATAAAATTTTATCATCCACACTATTTAACCAATCCTCAATCGATCCTACTACAGATTGTACAGTACCATCATCAAATGGAGATAGTAGATTCGCAATTGAAACTAACTCTATAAATGGTTTGCTACCACCTTGTTTACATAGGTGTAGGTAATCCTTCCATGCATCTTCATGATTTTCTCTAGATTTCTTCCAGAATTGGAAAGCACAAATTTGTGCTAACGTATAGTCTATATAATAAAAAGCAGTGTTATAAATATGTCCTTGACGTTGCCAGAAAGCACCTTGCTCTAAATAATTGTTCCCATCATAATCTCGGTCAGGCAAATATGTACGCTCGATTTCACGCCATGCATTATTTCGCTCAGCTGGTGTTAATTCAGGGTTTTCATAGACAAAATGCTGGAATTCATCAACAGCTACACCGTATGGTAAAAATAAAAGTGCTTCGCTAAGATGAGCAAATTTGTATTTATCAGTATCCTCTTTAAAGAATAACTCCATCCACGGCCACGTAAAGAACTCCATACTCATCGAATGAATTTCACATGCTTCATACGTTGGCCAGTTATATTCAGGAACTTCAAAATGTCTGCTGGAATATACTTGAAATGCATGCCCGGCTTCATGTGTTAGGACGTCGATATCTCCTGAAGTACCATTGAAGTTTGAGAAAATATATGGAGATTGATAGTCACTAATATATGTACAGTAACCTCCACCCGCTTTTCCTTTTTTCGCAACAAGATCCATTAAATTATTATCAATCATAAAGTCGAAGAATTCTTTTGTCTCTTCAGATAATTCCTCATACATCTTTTTACCATTTTCTATAATCCATTCGGGGCTACCCTTAGGAACTGCATTTCCAGTCTTGAATTTAAAACCTTCATCATAATATTTCAAGCTTTCTAGTCCGATTCTTTCTGCCTGACGTTTCCTTAATTGAACTGCTAACGGTACAATAAATTCTTTTACTTGATTACGGAAATTGGCAACCATTTCAGCATTGTAATCAATACGGGTAAGTCTTGCGTATCCTAACTCGACAAAATTCTTAAATCCTAGTTTGTGAGCAATCTTTGTGCGCACCTTTACCAACTTGTCATAAATCTCATCAAATTGTTGCTGATGCTCTTTGAAAAATCCAAATTTCACTTCGTTAGCCTTTTTCCGCATATCACGGTCGGTAGATTCCGCGAATGGCTGAAGCTGTGCAATTGTCCGCTCTTCTCCCTCAAAGTCAATTTTTGCAGAGGCAACAAGCTTAGTGTATTCAGAGGAAAGTTTATTCTCTAGTTGGAGGTCTTCAACGACATCAGGTGAAAATGTCTTTAATTGAAGGTCAGCAAAATCAAATAATTGTTTACCCCATTTTTCTTCAAGTTCTTTTCTAAATTTCGAACTAACCAAAGCCTGATAATATTTTGAGGTTAGACCCTGAACTAATGGTTGAATTTCATCTAAATAATCTTGTTCTTCCTTATAAAATTCATCATTTGTATCAATTGTATGTCTGATGTAGCAAAGATTGAATGCTGTATCTACTGTTCTTTGAATCTCAATAATTTCCTTCATTGCAGCATCTTGCTCAAATACAGATTGTGAATTTGTAAACTTCTCTAAACTCTTATTAAACGCTTGTTCAACTTCGTCCATATTTGGACGTACATACTTATAATCATTAAAGTTCATATGGAATCTCCTCTTTTTCAAACTATTCAATATTGAATATGTATTCTTTATTATTTTACACCACTATTCAAGATTTTTTCCACTATTTAATCTTCGTCAAGTTACTTAGGATTTATGATATGATATATTAAAAATTTAGCAAAACTTGTCGATATAACGAGTAGTATATGTAAATCGTTTACTACAATGATACGTTTTACAGTTATTATTCTATTATTAAAAGATTGGGTGATATGATGGATAAGTCGTCAATTATAGGTATAGTTCTTGGCTTTGCAGCAATTTTGGTCGGAATGGTATTAAAAGGTGTAGAGTTGAATGCATTAGTGAACCCTGCTGCCTTTTTAATTATTATCATGGGGACGATTGCAGCAGTAACAATTGCATTTCCTATGAGCGAATTAAAACGGGTTCCAAAATTATTTGGTGTATTATTTAAAGAAAAGAAAATGCTAACAATTGAAGAATTAATTCCAATGTTCTCAGACTGGGCAACTGTTGCTAGAAAAGAAGGACTACTAGCACTTGAAGTAAAGGTAGCGGAAGTAGATGATGAATTTTTACGAAATGGCCTTAGCATGGCAGTTGATGGACAGAGTGCAGAGTTTATTCGAGATGTTATGACAGAAGAAATTGAAGCAATGGAAGATCGCCACCGTGCTGGTGCACTTATCTTCACACAAGCAGGAACATATGCACCAACATTAGGGGTTTTAGGTGCGGTTTTAGGTTTAATCGCAGCATTAGGTAATATGAATGACACCGATGCACTTGGACATGCAATCGCAGCAGCATTCGTTGCAACACTATTAGGTATTTTTACTGGTTACGTTCTTTGGCATCCATTTGCAAATAAGTTAAAAAGAAAATCAGGGCAAGAGGTTAAAATCAAAGAGGTAATGATTGAAGGTGTCCTATCTGTACTAGAAGGTCAAGCACCAAGAGCAATCGAGCAAAAGCTTTCTACGTATCTATCAAATGTTGAACGCCAAAAAGTAATGTCGACTGAGGGTGAGACAACCAATGGCTAAGAAAAAAAAGCATAAGGTACATCATGAAGAACACGTGGATGAATCATGGCTTGTTCCATATGCGGATATTCTAACACTATTACTTGCCCTTTTTATCGTACTGTTTGCTTCCAGCTCTATAGATGTTCAAAAATTCACTAGTATAGCTCAATCATTTAGCAGTGTATTAAATGGTGGTACATCTGTTCTAGAAATGGATAGCATCGAACCGAAAGATGTAGATTCTAAATCTAAAGGAAAAGAAGCTGAAAAGAAAGAAGATAGTGCTGCAGCAGAGCAAGAAGAATTAAAACAAGTGCAAGAGAAAATCAATAACTACATTCATAAGAATCAACTTGAAATTTCGTTAAAAACAAAACTGACAGATGAAGGCTTATTAGTTACTCTACAAGATGATGCCTTTTTTGATTCTGGTAGTGCAACTGTACGCTCTGAAGATGCAAAATTAGCCCGAGAAATATCTGAGCTTCTCGTAATGAATCCTCCTCGCAATATCATTGTGAGTGGACACACAGATAATGTTCCAATGCATAGCAGGGAATTTTCAGACAACTGGCATTTAAGTGTAATCAGAGCAATTAACTTTATGAAAATACTATTGGAAAATGATAAATTAGATCCACGTCTTTTTAGCGCAAAAGGATTTGGCGAATTCGAACCTGTTGCATCAAATGACACTGCTCAAGGTAAACAAAAAAATAGACGTGTTGAAATTTTAATTTTACCTAATGTAAAAGAATAAAAAATCTGGATGTGGTTTCTCATCCAGATTTTTTTTACCAAATAACCTTCCAGTTATGATTAACTGTTGCTCTAATCGTTTTTCTTTCTAGAATGTAGCTAGCAAGAAGTTCTGACATATCAATTTGGATTTCCTTAATAAGAGGTTTTTTTTGATACATCGTATATTCGCCACCACCACCAGCACGATAATTATTCATAACAACATCATATTCTTTATCCATATCTAGGGGCTTTCCATGGTAATTAAGGGTTATCACTCTTCCTCCTACTGGCTTACGGATATCAATAATATATTCAATGCCTTCCCACATATCATAATTGTAATGTTGTGGCTTTGGTTCAACAAAATTTTGGCTCACGACAACCTGACCCACATCATTCAATGAAAAATACCCTGCACTTCGCTCAAGTGCAGCCTTAATGTCACTTCCTAATATACGAATTACATGAAGTATGTTTGGATAAATATAATTTGATACGATATCTCGCATAGTTATATTTGAACAAAATCCAGTTGAAATATTGTTAAAAAGGGCTGTATTTGAAATATCTACCCCGGCAGCTTCCATTTGAACTTTATTAATAAATTCAATAAGCGGATTATCTGCCAGTCTTATCTTCATCGGATCAGAAATTGTCATATCTCCTTCTATTTTCCCTATTGGTTTATCTAACCATTTTTGCGTTTCCGCCTCGTATTCTCGAACCAATTCCAACACCTGCGAATCAGGTTCAATCCCGCGCACATTTAATAACTCCGGTCTCTTTTCATCAATTATCCATTTTTCATTCTCTTTACTTAGAATTAACGTAATTTTCCCGAGAACTTGACCATTAAAGCTTGGTTGAACAATAGCCACTCCATTTACGATTCCCTGAAGTGAGCGATGCTGATGACCTGTTAGAAGAACATCGATTCCTTCAACCTGTTGGCAAATTTGGTAGGCTTGGTTTTCACCAGTTTGTTTCTCGGTCTCTTCTCCAGTTACAAGGTCACGTTCAAATCCACCATGATAAGCAACTATAAATATATCTGGTTTTTCAATCTCTCGGATTTGTCCAGCCCACTTCTTCGTCGTTTCTAATGCATCTTCAAATCGTAACCCTTCAATATGTACTGGATTTTCCCAATTTGGAATATAATGAGTTGTCATCCCTAAAATAGCAATTTTAATATCATCCACCAATTTTATTATATATGGTTTTCCAAAATAAGGTTCCCCGTCCTTCACATCTAATATATTTCCAGATAGCCAAGGAAAGTTAGATTGTTCGACAGCACTCTGCAATACATCCATTCCATAATTAAATTCATGGTTGCCTAGTACTGCTGCATCATAGTGTAAAGTATTTAGTATTTTTATCATTGGGTTTTCTAACGAATTCATATACTTGACATAATGATATGTTAACGGAGTCCCCTGTATTAAATCACCATTATCAATAACAATTGTAGCATCATTCTCTTTTCTTTCATTTTTTATTAATGTACTGATTTTTGCGAGCCCAAGATCTTGTTTTTCGTTATTCCCATAATTTATTGGCAGAACATTACCGTGCATGTCACTTGTCATTATGATTTTTAATTTTCTTTTTATATTCATTTGGACCGTCCTTACCTATTTGTTTAAAAAAAGATATTATAAAATAAATTATATCAATATCTTCCTCGTAATAATGACAAATTTCTATTATTTATAAAAAGTTTACTTTTCAATTTGATAACATACTATTTTAGGCGCATTACACAGAAAAAAGTAAGCTCGTCTCAAGCTTACTTTTTTTGATTAAATTGTTAAGATTTCTTCGATTCTTTGAAGTGCTTCAAAGCTTAGGACGATGTCTGCCCCCTTAGCATTCGCTTCAATTTGTTCTGGATTTGATGCCCCTACAAGAGTACTTGCAACATTATGTTGTCTTAATATCCATGATAAAGCAAGTTCAGGCAAGGTTATATCTAACTCCATCGCAAGTTCTTCGAGGCGATCAATTTTTGTTAAGACAATATCATTAATAATTTTCTTAACCCAAGAGTTTACTTGTTCATTCGCTCCTCTACTTCCTGTAGGGATATTACCACCTTTGTACTTTCCTGTTAATACACCCTGGGCTAAAGGTGAAAATACAACTTGTGAGATACCATTTTTTTCAGAAACAGGGATTATTTCATCCTCGATGTCTCGGTGAAACATATTGTATTGTGGCTGGTTTACAACAATTTTATCCAATAAATATTTATCAGCAACCGTTACCGCCTCTTGAATTTGGGCAGCAGACCATTCACTTACGCCAGCATATAGTATTTTACCCTGCCGGATAAGGTCATCAATTGCCCTTAATGTTTCATCAACAGGAGTTTCAAAGTCATAGCGGTGACAATAAAAAATATCTACATAATCAAGATTCATTCTTTTTAAACTAGCATGTACTTGCTCGATAATGTGTTTTCTTGATAAGCCTCGATCATTTGGCCCGTCCCCCATTGGCCAAAAAGCCTTAGTCGTAATCACATATGATTCACGAGGAAATTCCTTCAATGCATTAGCTAAAACTCGCTCTCCTTCTCCTCGTTCGTATACATTTGCAGAATCAAAAAAATTGATTCCTAATTCATATGCTTTATGTATCGTTTTTGTAGCAATTTCTTCATCAACTGTTTTACCAAAAGTAAGCCAACTACCTAAGCTTATTTCACTGACCTTTAGCCCAGTACGCCCTAATCTTCTATATTTCATAAGTTGTCTCCTCCAGTCTGGTTTCATCCATTGAATCATTCTATCCCCTTAAATTTATCAGAAATTTCAAAAAAGGTAAAGTCGATATCCCAGGAAAAATAAGTCAAAATTTGTAGACATCATCTTTTACAAGATATCCTTTACAAATTTCATAAAAAGGTTTTTCATAGAATATGAGATTAATTTTCCAGGATACTCAAAGGAGTTATGTAAAATGCTTGCAGCTAGAACACAATCAAAGAGTACAAAATCAGGTGAACAAAAAACAATTTATAGTATTTTATTCATAATTGGACTTTGCCATATGTTAAATGATTCAATTCAGGCCGTTATCCCTGCCATGTTTCCGATTTTAAAAAAATCAATGGGATTAACTTTTACACAATTAGGACTGATTTCTTTTGCATTACAAGTTGTATCCTCTGTCATGCAGCCAGCAATTGGTTGGTATACAGATAAAAAACAAATGCCTTTTGCATTACCTACAGGATTAACATTTACTTTCTTGGGAGTTATCGGATTAGCATTTGCACCTAGCTACACAATGATTATAATTTCCGTTTTATTTATTGGCATTGGTTCCGCAATCTTTCACCCGGAAGGATCACGTGTTGCATATATGGCAGCAGGAAGCCGACGGGGGTTAGCACAGTCCATCTATCAAGTTGGTGGAAACTCAGGTCAAGCCTTAGCTCCTGTAATTACTGCGCTAATTCTCGTTCCACTTGGACAATTTGGAGCAATCTGGTTTTCTTTAGTTGCTGCACTTGCAATTATTTTACTCGTATATATTGCTCGTTGGTATTCTGAAACATTGCAAACAGTGGCAAAACAGCCAAAAACATTAACTGATATTTCCAATCCATCAAAAAATTCAAAAGCAATTACACTTGCTCTCATCATGATCGTATTTTTAGTCTTCGCTCGTTCTTGGTATATGTCTTGTATTACAAATTTTTATTCTTTTTATGTAATGGATAATTACCAATTGACGGTATCGCAAGCCCAAGTTTATATTTTTCTATTTTTAGCGACAGGAGCACTTGGAACCTTCTTTGGAGGACCTTTAGCTGATCGTTATGGTAAGCGGAATGTCATTCTAGTTTCTTTGCTTGGTTCAGCACCATTAGCGATTATCCTTCCATTTGTTGGACCAATTTTTGCATATATTATCCTTGCTATTATTGGTTTTGTTTTAATGTCAAGCTTTTCGGTGACAGTTGTTTACGCACAAGAGCTACTCCCTGGAAAAATTGGAATGATGTCAGGGCTAACTGTTGGACTTGCCTTTGGGATGGGTGCTATAGGTTCAATAGCAATTGGCTCAATAGCTGATATAGTTGGACTAACACCTACAATCATTGCGATTGGCTTTTTACCATTACTAGGATTTTTAACTTTCTTGTTACCATCAGATCAGAAATTAGAAGAATGGTATGGGACAAATATAGAATAAATGACAAAAAAGACGCACTATATGTGCGTTTCAGACTGTAGACAAACTCGAAGATTTTCGAGTTTGCCTACAGTTTTTTTTC
>NZ_JAKTTI010000055.1 GCF_022427965.1 Fredinandcohnia quinoae | reverse complement strand
TTCATCCTGAGCCAGGATCAAACTCTCCAAAAAGAGTATTGATTGCTCAATAAAAAGTTATCTTAATTAAACGTTGACGCTTGTATTGTGTTCAGTTTTCAAAGAACTTTTTAACTCATCACCTCAAGAGGCGACTTTATTAATATAACATTTTCATTAGTAAGTGTCAAATACTTTTTTAAAATATTTTCGAAGTTATTTGCACTCGATATATTTGCCACCAATTTGGCGACAAAAAATAATATACCATGCCTATCTTACATTTTCAATCCCTTTTTTAAATTTTTTTCACATTCTTTTTGAACTTTACTTTCAATCACTACTAATATCTATATACAGAATTGAATTCAATTTTTATTATGCAAGAATAACATTAGCTCCTTTTATATTATTTATTCATTTTAATTCTGCATCTTTCCTTCTACTATTTTATTCATATTTGCTAGACTTTCTCATATATTTTATCAAATGCGCCTTGGCGTATTTGCGCCCAGATTTTTTCGAGCTTGCTCGAAAAGCTTCCTTTAAAAATCTGAGGCATCCGCCGGAGGCTTTAACTTTATTCAGTCGGTGTTTGAACTCCAACTCAATTGAAACCCGTTTGCATTCATCTCACCACTTATAGATGTGGGAGACTTCTGCTGAATAAAGTTAAAAGAATATATAAAGGAGGAAGTATCTTGTTTTTGGAATTCTTAAAAGCCGTAGCTATGTTTATATCACTTTCAATGTGTATCTTCCTTTTTGCATATGTATATATAGAGGGACTCAGAATAAGTATTTCCGAGAAAAGGGAAAAAGTTGAAGCTGGAACATTCTTAACATCTCTTCTTATGGCGTTTGTGTTCGGTTATTTTGCAAGTTCATTCTACTAATATCCCTACATTTTATATCTTTATACTAGATCTTTACACTTATGCAGCCACCTAATTACAATATTAGTTGGCTGTATTTATTTTTTTTATTTTTTAATTGTGGTGAAAGATTACTCATTCTTATTCGTCTATATAGATAGAGGTATTTTGAAGGGGGTGTATTCGTGGATTACTCTAACAAAATAGAGGAATGGTTTTATTCATATAGTGATGATATCTATAATTTCCTTGTTTATTATACGGGATCATTTGATGTAGACGATTATGTTCAAGAAGTATTTTTAAAAGCATACAAATCTTTGCACTTATATGAAAAGCGAGCCAACCCAAAAACATGGCTACTTACAATTGCTAGAAACGTTGTTATTGACAACGTTCGTAAAAATAAGTTGTTTCGTTTTCTTCCAATTGATTATTTAACATCAAGATTTGCACCTAAGGATGATAAATCACCCGAGAAAGTTTTAATGCTGGATGAAACTTTATCCGAAATTCATCAGGCAATCCTTACATTAAAGCAATCGTATAAGGATGTTTTAGTATATCGACTTATTTTGGAACTATCAATTGAGGAAACCGCTACAATTTTAGATTGGACACATGCAAAGGTTTCATTAACATATCATCGTTCCATCAAGATTTTGCAAAAGAAACTTTCAAATACTCATAAGGGAGGGAGACAAAATTATGAAGAAACAACCCCCTAAAGATATTTTCGATATAAAATTCCCTAAACAAAAGCTAAATATCGCTAAAAAAGAAAAGATAATATCCAATATACAGAGCGCACAACCTATTAATCAGTCTTCAATAGACTTACATCAAAGTGTTATATTGCCCTGGTTAAGCAAATTTGCATTATTGATCATAGTAATAGGACTTGGTGTATTCACATATGGGCAAATTTTTAGTAAAGAGCACCAAAATGCTGGAAATATTGACTTTTATTCGATTCAGCTTCCCGAAGCTATTCTAATAAAAGAAGATAACCATGGATCACATTTATTTTATAAAGATGAGCAAATTGTTGGTGGTTTGCAAGAAATTACAAATGATGAAAAACAAAAGATATTATTTCAATCTGGTGTATTTGAAAATGACATTCTGAAGGATTTTGAGGAACCGACACAAAGAATCATCATACATGTCAAGCAAATGGGCATTATTCAAACCATCCATTATTTTATTCAACCTGCCGGTGAAAAGATTATATATGATTTGTATTTTCATGCAAATACACCAGGCTATTTTGGTGCAGAAGATTTTATTCAGGAAAAAGACAGGATACATGAAATCGCAAAAACCTTTCAATTAAAATAACTATTCACATTATCATTTCTCCAATCAGAGATTAAGAAATGTCATGCATTTTTTGGTAAAAGTTGAAAATACTAGACACATGACTATATTTTCTTTGGAGGAAGAGGTATGAAAAGATTCTTGATGAGTTTTGGGATTCTAACATTTTATTTATTCTTTTTTTCAAATGGAGTTTCGGCTGAAGTTTCACAACAGGAATTAGATAACTATTTTACTAAAACAGGATTAACGGAAGATGCACTAAAAAATTATTTGTCCGTTTATGATCTCACATTAAAAGATTTTGACAGTGTTACTGAATTGACATCGTATCTAGGTTCTCCTGTTACGAAACAAAATTTGAACACTTTATTAACGAAGCATAATATGAACGAGTCTGACTTGCAAAATATTCTTGGGGGATTCGGTGAAACCGTAAGTGATTATTTATTTATTAAGGATCTTGAAACGACAGTTGATTTCTACTTCAATCACGCTGAAGTTTTAGTCGAGGCTGAACAGATGCTGTCCGAAATTGGACTTACCGAAGATGAGATTGATGGCTTATTCCTTCACTTTTTAAGTCTGAAGGAAATAAGCCTAGACGAAAAAATGCGTGACATTAGTACTAATTTAGAACAGTATTTTACGTACAATACTGAAGCAACTCTTACTTCCAAACAAAAAAAGGAGTTACTTGCTCTGTACGATGATATGATTTCAATATTTGAGCTTGCTCCCAAGTATTATCTAGTAAATGGCCAATCAAAGGAAGCGATTGCTTATAATGAACTACTCAATAGTACCTCACTAGGTGGTGCGGACTTACTAGTAGAGATTTTTAATCAGGATCAAGAGTTTCTTTTAGATATTAAGGTCACCGAAGACATGCTTGCTTCGGATTTCATACTTGAGCGTGGGGAGAAGTTACTTACGGTTGCAACTCTTGCAAATGAAATGAGTGTAGGTGTTCATGGGGAAAAACTCCCTACGACTGCTCTACCATACGGGTCGTATCTCCTTTTATCTGCCATTCTCATATTGATAGGGATTTGTTTACTTTTCTATCGCATAATTCAAAAAAGGTGAGCATAACTGCTTACCTTTTTATTTTTCCTAGTAATGCTTCTATCTCTATCCAGCCATAAGCAATTTCTTCAAACATTTCCCCACCGATTTCAATCTCTTTCTTACCAACTTCTTCAGCTTGGAGAGATTCATAAAATTTTCGGGATGGATTATCCGCGAGAACCCAAACAAGTACAGATTGAAAACCCTTTTCAACCAAATCATTCGCTACCATCTGAACGAGCTGTTTGCCAATCTGTTGACCTTGGTATTCTTTTAATAAATAAATGGCGTATAGTTCACCATCATAGCCATATTTTTTTGTGCGTTCTGGTCCACCACTTGCAAACCCAATGATATCGCCATACGTATTTTCAGCTACAAAAATCGAAGACCGTTCAGATCCTTGATCAATGCCCCGCTCCCACATCTTTTCACGATTATCATAGCTCAAGTCTTGTAAATATGTTTCAGGGACAATTCCTGTGTATGTCGTTTTCCAACTATCTACATGAACCCTTGCAAGCCCTTTCGCATCACCGTTTTTTGCTCTCCTTGTCATCATCTTTACTCCCCCCTCATATCATTGTGTAAGTTATTCGAGAAATATTTGCAAAATCCTTTTAAAAAAAGCCACGCATTTGCGTTGGCTCACTAACTAACATTTTGTTCCGATAGTTGAACATTTTTACTTCGTCTTCTTTCTCCAACAGAATATAACCCTATTCCAATTATAATAATGACCCCGCCAAGAATTTGAGTCCAAATGACTTTTTCAGATAATATAAAGTAAGCAAGAATGGCTGCACCGACCGGTTCAAATAAAATAGCCACAGAAATAACAGATGTACTGACCCATTCTAATGACCAATTGAAGAGATTATGACCAAGTAAGTTAGGGACAATTGCAAGTAGTAAAAAATACATCCAATCACTTGATGCATATGAAAACAGAGGATAATTAAGGGCGAGTACATATATGAATAATGTAATCGCACTGATCCCATAGACAACAAATGTATAAGTTACAAGGCTTACTCTTTTTCTTACCGTTTGGCCAAATAATAAATATGCAGTCACCATCATACAAGAGATAATTGCTAAAAAGTCACCATATAAAGCCGACCCACTTACCCTAAAATCACCCCAACTGATGATCACACTACCACCTAGCGCTAACAAAGTACTTAAAACAGCTCCCATTGCAATTTTTTCTTTGAAAAAGAAATAAGCACCGATAAATGCAAATATAGGCTGCATTGTGACAAGGACCGTTGAGCTGGTGACAGATGTGTAGTTAAGTGATTCGAACCAGAGGATAAAATGAAAGGCTAAAAACACTCCTGCAATAATGGAATACATCCAGTCTTTTTTTGAAATTATTAAAAGTTCGTTTCTATGTTTCAATAAAAAGATTGGTGCCATTAATGCTACTGAGAAAAGCATTCGATAAAATGCAATAACGGCTGCTGGTCCATTTGCTAACTTAACAAAGATTGCAGACGTTGAAACAGCAATAACTCCGATTGCCAACATCATATAAGGATTTATTTTCGGTTGATTCATGTATGTCCCTTCAATCTGTATAAACTAAAATGTCTAATGCCTAGTATAACGGAATTTTCTATTATAGGGAAAAGAAATTCTGTCCAACAAATATTCATGATTTTTCGTTCACAACCCTAAATATAAAATACCTTCCGATTTACTCTCACTTCGCTAGTTATTCATTCGAATAAAATGCTCGTTCAAGTAAATTCGGAAGGCCTATTTTATAACAATATAATCAGATTTTATTCATTTATTTAAGTTCTACTGCACCAAGTTTTTGATAGCTGCCAATTTCATAAGCAGATACTTTTGTTGGTGAGACTGCATAAAGAGTGTTATCAATATTGAGTAGGCGCTGGATTTCGCTTTGCCATTCCTCATATTCTCCTGAATGATGAGAGATTTTTGTTTTTAAGTCTATGCTATCCAAATTAATGTCATATACATATGCACCTTGGAATTCAAAATGCTGCTCGAATTCCTCTCCTTCCACATTTTGATAAATGGAGATTGGAAAGGCGAATATGTTCTTATCTTTATTAAAAAGCAAGGCTTTATGATCATAGTTCAATGGTGAATACGTACCTCTTCCACCGATTACTTCTGAAAACTTTTCTTTTGGATTATTTACATCACTTATATCAAATAATGAGATTTTAACGCCATCTGTAAGCACCCTAGGTTCTTCACCTTGAAGTTTACTAGGAATGACTTTCGTGTCATGCCCAAACCCAATTAAATGATTTTCATCATATGGATGGAGATAGTTACTGAAACCAGGGATTTTTAGTTCTCCTAAAATAGTTGGTTTCGTTGGATTACTTGCATCAATTACAAATAAAGGGTCTACCTGTTTAAAGGTAACAAGATAGATTCGATCCTGCATAAAGCGGGCTGAATAAATCCGCTCTCCTCTAGCTAAGTTATCAAGTGTGCCAACCTGTTTCATATTTTCATCAAAAATATAAAGATTATTGGCAGATGGACGTTCGTCATTCCATGTGTCACCCTTCGTCGTTGCAACTCGAAAATGACCCTTATATTCATCCATTGAGAATTGATTCAATATCGTTCCGGGTACTTCTGCAGAACTGTGAAACTCGACTTTATCACCATTTACTGTAAATTTGTAAACACTTGTGTCCGGTGATAAAAAATCACCCTTTGCCAATGGAACAGCATGATAATTGGTCACCGCTAAATAGATATTGTCCTGTGACATGTATAGCTGATCCCCACTTCCAAGATAACTAGTAATTTTCATTTCCTTTTTAGAATCATCTAAATTAAGCGCTCCAATTAATGTGTAGTTTGTTTCCTTTGAATCCGGGATGTATTGGATTTTATCATAATCAACAAATTTTTCTTCTGATTGACTAGCCGTATCTGAAAATCTTGGCCGCAAATCAATTGCCTCATCTGGATTCTCTTCCATTATCCAATAATTTGGGTAGTGTGTTGCTACAAGATATATATAATTATCAATTCTGCGCGCGGTCAGGTTGTATCCCTCTAACTCAACATGGCGTATTTCATTTGGCGAATTTGGATTTTTTATATCATAAACAAATGCCTTAGTCGATTCAAAATAGGATGGATGAATCATCATCTTTTTACTGCTTTTATCCGCTTTCCCATTCGATTTCATTTCCTTAAAAGAATGACCAATCACAACAAGTTGATCCTTATATAAAAATAGTTGAGATGGTGAGAAGTTCTGTTCAAATGTCATAGCTTTAACAAACTTCATAGCTTTTGCTGGCTTGGCTTTAGTAATATTAACTTTCCCATCTACGATTTGATAGATATAGTCTCCATCCGTTTTAACAAGATCAGCTTCATCCACACCTAGAACTTGGTTATTTGTTTCTGAAAAATCCTGTCCACCAGCGGATTTTGCCTCGCCACTTGCGGCAGAGTCATTTGCAGATTCTGCTGTGTCTTTACTTGATTCAGTCATAAAACTAAAAAAACCTCGATCTCGCTCTCGATCCCTTTTCTGTTCTTTTATTACACTTAGGAAAATTTGATTTAGCTTTTCTTTCGTGCCTACTACCGGTAGATCTTCCCTGACAACAAAGCTAATTTCCTTCCCTGTCTGTATTGTCCGACCAATTTGGGATTTAATTTTCTTATCAATATGAAGTGTATAATATTGCGATTTTATGTTATATCCATTATCAGGTGGAAGAACTGTAATTGTTTTTCGATCGCTGCTTAATGATAAGGTGACATCCTGCTTTTCTCCATTTTCATTTGTGACAAAGATTAAGTTTTCATTTACACTTTTTTTATCAATTTTCTTTGAAAACTCAATAACCCATGCTTTATTTGTTAATACAGTTTGTTTTTCTGAGATATCCCATTCACTCACTATTTTCGGTTTTGATCCGATAAAAAAAGCAACTGCCGTAATCATTAAAAATAACGCGCCAACGTAAATGACCCACTTTTTATTCATCTCTTTCACCCCTTTTTCTTTTTAGACGTAATTGGAAGAATTTCGTTACAAAAAAAAGAGAAAGACCTTCTTAAAGTGAAGGTTCTTCCTCTTTGATTTCATATTGTTGTAATAATAATTTAAATGTGATCAGCATTTTATCAACATTTTTTCGCTCGTTTTTACTAATGCAAGCGATTTGAAGCCAGCCCTTTTCTTGAAGATAGCCACTTTCATAATGGAGTAGAAAGCCTTGCAACACCATATCATCTCCAACCTCTTTGGAAGAGATATGTGGTGGAAGTAATACAGTCATGATCGCTGGTGAGGAAGTTTCAGGGTTTGTTAAAATCGAAAAGCCCATCTCCTCTATCCTCGAGCGAATATATCCATATCTCTCGGCAATTTCCTGATAATACTCATTTGAATCATACTTTTGTAATGCTTCATATAAGGCATCAATCATATTAGATGAATGGGAGTATGGAATACTATCATTCTTCGCATACATTCCTAAATCTAAAAATCGTGGTAATGTCGACTTTGGTTCAACTGGTTGCTGATGAAAAACAAAGGAAAGACCTGTATAAGCTCCAATTGCTTTCCCACTCACTCCGGATGCTAAAAAGACATCATGAAGATCTAGTTCAACCGCCCCAAGTGTACTTATACAATCCAAGCAAAGCCTAATTCCATTATTTTTACATACCATTTTTAAGTCAGATATATTTGATAGCATGCCAGTTGAGGTTTCACTATGAACTGCCCATAACCATGAGTAGCCACCTTTTTTTAGTTCAAGTTCTACCTCATTAATTGGGATTGCCTTTCCCCACTCTTTTTCAATCTTTGCGAATTCCAATCCAGCACGGGTTGCATGATCAACAAGCCTATACCCGAATTCCCCATTCGCTAAAATAAGACCTTTTCCACCGAACATCGATAACTGTGCAGCCACAACATCATTTGCTAATGTACCTGTTCCGACTAAAATTTGCACAAAATGGGAATTTGTCATTTTACATAGCCTACGACGAACCTCTTTCATTTTGTAACCAAATTCATTTGAGCGATGGGATATTGGATTTTTTTCAAATGCCTTTTTAACCTCATCTTGAATGACCACCGGACCAGGTAAAAAGCTAATCGGATCCCTTAGTACACGTCCCGCTAATGATTCATCGAATGTTTGTTTCGTCAAATACATTGGTTGAAATGCGGCCTCTTCAGTTCCTAATAATGGAGCAAATGGCTTAAATCCCATTTGATTATATAATTTTTCTTCACGCGTTGTTCCCGAAATTAACGCCATGTCATAGCCCTCTTTTAAGCAATAACTACAAATAAGCTGGGCTAGTCCTAAAAATACCCGTCCATTTCGGTATTCTTTCTCGACAGCAAGTAATCGAACTTCACAAGGCTTAGAAGATTTCAATGGTAACAACTCATCAAGATTTGGTAGTTTTCGATCCAATGAAAAAGGACGATTTCCTCGAACAGCAATCATTCCAATTAGTTTTTCATCCTTCAAGCAAATTAAATAAGTATTTTCATCGTGGAACTGATCAATTAATTTCCGCTCCGGATTAGCAGCATGCTGTGGGATTTCTTCTACAAATGTTTTATAGTTCAGTTCATGGATTTTTTCTAATTCTTCTTTAGTTCTCGCAATTTTATAGACTAATGTCATTGGAGTCAACTCCGTTTACTTAATTTTTCTTTAAGATTATCTCGATGGGCAAATATGAGTAAGGCTACGACAATTAAAATTAATAGACATTGAGGGTAAGAGTAATCAAAAAGCCAATAAATAAATGGGACTGTGAAAAATCCTATCATACCTGCAAATGTGATGCTTCTTAAGATTAAAAATAAGATAAGTACAATACCAACAAAAATTAAAAATGGTTGATAGGATAGTGCCAGTAACCCTCCAACTGCCGTTGCAATTCCTTTTCCACCCTTGAATCGTAATGTGATAGGCCAAATATGTCCGATCACAACCGCTATTAATGATAGAATCTGAATCTCGAATGTGAAACCAAAATACTTGGCACCAAGGACCACAAATAATCCCTTTAGTCCATCCCCAATTGCCGTGATAAAAAAACCCTTTTTCCCTAGTAATCTTCCAGCATTTCGAGCCCCAACATTACCGCTGCCCATAGTTCGAATATCTTTTCCCTTCATAACCCTCGTTACAACATATCCCGTCATGATGGTTCCAACTACATATGATACTAGTAAATATAGATAGATCACCTATTCACCAACTTTTCGGAAGTATTATACTATTTTACCATTTTTTAATTTCTACTAAAAGACAACTTGTACGAAATTAATACTAACTTAACAAAAGGTGAAACAATTTCATAGTAAAATTTATTAAAATATATGTTTCAGAACGAGACATATGCTACTTGGGTACGATTGTCTAGCTCATATTTAAGTGTTATTCTTTTTTTATAATTAAGGAGGGCGAATATGAATATCGATAAAGTAGAAGCTAATGGTCAGACTATTGCTGTTGTGAGTAACAAAGAAATACTTATACAGGATGTACAGTCGGCATTAGATTTTATAGCAACAGTACAATATGAAGCAGATAGTAATCGGATCGTTATCAATAAATCATTAATAAGTGAAGACTTTTTCGATTTAAAAACGCGTCTTGCAGGTGAAATCCTTCAGAAATTTATTACATATCAAGTGAAGATTGCAATTATTGGTGATTTCTCTATGTATTCCAGTCGAAGCCTTCAGGATTTCATCTATGAATGTAATAACGGAAAAGATATTTTTTTCTTGCCTACTGAGGAATTAGCGATTGAAAAGTTAAGCAAAGCAAGATAGTGTGTTCCGTTTTTTTAGTGAGACAAACTAACACTCTTACTTCTTTAAGGGTGTTTTTTATCGGTTATGAGGGGATTGTTTAAGTCTTCATTGCATGGTATAATTTTTTCATTAAGGGGCATTAGCTCAGCTGGGAGAGTGCTTGGCTGGCAGCCAAGAGGTCAGGGGTTCGAGCCCCCTATGCTCCATACAAAATAGCAATGGGTGCGCTAGGGATACTGGTCGCACCTTTTTTTTGCCTGGGAAGGGTAACGGAATTGAAAAACTTTATTTTTCATAAGTGTCATGAGGGGCAAGTTATACCAAATAAAAATAGTCGTAAACCGGAGCGCTATTTCTATACATCATGATATTATATGGTTATGGTTCATTGAATGTTAAAGGAGGGCTTGGATAATGAGTAACAATCCTTTATACAATAAAGAAAATAGTAAAATGACTCTAGATAGTAATGCCTTGAACATGTTATATACACATTTAAATCAAGTGGTGCCCATACCGTCGGAGGAATGGGACTTTTTTTTAACACTTATATCGTATCGGTCTATTCAAAAAAACAGTCATTTCGTCCAGACAGACGATGACATCAATGAAATTGGTTTCTGTGTAAAAGGGCTATTTCGGCTTTACTATGTGACTCCCGATGGGAATGAGTTTAATAAAAATTTTTGCAAGGCTGGTGATTTCGTCACTTGTTATAGCGCCTTACTTCAAAATGCCCCATCCTACTTCTCCATTCAGGCTTTATCAGAAAGTCACCTCATTATATTCAAATATCAAGATTTTCAAGCTTTGCGTAATCGTCATATGTGTTGGGAAAGATTAGGGAGTTTCATAGCTGAAATGCTTTATCTTAACAAAGAAATTAGAGAGAGAGAACTACTTCTGTTTTCAGCCGAGAAGAGATATCGGCTGTTCTTGGAGCGCTTTAGTTCCATATCAGAACAGATTCCAATCTATCATGCTGCATCCTACCTTGGTATAACACCCGTTGCATTAAGTCGTATCCGGCGAAAGATTAACCTATGTTAAGGAAACCCCCTTTCTTTTGTTTTACACTTAGACAAAGAAAGGGGGTTTTTATATTGAGGACATCGGGACATACAGTTTTAATTACAGGTGGGGCTTCAGGAATTGGACTCGCTTTGACACAACAATTCCTGAATAATGAGAATCAGGTAATTGTAGTAGGTCGTAATGAATGTAAGTTATCTGAGGTTAGCCAAAGACATCCAAATGTTAAAGTATTTGCTTGTGATATTAGTAAGGATGATGAAGTAGATGTTCTTGTAAGCGAATTAACAGAAAAGCATCCTAACTTAAATGTCATTGTTAATAACGCGGGGATTCAACATAACTATTCCTTTTTAGATAATGTTTCAGAGAATACAGTTGGTAAAGTGAAAAATGAAATTGATATTAATCTTGTTGCACCGATTCTCTTAACCACAAAATTACTGCCTTTGCTTTATAAACATGATCAGGCTGCCATCGTTAATGTGTCATCTGGTTTAGGATTGATACCAAAGAAATCCGCTCCAGTATATTGTGCAACTAAGGCTGGGCTGCATCTATTTTCCAAATCACTTCGTTATCAATTGGAGCAATCTCCAATAAAGGTGTTTGAGATCATTCCTGCTCTCGTGGATACCGAGATGACGAAAGGAAGGGGCCGGGGCAAAATATCGCCTGAAGCGCTCGCTGAAGAATTCTGGAAGGCTTTTCGACGTGATCAGGAGGAGGTAGCGATCGGCAAGGTTAAACTATTGAAGTGGATTTGCCGGCTTGCTCCTTCATATGCTGAGGCGATGTTAAAAAATAGTTAGCAGGATAGTAGAGGTTTTAATTAGCCAGGTAATCAAATTGAACCCTGGCTAACTTTATTTATGCAGTATAATATTTTTGTAACCATTTTTCCATTATATCTAATAATTCTTGATCAATTGGCTGATTTAGCTGTTTTCTATATTCCTTCAATAGTCCTAGCATTGTGTGTTGACCTTCATACTTTCGGAAAATATGATTCATATTGGGAATGATATGCCATTCAGCTTCGCCTTGAACCATTTCAGCGGTTAACTTAACATGTTCAGGGTCTACTTGAATGTCCTTCTCCCCTGTAATCGCTAAAACTGGACACATTACTTCTTCTAAATATTCACAGACATTATAATAATACAGCTCTCTCAACCATTTTGCATTTCGTTTAATACCTTGAATCCTAATCACATCTTGATCAGAATTTAAAATCTTCGTAAGGGCTTTATCATTTTGTTTTTTTGCCCTTTCTGCTAATTTAAATGTTCTGAAAAGCCATCCTTGCATACCCTTTTTTTGATTCATTTCAGAGAATGCACGTTCACCTTGCCTAGGTAACATATCTTTATTTGGTTCAGCGCCACCAGCGAGTAAAACAAGGCCAGAAACAGGAATTTTTTTATAAACTGCTGGAGCAATAAGTGCCCCCTCACTATGACCTACGATTATAATTCTATTATTATCTACTCTCTGATGAGTTTGCAAAAATTTTATACAATCTACAGCATCGTCAATTAAATCATCAACGCCTGTTTCGAGAAATTTCCCTTTACTTTGAGAGATTCCCCTTTTATCATAGCGCAGGGTTACAAACCCCTTTAATGTTAAAAAATCTGCCAGATCCTTATAGAGATTCATATTCATATTCTTCACATTACCATCTCGATCCGCATTACCCGAACCAGAAATGAATAAGATTGCTGGAAATGTAGAGTTGGATTCATTAGGGGTTGTTAATGTCCCACTTAATGGATAATTTGCTTCAATAATGACTTCGCTACTCTTATTCATGTTCAACATCCCCTTCCTTTTTAGGCATCATTATATTTGTAATAATTCTTTTAGTTCGTTTTGATGCAGGGGTATGTTGCATATATTTTTCATAGACCTTTCCAATGTCCTTTGCAAAATCAAGGAACTCCTGATCCGTAAGATGTAATGCTACTTGCCTATATCCAACCCCATCCCTAAGAAAGTCAATATCATCATCACTAAGATATGTTTCAAAATCTCGGGATAACTGTGCAGTAAAAAATAAAAAATACTGTAAATGTTCTTCTTTCGTAAATTCCTTTACATCGTCATTTGAGAGGTTCGCTGCTGGTTTATTTAATGAATAAACTTTTTCTACGGTACCACGAATTTGATTTTCCTCAGTTATGATTAAAACCTCTGCCTTAACAAGCGCATCCAATTGCCTATATAAAGAAGCTTGAGGTATATCTTTTAGTTCTTTTGCCAACATTTTTGCTGTCTTACTCTGGCCGTCAAGGAATACTTGGATGATTTTAAAACGCACTGGATGAAATATTGTTTCTACTTTATTCATACATACCCGGCTCCTTTGTTATCACTTTATGTAATATTATCATTTTTGATAATAAAATTCAAATAGTATTTCCTATAAAGATTCTTTTCATCATTAGTTGATAATGATTTAATAGAGTCTGTGAAATGATTATTTTTAATAGTAAGACTTAGTAGAAGAAGGAAATCAATTTATATTTATAGAATAGTAATTACTAGTCAAATTAAAGTAGGTCTTCTTAATATGAAACATTATAAGAATACAGTAAGAAATAGGAAAAGGAGATAAACATGTACGTTTCAACTGGGGAATTATCCAAAAAACTTAAAGTATCTGTTCGTACGATTAGATATTACGATCAGATTGGACTAGTCCAACCCTCGATGTTAGGAGAAGGTGGGAAAAGATTTTATTCGATTGAAGACAGTTTGAAGCTTGAAAAGATTATCCTCTTAAAATCACTATCTCTTACTTTAGAAGAAATAAAAAAGATTATAGAAGAACAGTCAACGGAAATGATTTTACTCGCACATAAAGCACATCTAGTAGAACAATCAGAGACAATTAACCAGTCCATTGCCCATACTAATTCTTTATTAAATATTTTAAAGCTCGAAGGAACCATCAACTGGGGAGACTTACTAACTTTAATTGTACCTGAAGATAAACCACGAAATTGGGGTATGTTTTTTACAGAGCACGAAAAAGAAATTTTACAGGAGAGTCTACCAAAAATAGAGGAGGATACGCTCGCGACAAGAAAATGGATGAATCTTATCAAGCGAATCGAACTCTGTATTCAGGAAGAAATCTCTCCAAAATCAGCTCAGGCAAAATTAATTATGGATGACATGGATATTCTGTCAGAAGAAACATTTGGTGGCAACGAAGAACTGATCTCCAAATTCTGGGATGTGCGTCGTTCACAAGATTCTTCTCATTCTCTAAATCTATACCCTATCAAACATGAAATCATTGAATTTATAGAGCAAGCACTTGAATAATTATGTTCATGAACCCAATGCTGTAAGAATAATAGCAATTCCATTAAACGTTCCATGAATGATGACGCCTGGCCAAATAGATCCGGTCTTTTCATATGTCCAAGCAAAGACAAGTCCTGTTATTAAATTCACTGGTAAAGTATTAAAGGTTGGGATATGTACTAACATAAAAATAAATGAACTTATAAATAATCCACCGGTCATTCCATATTTATTTCGAAAGAATCTATAAAGGAATCCTCGGTAAAAAAGTTCTTCATATAATGGTGAAATAACTGCTGCTGAAATAAAGCCAGTAAAAAAAGTAAAGATGTTCAATTGTGATCGAAGGCTTTCAGTTTTGCTATTTTCAGTACTGACATTGATAAATAAGTCCATTAATATGACGATCAATATACTGGCGATGATGACCCCTAATGTCCAACCTACGATTGGGAGCCAATAATTTGTTTTGAAGCGCCTAATTCCAACATCTGACCAATTGATGTTTAGAGGTTTTATAGCAATTAAATAGAGACTAACGGTAAATATAATTGCCATGATGAGACCAGAAAGAGTACCTGCGTATAAATCATTACGGAAACTTTCAGTTAAATATTGCTTCAATAGATATTCAATAAAAAATGGTACAAGCACAAAAATCATAAATAGTAATGGTAGTACATGATTCCAAGTCCATGGTGTCTTTTGAAAGTATAATTTTTGATTAAACATAAAATAACCTCCTTACTAACATTGTAGGAGGTTACGTAACGTCACCTGCAAGAACATTTTTTAAACAATAAAAAAATTTATTTAATGTAATGTTTAGCGTGACTGTTTTGGTGGTTGACATACATCACATTTACGTTGGTTATTATTTTTAAATTTAGTAAATGTTTTTTCAAAATTACTACCACATTCACATTTAAATAATAACTTTTGAGAAAAACCATGATATTCCGTCGTTAGTAGCTTACTTGAGGAATTTTTCTCAACAAATTCTTTAATTTTATCGATTGTCCATCTTTTATTCATTCTCTTACTCCTCTATATTTCATTGTTAGGCGGAGGCTACTCTTGGCATCCATTCAATTACAAGCAAAGTCGTAATTATCCTAAGCTTCTCATTATAACATAGGCTGTTGCAACTAAAAAAACAAACTAATAATAGCGATACCATTGAAGATAAGCCCTACACCTGCCCACATACTTCCATTTTGTTGGTACTTTTTAGTTTCTCTTAAGCTAACCATACTAAGAAATAGACCCGCTATACTAATAAGTGCAACCTCCCCCACTAGAAAAATCCCTAAAATGGATAGGACGCCAATCATAACAGAAGCAATTGCTTTACCATTTGTAACCTTTCGTTCCGCAACAACTTGAGTATTCAATTAAATCATCCTCGTATATGTATTGAAAACAAATGTCATTTCTTTTATAAAAGATTGTTACATACTTTCAATGGTATTATACAAATCAATTTCAATAACTGTCAAAGATGTATCCGATATTCTCCTTTATATTTGATATCATTCCATCCATATTTAATCAACTTCCCAAATATATCCAACTTCTTATAATCTATTAATTAACTTCTTATTAAACCGATATTAATTAAGTTACATTAAAGTGATAAAGGAGAATCAAGAATGTTCAATAATCGTATACTTCCAGTACTCTTTTTCATTGCAATCATATTACTAATTTCTGGTTGTAATTCAAAGGATATTACTAAAAAAAATGAACGACCAACAATCGGTCTTTTATATCACGATCAAATTGACGAAAGATGGCAACGCGACCGTGACCTGTTCGAGAAACATGCTGACGAATTAGGTGCAGATGTTCTTACTCTTTCAGCTGGTGGAGATGAAAATAAGCAAATCAGTCAAGCTGAAGAATTACTCAAACAAGATATTGATGTTCTCGTAATCGTGGCCCAAAATGCTGAAAACCTTCAATCAGTCATTGATAAGGCTCATAAACAAGGTGTAAAAGTTATCTCATATGCACGATTAATAAAAAATGCGGATGTAGATTTCTACGTTTCGATTGATAATGTCAAAGCTGGAGAAATGCAGGCACAGGAAATCCTCTCAAGAGCACCAAAAGGAAATTATGTTTACATCGGTGGTGGAGATACAGATAATAATGCAGTTCTACTCCGAGACGGATCTATGCACGTATTAAAGCAGGAGAAACAAATTCACATTGTTGCTGATGAGTACTCAAAGGATTGGAATCCGAAAGAAGCATTAAAACATATGAACAAAGCACTAGCAGATACAAACGGAATTATTCAAGGTATCGTTGCAGCGAACGATGGTACTGCAGGTGCGGCAATCGAAGCATTAAAAAAGTACGGCCTTGCAGGAAAGGTTCCAATATCTGGTCAGGATGCTGAATTAGAGGCATTACAACGAATTGTTGAAGGAACACAAGCAATGACGATTTATTTGCCAATAGAAAATATGGTCAATACAACCGTTGAAGCTGCAATACAATATGCTAACCATAAAAAACCAGTAGCCAATCAAACAGTGTCTAATGGCCAAAAGGATGTCCCATCCAATTTACTAACACCAGTTACAGTCACCAAGGAGAATATAGTTTCAACGATTGTTGAGCCTGGCTATGCATTAATGGAGGATATTTATAAAAATATTCCGAAAGACCAGTGGCCTCACACCAAGTAAATACAACTAGAGAGGAGAAACCACATTGAAATTATCGATTCGTACAAAGTTGGTTTGTGGTTTTTTAATTATTACATGCCTACTCATGGCCGCAAATATCACGAGTTTATTTCAGATGAATTCATTAGGCAATACCATTTCAAAAGTAACAAATAACAATATGCAACGCGTAATTATTAACAATAATATGGGACAGTCTGTTAAAAACATCGAAAGCAACTTACTTCAAATGATGAGTAGTACTAAATATAGTGAACTACAAACATTAAAAGAAAATATTAGTAATGAAGAAAAGGTAATCGAGGACCTTAACTCACAATATAAAAAGCTTCCAAATAATTCAGCAGATAAGAAGTTGTATTTTCGATTCTGGAATGATTGGCTTACATTAAAAGATCAGCTTCCATCCCTAATTGAACAATTGGAATCTACCAATAAATCAAATCTACCAGTTAAATCAATAAATTATATGAAATACCTAAGTAGAAAAACGAGTGAATCCGTAACGAAGCTAGTTGGAGTTAATGGTGATGAAGCAAACAGTGAAGCGAAGCTTGCTGAGACAAGAGTAAGTTCAAGTAAAATGATTACGATTATTTTAAGTGCCAGTGGACTGATTCTAGCATTAGTTATCTCGATCTGGATTTCTAGACTGATAGGTGGATCAATCCGTAAAATCACGAACTACGTAGTTCAGGTTGCAAAAGGGGATTTAACAGTAGCTGCCCCACAAATAAAAACCGGTGATGAAGCAGAGGACTTAGCTAAAAATACAGAAAATCTTAGAACGAGTTTAAAGGAAAAACTTTCAAATGTCATCTCAGCTTCTCATCATTTAGCGGCTACTTCAGAACAACTAAATGCATCTGCAGAGCAAAACTCAAAAGCAACTGAGACAATTACATTATCTGTCGTAGATATTGCTCAAAGCGCCGATGAACAGCATCAAACAGTTATGCAGTCAGTTGAATCATCTGAAAAGTTAACGCAAAGCATCAATGATTTAAATGATTCGTTACATGATGTCTCAAGCATTTCGTCACAAGCAATAGAAACAACGGAAAAAGGGGAAATCGTTGTTACCGAATCAATCGAACAAATGAACGTTATTGAAGAGAAGGTAAATAACTCATCTAAATTTGTATTTTCCTTAGGGGAAAAGTCAGATCAAATAGGAAGTATCGTCTCCATTATTTCTAGTATATCTGACCAAACAAATCTGTTAGCAATTAATGCTGCAATTGAAGCTGCAAGATCAGGAGAAGCAGGAAAGGGATTTGCAGTTGTTGCTGATGAGGTTCGAAGACTAGCAGAACAATCCAGTTCAGCAGCCGGACAAATCTCTGATTTAATTCAAGAAATCCAAAAGGTAATCTCACAAGCCATCACATTTATGACAGAAGGAAATAATGCAGTACAAAAAGGATCGCAAATTATTAACGATGCCGGTACTGCCTTCAAAGAGATTCGACTTTCAATTGACAATATGTACACCAGCTCTCAAAAAGCAGTAAGTGAGGCCTCCGTTATTCAAGCAGAAACGGTTCACGCTGTACAGAACTTATCACATGTAAGTAAACTTGCTCAAAATTCATCCAAACATACTCATGAAGTAGCTGCTTCAGCAGAGGAACAAAATGCAAGTATGGAGGAAATTGCTTCAGCGACATTAATGCTTTCAAATTTAGCCGATGAACTGCAGAATGCATTATCGATATTTAAAATATAATGTTAATACCTATCGTTATTAAAAAAACACATCCTCATGGATGTGTTTCAGACTGTAGACAAACTCGAAGATTTTCGAGTTTGCCTACAGTTTTTTTTCAT
>NZ_JAKTTI010000054.1 GCF_022427965.1 Fredinandcohnia quinoae | reverse complement strand
ATGAAAAAAAACTGTAGGCAAACTCGAAAATCTTCGAGTTTGTCTACAGTCTGAGCCCCTCAATTTGAGGGGCTTTTTATTATTTTGCTATAACCAATTCATCTACATATTGAGAAGATACATATGCTTCATCATACGTAAGATGATCTGATAGAATTTTGTACCAGCCTGATGTTGCATTATCTAGAATCACAACCGGCATTCCTGCCTTTTTATAAGTGTATTGTAGATTTCCGCTTGATACTTCAGCAGTGCTTCTAACGTTCAAGCCCGCTGTGTTTGAAATTCCAATTTTGTATTGGTTAATATCCTTTTTACCAAGGAATTTATCTACTCGGAACATGTAACCAGCTATTTTTTGTCCCCAGTAAGGATCTGACGCATACTTCACATTTAGACCTGTATCTTTATTACCTGTGATAGCTCCGTTAGGGTAAGCTCCAAGAGGGTTAATATAATTTTTATTTAAATAATCGTTTGCCAGTGCATCGACTGAAGCATTCGGTGAAGCAAAGCTATCTGCATTATCTGGATTACTATCATATGCTTTAATTCCAAATAGATTATTCTTCGTTTGAGCATACGTACTCATTCCGAAATCACTTTCATGCATTGCAATCGAAATAATGAATAATGCATTGATTTTATACTTTTGTTCAGCTTCCTTCGCATACGTACCTAAACCAATGATTTTACTTTTAGTCGTCGCATCCTTATATCTTGCATATAATGAAGGATTGCTTGTATATAATGCCTGTCTTTCAGTTAAAATAGACGTAATATAACTATTTAATTCTTCTTCACTGTAATTTGTCTTTGTACGTAACGGTAAATAGTTGAAGTATTGATGGGCTTGTCCCACTGTTGTACCGCTCGAATTCATGAATGTATCGCCATCCCAGCTATAGTATTCCTGACCAGGCTGTAAAAAGGACGGTGCAATTCCATAATTATATGAGCCACCACTATATAGATAGTGATAAAGTTCTCCGTTAACGTTTTTGTAGTAAGAACGCTTTTCAACAATTTGTAATGGTTTCATTTCAACCTCTGACTGTTTTACATAACCAATTACATCAGAAATCTGAACCTGTACTTTATCCTGGTCAGCATCTATATATCTCATTTCAGTATTCTTTGATACGTACGTAAGCTGTGTACGTAGAGTTGAATCATAAATGAGTGTTGTAGCGTTCCCTGCTGAAGGCTTTGCATAAACGATTCCCGATTTCATTTTGACAACTTTTCCATTAAGAGTAATAAATGGTTTTGATGCTGTTAATGCATTATTTGCTTCATCAAAGGAAGAATAACTCTTAGAATCATAAGCAATTTGATTGCCTGATACATAGCCTAATTTATAACCACTTGGTGGTGTTGGGTTTTCTGGATTTGGTACTTCCGGTGTCGTTCCACCGTCATTTTTCTCTAGCAAATCTAGCATTCTACTAATGAACGCAGCTGCTTCTGCCCGGGAAGCATTTGCTTTCGGAATAAATTTGTATGTGCCATTACCATTTGACGAACCTTTGATAATTCCTGATTGTGCATTATTAGCCACAGCTTGTTTGAAGTTTGGACTAATCGATGATGCATCAGTGAAATTTAATGGTGCGTCAGGCAAAGCAACACCAGAATATTTAATTGCTCTATCGATCATCGCAGCCATTTGTTCTCTCGTAATATTTGCATTTGGTCTGAATGTATTATCAGTATACCCGGCTACAATACCAGCATTATTAGCACTGTATACATGTTCAGCCAATGTTTTACCAGCCGGAACATCACTAAAAGGTGTAGATGGTGAACTCGCTGGTAAATCTAATGCTCGAGCAATAAATGCTGCAAATTGGATACGCGATACAGACTCATTTGGTTTATATAATCCTGGTCCATATCCACTAATAACACCAGCGTCAATCATCGCTCTCATTTCTTTTTCAAGAGCAATTCCTGTAATGTCATCTTTTGTACTAGATGCACTTGCTGTTTGTGTATAAGCAGTCAAAGTTAAGAGTGCAACTAATATGACAAAAAACTTCTTCAAATTCATTTCCCCTCTCCTAGAAAAAGTACATTATCATCAATTTATTACATATCTTCTCTCATTCTATCAAAAATCGACTATTAATCTACCTATAATCGCAAAAAAATCATAGGAAATATTTGTATGAGATTTGTTAGGTGTATCGTTTGAAAATAAAAAAACACTTAAGGATTTCTCCTTAAGTGAAAAATATTAATTACCTACTAATGTTGCACTATATATTGCTGCTGCATAATCTGCTCTTGTTGCTTGTGAAGATGCGTTAAATGTAGATGTTTTAAATACTTTTGTTTGATCAATACTATTTAACTGTAGAATCGCATCATATGCCCAGTAATCAGAATTGACATCACTATATGGCGTACTAGCTGTTTGTAGATGTGTTAATTGATTCAAACCAAATGCTCGTTGTAAAATAATGGCCATCTCTGCACGAGTCATATTTGAATTTGGACGGAAGGTTCCATCTTTATAGCCACTAATAATTCCAGCTGCTTGAACAGCAATAATATCTTTACCGAAAGTCATACTTGTAGAAACATCAGAGAAATCTGTTGAATCTTTTGAAGGTAAATTTAGAACTCGATTCAAAATAGCTGCAGCTTGTCCTCTTGTAACAGGATCGGCTGGTTTAAAATATGAATTGTGAAAACCACTGATAATATTTTTCCCACTTAACTCACGAATCGCTTCATAGGCTAAATGCCCACTTGCTACATCATGAAATTGTCCTGCCGGTAATTCTGGTAAAACCTTTTCTTCAATAAATCTTTTTCCAGCAACGAATTTCGGTCCCCAATAAGAGCTACTTAAAGAATCAATTGCAATTCCTCTACTAGATGTTGCACTAATAAATTGATTATTCCCTATGTATATTCCTGAATGGGAAATTCCAGATTTATAAGTATCCTCAAAAAACACCATGTCACCTAGTTGTAAATTAGACCTTGAAACCGTAGTTCCCGCTTGGTATTGGCTTTCAGATGTTCTTGGTAATGAGATACCCACCTGATTAAATACATATAATGCAAAGCCAGAACAATCAAACCCACTTGGTGTTGTTCCTCCGAATTTGTAAGGAACTTCTAAATACTTTTTAGCAATTGCCACTACATTATTACGCTCAGCAGCTGAGGCATTAGATAGTGGAATTAATGAAAAGATAATCGTTATTGCTAGAATAGTAGAAATAAGTTTCTTCAAAATCATACCTCCGAAATCTTTGACGCATTTTATATAATTACTAGTTTAATTATCGAATGATGGTACCTAATATACATATTCTATCAAATTTTCTGGACATTTTATATTACGGTTATATTACAAATGGCCTACTCGAATACTAGTTCTTAGACCTATACAAAAAAAAGCCCGCTATGTCATCTTAGACATAACAGGCATTTTTTAACGAAAATATGGATTTTCAGCTCTTGCGACAAACACAGAAAAGTCTGCTCTTGTCATATATTGATATGGTTTGAAGGTTCCGTCTGCGTACCCTTGTGTTATAGCAGCAGTTGCAATTTTGCGAATTGCTTCATGTCCTGTTACATTTGATGTTACATCGGAGAATGATAGATTCCCTTGATCAACTAGTGAATAGGCATTTGCAAGCATAATAGCCATTTCCGCTCTTGTTACTGGCTGATTAGGACGAATCGTGCCATCAGAAAATCCATTGATTATCTTACCTTTGTAAGCTGATTCAATATAACCAGATGCAAAACTACTTGGAGCTACATCTGAAAATACTGTTGCTCTCTTCGTTCCATCTAGACCTAGAGCCCTACCAATCATTGAAATTGCTTGAGCTCTTGATACTAATTCATTCGGATGAATCGTCTGATCTTCAAATCCTGATAAGATTGATTCAGAAGTCAAATATGCGATATACGGAGCATGCCAATTTTCATTTGGTAGATCCTTAAAGTTTGGCTCTTTGACTTGGACATTATATGGAGCTGATAGTCCAGACTCCTGTCCGTCCTTTAGATTTTGCGAGAACTGGTATTTATAACTTCCAGCTAGTACATAATCTAACCAGCTTATTTCTGTCAAATTCGATTGAATTATTTTACCATTCCGATAAACATTATATGATACAACATTGTCATTTAATGGTGGTAGTTCAAACGAAACAACTCCATTAGAACTAGATACTAACTTTGCATTAAATTCTATATTCGCTTCTCTGGAAGCTAGAATTGCCTGTGCAAGGCCATACCCATACCACGAATCTTTCCCTTGATTTCCTAGATCAAGCGCATTTTGAATTAGCATTTGTCTTAACTCTAAATTCGTTTTTTCAGGGAAATTTTCTTTATAGGTTGCTAACAATCCACTAATAAAAGGGGCTGCCATTGATGTCCCCGTCATCCATGAATAACCATCTTGATTACCATCTTGGTCAGTGCTCACAGGTACCGTACTGTAAATTTGATAACCTGGAGCAACTATTTCAACTTCCGCTCCAGTTGCTGAAGATGATACTCTTAATTTATTTCGGTTAATTGAACCAACACCGATAACACTACTATATTTCGCTGGATATTCGACTGTATTCGTATTTCCGAGCGAATTGCCATTATTACCAGCTGCCGCAACAACTAAAATTCCCTTTTTATAGGCAGTGTCAATCATTGCTTTCATTGCATTATCAGGGGTTGGTGTTGTTAAGCTTAAATTAATGATATCCACCTTATTATTAATAGCCCATTCTATTCCTGCCACAATTGAAGATGTTGTCCCAATTCCTTCACTATTCAGTACCTTGACAGCATATATAGTAGCTGACGGTGCAACACCAATCGTTCCAATTGTATTATTTTGAGCTGCAATGATTCCAGCAACATGTGTCCCATGACCATTATTGTCCGCATAAGAGGAACATGCATTTTGGTGCAAGTCTTCAGAAATAAAACATTTCCCACTGGTAATTTGCAAATCTGGATGTGAAGAGTCAATACCTGTATCAAGTATTGCTATTTTAATACCAGCCCCTGTTAAACCAGATTTCTGGGCAGCGTCTGCTTTTGTTTTTTCAAATCCCCAATCGGTAATTTGACGATCGATGCTAACCTCATGATCAAGCTGAACAGATTTGACCGCTGGATTTTGTTTCAGCATTGAAATTTGGTCCTTTGGCAAACTTACAGAAACACCATGGATTGCTTTAAAAGTTGAAAGAACTTTTCCATCTACTTTTTTTATTAAATCATAATCAATTTCTTGATCAAATAAGATGTTTACCTTTTCTTGTATTAGGTCCTCAGCTACTATTGGCCTATTTGGAAGGGCAACTAGTATAACTGATAGAATAACAACGATTCGAAGTAATTTTTTCATCATTCATACCTCCTTCCATATCATACTAGATTCTATTTAGCTTGTATTCTACTAATTTTCGGTAATTTTAACCAAAACCTATTTGTAAAAAGCTGAAACATTTATTCCATTTGCTTTATAGTAATCGAGAATTCCGTTATAGATTGCCTTAGCAGCTAAATCCTTCGAAGATTCTGAGGTTAGCAGTTTATTATCTCCTTTATGATCAATAAATGCTAACTCTACCAAAGCTGCTGGCATTGAATTCTCACGGAGAACATGTAGATTTCCTTTTTTAACTCCACGATCATTTAATTTCCAAGCTTCGATCATTCTTTTTTGAATACATTCAGCTAACAGTCTACTTTGTTCAACATGTGGATTCGTTGCTCTACTATAGTAAAAAGTCTCTGTCCCACTAACTTTGCCATTAACTGCATTCGTATGAATACTTACAAACACATTACCATTCCACTTTTTCGCTAATGCAACACGCTCACTTAATTCTAGGAACTTACCATCTTCTCTAGTGAGTTTAATATTAAAAGGTGAATTTGCCGCAAAATATGATTGCACTTTTAATGCAACATCAAGTGTTACTGCTTTTTCCTGAACATTGTATCCGCTAGAACCTGGATCGTGTCCACCATGTCCCGCGTCAATTACAATTGTTTGTGATTTTAAATATTCATATACATCATTTGGGTTAGGTGTTGTACCTGGATCAGAGGTAAACTCAAGATATTCCTTTTGTACAAAGCCTTCGGTAGTTTGGGATTTGATCATTGCCCAGTTACCAAATTCATTTAAAACTTCTACCTCTTCTCCATTAACCAAAGTAGAGATAACTCCATAACTAAGTAGTGGACCATCATGAACCTCAAGACCTTCTTTTTTAATTATGGCATTTTTGGTTCCAGTAGATTGATAGTTATGAATGAAGGTTGGATTAATGGATCTTGCTAGAAATACTGAAAAATCCGACCTTTTTAGTGGAAGTGTCTCACCAAAAGTTCCATCCACCATTCCTTGTGCAATTCCTTTTGACATTAAAATTTTGATGGATGCTTGTGTATTTGTCACATCGTATCCAAAGGCACGGCAAATAAGTAAGGCCATTTCTCCCCTAGTTACAATTTTATCAGGCTTAAATGTACCATCACCATACCCGCTAATTATTTTTTTATCACTAGCAGCTTGTATGTAACCCGAAGCAAAGTTCGATTGGCCAACATCAGGAAAATTGGTTACTGTATTTGTACCATTGAATTCTAGAGATCTTCCAAACATTGCTGCTGCTTCTGCCCTAGTTACATGTCGGTCAGGTGAAAAGTAACCATCAGTTGAACCACTAACAATTTTGCCGGTGGCTAAATAATTAATTTCTTTAATTGCTCGATGTGATGCTGGTACATCAAAAAATAATTGCTCCAACGGTTGGTCTTGCAACAGACCTGGATTCGTATTAGCCACTGAAGCAATGTTTTCTGTCCTCGTTGTATTTGGATCCTCTGCACCTGTATTATTTTCGGCATATACAAATACACTCGAAAATAATAGAAAAATGACACAAAGATTTGTTACAAGAATCGACCTTTTCAATCATCATCTTCCTTTCTAAAAGTTTCTCTCTCTATTCTACCATTAGAAAATAGTATCGGAAACCGTCGAATTGAGTAGTTTCATAGTTTCTTACTTATAAATAATAAAACTCCTCTAAAGTTCATGAGGAGTTTAGTTCTATTTATTATTATTCACTTTTTTTGTCAGCATATCGATTACATAATTTGCTTCCGCTCTACAGGAATATTCCATTTCAACTATGTTCAGTTTTTTTGTAAGGCGTTCAATCTCTTGAATCTGTTCTTCTTTCGGTTCTTCGGTTAAAACCTTTTTTATGGATTGATTAATTTTATCCGCTAATTCTTGATGAAAAGTTGAATCATTCTTTACCGAATCATCAATTTGCTCTAACCAAGATGAGTTTTTTCCAGCATAGTTTTGCCATTCTTTCATAAATACTTCTAAATTATATTTATCTTCATTCCATTCAATTGCTTTCATATACTGCTCAAAAGCAGTAGTAATCGAACGGGATATGCTAATTTTTACACCGTGTGGAAGATTTTTCAACATTTAACAAAAGTACCTCCAAACTTATTCGTCTAATTAAGTATGTTACCACAACAATACATAATATGACAAACTTCTTATTAATAGGGTCTACAGTTCTCATATAAATAATTCCAATTCATAGACAAAAAAATGCACACCCTCTTTTAAAGGGTGCATTTTTTTCAACCTTCAAACGTATCAAGCGTTTCCTTAGTTTTATTAAAATAATATAGGATTGCTTGAACTATTCTTGCAGATGCCTTACCATCTCCATAAGGATTTGAAGCCTTCGACATTTTTTCATACTCAGCAGGATTATTTAAAAGTTCATACGCCATGTCATAAATTGTTTGCTCGTCTGTACCAGCCAACTTCAATGTTCCTGCTTCAATACCTTCAGGTCGTTCAGTTGTATCTCGAAGCACAAGAACTGGAACACCTAAAGATGGTGCTTCTTCTTGAACACCACCAGAATCGGTAAGAATCATGTAAGCTCTCGCTGCAAAATTATGAAAATCCAACACACCAAGTGGTTCAATAAGCTGAATCCGGTCGTCATTTCCTAATATTTCATCAGCTAATTCCCTTACAACTGGATTTAAGTGAACTGGATAGACAACTTGTACATCTTTATGCTCATCGACAATTCTCTTAATTGCCTTGAACATATTTCTCATTGGTTCACCGAGGTTTTCACGGCGGTGTGCTGTTACTAAGATTAAACGATCAGATCCGATTTTATCTAATACTTCATGGGAATAAGTTTCAGTAACGGTTGTTTTTAGTGCATCAATTGCCGTATTTCCCGTAATGAAAATTGTGTCTTCAGATTTATTTTCATTGATTAGGTTATGATATGATTTTTTCGTTGGCGAAAAATGCAAATCTGCAATTACACCTGTCATTTGACGGTTCATCTCTTCTGGGAATGGTGAGTACTTATTCCAAGTACGTAAGCCTGCTTCAACATGACCAACCGCGATTTGGTTATACAATGCAGCCAAACTCGCAACAAATGTCGTTGTTGTGTCTCCATGTACAAGTACAATATCGGGCTTAACCTCTTTCATTGTTAGATCTAATCCTTCTAATGCAAGCGTTGTAATGCTTGTTAAGGTTTGACGATCCTTCATCACATTCAAATCGTAATCAGGCGTAATATTAAAAACTTCTAACACTTGATCAAGCATCTCTCTGTGTTGAGCAGTAACAGTCACAATGGACTCTATTTCGTCTTTATGCTTTTCTAATTCTAGTACAAGCGGTGCCATTTTAATCGCTTCTGGTCTAGTTCCAAAAATCGTCATTACTTTTATTGTCAATTTTTTCACCTACATTATTTATTTTCTTTCTTCCATCTTAATATAAACAACACATAAGGTAAAATTTTTACTCTCTATGGAACTATTATCCAATTATTTCACACTCAAACACAGCTAATTAACTATCATTATACAACAAAAAACAATGTTTTTTTCACACTTGGATAATTTATGTAATATTTCCTCGGAAATTGTAATAGAAAAGCATGAAATACTAATTTGGGAAGGAAATTTGAGTATAATAAAGAGTACATCTAAGATTTTTCCATCTGATTTTTTTGGGTAAGTACCTAATTAATATCGCATTAAATATTCTTGTGTTTTTTTATTATTTAAAAGGATATGATCTAACATTGTTTCAACATTTTCATACAAAGGGAGAATTGAATTGTGAGTACTAAGAAGAAATGGCTCATCACGATTTTAAGTATTGTCGGTGTTTTATTAATTGGGATTGGGGCTTATGCATATTCACTATATAGTACAGTGGAAAAAACAGTAGCTTCTATGCACAAGCCAATTGATCGCGAGAAATCAGAGAAGCGCACGGATGCAGTCGAATTTAAAAAGCAAGACCCTATTTCTGTTTTACTATTAGGTGTCGATGAGCGCGAAGGTGACAAAGGTCGCTCTGATACAATGATTGTTCTAACGGTAAATCCAACTAAAAAATCGACTCAAATGGTAAGTATCCCACGTGATACTAGAACTGAAATAATCGGTAAAGGCAAAGAGGATAAAATCAATCATGCTTATGCATTTGGTGGACCTGAAATGGCGATACATACAGTGGAGAATTTTCTTGATATTCCGATTGACTATTTTATTCAAGTTAATATGGAGAGCTTTAGAGATATTGTCAATGCAGTTGGTGGTGTCACTGTAGAGAATGGCTTTGCTTTTAATTATGGTGGCTATACCTTCGATAAAGGCCAATTAACACTAGATGGTCAGGAAGCACTTGCTTATTCACGTATGCGTTACGAGGACCCAAATGGTGACTTCGGACGTCAAAATCGACAAAGACAAATTATTAAAGCTGTTATTGACAAAGGTGCAAGTTTCTCATCTCTTACTAAGTTTGATGACATACTTGCTGTTATTGGAGAAAACATTCGCACAAATATGACCTTTGATGAAATGGTTGACATTCAAAAAAATTATAAAGATGCGCGCTTCAACCTTGAGCAAACTCAAATAAAAGGAAGCGGCACAAAAATTGATGGAATTTATTATTACATTGTACCCGATGAAGAGCGAACTGCACTCTCAACAAAGCTAAAAAAACACTTACAAATTAGTGGAAATGTTACAAAGCGCTAGATCAGATGGTAATTTCGAGTGGATTGCGTATCCAATTAAGATTTGGCACTACTGTTAGCGAGTGGACACTCTAATCTAGTGGATTTGACTACTTTTTGTGGATCGGCTCTCTGATTCAGTGTATTTGCGCTTCTATTCGTGTGCTAGGTGCTCTAATCGGGCCGTTTTTCTCATTAATCCGGCGGGTTTGCGCCACTTTGCTGCCAGTTTTCAACTTTATTCGGCTGGAAATGCAAATTATCCGGCGGGTTTTCCAAGTAATCCGGCCAAGCACACTAATATATGGAAACAAATCGAACAAAGGGCTAACTATTTGAATCGGTTACCCCTGATACTTTGAAATCTGAATTTCCAACCTTATAGTAAATGCCACTTCACACTAAATACCTTCATTTAATGGGATCATATATACTCGATCCTTCGTTGTCCCATGATACTCAAGGTTCATCGAAGTCAATATTTTCTTTGATATTGAACTTGAAGGTGTATGTAAAAAGTTGCGTAGTTGCTTATTGGTAATCGACTGGCCAAATATAAGAGCATATTCCCTAATAGCTTTAACATGGGCGTGCCGTGATTTTGCTCCACATTGTCTACAGAACCATTTTCCTTCAACTCTCTCCATTGGAAGTGAACCACATTCTAAGCATTGTACTCCTGTTAAAATTTCAGATACTTCAATTGAATACTTCTTTAAAACTTCTGGGATTTTGACTGTGTGGCTCTTGATTAACTGCTTGGTCATTCTATTAAGATCCTTTGGTGAGAGGCAAACTTTTGAATATTTTTGGGATAATTTTTCGATAATAAAAGGAATATCTGCGCTTTGTTTTACTTTTTTATAAACGCTTGGATTCGAAGCTTTTGTTATAGTTCTGGGGTCACTAATTATGACCAAAGATTCAATCGGGATCTTGGGGATTTTATATAGTTGAAAAAATCGCATTAATTGGAGCTTGTGTCTTTCAACCTGCAAAATAGGATTTAACATTCCTTCTTCTTCTTCATTAAGTTTTCTTATCATTTGTTTAGAATCAACTTCAAATGTAAGGGTACCAGAAATATTTTTCACTTCTGAAATGAGGATAAAATATGGGGTTGCAATGAGGGTATCAATTTGAAAGAAATTTTCTCCATCCGGAAGCCTTAGCCCATGAAAGATGTAGTAATCCTTCTTCGGCAGCAGGTTTAAATAATAATCATTTGCCTTCTCACCGCGATGCCCCTTTTTATACTTTGTCAAATCACTTTCAAGTAAAGGTATTTTTGGATGATTCGAGGGTAATCTTGATATCAGTGCTTCTAAACAATCAATGATTAATGGCCTTGTTCGTTCTTTTTTAATCAAATATTTCAACTCCTATTCTTTGATAGGGAATGTATTCGATAAACTTCTACGTTATCCTTCTATTTTATAAAAATTTGTCGGATTTGTTTCTTTTATAGGGAGATACACGAGTCCGAGTATAAATTTGTGCGTTCGAGCGGTTTCTTTTGTGTGGGTAGGTACTTAGTTTCAGAGGGATTTGCGATCATGATCGTGTCTGGTGCTCTAATCCGGCCGGAAATGCAAAGAATCCGGCGGGTATTCCAAATAATCCGGCCAAGCACACTAGAATATGGAAATCAACCCACCCCACCAACCATCTGGTGGAGGTTTCACATGCATCTACTTTTTCACTATGTAATGGGTGGCTGCCCGTTCATGATAATCCATTTTTGACTTTAAATCTGACTTGATTTCTTCACTGATACAATCTCTTAACAATGTACGGGTTTTATTAAATTGAAAACTGTGCCATATGTATTTTATTCTGTAAATTATCTTTTTCATCCATTATTCTCCCTTCGATTTTAAGTATAAATCGACGGTGCTAGGGTTTATTTTCCGTTACCATTTTACTTTCCTTCACTATAAAATATGCCGGTGAGCACACAAAAGAGACTATGCACTATTTTTTATTTGCTCATAATTTTTATTAATTGTTTCTTCCTATATAAATATACGGCTGCTATGAGAATTACATTTCCAAGTTTATCTCCTCCCTTCTCTGTCAAGAATAGAGCGAGGAGGTATGGTACTGTGAAAAAGATATTACTAATCGGGATTATTTTTGAATTGGCCCTATTTATTTACATTTATAATCTGAAAATAGAACTAGCTAGAGTTGTCAATGATGTACCCTCGAAACAATTAAATATCGCAGCTTTGAAACTTGCGGATGTCTCTCAATTTTTCGAAGGAGAGAATAATGCAGCAGTTACAGTTACTGCTACAGCACAAATTACTCTTCAGGAATTAAAATCCACCTATCGACCACAATTTGATGAGCTTGAGGAAGAAACGAAAGCAACATTCAACAAAATTGTTCAAGATGCACTAGGAAATAATTCACAAAGTGAAGAAAAGACACTCGGTTTATCAAGTTTTACATCTTTGATAAATGAGCTTAGAACTTTAGAGAAGAAGACAGATGAAGCATTTAACAGTTTATATCGGCAACTAGAGGATGAATTAACTACAGCCGGCTATTCTACTGATGAAGCCATCGAATTCAAAACAAATTATGAAAAAAGTAAAAAGGAACAAATCAAGAAAATGTTCGAGGATTTGAATCATAAATAGATTAACTTCCGACTCACCGCCTTTTATCCTTTACAATTAGTAGATTAATCGACATACTAAGGAGATAGAATGTCATAGTAGGTCGGTGATGATATGCGGAGAAAATATAAAGAAAAAATTATTTCGAAAGAACTTTATGATCGTGCGTTTCCTGATAAACAAAAAGCATTGGATTACGCTCTAGATATTCGAAAATTTGAGATAGAATTATATTGGAAGAGAGCTACTTATTTTTGGGCATTTATCGCTGTTGCATTTGCCGGTTATTTTGCAATTCTTTCAGCAGAAGGTGAAAAATTCGAAGGGATCACAAAGGATCATGCACTACTCATAGTTAGTTGCTTAGGATTTGTTTTTACCTTTGGTTGGTACGTGGTGAATAGGGGCAGTAAGTTTTGGCAAAATAATTGGGAGCGGCATGTCGATATGTTGGAGGACGATGTCATCGGTCCATTGTATAAAACATCTATTAATATGAAGCATGCTAAAATGAGACATATTTATTCAGAATATCCTTTTTCAGTATCACGGGTCAATCAAATATTAAGCCTTTTTCTATGCCTCATCTGGATTATATTTTTACTGAATTCTAGTAATTCGATTATTGGATTTATTGACATACCCGATTATATTTTTGTGATCGTTTTTTGTGGAATGACCATTTTATTTGTATTAAGTATCTTAATATTTGGACGCTCCACTCCAAATATTGAGAAAGATAAATCGAGGAGTAATATTTTTATTACTCGGAATAGATTTTTGGAGTAATCCATCGAAAAGCACCCGACCATATTCTGCCAGGTGCTTTCAGTATGATTATCAAATTTTATATCATCTATTATGAATGTAATCTACTTATCTAATAAAAGATAAATACTCATATTCCCGGTATTTTGAAAGTCAATTGTTACGGCAAGGGCTTTTTCAAAACCAGAAAGTGTAGTATCCCCCTTCATAACTGTTGGAGAGGTAATATCTGTTTTAATGCCATTCTCAGAGATATTTGTTGAAAGCCTACCGGCAATCATATTACCAAGCTCACCTGTGAATGAAGAAAGCATTTCACCCTCAACAGCCATGCCGAACATCGCTTCACCAATTGAGCCGAACACTGGTACATCGCCATTGATCACTAACTTCCCCCTTATATCACCGATAAATCCAATAAGTACACCGAATTGGATATTCAAGGCATCTCCTAACAATCTGGGCTTATCAATCCGATGTTTAATTGGTACAACTTCCCCGATTGCTTGAAATGTACCATTTAGTAATTCCATTATAGTTTGGTTTCTGTTATTAACTGATAGACCCAAGTGTTTCACCTCCTAATTAGATAAAATGGCCATTCTTAATTTAAGAATAGCCAAAATGAAAAGTTCACATCATCAAATACACCTTGACGTATTTACGTCCGATTTTTTCGAGCTTGCTCGAAAAACCTAAGGAAAATCGAGATACCTACCTGAGGCTTTATCTTTATTCAACCGGAATTAGAACCTTAACTAAAATTCTATACTCTTTATGCATTTAAGTCACTACTCAAACATTTAGAAATCCAGGTAAATAAAGGTATAATGAAATCTCATCTTTTGGTAAATAGGCGATCTTTGCATTCCAGCCTTTCAGTTACGTTGCCTTTTTCAGGGAATTTTGTAGTTCTTTATTATTATATAATAATAATGGACATTTTTCGACATTACAAGACATTTTTTATTGTAAAATTCTGACTTTCGTAATATTAGTAAAAGTGCTTGATGTATTTCGAGTAGGTGTTATAATTATTTCGTTTGGTAAAGAATTACTTTTGTACCATGTTTTTAGTAAATACAGGGAGATGTCAGTAGCAGAAAATGACTAGTTTAGAAAAAATCATCGATGAGCAGTTGTTTTTTAACGAGTTTCAACCAATTGTAAGTACTGAGACAAGTTGCCCAGAAGCTTACGAAGCATTTATTCGAACTACACCTAGAGTAAACCCCACAGATCTATTTCAATACGCAAGAGATAAGGACATATTATACGAAATTGATATTACAGCAATTAAAAATGCGATTAATAATTTTCCAATAAAGTTCCTTAGGAACCATTTACTTTTTGTGAATGTTTTTCCTTCAACTTTTATCAATCCCAAATTTATCCAGTTTATTAAATCTTTCATTATACAAAGACCATTTTTACAAGATAAAATTGTATTTGAACTAAACGAAGCCGAATGTGAAAAAGACTATTGGCTTTGCTATGAATTCCTGATGACTATTCAAGAATTGAAATCAATAAATTTGAAAATTGCAATAGATGATCTTGTTATTACAGATTTTTGGATGCAAAGAATAAAAGAAATTCAACCTAACTTTATAAAAATTGACCAATCTTATTCAAGAGATTTACCAAAAAGCCAAGCGGAAATCTCATTCTTACTTTCTATGATTACAGGTGAAGCAAAGGTTGTATTAGAAGGAATTGAAGAAGAAAAAGAATATATACTTGCGAAACAATTAGGAATACCTTTATTACAGGGTTACTATTTTTCGAAGCCAAAACAATTATAAAATAAGGAAAGTAGGTCCATCCCCAAAGGTAATACAGAAAGGTTGAAAAATTCAATTATCTAGAGACCCAAACTGAAAATTGTTGTAGCTAAGTTAATCATACTTGTTAATTAACTCTTTTAAAATTAAAAATGCAAATTTAAAAAGGAGAGTGCATCAACTCTCCTTTTTAACCCTCACCTTAAGCGAGGCGATCAATTATTTCTACTAGTTCACTGAGCTCAGGCTTGCTGACTTGAGCATCTGCGCCAACCATTTCCCCTTTATATCTCAAATCATCTGTAATTAATGAAGAGAAAATGACAACTGGTATATCTTTGAATCGGTCGGATTCTTTTAGACGTTTTGTAAAATGGTGCCCATCCATTTGAGGCATTTCAATATCTGTAATGACTAGATCAACTTCGATATTTTCTTTTTCCTCAAAGAAGTCAAGTGCCTCTTTACCATTTGAGAAGAAGGTTACATTTGTGTATCCCGCTTGTACCAATGTATCCTTTAATAGTTTCTGAATTAAAAGTGAATCCTCGGCAATAACAATCTTTTTATTGCTCTCTTCACGTTTTTTAAAATCCATTTTGGACTCGTATAATCCTGATTTCGGGCTGATATCAACGATTATTTTCTCAAAATCAAGAAGTAAAATCATATGTGATTCAAGCTTGATTACACCTGTTACACTATATTCTTCAGAATTATGAAGAGTGGTCGGCTTCTCAATATCCCCCCAAGAAATACGGCGGATGAGTGAAACATCATGAACATGAAAAATGACCTTCATTTTATTAAATTCGGTAACGATAAATTTATCATTATCAGCATTATTTGTGCGTTGCAAATTAAGTGCTGCAGCTAAATCAATAACTGGTAGAACTTCACCACGTAATTGGGTGACCCCCTCAAGATACGGGTGTGAATGTGGAATCGTATAAACAGGCTGTGAGACAATGATCTCCCTCACCTTTATCACATTAATTCCAAACTGACTATTCCCAACACTAAATTCAACGATTTCTAATTCATTTGTACCACTTTCAAGCAAGATGTTGTTTTGATTCATCTGTGAGCTCCCTTTCCCATGTCAACATATTAATCTCTATTTATAGCTATTCTATATTTTATACCGTGTCGCTTCCTGTTGCAATTCTTGGGAAAATTTACTTATCGAGTAGCTCTTTTAACAATTGAAATATCATACGTTTCCCTTAGCAAATGTCCAAAAACTGGTAATTATAATACCCCCTCAAAGAGGTTAATAAGTGGCGAATACATATAGTGCGATAAGTTTTAGGTTGGTGAGTGATTTTCGTGGCTTATCCCACTCACCAAATTCCTACCCCCACCTTTTAATAGGTGGGGATTTTTTATATCTGTTTTAGAGCACGGGTTTTCCTATTTACAAAAGTGGGATTTGGTTTTATAATTCAATACATACATTTTTATACGTGCATTCACTCATATAATCGCGGGAATATGGCCTGCAAGTTTCTACCGGTGTACCGTAAATACACTGACTATGGGTGAGCAATGAGAATGCATCTAGTTTTAGATGTTTATTCTTTTTCCTTCTAGTAAACATAGCCTGAAGGTCATTGACTCACTCATTTATTGAGGTGTGCAATGATTTTCAGGCTTTTTTGTATAAAAATCTAGCTGTGTTCGACATCTGAGGAGGAGAAGGAAATGGATTTGTTAAAGCGAAAAATTGAAACGGAAGGTAGAGTTCTTTCAAATCAAGTATTGAAGGTGGATACCTTTTTAAATCATCAAATTGATCCTGAGTTAATGGTGGAGATCGGGAAGGAATTTGCACAACGATTTAAAGATGACAAAATTACTAAAGTGCTTACAATCGAATCATCTGGAATTGCGCCAGGATTGATGGCAGCACTTGAACTACATGTACCAGTCGTTTTTGCCCGAAAAAGAAAGTCATTAACAATGGTTAACGATTTGCTTACTGCATCTGTTCATTCTTTTACTAAAAACGAAACGAACGAAATCTCGGTCTCGCAAAAATTTATTGAGCCTACAGACAATGTTCTAATTATTGATGATTTTTTAGCAAATGGACAAGCAGCTCTTGGATTAGCTGAAATCGTGGAAAAATCAGGGGCAAACACTGCTGGGATTGGTATCGTGATTGAAAAGTCTTTCCAAGATGGCGGACAACTTTTACGCAATAAAGGATTCAAAGTGGAATCACTTGCACAAATTGCATCTCTCGAAAATGGTAAAGCTACATTTTTAGATGAAGCGGAGGTCGTTTTATAATGGAGAATAATGTGTTCAAAACCGCTTCATTAGGGATCCAGCATGTACTTGCAATGTATGCAGGAGCAGTTGTTGTTCCATTAATTGTCGGTGGAGCAATTGGATTAACAGGTGAGCAGCTCACGTATTTAGTATCGATTGATATTTTAATGTCTGGAATTGCAACCATTTTACAGGTTTGGAAAAATAAATTCTTTGGAATTGGCTTACCAGTTGTGCTTGGATGTACATTTACTGCGGTAGGACCAATGATTGCGATAGGTGGCAAATACGGGGTTTCCGCGATATACGGCTCTATTTTAGCTGCAGGTATCTTTATCGTCTTGATTTCGTCAGTTTTTGGAAAGCTTGTGAAGTTTTTCCCACCTGTAGTTACTGGGTCCGTTGTTACCATCATCGGGATCACGTTAATACCTGTTGCGATGAATAATATTGCTGGTGGACAAGATAGTGCTGATTTTGGATCGATTCCAAATATTTCACTCGCCTTTGGTACGCTATTATTTATTCTCGCATTATATCGATTTGCAACCGGATTTATTCGTTCAATTGCTATTTTACTAGGTTTAGGTATTGGAACAACCGTTGCTTATTTTATGGGAATGGTTAATTTCACAGCAGTTGCTGACGCATCATGGCTTCATTTTGCAAAGCCTTTCTATTTCGGAATGCCTACGTTCGAACTCTCTCCAATCATCACGATGATTTTAGTTTCAATTGTTGGTCTTGTTGAAGCTTCAGGAGTTTACTTTGCACTTGGGGATATTACAAATCGTAAAATAACAGGCAAAGATTTAGCGAATGGATACCGTGCTGAAGGGGTTGCAACTATTTTAGGAGCATTATTCAATGCTTTTCCATATACAACATATTCTCAAAATGTAGGACTTGTTCAATTATCAGGAGTAAAACGCCATAATGTCATTTATACTGCTGGGGCAATTTTAATCTTGATCGGTTTTATCCCAAAGATTGGAGCTCTTACTACAATCATTCCTGCTCCAGTACTAGGCGGAGCGATGGTTGCGATGTTTGGGATGGTAATTGCAGCTGGAATTAAAATGCTCAGCCAGGTCGAATTTGCTTCACAGGAAAATCTATTAATTATTGCGTGCTCAGTAGGAATGGGGCTCGGCATTACAACCGTTCCAAATCTATTTGCAAACCTACCAGAAGGTATTCAAATTTTAACAAGTAATGGAATTGTCATCGGTAGTTTGACAGCAATTATTTTGAACATCGTCTTCCATATCGTACCGAAAAGAGTCGGTTCCGCTGAAGTTGTATTGGAAGAACAAAGGGTTTCATGATTTGGGCAATTCATTGAAAAAGGAGAACAGGGACTGAACTGCTCTCCTTTTTCTATAAATTTTTTTGTTTAAACCTATTCTACCCTAATAATTGTTAATGCTGCACCCGTTGCTCCGCCACCAACTAAAGTTACGACTGCTGCTAATCCAAATAATTGGAGAGTGATTGTGTCACCTGCTGTTAGGTCAACGATTACATCATTATTGTATTGTGAAATACCTACGGCTGGTGAAATGATAGATCCAGGAATTGGTGTTGTGCCATTTAATAATAGTCTTGATCCTGCTAATACTGCTGCTGTCGTATTGATTTGATAGCTTATATAGTAGCGGCCTGTGGCAGGAACCGTAAATGTAGTATTAGTAGCATCTACCGTAAAATCATCTAAATTTTGGATATCTGGAAGTGGTACATCTGTTCCACCAAGAATTACATTTATGATACCACCTGTTGTATTAGCTGCAAACATTGAGTTTTCAGTTACACCTGGGCCTGTTGGGCCTGGTGCGCCTGTTGGACCTGATGCTCCCGTTGGGCCTGGTGCTCCGGTTACTCCTGGTGCTCCCGTTACTCCTGGTGCTCCGGTTACTCCTGGTGCCCCTGTTACTCCTGGTGCGCCTGTTGGGCCTGGTGCTCCCGTTACTCCTGGTGCGCCCGTTACTCCTGGTGCGCCTGTTACTCCTGGTGCGCCTGTTGGGCCTGGTGCTCCCGTTACTCCTGG
>NZ_JAKTTI010000053.1 GCF_022427965.1 Fredinandcohnia quinoae | reverse complement strand
CAACGAAGAAATTCGATGTGTCATTTTTACCGGACTTTTTGAACAACCTCTAAAAAAACTCAGCCTATTCCTCCCTATTAGCTTTGATATTTATTAACAAGTACTGTTAGTTTATTATAAAGTATTTTAACATCAGATACATTTGTTTTACCTGTTTCTTTATTAATGATTGATGAATATACATGGGGTATAATCTTTTCAACGCCTGCTTTAAGGGCAATTTCAACAATTTCTTCTACGTTTTCTAGGTCGATTCCGCCTGTTGGCTCTAGATAAAATGCCTCTTTGGCACAGGCTTCTGCAACTTTCCTATATTCTTCAATTGTTGCTAAACCATTCATCGGGAAAAATTTAACTGCATTTGCGCCCATATCCTTCATCATTGCAATTGCAGTATGAATAGGAATAACTGCCTTTTCTTCCTTGCTGCTAAGTGGCCCAGTAGAAATTGTTACGTACCCTGGCTTTCCTGAAGGTGAAACGAGGCAATTAATCATTGTTTCATCATTATTAACAGCTGCTCTAGTATATCCCACACCGGTAAATACTTGATTGATATGCTTAGGTTTATACTCTCTCGCTATATCACCAACGAATTTCCATTGGTTCGGGTCTCCAGCACCTAGACCAACGGAAACGGCATTATCAATTTGATCTGCAAACTTTTTCATACCATCTACTGCGGTTTCAACAGTAGCAAATTGTTTTGATAATACACCAATCAGAACATGTCCGTCCGCTGCATTATATATTTCTGTTGCATTTTCAACATCTTTTGCAAGTACATTTAAACAAACCCTATCTTTATAAAAAACCGACATTGAAATTATCCTCCTAAGATTTCTTGTAGTCTCATTGTAATGTATTCAATATCCCCTTCAAGTAATGGTCGAGGATCAATATCGATATGACCTTCATTTGCATGATAATCACGAGTATATATTGGTATTTCCCCTGCTTTAAGGGATTGTACGACATCCATTGCTGAACAAGCAGCTATGGATGGATTAACGAAAAGTCTGCTTCGATAAATTTCTCTGCCAGCCTCATCTTGTATGACATCAACTTTAACTCCTGGAATATTGTTTAATACGTCCATTTGTTGTAAGATTCTTTTTTGGTCTTCACCTGAAAGAGTCTTTTTACCGTATTGTTCAATCGCTGCTAGTAAACCAAAGACGGTTTCTTTTCCAACCTTCATTGCACGTCCGATATAGGATCGATGTAAGGAAGCATAGTGAATATACTTATTTTTACCTGCTAAAATTCCTGAAGAAGGGCCTTCAATCGCTTTTGAACCGCTAAATACAATTAGGTCAGCCAATTCTGAATATCCATCAATCTGTTCTTCGGCAGCAGCATCAACAATGAGTGGAATACCTTTTTCCTTACAAATAGCACTAACATCTTCAAGTGATGGCATATTTTTCTGTACACAGTGATGTGACTTAACAAAAAGAACCCCGATGGTTGAATTTGAGATTGCCGACTCAAGATGTGTAAGACTGCATCCATTTGCGTAGCCTACCTCTTTGAGCTTCGCACCAGCTAGATATACCATTGTTTCGATCGGTGCCCCATAATCAACATTATGACCTTTCATGATAATCATTTCATTCGGTAAGTGCTGAGACACTTTGTGTAAATGTTCAACAGCATAAGGATCATCTTTCGTAATAAGACCTGCGATTGCTAATACAATAGATGCTGATGCTGAGTTGGTTATCATTGCATTTTCTGTTCTACATCGTTTGGCAATTGCTATTCCAGCTTGTTCATATAACTTTGCCATCTCGAAATAATGACCACCACCGTACGATATCCCGTCTAGGACTTCTGGGGATAAAGTTGAAACTCCAAGTATCGTCATTCGTCCACTTGCATTTATTACTTTATTCATACCAATATGATTAAAATTCAATCAATTCACCGCCTATCATTACCCCACATGTCTTAATATATTTCGGATAGCTAATCGTATTCCCATAAGAATCAATCAGTTGTATCTCTTTATCGATGATTTTAAAGAATGTAAAGTCAGCAACTGCTCCTTCTTTTAGGTGGCCAAGTTCACACCGATTAATCAGTTCAGCAGGTCGCTCTGTTACAGCATTAATAATTTCTGGGAGTGGGTAACCCAATGCCAAAAATTTTGTTAAAGTTGTTGCCATATCATATACAGGGCCATTTTTTTTATTTTCGTTGTAAATATCAGTACTAATGCTATCAAATCGAATTTTAGCTTTATGTGCCTGTTTCGCAACTGCAAATGAGAAGCTTTCTGTGCCATGCCCAATATCTAATGCGACCCCTCGATTGATTGCATCGAGTAATCCTTGAAGAGGTAATCCATTTTCAGTTATGACCTTGTTAGCTTTTCCATTAAAGCAATGTGTTACAATATCGCCGCGTTCGAGCAGAGCGAGTATTTCTTCAATTTTTGGGGGAGATCTACCAATATGAACCATGACAGGTAAATCCAAAGATTTTGCGATGCTTTTTGCCATCTCAAGTGGCTTAATACCCGAATTACCGACTACACTAGCACTCATCCGCGCCTTTAGTCCGACTATAAAATCAGGAAATTTTTCGTAAGCAGCTTCAATTGCTTCTAATGAAATGTTTTCAAGATTACTTAGTTCATTTATTTCTTTCAATCCAATTCGTGAAATATTAAGGAAAGCTAGTACGCGAGTTTTACTATTTAGTGCTAGATTATAAAATTCCTCAAGATGGTCTGCTCCACATGTCCCGGCATCAACAACTGTCGTTACACCTGTTTGAAATCCTATTTCATCTGGTCTTGCATGATAAGGAGGATATTTAGGGAAAGCGTGTGTGTGTATATCAATCCAACCAGGAGAAACAAAACAATTATTCGGAATGTGAACGATTCTTGCAGAACCTTTATAATTCGTAGTTATTTCAACGATTAACCCGTTTTCAAACACAATATCCTTATATTCACCATTAACTAATGCAACATTTTTTAAAACTTGTCTCATTTTCAAGGCCTTTCCACACATCATTATCTGGACGATTATGAATTTATATTTTAACAATTCTGATTATAACTCATTAAAAATTAAAAGTATATAACATTATAATGTTTATTCAAAAAAAGAATGATTAAATTATTGTGGAACAATAAAAGGGTATACTAAAAAAGCCTTTTTCAATCTTAATAAAATCCTTTTTTAAGTGCATATTATCTGCATATACAACCAAGATAAAAATAAAGTGAAAAAAGGGGACAAATAAATGAATCTGACTCCAAACCAAATTACAGAATTACATGGGTTCAATAATCTTACGAAATCATTAAGTTTTAATATGTATGATATATGTTATACAAGTTCAGAGGAAGAACGTGATGCGTATCTTAGTTATATTGATGATCAATATAATGCAGATCGATTAACAGAAATCTTATCTAATGTTGCAGATATTATCGGTGCAAACATCTTAAATGTTGCAAAACAAGACTATATACCCCAAGGTGCAAGTGTGACCATCTTAGTATCAGAAGGACCAGTTGATGAATCACCAGATGAGGCATTTGAGGAATCACCTGGGCCAATCCCAGGGTCCGTTGTTGCACAAATGGATAAGAGTCATATTACTGTTCATACATATCCTGAATCTCACCCTGGGGATGGAATCAGTACTTTCCGCGCAGATATTGATGTTTCAACTTGTGGAGAAATTTCACCACTTAAAGCATTAAATTACTTAATTCACTCATTTGAAACCGATGTAATGACTATGGACTACCGTGTTCGTGGTTTCACACGGGATGTTACCGGACACAAATTATTTATTGATCATGAAATTAACTCCATCCAAAATTATATTCCTGATGAAATTCAGGAGTTATACGATATGATTGATGTAAATGTATATCAGGAAAATATCTTTCATACAAAATGTAAACTGAAAAAATTTGATTTAGAGCATTACTTGTTTTTTAGTAATACGAAAGAAATGTTATCAACCGAGGAAGAGAATAAAATTACTAAGAAATTAATTATGGAAATGGACGAAATATTTTACGGGAAGAATATAACAAATTAGTAACGACAACTAACTTTTAATAGAAAAATGCAACGAATGATTGACAAAATATATGATGTGATGTTATTCTTAAAATAATTAAATGAATAGTTTTCTCCTAAAGGGGAGTAGCTTTTACAGCAAAGTCGTCAATTCGGAGTATTTTACTCTCGGCTTTGTTGGCAACTATTACGTTGTTAGCAAGACCTTTACCAGAACGGGTAAAGGTCTTTATTTATGGCCTTTACCAAAAACGGTAAAGGTCATTTTTGATTTCTAAGTAATCATTCATAGAATTGATACCTATTTGGATAGATGAAGTAAAAAAAGAAAGGGTGAGAGCCATGTTGAAGAAAAAATCAGGTACTGTTTCTTTAAAAGATTTAATTAAAAGAAACAAAGAAGAACTTCTTAGAGATAAAGCTGAAATTGAAAAAATCGAAAAGCGTATTGACGAGAAACACATCGCGCTTAGGTAAACTTGTTTTTAATATGAAAGGGATACTATTTCCCTTTCATATTAGAAGATAAATAAACTTTAAGAAATGTAGAAGGGAGAAATGATATGGAACTATTTAGTTCAGAATGGTTAGCAGCACTTTTATCTATTGTTGTGATTGATTTGGTTCTTGCGGGAGATAATGCAATCCTAATCGGGCTTGCAGCTAGAAATCTACCAAAAAACCAACAGAAAAAGGTTATTATTTGGGGGACAGTTGGAGCAATCTTGATAAGAATTGCGGCAACACTAGCGGTTGTTTGGTTATTGAAGATTCCTGGATTATTGTTAGTTGGAGGACTTTTATTAGTTATTATTGCTTATAAACTTCTTACAGATGAAAAGGATCATGATGTCAAAGCTGCAGGGAATTTCTGGGCAGCGATTCGAACAATTATTATTGCTGATGCCTTGATGGGATTGGATAATGTATTAGCAATCGCAGGTGCCTCACATGGTAATATGTTACTTGTAATAATAGGCTTATTAATATCAGTACCTGTCGTTATGTTTGGTAGTACACTTATTTTACGTTGGGTGGACAGATTCCCAATTATCATTACAATTGGAGCTGCAGTACTAGCTTGGACAGCATCGAAAATGATTGTAGGGGAACCATTCCTCAAGACTTATTTCGAAAATGGATTTATCAAATATGGCTTCGAATTCGTAGTAGTTGCAGTTATATTATCACTTGGCTACCTCAAAAAGAAGAAATCTGCTGCTAATAGAGCAGAACAACATGAACATGAAGTGTTAAGAAAAGTAGATTAATAATATGAAAGCTGTGATTCCTATATTTGGATTTCACAGCTTTTTTACATTGACTTTTGGTTAACTTTGGAATATTATTTAATTGAACAGTGGTTAAAAAGTGAGGTTTATAGTAATGTCACCAAGAAAACAAGTTCCAGAAGAATTATCAAGAGAAAAAATAATGGATGTTGCTCATGAATTATTTGTACAAAAAGGCTATCAGCATGTTTCGATGAGACAAATTGCGAAAGAATTAAATTACAGCCATGGCTCCATCTATTATCATTTTAAAAATAAGGCAGATCTTTTTTACGCTATGGTGGTTAAAGATTTTCACATGCTTAATGGTGTTTTATTAAGAATTATGGAACAGGAATTGAACACAGTAGAAAAACTAAAAGCAATTTTACTTGGTTATATTGAGTTTGGTCTCGAGAATAAAAGTCATTATGAATTAATGTTCTTAATTAATGACGAAGAAGTAAAAAGCTGTATACAAACAGAGCCTCTTGAAAGCTATGAGATGTTTGCAAATTCTATTTCCCAGCTAACAAATAACAAAATAAGCATTCAAGATATTTGGTCAATTTTTCTTTCACTACATGGCTTTGTCACGCACTATTGCAGAAGTGATCAAACTTACATGGAAGTTAAGCAACTAGCGAAGTTACACGTGGAGTATATCGTAAAGCCAATTTTAGTATAAAAATTTTTTGCATTAAATTGAACGATGGTCAATAAAAGAAGGGGATGATAAAGAATGAAAAAAGCGTTAGTATTGGGAGCGTCTGGTGGTATGGGGTATGCAATCGTGGAGGAGTTAAGCGGGCGTGATATAAATGTTGTGGCATTTGCTCGTACACGTGAAAAATTAACAACTCTATTTGGACGAAATAAGAAAGTAGAGATTTGTAGTGGAGATGTCTTTAATAAAGAAGATTTAGCAAAAGCAGCTGAAGGTGTGGATGTCATTTTCCATGCAATCAATATACCTTATGGTGAATGGGCAGCAAAGCAACCTACTCTTATGAAAAATGTAGTTGGAACGGCGGAAAGTGCAAATGTAAAACTTGCGATTGTTGATAATATTTATGCGTATGGTAGAAGTAGCGGTGGAAAGGTGAATGAGGATTCCCCTAAAAACCCTCATACGAAAAAGGGGAAAATTCGCGTATTGCTTGGAAAGATTGCAGACCAGGCAAAGATTCCTGTATTAACCGCGCATTTTCCAGATTTTTATGGTCCAAATACTGAGAATGCGATGCTGACATACACATTTGAAAAGATGGTACAACAGAAAAAGGCAATGTTTGTTGGCAATCAAAATAATGCGAGAGAATATCTTTATACTCCAGATGGGGCAAAAGCAATTGTAGATTTAGCGATGCATGAACACGCATATGGTCAGCATTGGAATATCCCTGCAACAGAAGTGATTACGGGTAAGGAGATTATAAAAATTGCAAAACAGCATCTTTCCTATGAAAAGGATGTGTCGACTGTTACAAAAGGGATGATCCGGTTACTTGGAATTTTTGATAAGCAGATGAGAGAGGTTGTCGAAATGCTTTATTTAACAGAGGAGCCAGTCGTTTTAGATGGTTCGAAATATGAGAGGGAAATAGGAAAGCTTCCAACAACACCTTATGAGGAAGGAATCGGAAGAACCTTGGATTATATGAGGCAATATCGTTAAAAGTCATTGAAAAAGACAGAACAACATGATATGATGTGCTTGTTCTGTCTTTTTTTACGTACTATTTAATTCTAAAGATAGAATTCCTTACTATAATTTTATAACAATGTTTTTTGTTTGTCAACCTATTTGTTAGGAGTGTTGTAGATGGAAAAAATGAATGTAGACTGGAAACTGGAACAGGAACGTGTTGATCATGTTTTAGAAGAAATTGATCAAAAGGTAAAAAAACTAGACACGAATATTGGTGGACTAAAAAAAGACATTGTCGAGCTTCGTAAAGATTTTTGGAATGACATTACGGTTAACTTAGATGAGCCGGATGATGTGATTGAAACATTTACAAGTATTAAGCAACAGGCTGAATTAATCGGTGAACGTGAGAGAAGTCATAAACAAATTCATAAACAACTAAAAACGTTGGATAGACTTAAGTATTCCCCTTATTTTGGCCGATTTGATTTTTTGGAAGATGACGAGAAGGAAGAAGAAAAGGTATATATCGGAATAGCCTCCTTATTAGATGGAACAGATGAAAATTTCCTTATTTATGATTGGCGAGCACCGATTTCCAGCCTGTATTATGACTATTATCCAGGTCCTGCAGAATATAACACTCCATTTGGTACGATTCAAGGTGACATGAGTGTTAAACGACAATTCATTATAAAATCAGGGGAAATCAAAAGTATGTTTGATACTGGGGTAACGATTGGGGATGAGATGCTTCAGGAGGTTCTCGGTAATAATTCAAACACGCAAATGAAAAGCATCGTGGCTACGATTCAAAAAGAGCAAAATAAAATTATTAGAAATGAAAAAAGTAGATACCTCATCGTTCAAGGTGTAGCGGGCAGTGGGAAAACATCTGCAGCTCTTCAACGAGTAGCTTATTTATTGTATCGATACCGTGAACAATTGAACTCAAGTAATATCATGTTATTTTCTCCAAACCCTCTATTTAATAGTTATGTTGCAACTGTTCTCCCTGAATTGGGTGAAGATAATATGCAGCAATCGACCTTCCAAGAATATGTGGAGTATCGTCTTGGGAAAACCTTCAAGGTAGAAGACCCATTCACACAAATGGAATTTTTACTCGGAGATGTAGACCATCCAGATTATGAGACTAGATTAACAGCCATTCATTATAAGGCAAGTATTGGGTTTAAAGACCGGATTGATAAATATATCGAAGCACTCGGAACTGAGGGACTTCTTTTCAAAAATATTAAGTTTAGAGGTAAGATAATTATTTCAAAAGATGAAATAAAAAATACCTTTTATTCATTAGACCGATCAAATTCTATTCCAAATCGAATGAGTATTTTAGCAGAATGGATTGGCAAAGAGCTTTTTAAAATTGAACGTAAGGAACGCGGTAAAGATTGGGTTACCCGAGAAAGTGAGCTAATGGACAAAGCGGAATATCTTGCTTTTTATCAAGAGCTTCAAAGGAAACGACAATCTTCAGAAGAAACATTCGACGATTTTGAACTAGAACAGAAGTTAATAGCCAAGGAAATTGTTCGTAAACATTTTAAACCATTAAAGCAAGCAGTTAAAAGGCTGGAATTTTTGAATGTGCAAGGTGTTTATCGACAACTATTTGAAGGAATTAGTTCGTTAAAACCGTTTGAAGGATGGGAACAGGTATGTCGTTTTACTGTTGAAAGGATAAAGAAAAAGGAATTAACTTACGAGGATGCAACCCCCTATCTCTATTTACAGGATCAACTTGAAGGGAAAAAGTCTAATACATTGATTCGCCATTTATTTATCGATGAGGCACAGGATTATTCTCCTTTTCAATTTGAATATCTTAAGCAGCTCTTTTCCAATTGTCGGATGACGATATTAGGAGACTATAACCAGGCGATTTATGCACATTCCATGAATGCACCTACCTTACTCTCACCGGAAATTTTTGAGGAAGGCAAGTATGAGCGAGTTGAACTAACAAAAAGTTATCGTTCAACAAAAGAAATTGTGGAGTTCACAAAATGCCTAATTAATGGTGGAGAAATGATTGAACCTTTTAATCGACCTGGGCTTCTTCCAACACTCACTGAAGTGGGGAATGAGTCTGAACTGCATGATAAAATTGTTGAGCGTGTTAATCAATTACAAGATGAAGGACATCAAACCATTGCAATCATCTGTAAAACTGCAATTGAAAGTAAGGAAGCATTCGATGCTCTTCAGAAAAAACTACCCGTACGTGTTATGGATAATGAAACTTATTCCTTTGACAAGGGGATCTTGATATTACCAGCATATTTGGCAAAAGGTATCGAATTTGATGCAGTCATCATTTATAACGGTTCTAATGATCAATATGGGAGAGAATATGAGCGCAAGTTATTTTATACTGCTTGTACTAGGGCCATGCATGAGCTTGATATTTTTACCATAGGCAAAAGAACGATGTTAATGAATGAAGTACCTAAGGAAAATTATTACTTAAAATAAAAGTCAGCAATTGCTGGCTTTTTTTGGTTATTATTTTCATGTAAAAACAAAGTGGAAATGGATAAAAATAATGAGGACAATACTAAAATTAGGAGGAAAGAAAATGTCTTCAAATTGTTTTTACTGCGAGCATCCATTTGAAGATCAAAAATTCCACTATGTTGCGTTCGTAAATGTTGATACAGAGCGTGAAGAAGTGCTATGTGGTGAATGTTATCAAGAATGGCTTGAGGGAATAAAGGATTAAGGAGAATAGACGCGAATAAAGGTCTTCTTGCTGAAGACCTTTATTTCTACGTTATAATAGAGGTAAAACGTGAGAGGAGAATGTAATTTGAATCGATGTGCATGGGTAAATGATGATCCGTTATACATTGACTATCATGATAATGAATGGGGAGTTCCGGTCTATGATGATCAAAAGCTATTCGAATATTTAAATCTTGAAGGTGCACAAGCTGGCCTTAGCTGGTACACCATTCTTAAGAAAAGAGAGAATTATCGAGAGGCATTCGATCAATTTGATCCAGAAAAAATAAGTACATATGATGCTAAGAAGATTGAAGAACTTCTTCAGAATGAGGGAATTGTCCGAAATAAACTTAAGGTGAATGCAGTGGTAACGAATGCGAAGGCATATTTTAAAATTGTTGAAGAATTTGGATCGTTTAGTACATATATTTGGTCGTTTGTGGATGGGAAACCAATTAAGAACCATTTTAATGCAATGAGTGAGGTTCCTCCCACAACAGAAATTAGTGATAAGTTGAGTAAGGATTTGAAAAAACGGGGCTTCAAATTTGTTGGCTCAACGATTTGTTATGCATTCATGCAAGCAACTGGTATGGTGAATGACCATATTGTAAGTTGTTTTTGTTATGAAAAATAAATTGCTTTTAACAGTGGGTGTATAGATGAGGGCATTTATTGCTAACGTCCGTATTTTTAAAATAACGCCTGTATTTTTGGAATAATGACCGTATTTTTAAAATAACGCCCGTATTTTCGGAATAATGACCGTATTTCCAAAATAGCGCCCGTAACTGCAAAAATCACCATCTGCAGCATAAAAATAACGATGAAAATGATCAAAAAAATGGCCGGGATCCCCCGGCCTTTACTCAAACGTGTAATGATCTTCATTATCATCCTCATCATCCTTGTACAGTGCCCCTAATTCACGTTCCCTATTAATCAATGTATTTGATGTATCAAGCCAGCCTGTATAACCAAATAGTGTATCCATTAGTTTAGAAATTCGGTTCAATGTGATCACTTCCTTTTTGACCGTTAGTATGTCCAAAAAAATCGAGAGTATGAAGAAATCGTTTCGAGCAGAAAGGTTAAAATATTCCTCCCCCTGGTGGTGGTGGGGGATTATTACGATGATCATAGGGATTCTTTTCGATATCCTTTCTCATTTTTTTAGAGATTCTTGAAGAAAAACTGAAAAAGATAAGTGGAATCGCAATCAAAATCCCAATTCCAAGCCATGAATTAAGAAGTAGATCGATTAACATACGTATCACCCCCTTTTTATAAGGTATGCTTATCTAACGTAAGGTTTTCAGGATATTTCCTTTTTGGATGTTGAATAAGTATGCTATTATGGAAAAATGGTAAATGGAGGGATTATATATGAATGGGCAAGTTGGGTTTATCGGCTGTGGAAAAATGGCACAGGCGATGATACAGGGAATGCTTACATCTGGCATCTTATCTCCTGAACAAATTATTGTAAGTGCAAGAACAGAAGAGACATTAATAAGTGTAAAAGATCAGTTTCATATAAAAACTTCAACCAATAATGAAATGGTTGCAAGAGACGCTGATTATTTATTTTTAGCTGTAAAACCTGATTTATATACAGAAGTAATTAATGAAGTAAAGAATGTAATGAAGGAAGATGCGATTGTGATTACAATTGCTGCAGGGATTAGTCTGGATTTTATTGAAAAGACTTTTGGTAGAAGAGTTAAGGTAGTTAGGTCAATGCCGAATACGCCTTCACTCGTTGGAGAAGGAATGAGTGCACTATGTGCGAGTAATTCTGTTCATTCAGATGAAATGATTGATGTAATACGCCTATTTGAAAGTTTTGGAAAGGCAGAGGTTATAGAAGAAAAATTGATGGATGCAATTCCAGCTATCAGTGGTTCCTCACCAGCTTATGTGTATATGTTTATCGAAGCAATGGCAGATGGAGCTGTGATACAAGGGATTCCAAGGGAAAAAGCTTATAAACTTGCAGCACAAGCTGTACTCGGAGCAGCAAAAATGGTGCTAGAAACAGGATTGCATCCAGGAGAATTAAAGGACAATGTATGCACACCAGGTGGTGCGACGATACAAGCTGTCGCAGAGCTAGAGAAACATGGATTTCGTTCAAGTGTAATCTCTGCAATGGAAAGATGTACGAAAAAATCGGTTGAGCTTTCAAAAGGCTAAAAGGTTTTGTAGCAAAATCCAAGTCCGTTCATCAGCGGGCTTCTTTTTTATGTAGAAAAATCATTACAAATATTTCAAAAAATAGTTCATTTTTTAGAAACATTTTACAGTCTTTGTACGTCTAATATTATGATGTGACGTACTACTTTCTTCTTATTTTCCCTACTACTATTTGAATCTTTCCTGCGATTAATAATGACTCTATTTCCTATATAAATCCCATACAAACACTAACCTTTTCCTTCAAGAAGAATTGAAAACTCATAGTTTTGCAGTAAATAGGAATATATTCAAAATAGCTTAATAAAATTCCTAATGTGGGCTTTTTGTAATTTGTTTTTAACAATTGTTACATTGTCCAGAAATTCACGTAATGGGAGAGAGAGACTTGAGGAAACCGACTTTATTTTTACTGAGTGTTTTATTATTAGGTGGGTGTAGCATTGGTGAAGAAAAGCAGATTGTTCATTCAGAATTACACCAAATATCATCAATGGAAATGGTGGCAAAACAAGACTACGTCCAAAAAATAAGTGTTATTGATCCGCGTACGAATAAAGTTATCAAAGTGTTTAATCCGAATGAGTTTCTAAATGAAGAAGAATATAAAACGATGCTTGAAGGTTTTGCTAAGGAAGTAGCTTCAGGTATTGATCAACCTATGAAACCAGCAAAAATTAATACAAATGGTGAACTTATTCCAGGCCAGAGTAAAATGATCATGCATGAGAAAGAATTGGTTAATCGTTTGCTAGAATCTTCTCTTTTTACAAAAGAGGTGGAATTACCGATTACTGAAACTCCACCAAATGTTACTGAAGATACAGTAGTAGGATTAGATGAAGTTGTCTTAGGTAGTTTTACGACCTATTTTGATGCAAGTGTAAAGGGAAGAGTCTTTAATATTGCAAAATCTGCAAATGAAATTAATAATATTGTGTTGGGTCCGGGGGATCATTTTTATTTTAATTCCATTATTGGGAATGCATCGAAAGCAAATGGATACCAGCTTGCAACGGTTATTGTGAATAAAGAATTTGTTCCTGGCTATGGAGGGGGAGTTTGCCAAACTTCAAGTACGTTGTATAATGCGGTAGCAGAGGCTGGTCTTGAAATTTTAGAACTCCACCATCATTCAAAATCGGTTGGATATGTCCCTGTAGGGAAAGATGCAACTGTTGCCTATGGGTACAAGGATTTTAAATTTGCGAATAATCGACCGTATCCAGTTGTATTAAAGGCAAATGTGAATGAAAATGCAGGGACGATTGAATTTCAAATTCGTTCTGCCGTTAATTATGTTTCGAATTAAAAGTCAGCGGTTGCTGGCTTTTTTTTCTGGTAAGCATATATAATTAAGCTAATTGTACAGGAGAGGGGATGCTAGATTGTGAGAATACTAGTTGTTGGAGCAGGGGCTGTTGGTGGATATTTTGGAGGACGTCTTCTAGAAAAGGGAGTAGACGTTACATTTCTAGTTCGTGAACATAGACAAAAGCAATTACAACAACATGGACTACGAATTGAAAGCGTGCACGGAAATATAAATGCAACACCAAAAACAATTCAAACAGGTGATGAAGCTAGCCCTTTTGATGTCATTATTTTATCAACGAAACAATATCATCTTGAAGGTGCATTACAAAGTATTGAACCTTATGTACAACAAGATACAATGATCTGGCCATTGTTAAATGGGTTCAGGCATCTTGAGGTGTTAAAGCAACGATTTAACGAGGAGAATATTATTGGCGGTCTATGTTTTATCGAAACAACCCTTGACCATAACGGAACGATTATTCAAACAAGCCCAAGACATGCTGCTTTATTCGGTGAATTATCAGGTGAAAAAACAGAGCGAATCGAAAAATTAGCAGAGGTCCTCTCAGGGACAAAGACAAACTTTATCCTAAGTGAACATATCATTCGCGATACATGGCATAAGTATATGTTTATTACGGGTCTTTCTGGTATCACCACATTGATGAGGTCCCCAATTGGTCCAATTCGCGAAGAAAAAAATGGTCAGAAGCTTATCTTAAACTTATTTAAGGAAATTGGGTCAGTTATGAGAGCAAATGGCGCGCAGATAGACGATGATATTGAAGAAAAGCATCTTGAAACTGTGAATCAAATGACATATGAAATGAAATCCTCAATGCAACGTGATATGGAAAAAGGTATCCAAGTCGAAGCAGACCAATTACAAGGTTACATATATGAAATTGGTCAAGAACATGGAATTGAAACACCCTTTTTGGAGGTCATTTATTCGAATTTGAAAGTATATGAGTCGCAAAATAAAGTAAAAAACCTGTAATGAGTGACCCATGAAATACATGAAAATATTCTTAATTTTATCGGGAGTATTGTTTATGGTGGCCATTGGCAGTTATTCGAAAAATATAAATAAAGGAGATTTGCTTTTTTTTGGTGATGATCAAATGAACATCTGTGCAGAACGAAGTGCCGGGGTAAATATTACCGTAGGAGAGCTTTTTAGAAATCAAGGGGATATGGAAATCACGATTACTAAAGTAAATCTAGTAGAAGCTAATGGTATGAGGAAGCTTGATGCAGTTCTTGTAGAACATGTACCTGAAGAACTACTTATGGGTCTCCGAGATGGATGGCCACCTAATGATGAGTTATTTCCACTACCTGAAAAGTGGGACAGCCGGGTTAAAGCGGAAGGTGCAGTTATAGAGCCAGGAGAGGAATGGAGTCTGGTCATTGGACTGGTATCATACTCTGCGGAAACAGCGTTTACAAAGGTCAAAATTGTCTATAAAGATAAAGCTGGAAAGTTTTACGAACAAATAATCCCAATGAAGTACTATATTACTTCAAATTGTAAAAAGGCTATGGAAGAGTACTAAGTATATTTATATTGTAGATTTCGAAAAACCTATAGTCTTTTTTTTTTAGGTTACCTAAATTATTCAAAGTTTTACTAACATAGGCCACTGTCTCCTATATTATCAGTTTTCTATACAATATTTGTTGCACTAAATAAATGAATGCAATTTTCGCAAAGATTCTTATTCTGGAACAGATTGATTTCCACTTCAAGTGGACGCTTTCCGCGGGCGTGGCTTGAGTCTCCTCGTCGCTAATCGCTCCTGTGGGGTCTCAAGTCTCACGCTTTTCCCGCAGGAGTCGCCACCTTCCGCTTCAATCAATAGATTAGTGTTTATTTAATTGCCTAACAGTTAAATGATTCCAGAACTTACTATTTTCATTCAAACGAAAACTTATTGCATCAAAAGTCTTTTGGCTTATAACTTAACGAATTGACTTTGTATCCTTGCTTTTCCATCTAAGCAGAAGAATATGCAAATTGAGACGATACGCACAAGAATTATTAAAGTAGCAAGTAAATTAGTAAAGTTAGGAAGATCCTTATATTTTAATTTAACTTCTAGTTTCGTGTATAAGAATTTCTTTTGGTCAGTCGAATTCAAAACTTACAGTTAGAATAAGTTAACATATATTAGATTTGTAGCGCTTGTTGATTGGAGCGGAAGACAAGAGACTCCTGCGGGAATAGCGCGTCCAGGGGAGACCCCGCAGGAGTGCCAGCGACGAGGAGGCTCCAGGACCGCCCGCGGAAAGCGAGTGTCTGCAGCGGAAATCAACAACCACGTTTTACAGCCCAAAAAAAATTATATTAAAACCAAGGGAGTAATCTGTCCAAAAATGGGCTCACTCTGTTCCGTAATTAGGATACGCCCCAGATTTAGTTTTTTCAAAAAGCAAGCAAAAGAATTTGAATTTTAATTAATTGCCTAATCCTATAGGGCGGTATGAATAATTCAGGTATTATTATAATTCTACCACGTCAAATTGGAGTGTAATTCTTTTAAACCCGCATTAATTGATATTAGAACCCCCTACCAATTGAATTCCCAGGCATTTCGCCAACATAGGTAGATTGCGGTCGGAAGATTCGGTTGTTTTCTGCTTGCTCCAACAAATGAGCTGACCAGCCAACAACTCTGCTTGCAGTGAATGTTGGAGTGAAAAGTTCCGCCGGCATTTGAACGGCTCTTAGTACTGCAGCTGCATAAAATTCAACATTCGTATAAAGTTTGCGACCTGGTTTATATTCTTCTAATAAGCGGATGGCAGTTTTTTCTACATGTAAGGCGAGATCGAGCCACGGATCCTTGCCGGCTAGAATTTGTGAGATTTTTTTTAATGCAACCACACGTGGGTCATGAGTCTTATAGACTCTATGCCCAAACCCCATGATTCGCTCACCTTTTTCTAACCTTTCACGTAGCCATTGTTCAGCATTTTCGATTGAATGGATATCATCTAACATATGAATGACTTCAGTTGGTGCTCCCCCGTGAAGAGGACCCTTCATAGCTCCAATAGCGCCAGTAATAGCAGAAATGATATCCGATTCTGTTGATAGAACAGACCTTGCTGAAAATGTTGAGGCATTCATCCCATGTTCAAGCGTCAACACAAAATAAGCTGTCAAAGCACGTTCTTGTGCATGGGTCGGAACTTTTCCCTGTAACATATATAGATAATTTGCGATATGTGAAAGACCTCGTTTCGATAAAAATACTTCACTACCTCTTACCTGATGATATCGATATGCAATAATGGTTGGAACAACAGAAATGATTCGCACCGCTTGCTCAATAGTTGGTTTCCAACTAAAGGTCGAATCGCCAAGTGCCGAGACGGCTGTTCGTAAAACACTCATCATGTCCATATCATTTGGTAGTCGATCAATAATTTCTTCAATAGCTTGAGGAAGTTTACGATTATCAATTAAACGATTTGTAAACTGTAAGAGTTCAGTTTCATTTGGTAAGTTTCCGTATAGTAATAAATAAGCGCATTCCTCAAATGAATGATCGATTGCTAAATCCTTTGCCCAATAACCTCTGTACACTAATAGTCCATTATCACCATCAACTAAGCTTATCTCCGTTTCGGCAGCTATTATCCCTTCAAGACCAGTGACCTTTGCCATGAAATATCCCTCCTAATTAAAATCCTTACTTTTACTTTACAACAATCAGTTAATTATGAATAATAAATAAAAAGGGGATTATTAATTATGAATATTAATCAATAGGGGTGTTTGTATGGATATGAAATGGTTAAAAACCTTCGTAACCGCTGCGAAAACGGAGAATTTTCATCAGACTGCTGAACGTTTATATATTGCTCAGCCAACCGTAACTGTTCATATAAAGCAAATCGAAAGCCTTTTAGGAGTCGGTCTGTTTGAGAAAAAGGGACGAAATATTGCTTTAACCACAGCGGGAAAAAGGTTTTTACCATATGCAATCAATATTCTTGGAAGCTTTGAAGAGGGAATACAAGATTTAGAAACGTGGGGTAAGGGTTATAAACATAAAATTAGTTTAGCCGTTTCACCTTTAATTGCCGCATCCATTTTGCCAAATTTTATCCGAATCTTTATGAAAAGAAATCCAACTATTGAAGTTGCTATTAATGTAATGGAGTCAAATTTAATTGGAGAGGCAATTCGAAATGGGAGTGCAGATATTGGTTTATCAAGGGTTCAATTCGAAAATCTCGGTCTTACAAGCCTAAAATTGTATGAAGATCCAATTATAGCCATCGCTCCACATGATGGAGGGGATGCGGAATCTGCGCTTCCTTTAGAATTTGAAAAAGTGATTTATGAAAACATCATTTTATCTCATAATCATCCAGTATATTGGGATGACTTACTCTTTCACATAAAGCAAAAATACCCAAGAATCTGTTCTATGGTTGTTTCACAAGTCAATGTAACCAAGCGTTTTATTGAAGAGGGCTTGGGTATTTCATTTTTGCCAAGATCAACTGTGACCAGGGAACTTTTAGAAGGAAGGGTTCTTGAGGTTTTTACTGATAAAATTGCATTGCCAGTTGCTGGTACGTATGTAGTAACAAAGATGAAGTCCGAAGTAATCAATCTATTTATCACTCATTTATGTGATCATTATAAATAAAGGGGGGCACTATGATCTATTTCATTGGAGCAATGATCATTGGATACTTAATCGGGTGTATTCATGGGTCACAAATAATCGGAAAATTAAAGGGAGTCAATATAAAGCAAAGCGGCGTAAAAAATGCGGGAGCATCGAATACAATGATTGTTCTCGGCTGGAAATATGGAATTATAGTTGCTCTTATTGATATTGGCAAAGCTGTATTGCCAATCGTAATCGGCGGGATAGTATTGAATGATGCGGATCTTATAAATGAATTGCAGGTATTCATTCTTTATATTGTGGGTGCGGCCGTAATCATCGGGCATAATTATCCATTCACAATGAACTTTTCTGGTGGAAAAGGAACAGCTTCGATGGTCGGACTCATTCTAGCACTTGACTGGAAAATAGGGCTTATATCAATTGGTATCTTAATTATAACTGCCATTGTAACTGATTATTTAGTTGTAGGAGTATTTTTGATGTATATTACCTTTACAATTACAACCTTTGTATTTGATCATGGAATCTATCCAACAATGATTGCTTTATTCTTATTTTTATTAAGTGTCTATAAGCATGTAGAAAACATAAAAAGAATCAAAAATAAAACAGAAGTTAGGATTTCGGGTTCATTTAAGAAAAAGAAATAGCAGACACGTAAAGTCTCTGCTTTTTTTTGTAAAATCTTTTATTTACGTATCTTAATTTCTGGAATAACACTAACTTCAACATTTCCTTTAAGAGTTTGTGAGATGAAGCATGCTTTTTCTGCTCGATGTGCGAGTTGTTCAAGTTTTTCCTTTGTTTCGGTATCTAAATCATTTACAGTTATTATTGGTTTATGGACAATATTTTCAAAAAAGAGGCGTTTCCCGTCCTTTAATACAGTCCCTTCCGATTCAATTTCTAGATGAGTGTACTCAATATTCCGATTCGATAGGATTGCAGCAAGTGTGATCATGTAACAATTCGATGCTGAAGCGATTAATAACTCCTCTGGATTAGCGCCAATACCAGGTCCTTCAAGCTGTTTTGGAGCGGATACTTTCGTTTGAAATCCATCTGTAGTGATGGTTCCGACTCCATTCCGATCTCCAGTCCATGTGCCTTTTACAATAAATGTTGCCATGTTCGTCACCCCTTCTTATTATTCTAAATTATATGTTAATTATATTCCTAGTATGGATAATAAGAAAGAATTCTGATTTACACGAAAAAAAGCTGGCTCCGTTTCCACGGAACCAGCTGTATATTTATTAAGAAAGGGAATGCCACAATTGCCGTCTCCATATTGTTTCACAACCTGCATTCATACAGGTGGGTGTTCGCATAATGAGCGTCATCTTCCATTAACTTAAGATGGCGTGATGTTGCTAATTAATCTCTTGAACTCCCAAATCATAACTATTCGGTTGAAACAATAGTAGGAAACAAACAATACAGCATTTGTTGATGTTTTTATAATAACAAAGTGTTGTTTTAATTGAAATAGGTGGTTATTACCATGTTTGGTTGTTTAAAGAAAAGATTATGATATGTAACTTGAAAATGAAAGAAGCGTTCTTTTTTAAAGAACGCTTCACATGAGGAGAGTTGTTAGTCGGATATGGTGGATATGAATCATTGTAGGTAATTCAAATGATTAATAACCTCCGCCTACATATGCGACACCGACAATTATTAAGAGAATGAAAAGCACAACAATTAAAGCAAAATTATTATTATATCCTCCGCCTTCGTAGCCCATGAAAAGCACCTCCTTCATAGCAGGATACTATAGAAATATGAAGAAGGGGGTTAGAATGAAATGGACAGAGGTGGAGAAATGAAAAAAGGGTTAAACACCTACGTGGTTATTCATCCTGATTCCTTCTCTCTCATACGAAGCCTAGCTGTATGAGTGTTGAACTACTCACCACTTAACACCCTTACTGGTTGTTTGAAGTGGGAGATTCCTAAGTACGGAAGCCTTTTGGCTTCTAATTAATTAGGCTACCCCCGTAGTCCCTATGGTTAGAAGTCTTATCGCTTCAGCTTTTAGATTTTGTCCTGCGTTAATATCTCTG
>NZ_JAKTTI010000052.1 GCF_022427965.1 Fredinandcohnia quinoae | reverse complement strand
TCTTCAGGTTGCCTAAGCCTTTTTTCAAAATGTCCTTTACAAAGGGTACACTTTAATCGAGATGGTAGGTTTTATTTTTATTTCAAATCTATTATCGATGTTACGTTCTAATTTGTTTATATACCCAGCCAGTTGCATCACTCAAACTATTAACACATAACTTTTTTGGAAGATAAAGAACATCTGAGAAGTTTTTCTTTGAATGCACATTGCTAAAACGTGGGTTTCTCGACTAACTCCTTCAAAGTAGGATGCCAGAGGCTTATGAAAGTTATCCGCAAAAAAACTTCCTGTATAGAAGTGTCATGCTACATGCAAGTAACTTCAATATACAAGAAGCTTAAAATGGGCATTTTAATACTTAGCTATTGTGTAATCAATTATTTCTTATACTGATTGAAACTCTCCAACTAACCTGAATATGCTTTTTTTGAATTCGGAAACCTCTGCTCCAGCAGTAATATAGCCTCCATTTTCTAAAGGGATTTTAATGCTAGGATTTATGCCAAATTCTTCTGTTATTTCAACTTCAAGTTCAAAAGATTCTACACCACTATTTATTCGAGAATTAGCAATCATTTTCCATTGTTGTTCATGTTAAAGCCAATATAAGTCTTCCGGAATGAAAGGCGCGTGGCTAGGGGCGGTTTTGGATAAATAAAAGATTATTCTTTTTGCAGGAAAGTAAGCTTGTATTCTAGAATGAAATTATATTGTCAATAATGTAAACAAGTATTAAATCGGATAATAGGAGAGAGCACATATATGTATGAACCGAAGATGAAGGAAACCGACAATAGTGTAATTGAATTTATTGAAAAAGTGGAAAGTGAGAAGAAGAAGGCAGATGCCTATCAGTTATTAGAAATTTTTGAAGAGGTAACTGGTTATGATGCAAAAATGTGGGGTCCTAGTATTATAGGCTTTGGTAGCTATCACTATAAGTATGCATCAGGACATGAAGGGGATGCACCTTTAGTCGGTTTTTCACCAAGAAAGGCGAAAATTAGTCTCTATTTAGCCTATGAAAGCGAGGAAAGAGAAAAATTATTAGCAAGCTTTGGTAAACACACGAAGAGTAAGGCTTGTATATATGTTAATAAATTAGCTGATATCGATAAAAATGTATTAAAGGATTTAATTAAACATACATTGGAAACATATCAGTAGGACCATAGGGACGGTTCTCTTGGACTACAAAACTAGCATGATACCGCGAGAATCGCCCCATGTCCCACTCTTAATCAGCTCCTGCACCACCTCCGGAGTCACCACCACCGCTTCCTCCCCCACTGCCGCCATCAGCTGATGAACTGCCATCTTTTCCCGTAGACTTATCCGTTTTAAAATAACCGAATGGTGGTTTACTCAACTTCCAAGTTTCGAATAAATAGTCCATTGGGTTTCCCTCTGAGTGGATAAAGGTGGAAAGAGGGGCTGTTTTCATCCAATCTTCGGATTGCATTGAAGGTATCGGAAATTCCCTTACCCCAAAAATGAGAGCGAGTCCAACCTGACGATCAAGTTGCGCACCGTCCTCAACTGAGGGAATACCTTCTTGTTTAAGCTGCTTTCTGAACATCTTGATTTCGGAACGGATTTGAGCCGCTTTTTTCGAAAGTAAAAGTCTTGGAAATGCTACAAAAAGCAGGGATCCGGATAATATGAACAATAGGTAAGGCAAGATCAGATTTGAATCAATCAGAAATATAACGTATAAAAGTGAAATAGCCAAAAACAGGAACATTTGAGAACGTCCTTCTTCAATCTTCGGGAACTTTATTAGCAAATAGCACGATACTGCTACATACAATAAAATGCCGAAGCCTGGAGTCGAGCCCGTGAAGTAAGCGAGAACAAGTCCTCCCACGATGGTAATCATCAAAACTCTATCTACGATGTGAAAAAATGTATAATGGATTAGCCCCCACTTTTTCATGTCCTGAATAACCTGGTGATACCAACGCTTCTCCATCTGCAAAAAGCGGTATCGTCCCAAGTAATAGCCATGCATGCTTCCCTTTTTCTCTTTGTGTGTTGCCCCATATACATTATTCATCGAAAAAATCCGGATCCCGCCACTGATTCTTCGTGTAAACAGCAAACTAGAAATGTTATTTCATGATCTGACAGCTTCTTTAATTTACGACGGAATGAAAAGCTAAGGGTACTGATTGGGGCTTTCGCGTCCCAAGCAAATCGTGTTGGAGTTTTCGTATGGCTAATCGTAATTAGACCCTTTTCAACAAGGGAAAGAATACCAGCAAAGAATACAAGATTATCTCTTTTCCCCGCCCGGTCAATTACATACAGATGTAGTGGGTCATATGTCTTCAAATCTACGCGATTACCGCTTCCTCGCAAAATACGCTGTGGAAGAAACATTAGCCCTAGCGCTATCGCAGTAAAAAGGATAGTTATAGCATATAAATTACGCACAAGTTTCGATTGTGACTTAATTTTTACTGATTCGTCATGCAAGAGATTATCCTCTTCTTCTAGCACTCTCTCAAGGCTAACGGGGGCTGCTTGTTTATTCTGATCTATCATAATTGAAGAAGGGAACAGCAGCCGTACTTCTGTCAGTTCTTCTTTTTTAGATACTGGCGTATGAAAGCTGACGAGCTCCTCCGTTCTTTCGGTTAACTCACCATTCGGATCGTGGATAAATGCATGGTAATCGTGGACATTAACTGGTTCAGGAAAAACAAGGTCAATGGTAAGGTTCTGCAAATCGACGCTATGGTTTTGACCTTCTCCAAAAAACGGAATGGTCAAATCACTAAATGTATCATATGAACGTACTGCATTTTTTAACTCATAATAATAGAAAGCGTACTTCGTCTCATTCCTTGCAGGAAGCTTCGCAGAAAAGGTATTATTATCCCTATTCACTTCGAGCGGACGTAATTCACTCATATCGATGAAACCTGGTACTCCATCCTGATTCAGCAACTCGTATGCCTCAAATTTGTTGATCCCCTTATGGCCATCTAAATGAACGGATCTGCTCACCCTGCTATATTCGCCATCAAATGTATATGCAAAAACCTCATTGACACGTAAATCCCCATTTGGTTGGATCCACGCTCTAATATGCACCTTATCTATCGAAAACGATCGGGCATCAACAAGCGAGGCATTCCATAACAATCCCATAAATACAAATATAGTAAATACATAGATTCTCTTCAAAGCCACCCCTCCCATTCTCCCTCTATCATAATCAAGCAGAAGCCGTCTGTACAGATGGGGGACAATATGATAAATAGGGGGATAATAAAGATTATTTTGAATATGTATTAACTAACCTAATAGATTTAGCAGTAAATCCAGGAGTTTTATCTTAAATTTAGTCGTACAGATTGGAGGTGTTGACGAACATGATTCAAAATTGGTTTACAAAAATAAAAAAATAGGTGTAAATCTATTTGTACGACCTTTTGAAAAGTTTACCATTGAAATTTATGGTAAGGTTTCTTTATAAGAGTATAGTTCACTCTTAATATAAATAATAATCTCTAAATCTATTAGGTTCTTTACATGAAATATACTATTAATAAGAAGTCTTCGTTCCATCCAATGCCATATAAGCTGAAAAATGAAATTTATCCCAATTGACAAAAGGATCCAATTATTGTAAGATGGATTTATATCATGATACAGCAATGGCTTTGATGTTTCTATGATAAGGGCTTAGAGCCCGTGGCGTTGGGGATCGCCTTTCCCGTTTTGACGGGATTCTCCCCACTTACTTAGAACATTCAGACCTTAGCTAAATAGTAGCTGAGGTCTTTTTTTTACATATAATCTTTGAGAGGCGGTATAGTTATGGGTGAAATAGATTATCGGGTTGGCTTAGATATTGGTACAAACTCCATAGGTTGGAGTGTAATAAGACTCAGATTCAATGAAATTGAAGAGCGTTATGAAAAAGCAGGGATAATCGATTTAGGGGTAAGAATGTTCGATAAAGCAGAGATGCCAAAAACAGGTGCTTCTTTAGCAGAGCCTAGAAGATTAGCTCGTTCTGCTAGAAGAAGATTAAGTCGCCGTAGTCAGAGGAAACATGAAATTCGCCAATTGTTAGTTGATCACCAAATAATTAAGAAAGATGAACTTGATAATCTATATCCTCTACCGCCTGGATCTGTTGATATTTGGGATATACGTATTGAGGCATTGGATAGACTTTTATCTAGAAATGAATGGGTAAGACTACTTATCCATTTATCGCAAAGACGTGGTTTCAAATCGAATCGGAAGTCAGAAGCAAAAGATACTGAAACTGGACAAGTCCTTTCTAGTATTAACGCAAATCAGCAACTTCTATCGAATTATCGTACTGTTGGGGAAATGTGGATGAAGGATGAAAAATTTACTCCATACGACAAACGTCACAATTCACAAAATGAATATATTTTTAATGTAAGTCGTTTTGATTTGCAGCAAGAAATCGTCACGTTATTCAATGCCCAACGTCAATTTAATTCTGACTATGCATCTGAAAGTCTTCAAGATAAGTACTTAGATATTTGGGGGCATCAGCTTCCATTTGCATCTGGTGATGATATTTTGAAAAAGGTAGGTTATTGCTCTATTGAACAAAAAGAACAAAGAATCCCTAAAGCAACATACTCCTTTCAATATTTCACCGCATTAGATAAATTAAATAATCTTAGATTTGGTGAAGATTCAAAACAACTATCGTGGGAACAGTGTCAGTTGCTCTTACACAATATGTTTGAAAGAACAGATTACTTTACGAAAAAAAATATACCAAAATTAACTTATTCACAACTTCGAAACTGGCTTAGTCTTGATGATGAAATTCGGTTTAATGGGATTTATTATGAGTCAAATGAGGAAATAAAGAAGGCAGAGGATAAGGAGTTTATTAGCCTTAAAGCATATTATGAGATAAGAAAAATCATATCACATCATTCTGATCGACTCCAACAGCATTTTGATGTCAAAGACTATGATACGTTCGGATATGCATTAACTGTATTTAAAAATGATAAAGACATTCGTTCTTATTTACAAAACAACGGAAATTTAGCAAAAAGAGTCTATGATCCAGGGTTAATTGAAGAGTTATTAAACCTTTCATACAGCAAGTTTGGTCATTTATCTTTTAAGGCTTTGTCTAATCTCTTACCAATTATGGAGTCAGGTAAAACATTTAGAGAGGCAGCAGATGAACTTAAATATGACTTAACAGGTCTTAGGAAGGTAAAGCGTTCAAGACTTTTGCCGGTTATTCCAAATGATATTACGAATCCAATCGTGAAGCGAGCATTGTCTCAGACTCGTAAAGTGGTAAATGCAATCATCAAGCGATATGGGTCACCATTATCCCTACATATTGAGCTTGCTAGAGAACTTTCTAAAGACCATACAGAAAGAAGAAAAATTCATAAAGAGCAGGATGAAAATAATAACCGAAATAATGGTGCCATTAAAACATTGATTGACTTTGGTGTAAAAAATCCTACTGGTTTTGATATAGTGCGCTATAAATTATGGAAAGAACAGAATGAGAAATGCGCGTATTCTTTGCGAAGAATACCAGCTGAGACTTTCTTTGCGGAACTTCGAAGGGAAAGAGGAAGTGCACCAATTCTTGATGTGGACCATATTTTACCGTATAGTCAAAGCTTCATGGATAGTTATCAAAATAAAGTTTTAGTATACAGTGATGAGAATCGGAAGAAAGGTAATAAGATTCCTTATGAATATTTATCAATGGACCCAAAAAGGTGGGAGGATTTCGAAACCTTTGTCCATTCAAATAAGGATTTTCGTGGAAATAAGAAGAAGTACTTATTGAAAAAAGAATACTCGCCTCGGGAAATGGAAATATCAAAAGAACGACATTTAAATGATACTCGCTATGCAACCCGATATTTTAAAAACTTTGTTGAGCAGACACTATTATTTAAAGAATCCAAGGAGCCAAGTCATCATAAGCGGGTACAAACTGTTAATGGAAAAATCACATCACATTTTAGAAGTCGCTGGGGTTTAGTTAAGGTGCGACAGGAGACACATTTACATCACGCCTTAGATGCAGTAGTAGTCGCTTGTACTGATCAAAATATGGTTAACAGGGTTACTAAGTATTATCAAAATAAAGAAAATCCAATGAAATCAAAGGAGCCTTACTTTCCTTGGCCATGGGAAGGTTTTCGAGACGAACTCCTAAATCGAATAAACAAGACCATTACCCCTGAAAAAGTAAGAACTTGTTTGGATTCTGGAATGGCACTGCCAGATTATATGATAGTTTCACGTATGCCGAAGCGTTCTGTTACAGGTGCTGCTCATAAAGAAACAATCATGATGTGTGGTGGAAAAGAAGAGAAAACAGGGAAAACAATAATTGTAAAAAGAGTAGCACTCAAAGAAATCAAATTTGATAAAAATGGTGATTTTGAAATGGTTGGAAAGGATCAGGATACGGCTACCTATGAGGCTATCAAGCAACGATATCTAGAATATGAAAAAGATGCAACAACGGCTTTTGTTAAGCCATTATATAAGCCATGTAAAGAGGGAATCGGAAATCCTATTAAAAAAGTTAAAGTAAAAGTGGAGACAAAATCATTCGTTCGGGAAGTTAATGGTGGAGTTGCAAACAACGGGGATCTCGTTAGGATTGATATTTTTCAAAAGGATGGTAAATATTCGATGGTTCCAGTTTACGTTATGGACACTACCTCTTTGAAATTACCTAATAAAATCGTTACTCCTAAAAAGGGATATGATTTGTGGACAGAAATTGATAGTACATTTCAATTTCATTGTAGTATACACCCTTACGATTTAATTAGAGTGAAAAATGGTAAAATAGATGAATTTTATTATTTTGCAACGATAGACATTAGTAATAACGTTGTTGAATGTATAGAAGTAAACACTCCCAATAAGAAGAAGATAAGTTTGAGTGGTCTTCATTTGCTTGAAAAATATGAGGTAGGCATTCTAGGGGATTTGGCATTAGTAAAAAGTGAAAAAAGAAAAACATTTCAACAGTCAAAAGTGCAAAAGGTTCTAAATTAATTCATTTCGGTAAGCGAGTTTATCCGCTTACCGTATTTTTTTCTCCTTTTTGGCAAGAATAATAGATAAATAAGTTAGGAGATGAGAAAAAAGATGAGTTGGCGTCATATTATGATCACCCAAAACGCGAAGCTTTCTGTTAAACATCATAAGTTAGTCATTCAACAAGAAATTACGTCCACAATCCCCCTTCAAGATATTGCATCGATAATAATAGAGGCTAGAGGAGTAACACTAACATCCCAATTGTTAAGTCAATGTGCTGAAAAGAAGATTGCTATTTTTACATGTGATGATAAAATACTCCCTAATGGAATTTTTAATTGCTTTCATCAGCATTCTAGGCAATTAACCGTAATAACAACACAATTTGGTCTAACTAAACCATTCAAAAAAAGAATTTGGCAGCAAATTGTTCGGCAAAAAATTGAAAATCAGGCTCTATGTCTCGAACTTTTAGGAAGAGAAGGGGCAAATGAACTAAGATTAATAGCAAAGACTGTTGAATCTGGCGATACCTCGAATCGGGAGGCATATGCCGCAAAGTTATACTTTCAATATTTATTTGAAAATGGTTTTACCCGTAGGTCGGAAGACCCGATAAATCGTCTTTTGAATTATGGATATGCAATTATGCGTGGAGCGGTTGCGAGGTGTTTAACAAACTATGGTTTTTTACCCAGCTTGGGAATTTACCATGATAATCAGTTAAATGCATTCAATCTAGCGGATGATTTTATGGAAGTCCTGCGCCCATTAGTTGATTTACATGTAGCACAACAAGAATCGGACATTTGGGACATTGAAACAAGAGCAGCCCTTGTTAATTTATTAAATATTGATGTTTCTATTACGAAAGAATACCGGTCTGTTACAGTTGCAATAGAGGATATGGTCAAAAGCTTTATCGCTTCAAGCCGTCAAAATGATACTTCTTATTTGAAACTACCTGAACTGCTCCCAATGAGGGCGCATCAGTATGAGTAACTTTATGAGGATCTTATTGTTTTTTGACCTACCGGTGAAGACAAAAAAAGAGAGAAGAGATTACACTCGGTTTAGGAATTATCTCTTAAACGAGGGCTTTGATATGATGCAATTCTCTGTTTACTGTCGTTTATGTAATGGACACGAGTCAATGGAGCGCCAACTAGAAAAGGTAAAGAAAAATCTCCCTCCAAGGGGACAAATTCGTGCATTGCCAGTTACTGAAAAGCAATTTGAACGTATGCGCCTCTTACTAGGTCCCAGAACTGTAAACGAAGAAAAAGTAACTATTAATCAGTTAACTTTATTTTAGAAGGTTACATATTTTTTTGATTGATTGGCTAAAATAAATAATTTGAAGATGAATATTCTATTTGTATTTGGGAATAATAGTAGTAAAGAGAACAGTTAATGGTTTTAAAAAAATCAAAACAATTTGTAGGAAAAACCCCAATTAAAATTTAATTTTTATAAGCCAAAAAGCCTGCAAATGTTGGAAATGCAGGCTTTTTGGCTTACCTATCATAATACAGCAATGGCTTTAATGGAACTATGACTTTTTTACAAAGTTTAATGAACGGATATGAATCATAATACAGCAATGGCTTTAATGGAACTATGACAGCGTTTGCCGCATTTGTACTAGCAAAGCTATCATAATACAGCAATGGCTTTAATGGAACTATGACCAAATTGGACAAACGTAAAAAAATGAAAATATCATAATACAGCAATGGCTTTAATGGAACTATGACCAAATTGAAAGGTCAGCCAAACCTACAATTATCATAATACAGCAATGGCTTTAATGGAACTATGACAAGTCTATCTATCGTATTATTTTGCGTGCTATCATAATACAGCAATGGCTTTAATGGAACTATGACAAGCCCATTTGTTTCATTGCCTTCGGAAGTATCATAATACAGCAATGGCTTTAATGGAACTATGACGTTGTACTTTTATGGTGATGATTCTACTTTATCATAATACAGCAATGGCTTTAATGGAACTATGACCAATCATCCGAGTTATAAGAAGTTAAATGATCATAATACAGCAATGGCTTTAATGGAACTATGACTAATATCGAGCAATCTGATTTTACTGATTTATCATAATACAGCAATGGCTTTAATGGAACTATGACTCATCTGTTTGAGGCCAGTCAAATAATGCAATCATAATACAGCAATGGCTTTAATGGAACTATGACGCATTTCTTTTGGTATATGGCTCCAGTTAAATCATAATACAGCAATGGCTTTAATGGAACTATGACCGGAATGGTGGAAGGAAGCCCAGGAAGGCGATCATAATACAGCAATGGCTTTAATGGAACTATGACTGATAGTAATGACTAAAAGTAAAAGCATATATCATAATACAGCAATGGCTTTAATGGAACTATGACACGTAGGATCACAGTTCCTTCACAAGCAATATCATAATACAGCAATGGCTTTAATGGAACTATGACCAAATCTGGAAACTCTTGAAATAGTTCATTATCATAATACAGCAATGGCTTTAATGGAACTATGACTAAGGATGGCATTGGTACGAAGGGGATATAATCATAATACAGCAATGGCTTCGATGGAACTATGACTTGCTCCATCATTGCCTGTTCCTGTCGTTCATCATAATACAGCAATGGCTTCGATGGAACTATGACACTCAAAAACTGCACAAACCTAATCAGAACATATCATAATACAGCAATGGCTTCGATGGAACTATGACTACTTTTAAACATCTTAAAACAGGTAGGAAATCATAATACAGCAATGGCTTCGATGGAACTATGACCTGTTAAATGCTTTATAACAATTGTTGATAATCATAATACAGCAATGGCTTCGATGGAACTATGACGTAAAATTCACACTTGCTACATATCTCGTATCATAATACAGCAATGGCTTCGATGGAACTATGACATTATTTATGTGCATCAGTGCGTACCATAAATCATAATACAGCAATGGCTTCGATGGAACTATGACCTTTCTTGCTCTTGTAGTTCATTAATTCGATCATAATACAGCAATGGCTTCGATGGAACTATGACTGAAAATCTTCATTAATCGCTTCAGCAATTATCATAATACAGCAATGGCTTCGATGGAACTATGACTTCAGAGTGTATGGATGTTGTTACTGACATATCATAATACAGCAATGGCTTCGATGGAACTATGACAGTGGTTATTTGTCTTACTTCTTCGACTATATCATAATACAGCAATGGCTTCGATGGAACTATGACAGCAATCAGGTTAACTCCACACAGTCGAGAATCATAATACAGCAATGGCTTCGATGGAACTATGACCCTCTCATATCTCGGTACGTGAATTCCTTCATCATAATACAGCAATGGCTTCGATGGAACTATGACAGTTCTGATAACGTTCTGAATAATCTTGTAATCATAATACAGCAATGGCTTCGATGGAACTATGACAATGGGATAGGGATAAACCAGAATGGTATTATCATAATACAGCAATGGCTTCGATGGAACTATGACTACGCATAAACAGTTGTATTTATTATCCCTATCATAATACAGCAATGGCTTCGATGGAACTATGACCAGTCCGAACAAGCGCAGACCTATACTATAATCATAATACAGCAATGGCTTCGATGGAACTATGACTGTGGTAACGACTGCCAATGCACCCGATACATCATAATACAGCAATGGCTTCGATGGAACTATGACTGATTTGATTGACTACAATGCTAGAGATATATCATAATACAGCAATGGCTTCGATGGAACTATGACGCAATTGCTCAGGTCATTTAAACCATCATCATCATAATACAGCAATGGCTTCGATGGAACTATGACACTTTATCTTGACCTAACATATGACCGCCAATCATAATACAGCAATGGCTTCGATGGAACTATGACAGATCAGATAGCTGGTGCACACATCGAATTTATCATAATGCAGCAATGGCTTTGATGGAACTATGACAATCTGTGTAAGGTTTTGACGCTTACGTTATCATAATACAGCAATGGTTTTAAAGGTATTCTCGTACTTATATAGTTTTATAAGAGATGAGATTTTAAGATAAAAAGGTTTCCGAATGTGCTAAAGAGTTCTTGACCATTGAAGGTAGTTTCCGATACGAGGTAATGGTAAATATACAGATCACATTTTCAAGTGAATATCGTGATGGAGTTGAAGTAAAACTTCTCCTACTTGGTCATTTAATAAATGTTAATGTCTAATAAATAATTTGATGATATAATTATGTTTAATCTTATTTAGTAAGGAGTGAGAAAAATAATCAAACGAATAAAAATAGAAAATGAGGACATCAAAAAGGCGATATGTTCTGGGGAAACATATATACAAGTTGATAATAGAAGTTTCCTTTTATTTGAAGTGGATGAAATTGAAGATGACGGTGTATATAATGTTGCCGATTCAGATGAAGAGGAACTGCTGCTATCTGCATTGAATAAAGATAATCCGTTGTTATCGGATGAAGAAATTATTAGAATACTGGATAACGAAAGATGAAGGTTCGTTGGAGAAAGTCAGCAATTCAATCCTTGATTGATCTCGATAAATGGAGAGTAGCAGTAGAATTACCAAGGATTGCAATGTTTCTAAAGATCAAAATTGGAAGTTATTTCCTACCGCGAAATTATCATTTACATATACATGGAAGAGAAGTGTTTATTAAGAACTATCCAGTTGATTTACGAATGACTTTGATATAGTTGGTAAATCCGAACCTTACAAAGTGTTTTATCGCCACACTTCAGGGAGCATTGAAATATTTCTAGTTAGACATCCCCGTCAAAAACCTCTTGGAAAATCACATTAAAGTGAGAATCCTGTAAAAACTACTTCTAAATTAAGACCATTTTCCTTGCACAGAATTTCCTTATTAGAAATGAATCCTGTCTACTCTATTTCAAGTAGAAGTCGGATGTTGGGTCGAGGTGTCCGTCACCAGCCAAAGATGTAAGGAAATTAACTTCGTTGATAAATTTTGAAATATTCCTTTTTACAAAATGAAAGAATACATAGGAGGTTCTTAATCATGCTTATTCAATGTACAAAAAAATTACTAGAACAACTTAATATCAGTCCGGAGCAAAGTGGTGAGGAAGAGCTCTTATTTTGTTGGCATGCTCATTTTATAATGGTAAACCGCAGAAAAACGGTTGTACTTGTAAATGACCAAAATCGGTATGTGATTGTTTTTCATGGATTAAAGGCAAAGGATTTTAAGCGCTTTGATGAAATAATAGTTCAGGGGATTCGTGAAACCTTTGAGGAAGAGGGGATTAAGGAAGAGATCATTGAGAAGTTTCTTCTTCAATCCGAGAAAGTTACCTATTCAAAAACAAAGGATTGTACCTCAGTTGCCAGATTGAATAAGGCATGTGAAAATGTATTTTTTAATGGTGAGCTTTTGGATAGTGACCAAATTATCAATACAATGACGAGTATGCGAGTTAGTCGTTATTTAGTTGGTGATGGCAAAAATGCTTATTTTCATCCGAATGATTTGATGTATCGGGATCTAGAGGCACTAGCTGGCTATTCCATTTTTCAGATAAAGGCAGTCCAACTCAAAATCACTCTGCAGCTTAAGGCGCATCGAGTTTGGAGACGTATTATCGTACCTGATAATCGGACATTTAAACAGTTGCATGACATTATCCAAGTGGCATTCGGCTGGAGAGACTATCATCACCATGAATTCTTTGTTTATGAGGGTGGCAAAGCTAAACATGGTTTATCTATTAATCATGCAGCTTTTTTTGAGACTGGGCATAAACCAATCGTGAATCTTGTTTGTGATGAGGAGGCATTTGCGTATCCTTCGGAAATAGAAATGAGACTAGAAAAGGGAATAAAGATTTCGGAATATATTCCCACACATAAGATGCTTAAATATAATTATGATTTTGGGGACAATTGGCAACATACAATCGAAGTGGAGCGAATGATTGATGATTATCATGTCAATTATCCTATCTGCCAGGATGGAGAAGGAAATACACCTCCAGAGGATGTTGGCGGAGAATATGGATATGAAGAATTTCTTATAATCCTTGGAAATCCAGAACATCCAGACCATAACCATATGACAACTTGGGCTAAAATGCAGGGTTATAAGGATTTTGATATTGAGAAAGTGAATTTGATTTTTAAAAATAAATGATAGCTACAATTACAAAAGGGGCAATTCTCAAAAATCAAGAAGATCAACAAAGCATTGCCCGATACTTTCTAAATTTTCAACAATCAGCACCAAAGGGACGGTTCTCTTGGATTGCAAAACTAGCATGAGACCGGGAGAACTGTCCCCTTGGATTCATTCCCTTATCATTTCCCTCAACTTCCTCTTTGCGCTTTTGCCCCATGATTTCGCTGCTTCTACAGTGACGTTGTGTTCAGATGCAATTTCTTGATAGCTTTTATCTTCGATGATTCGTCCTTGCAGCCACTTCAGTTGGTTCGCCGTTAATTTCTTACCATATACTTTGATCCATTCATTCTCAAATGGTTGTACTAAATGAAAATCAATGAGGGTTTCTACGTGATCCTCTCCTATTGCTTGATGAAATTCAGTGTATCGTCTCTCCATTTTTAACTGATCAAGCAGCTTTCCACGTATCGTTGTATAGGCGAAGGTGGAGAATTGCACCCCTTTTTCAGGGACAAATCGTTTCGATGCTTCCCATAATCCAATTAGGCCAATTTGATAAAATGATTCAAGCTCACGATAAAGACTTAATGATTTCATTACGGTTAAAATTAATGGCTTGTACTTTTCCTCTAACCTTTCAAATGGTACATCTTTATACACGTAAACTGGTCCTTTTAAAGAACGCGTTCCTTGTTTATTCCGCCGGTAACTTCACTTTATAAAATCAAATCATGCGTGTCGAAAGGGTGAATTTGAAATAAAAGACAATTGTCATAGTGCGATTTTCACGTATGATAGAGACAAGTTTGATATATGGGAATCGAAAAACTACTAGTACATACTCCTCGAGCAAAAAATCAATTTTTGAAATAGGTGAGCCACAAAAATCCATTTTTTGATGATAAAGGCCTCTAAAATACCTATATTTCACAAATTTGTCACAGTATTACCTATTTTATGTGATGTTTTATACAGTTTTGTTGTAAAATATTGTATTAGAATATTGTTGTAAGATTGTAAATTTTACAATAAATAAATGAATTAGGGGGAATTCCATGTTGGAAATGACAGATTACCAAATTAGTAGGTCGACAATGGCACTAGTGCCAATCGCACATGAAAGGCTTTGTACGAAAATAATTGATCGAAACGGGATATATTATTCAACGCAGACAGCTAAGGAATTACTTGAATTGGCTTGTTATGATGATGGTTGCACGATGGATGGAAAGAGGAAGGCTGTAACATACACATTGCGCATTAATCAAAAAATTCCCTTACCAATTAACCCAAGAAAAAACATCTATGCTTTTCCAACTACATCTCCAGACAAATTTGACTGTATATGGATTTTTGTCACCCACATCCAAGGAATTATCTCCATTGACAAACACAAAACGCTCATACGCTTCAAAAACAATGAGAAACTAATCGTACATGTTTCCAAATACATCATTGAAGAACAACAAAAACGCACAACGCTCTGCATGTTGAGATTTGGCGACATTGATCAATTGGCGTAAATACATAACTGATTCACAATGCTGACTTTGCTTGAGGCTAAATTCGAACTGTACATTTAAGGGGGTATATTTTTTGAAGTTAAATAATGATTACGAGGTTAATGCTAGAACAATCTACATAGAAAATGCTTACCATGAACACTTTCGAACAAAGATCAATGACATAGACGGTATATTTTTTAGTACAAAATCAGCAATACAATTATTAGATGATGCCTGCTTAGATGATTGTGCTGATTATCGATCAAGGAGAAGAGCAGTAAAAGAAGGTGTGGGCATCCATCAAAAGATTCCAATCCCTGTAATACCTATAGAGAAAGTTTATGCAGTACCAACTCATTCGCCAAATCATGATGATAATGTGTGGTTTTTTGCAGAGTATTATTTATATTGCAAACCCCTTGGTAAAGAAAAGGCGGAGATCTTTTTTAACAATGGTTCGAGTCTAATAGTATCTGTATCAGCATATACAATTGAAAGACAGATTGAACGAGCAGGACGCTGTATCCTGCGATTCTCACCAATCAATCATCTGGGGTTTTGGTTGAATAAACCTTCACATATCCGGTGATTACTATCATACGTACAAAAATGCTACAACACATGACGTGTTTGTAGCATTTTTTATTTCTAACTTAGTGAATAATGGTATGGATCTTCTGGAGTATTTTTAAAGGATTTTTAGTTAGGGAAGATTTTGTGAAAGAAGCTAGGTTTATCGGGTAATTACCAAAATTGGAGCAAATATAGGAACGATTGTAGTGCAGAATTTTCTGATATGTATGCTTAAGCAAAACCCCTTAGACAGTAATAAGAATTATAATTCGAGATTATTTAGTTTTATAATCAAGCTCATGACGCTTAATGAGCAGCAATATGGCAAATAAGAAAAAAGACCTTATGGTTAACTTTGTAGCATAAGGTCTTTGGAAACTAGGTACTATCCCCAGTACTTTATAACTTATAACGATTTTACTTATCATCAATGTGTTATTTATATAAAAATACCTTAAGGTTATCATGGCTATCAAGTGTGGCGAGCAGGACATTTTTCACCTCAGTTTTATATAAGTTTTCTAAGCTAGAAATAACCCATGCTTCGCTTTTTTGAATTTGTTTTAAAGCCTTTGAATTAAATTTGCCTTCTTTAATAATCGTCTTCGGAAAATCGAATGGCTGTGTTTCCATCTGCATCAATGATGGTGTTAATGGCTCATATTTCGGATCCAAAAAAATTGAAAACTTTCCGTCTGCCTCCCAAATCGCTAAGGCTACTTTCTTCACATCTTCTATTTTTTCTTCTCGTAATTCTTCTAGTAAAACGTCAATAGAGATCCGTGCTTTTTTTAATGATTTGTAGATAATTTCGCCATCCTTAACGATGGTAATGGGTGGAGGGGTAACCAATCTTCTAAACCACGGCCATTTTAAAATAATAAACACACCCCAAAAATACATGACAACCAATACACTTGTTGTGATGATAGACCCTTTAAGACCAAGATCTTCGTCTGATAGTGGGTGGGCAATAATATTTCCAATGACTAATGCAATTGCGAAATCAAGGGGTCTTAATTGCGAGATGGCACGTTGACCTAAAATCTTTGTAACAATAATTAATAAGAAAAAAGCAACAATAGCTCGAAGAATCCACTCAATGCTAGTAAGTGTTTCTTGGCTTTGGAAAAAATCCATACCAAACACATCCCTTACAAAAAATACTATTACATAGTCTAACACTGATGTTGTTTTATTAAACTTCCATTGGAGAATCCAGGTGGACAGTTCTCCTGGATCAGAAGCGTTTTTTAAACATTGATATAATCTATCCAATATTTAGAATCTATATTAAAATAGTATTAGAAAGTTACACCGATTTTGGGGAGTTGTAGAAATGGATTTAAGCATTATTTTACTAGGTATAGGAATTGTTGCATTGTTACTAACGTTGTTAATGACAATCATTAAGTTTTTTAAGGGGAACTATAAAATTTCTCCAGTGATCCTCTCATTATTGCTGGTAGGGTTAATTTCAATTTCTGCAGGATTTGTGTTAATGATTCCGAATGAAAAGGAACAGGTTCAAAAGAAAGAAGATGTACAAACACAAGCAGAGCAAATGACTAATGAAGAAGATGCCAATGAAAAAGATGAAACAGAAATTAATGAAATAGAGCCATTAAAAATTGCGAGAACATTTGTTGAGCAAGAGATGGCCAAACAAGTGGGCTTGAGGAAATGGGAAATCACAGAGCATATGGTATATTCCGATAAAAATGTCTACAACATAGCGGATTACGACAAACCCGAAGGTGATATGAGGAAAGTATGGATTACTGGTAGTGTAAGAGGAACCTCTGATGACGGTATAACTGGGAATGTCGGCTATGACCTTGAATTGTATCAGATGAAGGGCGATACGAAATGGTATATAGGAGAACATTGGGGTGTATTAGCTAATCTCGAGATAACGGATGAACCTGTTGTTAAGGAGAGAGAGAGGAATGACGAGGAACTGCCAATGGGTAAAGAATCTGAAAACCCTAATGAAGAAAAATCAGTTGACGCAGCCAAGCCGAAACAGCCTACACTTACAGAAAATGATCTGAAGGGGGCTTGGCATTGGAATGATTCTGATGACTTCTATATGATTCTACGCAACGATCATACATATAGTTATATTGAAAAAAATGCGGGATTTGTGTCTGAAGGAACCTATACTGTCGAAAAGCTTGGTGACCAATTTAAGGTAACTGTGCACTATACCACTGATGAATATGATAGTGTCATGACGATTAACCTTATCGATAAAAATCGCCATGAGGGAATGGAAGACGGAAATAGTTGGAGAGCTGTGAGAGTGAATCTAGCAGATGCAGAGCAGGTATTACGAAGTGTAAAGTAGAATAAGTAGTCATCAATGAAATAGCCTAGTCTTGGAACTAGGCTATTTTAATATAGTGTTAGGGGAGGGGAGACGAAATGAGTAAGGTGAAATACTGGGGAGTGACTGTATTAATAGGATTGCTGTTATGTATAGCTTATTGGTGGGCAACAATAGATGACCGGAGCGATCCGCTGAATAACCCTGTTGTATTTATATATAGTGATAACAGCATGCTTTCTTGGTTCAATCTATCTATTAAAAATGGAAAGGTGAAGGGTAATCTTTATCAACATAAAGTCATTGAGGAGATCGGCGAAGTTCCAGTTATAGAGAAAAAAACATACCCCTTAACGGGTAAAGTAACTGAAAAAGGATATGAATTTAGGGTACAAAGGGCAAGAACATCATGATGCTTGACGCTTGGTTTTCTGGAACCAATCTTCTTGTACAGGAGCAAGGGGAAAAGACCAATAAATCATATAGTGCTGTCGATAAAGAGGAACTTGATGAATATGCAAAGATGATCCAGGATGAGTTGGAAAATGCGATTTACCATTCAGAGGAAAAAGAGAAGGCACGGATTAGGGAATTTTTCTCTGATTTAAGAAGTGTTTACGGATACCTTTACACTGCGGAGAACGGATCGTTCCAGGTTTTCCTGAAAATTGACGAAGCCCTTCTTGAGGGGGAAGTGTCTGGTTCCCTTTCTATGATGACTGAAACGGGGAATCAAGACATGCTATATGAGGAAACCAAGTATGAGATAAACGGAATAACGGACGGAATGATAATAAAGTTGTACACCAAAGTAGATGGAAATGAAACAAAGTTAGAGGGAAATTTTCATCAGGATGCGTATAGCTTCGATCTTTCATTTTGGACAACTGACGATAAGTTAACATTTTATGCGGTAACGGAAGCGGAATTCAAAAGGAAGTTTGGAAAATAGGTGACAGGTCTGTACAGTTAATATTCATATATAGTTTTTTAATAAACAAATATCCTTGTTTATTAGCTAAAGTGAAAACAGAGTCAGTTATTTAAATGAATTGTAAGGATTATGAATTAATGTCAAATACCCAAAGGATATGCCCGATAACTTTAGGTTATGTGCGCAAACCCTGGTTATATGCACGATACCCATTCCCACGCAATGCATATTTATGTGGGAGCGGGTTCCTGCCTAAAACGCTCCCGCACCACCGCCGCCACCAGAGCCACCGCTTGATCCACTACCGGAGGATCCAGAGTCGGAAGATGAGTATGTGCGGTAATAGTAATGATTTGGGTAGTGGAAAATGTCAGTTGTATCTACTGATAGAAGCGGTGTAAGGGTTTCTGCATCTTTAGAAAAGCTCCCTCTATATCTTAATTTTAGTTCGAACAATAGATTGAGAGAAAGCGCATGCTGGACCCATTTTTCTGAATCCTTGAGTGGGAAGCTTCCCCTACTAATTTCTTTGCGGAACATTTTGACTCCTTTTCGATAAGAATTACCTGCAATTGTCGTTTGAGCTACCGGCATAAATAAGGCAAGCACAAATAATAAGCTTGAAAGTGTGAAAAACGAATCCGACAGATCGTAGCTTAGAACGCCAGTGAATATAGCTGCCACTGCCATGAAAATTGGATAAGAAAAACGTTTGCGTTTTATTCTTAGTAGGATAGTCCAACCTAAAACTAGACCTGCCCCGATTAAAAGCACGGAGAGCCCATCAGTCATCCCCATATATGAATTGAATATTGCTAAAATAATCCAAAGCGGGACACCCCATTTTATTAGGGTGTTTCTAAGGGTATTCTTTTTTACAAACTTCCGAATTTCCTTGTCCATTAATACCATTTCTGCCCACTTTTGAAAGGTTTCATGGAAGTTCTTTTCAGCTTGTTTATTTTCCTTCACATATCTCTGATTCTCCCTCTTTTCAATGCTTGTTTGAAAAGGTAGTCGATCAATAGAAAAAGTCTTTTGCCCCTTGTCATTCGTTACAAAAAGCCATCGAATGAGTTCTTCTTCATATTCTCTCAAACTAGCATTATCCTTTATAACAGTAAAAAGAAATGTATGGTTCGGTGCATTTTGATCCTCCAAATACGCTGCTCTTGCACGGACACGCTCCATTTTTAACACGCCATTTTGTTCAAGACGGAATAACGAACTAACCAAGTCAATATGCTTCAAAATCCCTTTACGATAGACAGCTGTTAATAGTAAAGAATCCATATCCTCGAGGTTTTGAAGGCGAACACCTTTAGTGAGTAACTTAAGTACCCAAGAGAAAATAATAAACAAAATCAGAAGTATGACAATTACAACTACAAACGAATTAATTGTTTCTGCAGTCGAGTTCCATTTGCTTCTTTTTTCTAATTGCTTTTGATATGCTTCTTCTTCCTCGAGAAAGGTAGATAACATTGTGGTGTCTTCCGTGTATTCAGCCTCTTTTAAAAAGTCTTGCGGAAACAAGTAGCGTATCTCAACCGTTTTTTCAGCAGGAAGTAATTCATTTTCATAAACAATTCCATGCTGCTTTGACATATTTATTTTCCCGCCAGTAAGGTCATGCAAGAAAATTTGCCCCTTGTGTGTGGCACTCTGATCATTGATTAATGCAAGTTGAATCCGAAGATGATGCAAATCCGTTTCATTCATCTCATCGAAAAAGCGCCAATAAAAATGGCCAGTATCTCGGAATTTGGTCGTGGCATCTTTTATCCGATAGCGATAAAAAACCTTCTTGTTCTCATCCTTTGATTTCGTATGTATTTTAAAAGTTAAATCTTCTCTTTCTACCTTTAAACGCTTCATTTTTTCATGATTCATCGACTCTATTTGTATGTCATCTGGGGCGAGATACCCCTCAAAAAAGACGACACCACTATGGTCATCATCTCCAATTGACCGAGTTGTTCCATTAAATGAGCCATCAAACGTATAGCTGTACAGCTCCTCCACATATAGGTCGCCATCCTCTAAAATAAACGCCCGAATGTCTACCTTATCAATTGTGAAAGACTTCGCCAGAGTAGAAACCGGATTTATTATTAGTAGGATTAAAAAAATAAGAAGAAAAAGCAACTTTTTCACAAATTATCTCTCCCTAATCACCATGAATAGGCACATTATAGCATAGTAAGAGTTTAATATTTCCAATATAGTAGAAAAATAGGGAATTTGGCCTGTGGAAGGCACATAATTCATGAGTATTCATATGAATAAATACACAAGATACGTACGAACAAACCAATCAAATTAGATTTACGGTCATTAAAAAGAAAATACGGTCGTTAATCAAAAAATACGGTCATCAAACTGAAAATACGGCCGTTATTTCAAAAATACGGTCATAAACAAAATTTACGACATATACTTCGCATACTCTAGAATAATGTATGGAAAAAAGTACTAAAAATTCACATTTGTAATTTTATAGTAGTAAAACATAATTGATAGTATAATAGTCCCAAGAGGATAATTGGCAAACCCTTCGAAAGAGGGGGACGCAAAGCTACGAGTCTAAGGTCAATTGACTATGACAGTCGGGTTGCATTTGCAAACCAAGTTGGAGTGTGCCTAATTTGGTTTTTTATCATTTTCCGACAGAAGACTCCCTCTTCAATCATGAGATGGGCGCAGCCCAACGATAAGGGGGAGATGAATGTCGGCTGGCAGTAGCCAAAGTGGTTTCCGTATGGTACAATTAGAACAAATGTTCTCTAAAGGTGAGATGAAAACAATGCTAATCAACAAGGCATACAAATTCCGTATCTATCCAACTATAGA
>NZ_JAKTTI010000051.1 GCF_022427965.1 Fredinandcohnia quinoae | reverse complement strand
TAGAAGCCAAAAGGCTTCCGTACTTAGGAATCTCCCACTTCAAACAACCTGTAAGAGTGTTAAGTGGTGAGTAGTTCAACTTATAATCCATTCATGCTACTATTAGAAGTGGATCTTTTTAAAATTGGAGGCAACCTAAATGAATTTCACGAAATCTCAAGAATTACATAATGAAGCATTAGAACATATTGTTGGCGGTGTAAATAGTCCGTCTCGTTCTTTCAAAGCAGTTGGAGGTGGCGCTCCTGTTGTAATGGAACGTGCGAAGGGTGCCTATTTTTGGGATGTTGATGGGAACAAATACATTGATTATCTCGCAGCATACGGCCCGATTATTACTGGACATGCTCACCCACATATTACTGAAGCCATTACGAAAGCAGCAGAAACAGGAGTGCTTTACGGTACACCTACACCACATGAAGTTAAATTTGCAAAAATGCTAAAGAAAGCAATGCCTGGACTGGACAAGGTACGTTTTGTAAATTCGGGGACTGAAGCAGTCATGACAACAATCCGAGTAGCACGTGCATACACAAATCGGACAAAGATTATTAAATTTGCAGGCTGCTATCATGGTCATTCAGATTTAGTACTTGTAGCTGCTGGCTCTGGTCCTTCTACTCTTGGTACGCCAGATTCTGCCGGTGTTCCGAAAAGTATTGCCCAAGAAGTCATTACAGTTCCATTTAATGAAATTGAACCATTGAAAGAAGCACTTGCAAAATGGGGTAATGAAATCGCAGCAGTTATGATCGAACCTATTGTCGGTAACTTTGGAATTGTTGAACCTAAGGAAGGCTTTCTAGAACAAGTGAAGGAATTAACACATAAAGCTGGTGCTTTACTGATTTTTGATGAAGTAATTACCGCCTTTCGTTTCATGTATGGTGGTGCACAGGATCTGCTAGGTATTCAACCAGACCTAACTGCGATGGGTAAAATCATTGGGGGCGGACTTCCAATCGGTGCTTATGGCGGTAAAAAGGAAATCATGGAACAGGTTGCACCACTCGGACCTGCATACCAAGCTGGAACAATGGCTGGAAATCCTGCTTCAATGCTATCAGGGATTGCCTGTTTAGAGGTACTTCAAGAAGAAGGCTTGTACGATCGATTGGACAAGTTAGCCGCAATACTTGAAGAAGGTATTTTAAAGCATGCTGCAACCTATCAAATTCCGATTACCATTAATCGTTTAAAAGGTGCATTCACGATTTATTTTACAAATGAAAAAATCGTCAATTATGAACAAGCGGAAAATACTGACGGAGAAATGTTTGCGAAATTCTTCAAACTAATGCTGCACCAAGGCATTAACCTTGCTCCATCAAAATACGAAGCATGGTTCTTAACTATCGCACATTCAGAAGAAGATATTCAAGAAACACTCAAAGCTGTTGAATATGCATTTAAAAATTTAAAATAGATGTTTGTTAATGCACGTCTGGGAATTCCCAGCGTGCTTTTATTTTTTGAGGCGATAAATTGCTTATGACTGTATTTTTTGATTAACGCCCGTAAATTTGAATTAACGTCCGTATTTTTTGAATAACGACCGTATTTATAAATTAATGACCGTATATTCAGAAATGGTTCCAACTTCGTACCTAGTCTTACAAAAACTCATTCAGTTAGCGCCCTTTTTCATGGCATAATTTTGACAACTTATTTATATTTTAGTTGTAAGGGTTTGCCTTGGACAAATATCTCTTGATTCATGAAAAAAATCAATGTATAGTACATTATTAGTCATTATATGTTAGGAAGAAAGGAATTTATAAAATGAAATTCGGTGCCCGCATTTTCAAAACGGGGATAGCCATTACATTAGCTCTTTTTTTAGGATATTCAATTGGATTGCCCTCTCCTGTATTTGCAGGAATCGCTGCAGTGTTTGCGATCCAGCCTTCAATTTACCGTTCTTATTTAACGGTAATTGAACAAGTGCAGGCAAATATCATCGGGGCCATTTTTGCCATCGTAGTTGGAATGTATCTTGGCAATAATCCATTTATTGTAGGATTAACAGTTATCATCGTAATTGCATTAATCTTAAAGCTCAAAATTGAAAAGACCATCTCGGTTGCGATCGTGACAGTAATTGCGATTATGGAAAGCCCAAGTGATCAATTCTTTCAGTTCGCTTTGCTCAGATTTTCAGCAATTTTACTAGGTATCCTATCAGCATTTGTCGTAAATCTTGTTTTTCTACCACCAAAGTATGAGAAAAAGCTCTATGATAAAATCGTTGAGGAAACCCAGGAAATCTTCAAATGGATTCGTATGAGCGTGAGACATGCATCAGAGTATAATACGTTAAAAGATGATATTGATAAAATTAAGGAACATATTATCCAAATTGATCAGTTATTTCTATTATATAAGGAAGAAAGAAACTATTTTAAAAGAAATAAATTTGAAAAGTCACGAAAGCTTGTCCTCTATAGACAAATGATTATTAGTACGAATCGGGCATTAGATACATTAAAAAGATTACACAGACATGAAAACGAATTACACGATATGCCCATTGACTTTCAACAGCTTGTCATTAAAGAAATTGAAGATCTCATCCACCATCATGAACAGATCTTACTGAAATTTATTGGAAAAGTGAAGCCGCAAGCACCTAATGAGTTACAAATAGACTTTTCTTTTGATCGTAAAAAAGTCATTGATATGTTTTTAGAGAATCAAGCTCCTAACAACCAAGAAAAGCAAGAAAATTGGTATCAGATCATGACTCTTGTTTCATCTTTGCTTGAATACTCAGAACAGCTTGAGCATCTCAACATCTTGGTTGACAGCTTCCAAAACTTCCATAATGAAATCATTGTTGAACAAGCATAGTAAAATCAGCTACCATTGTGTAGCTGATTTTTTTATAAAGCCATTGTTTATGGATGTAGGTCACTAATCTGACTAGTTCATTACATTGTTATTTAGATATTAGGCTTTCAATCGAATGCCTTTGACTTTTCACATATGGATCGCCAATCATCGGGTTTCCTTTATCGAATTGACTTTTTACTCGGTGCGAACCAACCAATTAGGGCAATGGCAATCAATACCCCATAGAAGATTAATGTCCAAAGGGTCCCATGTGGGAAATCGTGATCTAATATGCCAATATCCTCATGGGCAAGGGTAATGACAGCAAGCTTGACACCGACCCAAGCAACAATTGCGTATGCTGTTGTTTCCAATGCTGGACGTTTTTCAAGTAGCTTCACAAACCAAGTAGCTGCAAACTTAATCAAAACAAGGCCAGCTATCCCTCCAAGAAGAACAACAATAAATTGCCCTCCATCCATACCACCGAAATCTCCAAGCGGTGAATCCGGAAGACCAAGCGCAAGTGCAACCGCGGCTAATATCGAATCAATCGCAAAAGCGAGGTCAGCTAATGCAATTTTCCCTACTGTTGGCCAGAAACCACTAGTTTCCTTTTCATCATCCTTATGTTTACTCTTATCTTTTCCGATCTTTGCCTGAATGACATGCTTTAATCCTAGGTAAAGAAGATAAGCTGCTCCTATCGCCTGAATTTGCCAGACATTTGCAATAAAAGAAATTGCAAAAAGTGCCGCAAATCGGAATGCGAAGGCCATAATAATCCCATAGTTTATTGCTCTTTTCTTCTGATCTTCAGGTAAATTCTTTGCTATAACTGCTAGTACAAGGGCATTATCTGCAGATAACAATCCTTCCAATCCAATCAATATTAACAATGCCCAAGCATACTCTAGCCAAAGTGATTCCATCCACTTCTCTCCTATCTATATCTAAAAAGTTTCGTGTAAAGGTTTCACTAACAATTAGAATTTCCGATTAAGCTTCGGGTAATCCTAGAGAATTATTACCTACTTCCCCACACATACTAATAAGAATTCTACAAAAAAGAATAGTAATCCTTCTTTGATTTACGGACCCTCATATTAGAGTGACTCACAAAATATATGTACTACTGAAGCAACTTCCCTTTTCTAGTCGCTACAAAAACATCTCCTTTCATGGTTAGGTTTCCATTCATTTAATAACCTCAACATAATTTTTCCAACTAAATAATATACGTACTAAGTGGCATATTAGTTTCCTTTTATTAAAATAAAATAACTCTCAATGGGTCCATTCATTGTTTGTTAAGTACTTAAATTTTTTGTCGGAATATTCTTTATTTAATTATTTATTAATGCTATTATTCTAATGTAAAAATATATTGAAGGAGGATTTATTTTGACAACCACTACAAATGATAAAACAATTACGAATGAAGTTACAGTTCAAGCACCTTTAGATTTAGTTTGGTATGCTTGGACTATCTCTGAACGAGTTTCAGAATGGTTTGCTCCTGAAACAGTAATAGAAGCACAAGATGGCGGGGCGTATGAACTTTATTTTATTCCTGGGAACAAAACTGAAATGAATACAAAAGGTTGCAAGATCATTAATCTTGTTGATGGAGAAGAATTACGATTCACTTGGAAAGGTCCAGATCAATTTGAATCAATTATGAATAATGAAAATGAATTAACTGCGGTCACAGTGCGTTTTGAATCAGTAACCACAAACTCCACCAAAGTTGTTGTTGAACATACTGGATTTAAAGATCATGATAACTGGAAAGAGGCAATTGAAGGGCATCAAATGGCTTGGGCAGGTGTTCTGAGTAGCTTAAAATCTGCTCTTGAAAAAGGCGAAGGTAATCTTTGCTGTCAACCTATAAAATAAACTAAACTATATATCAAACAAATATTGTCGTTACGATTTAATCTAAACGTAAAAATTCATCGGACGCACATTTTTGCACGTGTTTAAATGTGCGTACCGAATGTTATTACGTTTCTCTTTAATATGATAGGGATTGATATATTTCACCGATGATTCCTTCCTTTTGATGTACTCCTAATTCCGCATTCGTCATGATGATCACACCTTTCTCTAAATGAGGGAAAGCTGCCATCATACACTGATAGCCTACTCCCCAACCTAGAGATGAGATTTCTAGTTCTTTGCCTGCACCATTTAAAAATACACCTAGTCCAGTCCACTCCCTACCTCCCTGTGGTTGTAGCATTTCCTTAGCTTTACTTGCAGATATTCCAATCGTACTTTCCCCTTTTAAAGTATTCATTAATTCAAGAACCAATAAAGCTAATTCTGAAGATGTTGTCCATAGTCCAGAGGCTGCTGGATAAGGATATATTGGATAATTTCCCTCTACTAATTCACCATTTTTGTTATGTCCACAAGAATAGTTTTCTATTTTTGTATCTGATATTTTAACATCAAATGTACTATTTACCATTTTTAATGGTTCAAATATGAATTCGTTCACAATTTGTGAAAAAGGTTTTTTGGTAACATCTTCAATCAGTATCTGAATGATACAAAAACCCGCATCTGAATAGTGAAATTCGCTTCCTGGCTCATACTTTACCTCAATAGGCTCCTTACAATAAGAAGTTTTTCCATTTAGTAGTTCAATCATTGAAGGAATACTAATATTCGGATTAAGTTCAGTAAAACTATCTCTAGGATCTATAATCCCAGATTGATGACTAAGTAAGTTGCGTAATGTTACTCTCTTATTTTTCGTAAATTCATTGACAGGTACCTTCCAAGATACAAGTCGGTTGTTTACATCCTCATCTAAATCTAGAAGACCTTGGTCAGATAATTTCATAACAAGTATCCCAGTTAGATATTTACTTATCGAACAAGCATTAAAAAGTGAATTAGTTTTCACGTCTTTATTGCTTCCTCCCTCAAGTAATCCGTAATTTTCTGTTAAACTGATTTGACCACCTTCAATTAAGGTAATACTTAAACCAGGTACATTATAATGCTCCATACGCGCTTTAATATCCATTTATACACCCCTCACTAGAATCTTAACACGAATATACGTTCTTATGTGTGTTTTTGTAAAATAAATTTAAATTTATCATGTCCTAGGCGCTAACGACCGTAAATTTTAGATAACGGCCGTATTTTCGAAATAATGACCGTATTTTTATTTTAACGACCGTATTTCAAAAATAATGACCGTAATCATAAGACCGCCTCATTTACAAAACTTCAACTAAAATAAGCGATAATCCTCCATGGATCATCGCATTTTTATGTTTATACATCATTTTTCTCGCTCTAAAACCAAAAACCGACTGGTTCATTAAAACCAGTCGGCTCGGACACCTAACTTTGTTCTGATTTAACTACAACAATTGTAAGAAAAATAATGAAGCCGATACCAAGGATAACCCAAGTATTCATGTTAAATATAATATTTTTTATTTGGGAAGGTGAATCGTGAACATAGTCGGCTTTTACATATTTGTTCGGTTGTATTTCAACAGCAATTGCTTCACTTTTAGAAACTTTGGCTATTTCATAATAGCGTGTGCCAATTTCATAATAATTAGAAGCATTTCCAGAATACTTGCCACTATATTCATCTGCTTTTGTTTCAACCTTTCCAATTACACCGTCTAACTCTTCCTTATTAAGAGGGATATCCTCTTTTACCTCATAAACCTTTCCGTTATGTACTACAAACCAATATGCCCAGGATAGAGCATTAGCGGAGGCTGTATGAATTAACAAACATGCTATTAATAAAATGAAGGTTTTTTTCATACAAGATCCCCCCAATATCTGTTCATTATTTCATTAACCGTAAAGTACAGTTTTTCACATTTTATTAAAATCACATTTTTCTAGTAAATATCCTTCATTAGAATTTCTTATTACAATATCAAAATTCCGATGATATGGATGCATGAATACATCATATTGAATTCTTCGTTCGTCATGGGATTTTCTTAAGTAAGTCATCTCTGTTCCTCTTTCAGAAACGTCACGAATAGATCTCCTCATTAACTCGGTTTCTCCATCCGTATATAGGTAGATTTTTAAATCAAATAAATTTGGATTAATAAAGGCAACACTCATGCCTTCTATAATATTCACCTGATTTTTTGAAGAAATTAAGGTACTCTTACTATAATGCGCATCAATTGTATAAAAATCTAAACCATCCCTTATCATCATAATATCTCTTTCTAGAGCTGTTAGATTGTGAGCAGCCGGATGGCAGGCTGTCATTTTATAGTGATGATTTTCATTCATATATTCATAGTTTATAGCCGCGAACTTCCTAATAGTCGAACCAATAATATATGGATCCGTATTCAAGTAATTCACATCATTGGTTTCCAGAAGTTTCAATAGATTATTTGCGAACGTTGTCTTTCCAGAAGCACCATGGCCCGAAATCCCTATGATTATTTTTTGATTTTTATCTCTTATAAATTTTGCAATATCATTTAATAATGTATCCATAATTCCCCCGTGATCACCTTATTTAACGAATTATACTAAAAATGTAAAAGGATAAAAAATATAATAGTCATCAACATTATGAACCAAGAGATACCAACTAACAGTTGAAACAGCACAGATTACAATAGAAACACCAATCAGAATAAATAGACTCATATCTTTACTTAGTAATTTAAAGGATATTGCCAACCCAAATAACAAAAGTATAACTGCTCCAAATAATAGATATAATCCAATCGAAAAGCTAGATATAAAACTTAAAATATAGATAAACAATGCACCCAAATAGCACCAACGGGAAACCTTCATTTTTCAACCCCCTATTGAAATACGAATTTGGAATTGATGAATTATCCAGGATTTTAGTTTATTAATTTGATTCTTATTCAAAGTCTTCACATTTCATTATATGATCATGAGCCCTTAGAAATATGAACAATTCTTTGAATAACAGCATTAGACTCCACATTGTCTCTAATTACGAATAAATAGTTGGCCTTTTCACGTTCTATAGTTCCTTTCCCTCACATATAGTGAACTTATTGCTAACGACCGTAAATCTTAAATAACGGCCGAATTTTTAATTTTACGACCGTATTTTCAAAATAATGACCGTATTTCAGATTTATTGACCGTATTTTCTAAATATGGCCATAACACCATCAATATATTAAAAAATCTACTCCCATATTTCATCTAGCTTATCAGAATAGAACTCAATTGCTCTTTTATAACTAATTATTTCAGGGTCTTCAGTCGTTTCTGTTAAGCATTTTAGTAATACTTCCATCGCTTTACTATGTTCCTTCAAATTATATAAGGTCATTGCATAGAATGTTTGAATCGCTCGATTAGTAGGGAATAATTCGATTCCCTTCAGAAATATATCTTTTGATTTTTCATATTCCCCTAATGTTCGATAGGTACTGCCTAATCCCAATAATGCTCCTTCCAATTCCTTTCGCGGCAGCCCTAATTTGATTGCATGCTCATAAAAGGGGACTGCTTTCGCTTCTTCTCCTAATAAGTCATAACTCCACGCACATTGATAGTTAAGCGAAGCATTATTAGAGTACTGTTGTACCAAGTTCAAAAGTACTTCGTTAGACTCTTTGTAGTTCCCGCTCTTCCGTAAATCAATTGCTTTTTCTAAATTATCATCCATTACCTTCACCTCTAGTGCTTGATTTAAATAGTGATGATCTCCATAATGTCACATGATAATATTTCACTCTCGATAGCATTAAATCTTTTAGCATCAGCAGTTACAATTATTGATATATTTTTTTGTGGACATATAAGCATTTGCTGCCCTCCTGAACCCAATGCCCGATAAATTTGATTGCCTTTATAGGATTTGATCCACCAACCATATCCATAATTACCGTAATGATAATTCGTAGTGATTCCATTAGTCGTTGATTCATGTATCCAACTTTCTGGTATAATCTCATTTTTATTTTCAATACCGTTAGCTAAAAGGAGTTCAGACAGTATAATTAAACTATTGAATGATATCTTTAAGCCTGTACTCCCAAATGTTACATCTTGAGGATCACTTTCCCACTCATATTCATTTATTACTAGTGGTGAAAATAGCTTCAACTGAGCATAATTTAATGCATTAAGACCAGTTGTCTTGCTTAGAATTGCAGAAAGAAGATGATAATCGACTCCCTTATATCTAAATTTCCCTTTATGTACAATAGGAAGTTTTAATATATCGTTCACCCAATCTTTACTACTTGTGATAAATCCAAGCAAATCTTTATCATCCATATCGAACCCAGAACTCATTGTAAGTAAGTCTCTAATAGATATATTTTCAGGGGCGTTTGAAAAAAATAATGAATCGGTTTATCAATTGTTTTTATGTATTTTTCTTTCAAAGCAATACCAACCAACAGAGAAAGGATACTCTTTGTCATGGAACGAATGTTAATTAAATCGGAGCGATGCTTTCGTTGTAAATTACATAACTCCTTAATATTTGTTGAATGTGAAAGTACAAATTTACTTCATCAGTAAGAATCAGTATTTTTGGATCTATCCATTCGTTGTTCTCATTTCTTTCATAATTCTTACTTTTCCCTTTTGGATATAAAAAGCTCCTTAAATATAATTTAAGAGATTATCTCATAGGACCAACAAAAGAAATAGATAAATCTATTTGAAGATTACTTTTTCTCTGCTCTTTACTCCTATACAAAAATAACTTAAAAATTCAAATAACCTATACACAACACCCTTTTCTTTTAATCATAAAGTGTGTTTCCATTAATAGCAAAAACAAATTCAAAGTTATAGAGAGAATGAGTGCAACAAAATACCTATTTCCAGCATAACCGTGTGAGTTTGTTGCATTATTTTAGTAGTAATATAGAGATACACTAGTTAATTAATTTTTATCTTTTCTTCATTACATGTTGTTAAAATAAACTCTTTTATATAGGAATGAGTCTAATTTACCTATATTTTATATTTTCACAATCTAAAGAATAATCATAACATACCGTTTACTGCCTAAATATCCCATGTTATTATTTACCTTGTAAAATAATTAGGAGGGAATAATATGAAAAAAGGTTTTATTCATTTAATGTGCATTGTGTTAATATTTGCAGTATTAACCCCATTGAGTGCTACTGCTCAACAGCCTGAGGTCTCATTTAAAATGGAAGGAGAAGAAATTACTTTTATAAAAGATACTGATGAGGAATCAATTTACAGGATTAAAGAAAACGGAAAGACAATAGAATACCATGAGAAGGTTAAAGAAAATAAAAATAAGACTACTATTCATGTGAAAGTCTACGAAGTACAAGATGGTAAGAAGAATTTAATAGATAACTTCAAAAACGAACTTATCACGGTATCAGATACTGTATTTATATTTACTGATGACACAGGCAACGCTCATAGTTTAAATTTAAATAACGATAAAAAGTTTGAAAAAATTGATGCTGATGTTATATTAAGAGAACCAGGATTCAGTACATTAGGAGTTAGATATGTGACTAAGTCTGGTGGTTCTCTCGTCGCTGATACCCGTTATAGAATTTTTAGTGATGGCTCATCTGAAGCAATAATGGCTGGAGAGAATCCATATTACAAAAATACACGTAAAAAAAATAGCAACTTTATTGATTTTACACATTATGCGGATGGGCTTAAAAGTGACGAACTTGATTTAATTACATTTGGAATTGCAGGTTTTGCAGATGACTTAATTAAAGCTTTAAGAGGTGGCAAGCTTCTTAGCTGGTCCTTAATTAAGAAAATTGTCGGAACCGCAGTTAAAGTGGGACCTTTTGGGGCAGCGCTTACATTATTTTCTTATGGAAAGAATTACACTAAGGCTCAAAAAGCATATAGGGCAATTTAAGTTACATTAATATGGAGGGGATATTATCATGGAAATACTTGTAAGATTAGGGTTGGTAATAGGGACTATTTTAACCTCACATCTGATTTATATTCTTTTTAAACAAAAAAATAGTAATTATCCTCTCTTTTTTTTGATAATTGCAATTATCTCATTTCTACTATCATTCATTTTTAATGTGACCTACAGTTCATTCTTTCGGACTTTGGGAATAGCTAGCTTATTGGTTGCTATTTTACATTTTGTAAAAAACAAATTTAAAAGAACATAAGCATTTGGTTAACACAAATAAAAGGAAAAGAATAGATTTTGATTTACCTTCAAAATCTATTTCTTTTGTATATTTTATTACCTAATAATTTATATTACAATCAATTACTTCATTAGTAATCTTACATCGATTATTTCTTTAACCTTTTGATGATTTTGCATTTAGGGTAAACACACTTTTTAATTACACATCGAAACTTTATTTTTCCTCGTAACAAAGGTTATTGCATTGGTTTTTAATAATACGTTACTCTCTCCTCTAGTAATGTTGTATGCTAACGGTTTTACGATTGTTTTGATTACTTCCCACCCTGTATAGATACTGCTCAACTTGTTCATCATAGTTTCTGTTGAAAAGTTTACCTCCATAAGTGCATCCATTTTTTCATTCGTTTCTATATTAATCTCTTCAACTTCAGAATTTACGATAAGGCAATTTATTCCACCATTCTTCGTACCATCTGCCATTTGGTGAACTACCTTTTCAAAAATGATTTCTGAGCGAACGTGTTCTAAAGCAGATACCGCAATAATCAAATCATACTCATTTGGAATGATTTCATAATTTCCGATATCTGCTTTTACTGTTCGGATGACATCCTCAACATCATATTTCTTGCTATATTCTCTCAATCTACTTAATGCAGAATCTAGTAGATCGACGCAAATAACTTTTCCTTGTTTGTCTTTTATCGCTTCTGCTAACGGGATACTATTTCTACCAACCCCGCTACCTAAATCTAAGACATTAATATTTTCTTTATTAATAAACATAGGCATTAAATCCATGACAGTTTTCACAGGCTTGTATAACCAAGAACCTTCTTCAAATAATGTAAAATGTTCATAGCAATGATCATGATATTTTCTCTCTTCATTTCGAATAAAATCAATCCGGTTCAATGTTTCCCTCTCCCAATGAACAGACTTTCACAATAAAGATTACCTAAAGATTTTTTTATAAATCAAAAGTTCCAATACTACTAAACCATTAGATAATCAATCAAGATCCCGAGGATGATTAAACCTAAGCCAACAGTAAAATGAACCTTTTTTTCATTTACCTTTGTCATTTCTAAAATAGTAACGATTATTCCAATTAGACCAATGAAGACTATATTCCTTAAAAAATACGATATATCTACTTGAAATATTTCAGGAAGCTTTTGAACAAGACCAGAGATTGTGCCTAAAACAAATAATAATAACGGAATTCTTACTTTCCAATACATGTAATCACCCCAAAGTTCTATTAAGTCTAAGTGTGCTTTCTTACTTTAACCGCAGCTTCACTAATTATTAAACTAAGTTGTAATCTTCTCAACCATTTTTCTGAATCACTCGTGGTTCTATCAATTCCGTTGATTTCTTCGTGATACTCTAAGCCATCCACAGGGATATAACCCACAGTATCTTCTTTTTAATTAAGATCATCTGAAAGAATTGCACTTTGCTGACACCCTAATAAAATAACAGCCATGATATTACATAAAAGAATACTCTTCATAAACACATCCTCTAATTATTAGACGATCTTACTTATCCATAAGTTGCAAAATGATGTATTCAACTAAGCTAGCTATCACTTATTTTTTCTAACTATGTATAGAAAATGTGAAGATGTACCAAGAATATAAGAATCTGCTGCTCTTTCTTTAATTATAGTGTGATATCCATCTCTTCTTTTCTCTTGTCTTGTGTAATAAATTCAAAATTTTGGTTGAATAAGTTACAAAATCTTAACATATTTAATCTTGTTAATTTTTATCTTATAAAATTCTTTAATATTCAGGTATGAAGCTTTACAAAACTTAGAGGTTACTTGGTGTGGAAAGGTTATCCAAACGCTACACAACGGTAGTTACAAAAATCAGGGTTGCCGCCTTCTTCTAACCTTTATGTTTGTTGGACCCTCATCTTCAGAAGAGGTTTTTTATGATGTTGTTTAGGTTTCTCCTATTGTTCCTTAAACTGCCTAGACAAAAAAAGCCCGCCAGTAATGGACGAGCGTGAATATTATTGAATTAATGTGATAAATATTCCTGACATAATAAAGAATGTCAATGCTAGGACTAGAAAGATGATAGTTCTATCTCTTCTCTTCTCTTTTATTGCTAGGATTGAATACATGCAGTTTACTACTCCTATAACAATAAAGGTTAATCCTATAAAAAACGAAAATTGTTCCAATGTATTTTGTAGTAATCCTATCACTAAGAAAGTAGCTGCCATTAAAATTAATAGTATATTTGGAAGTATATAATTTTTAGGCATATGAAGTTTATTACTCATTTTCCCTCCTTATTTACCAACAAGATTGCGAATAAATACCGTAATTTGGGCCAGACCAGTAAGCGTATATTCCACATCCTTTATTTCTTACTCCTACTACTGTAGCACCAAAAGCGAATAACAAACTAGCTGCTCCATAGACTACCCCAACAGCTACGTTCCACAATGTTGCCAGTAGACCTACGATACCAAGGGCTGTAGCCGATGCTGCTAAAATAATTACCAAATCATCAGATTGACAATCATTTGCAAAAAATCTAGAATTTCGAGAGTCGAATTGGCTTAATCCTTTGCAAGTTGCTGCTGTCAAACTCAATTCTGCTAAAGTTTCCTTTCCAATAGCATCCATTGTATGAGTAATTTCTCCAACTACAAATTTACTTACATTATTTTTTAATGCTAATTCCTCATCGAAGTAGATCACACCTTTTGAGTCATATTTGTAATATTTTTGAGCTTTTACCATTTCGTTATGAAGTTCCTTAGCTTCCTTTTCGTTAATTTCGTAGTATTCTTCTAAAAGTTGATAAGCGTCAGACATAGTGAATTCATCTTTTGGTGATATGGAAGATGCCTTGCTAGGAGTTGCTAGAATACTAGTTAAAAACAGAGTTAATGCAATTGATACAATGATACTTCTAAAATACGTGCTCTTCATTTGTTCATCCCCATTCTCATTACATTTAAACCAATTTCAGGAAATCGATTTATATTATAATGGTAACCTATTTGTGGGGATATTCATATTGGGAAAGTGATGTTGTTTTTTACTGCATTTATGTACTTTATTTAAGCTCATTTTCCTAATAATGATGAGATGAAATTACTAATTTCATCTCAAATACCAATGGTTGAAGTATCTTATATAGCAAAAAGGGTCACAGGAAAATCTGTTTACATTTTAGTCTTCGTTTTTTTTGACCAAGTTTTACAAAATAAAAGTGAAACTTATTTTTCTTCAATGTTTCTACCAGAGTATTATTCAAAGGATCTGTGGCTTTATTCAGATGATCCTTACTTAAGCGAAAAATAATCAGCATCAACAATACACTATTAAGAATCGAATAACTTCCCCTCTGTTTAATTACGTCATCAGCAAGAATTAATATTTTTGAATCTATAAATATAATAAGTAACATAATGGCTATCCCATTTATAAGACTAGATGCCCTATTAGCTGTTGATGCTCTTTCAAGAACCACTAAAGCTGCAAATAAAGCCAACAATACTTCAGACTCAATCGCAGTAAAAAACAATATTTTTATAAAAAATGCATTTATTTCCTGATTAAAATCACCACCAGCTGCATAGGAATGAAAGTACTGTGATTACAAAGATTAAAATTAAATGTGGTCCCTTCTATTGTATATAAAAGTTAAATTTACCCCTTCGTGACCATCCACAGTTTCATAAGGATAAATAAGATAACCATCATAATCTCGATCTGGTACCTTTTTATTTTTTTCTACCTATATATAACAAATGTGATGATATACCAAGAACATATGGATCTGCTGCTCTTTCCTTAATAAGAGTGATCATCTTCCCCATCTCTTCTTCACCCTTGTCTCTCCAATATTTCCAACTGTCATTATTTAAGATAGCTCCCACATTCGAACCTATTAATTCCAAAGTTTCGAATCCTTGGTCCTCCATAAATGGTTTGATGTCCTCAATATTAAAATAGTACGCACCTGTAAAACGACCCTCATCTACATGATTAAAGCAACCTGTTTGTGAAAATTGATTAATGGTATCCATATTATCATTTGGCTTCCAATGCTCAGGATATAAAAGTGATGTAAGTATGTGGCGAATTCTAGGCATAAAAGCAACAAAAACAAGACCATTCTTTTTCGTCACTCTGGATAATTCCTGTATAGCTTTAACACGATCATTTTCCTCTTGTAGATGATACATTGGCCCAAGCATTAATGCTGCATCGTACTGTTCGTCTTTTATCATAGTAAGGTTTCGTGCATCGGTTGCATAAAAACCATTATATTGGCTATGTAACCCAAGTTCTTTTGCTTTATTTTCTGCAATTTCTACTAATCTAGGAGTTAAATCGGTTAGTGTTACCATATACCCCTCATTTGCAAGTTCCATTGAATATTTCCCTGGGCCAGCACCGTTATCAAGCACAACCCCAGTATTCGGCAAATATTTTTTTATATAGTGCCAATTCACCTGGAATTCAATCGGTTCCCGGTCAAGCCTTCCCCACTCATCGAATTGATTATAATAATCTATTATCTTACTCATAATTTCCCTCCTATTTGTCTACCCTTTACTTTTTCTATTCGGTATAAAGATATAAGCTCCTTCATAACTACTAGCTCAATATCCAGGTATTACACAATTACACGAACAATATAACGGGAAAATGTGATAGGTAATCCATACTCTGTAGCATTTTGCTTAAAAATCCTCGATATTTCGGAGAGATTTTCATTTTTCAATTTTTCATAAATTGTTGGATGCTGCCCAAAACATCGTAATTTAAGTACATCTAATGGGGAATTAATATATTCAATACTATTTATTGTCTCAATTCTAGTATAAGAGCAATTACTACTCTCAAGTCTTCGCTTAATAGTATGTAAGATTTGGGTTCCTTTTGTAATTTCAAAGAGCTTTGGAAATAGAAGTGGGAGCTCTCTCCCCAGTTCATCTCCAGGGTGGAGTCCAATAACTTTCCCACCTTTTTTTATCACTTGTTTGAGGAAAGGATATGCAGATGTTGGTCCTTTTCTAATATATGCACAATCAAATTCATCCTTTTCAAAAGGTAGTCCATCCTTTGTATTTCCAATAACGAAAGATACATTTGGCTTTTTATTTTCCAATCCAACTCTTACAAAATGATCTGTTACATCAAAGCCAACAATTTCTTTAGCATCCCCACCACATTTAAGCGTGAACTCACCGTGACCACATCCAATATCCAACACTTTTTTATTTGGAATCATTTTAGCTACTTCTTCATCAAAAATGGATTCTCCGTTTGGCTCAGTAAGCGTAGAATTCCAAGAATATATGTATTTATCTTGAAGATTACTAAGTTGCTTGTACCATTCTAATGAATGTGGTGGCAACCAATCTGGAAATGTTGTTGGGTCAAGTAATGCCATCGTACATTCCCTCCTCGCAAACTCCTAACTTATAAAAGCATAAATGCCCAAATATCCTGATGATTAATAGCAAAAAGGTTAGAAGCATGCTCAAACTCCAATGGTAGCAACTTAACTCTTTCCCCTTCTAACATAGGTGGCTCTTTGAACGATAAAATTGTCATTAATTTTTCCCTCACAAATCCAGATTAATAGTCGAAATACAATCTCAATACTTGTAGCCTATTATTGAATATACCTTTATCCCCTTGCGGAAACGGATCCAAAAAAGGGCTCTATCAATCTTAGATCAAATGCTACCTCTAAAAAATGATGTCAGTGATATGTTAAACCCCGATATTAGTTGCTACTTGAATTATTTGTTTTTCTCCATTTTTCTCAAATACTTTAAATGTCCGCATTCCCATCTTCTTTGCTACCCTTTGTGAAGGAAAGTTCTTAATTGCAGTGTACGAGTACACCTTTGGATATTTTAAAACATGGAATGCATACTCCTTACAAGCTACTGCAGCCTCTGTTGCATATCCTTTATTCCAGTAGTTCTTAACAATATGAAAACCAATCTCTGGTACCGATTCATTTTCAATTTTTTGCATTGTAATTCCACAGTCGCCAATTAATTTCTCTTCATCTTTTAAAATGACTGCCCATAACCCATGGTTATATCTTTTGTAATTATCAATATTCCATTTAATCCATTTTTCCACCATTTCAATACTAAACGGCTCAGGATAGTATTGCATCGATTCCGAGTCAGAAAGAACCTTTGATAACTCCCTTGTATCAGCTAACACTAATTCCCTTAAATATAGTCGCTCTGTTTCAATTATTTTCATGACTGCCACCTACTTCGTTACTTGAAGGAAAAAGAACATTACTGCTGTTCAAGTACTTCGATCGTTTAATAAGAATTCGCTGAGATACCCTTCCCTCCCCTTGTTTTTAAGGTGCTGATTCTTTCCATTCCAGTAATAATTGATTTTGCACGCCTAATTAATGATTGTGTATCTTCAAGAGTTAGTGAAGCTTGATGTGCACTTTCATTACTCCAAACTTCATAAACATAAACTGAATTTGGTTCACTTTCAGAAATATTTACAAGATATATCTCACATTCGTCAAGATTCTTCATTGATTCTGCTGCTTCCAACAAAATATCTACCATTGTGTCACGTTCGCCTTCCAGTACTGTGAATTTACCAAACAAACTGAATTTGTTCATTGTGATCCTCCTTAGTTTTTATCCCATTAATTGTCTCTAATGCGACCTCTATTATCCTATAACTCAACTACCCAGCATCGTTAGTATAATAACTTCAACAAAAAGGGCACTTTTCCTTCTTGAAGGAGAAGCATCCTTTCGTAATAAGTAATGAGCTTCTATTCGCTGGTCTAATTGAAAAACATATTAACCTTCAACCATTTTTAAATATGGGATTTTTTCTCCGTCAACAATGCCGATGTATGCGGGTGTATCTGTTTCAAATATCTTTGTTCCAATTGGAAGTTTATTCGCTGTGCCATTTTTAAATTTGAATGCCTTATTCGCCTGATTGGCTATTTCACCTATTTGCTCACCCAACTTATAATCCAATGCTGTAACCCATTCAATATCTTGTGAATTGGAAAATACAGTGTCATCAAGCAAAAAAATATCTGCATGGTCGTACTTCAAAAAATCCTTCGGAGTTGGATTACCTGTAGCGCTACTACAACCAACTAAAAATATAAACAGGATACATAATAATAGAAGAAGTCTTGCAATTTTCATTTTGATTCCCCCATAAATTATTATACCTAGGGGATAAATGTTACTTGTGACCATTCCCCTGAAACATGTTCCAAAACCATTTGCCATCTTCACTCTTTATAGTTCTAATATCCATGGTTCATTTCCTTTTTTGGCATATATGGGGGGTTTTTCAATTACATCATTAAATGTTCTACTCACTCTTTTACATAGGGCAATGTTTGCTCAAATACACTGAATTTCCCAAGTACATGTTGTACATAATAAAATTGTTTACTAAGAAAATGAGGAGGTCTAGTATGCAGCAGGAGCAGCATAACAAAGAGAATCTAGACTCTATATTAAAACCTGAATTTGCTGGAACCGATGCGCAAAAAGTGAAACAAGACATTCAAACAGATATTAACAATGGACAAGGTGCTATGACTTCTCGAGAAGCAGGGACAATGCGCGATTAATCATACGCGTTTTCCCCTAAATTTTATGAAAAAAAGCCGAATATTTTAATTCGGCTCTTCTTTACTCAATCTCTTTCTCTTGCCCTCTCCGTATCTCTTATGTTCTTCTGTATTGTAATAGCTGAAAATATACTTAGAACAAATGACATACCATAAAAACCTTTTTCACTTAATACAATACTTCCTGCATTGTATAAACCAATGGCCATTAATGAAATAGCAACAATAAGTGCAAACCAGCTAAGCCCATAATAAATATTAGTAACTGGTATTCCTTCATCTTTATCTCTAACTGCTTTTTGTAAAGATATAGCTGAATAGAGTCCGAAGATTAAAACTGCAAAGTAATACCCTTTTTCGTTCAGTTCCATCGACGCGTTAAACAATCCGATAAGATAGGCTGCAACACCTACTAACAGCGCTGCCCAAGAAGCTCCTTTAAAAGCTCCTGTCGGTTCTCCGTCCTTCCTTTCGACTTTCACTTTTGTTTCATTTTTCTTTCCTTTATCTAATAAAACTTCATTATCATTAGACATCGAATATTTCGCCTCCATCTTTTACCTTATAAAATTGAGCACTACCTAATACATCTATTATATAGAAATTTGTTACAAATAATAGTTAATTTAATCCTAATTTTCAATTAATATTTATACTCGGAAATTACTAAAACTGACCACGGCCGAATCCTGATATAAAAAAAGCAATCTTCACTATAGAAGGATCGCACTTATTAGAAACTTCCTGAGTTATGATTACGCTCATTTCCCCTTTTGAAATTCCCTGTTATCTTTGCCATTATTAATTGGATTGCCTTTTCATTTTCGGCAGCATTTACTTTCTTTAAAAACTGTACTGCTTCTTTCCCTTTTAAGATTTTCACTTGTTTCCCAAAATAATCTAAAAAAACTGCATTATTCTTCGTCACTCGATAATTAAAAGGGGCTTCGTCTAAACGATTTCTTTTATCAATATTGTCCATTTTATCCTCCTAAATTTGTTTATACATCATTATTCTGCTTATAGTTTAGAACTATTTTCAAAAAAGGTTCCTTTTAATAACTTCAACAAAAAGGTGCGTCAATCCTTCTTGGATCAACGCACCTTTTGCTTCTATTATTCTTTAGTCTCTTCGTCATTTCTATATTCTAAAATGTCTCCAGGCTGGCACTCTAAAGCTTTACAAATTGCCTCTAACGTTGATAACCGAATTGCTTTTGCCTTTCCATTTTTCAATATAGAAAGGTTTGCCATAGTAATTCCAACCTTTTCCGAAAGTTCTGTAACACTCATTTTCCTTTTAGCCAACATCACATCAATATTGATAATAATCGCCATCGTTTTCACCTCAGACCGTTAAATCATTTTCTGATTTTATATCAATTGCTTCTTGTAAAAGTTTTTGGAGCACAGCCGCAAAAACTGCAATAACCATCGAAGCAAAAGGAACAACCAATCCGACAAAGATAACTCCTGGCGCATCGTCTAACTCCGCAAAGACATAGAAGAGTGGCAATGCTAGCACATGTAAACAGCTGATTATGATTGCACTATACTTTATCTTCATTAAAGCTGTTACAGAAATTTGCGAGAAAGCTTCATTCTTGTCAATATAGCGTAAAAGTTTAAAAGCCTGATACAAGGCAAAATAAAAAGGGATTGCCGATGCATAAAACACGATGGAAACAAGATATTTTATATAAGCAAAATCCGGAAGCATTTCTTCCGCAACATTCCCTAACTCTGGCACCAAGAAGATGCACAATGCAAGAATTGGAATTCCTATAAGAATAACAGCTATCTTTAAAAAGAGCGTAGATACTCGTTTCATAAAAAACACCTCACTAAATTTGTTGTCTATATGAATTTATCATATCTTTTATCGTTTTACAATAAATTTTTATTATTTAATGTTATGTTTTTATCGGAATAAAAATAAGCATTCCTCTAAAAAAAGAAATGCTCCCTAGTTATGACTATTCAATTTGTAAGTTGATATCATACAATCCACCTTTGTATTTTTAATACCACATTATCAACCTTTTAAGTAGAGTAATATCATAAGGAAAATGATTAATCCTATCATGAAAATGGAACCAATACTTGCACTATAAACCACATACACTTTAACATGAACAATAACATGAACAATGAGAATAATAAGTAGGCAAAAGAGCAAAAAAATGACTAAATTCACATTTCTATTCCTATACAAAAAATCAGCACCTTATAGACCATAGTAGGAAATCAAACAGGCTATCAACATACTTATTCTTTATATATTTTACTAAACCATCTATTATTCATGAAATCTCAATCAAATGCGCCTTGGCGTATTTGCGCCCAGATTTTTTCGAGCTTGCTCGAAAAGCTTCCTTTAAAAATCTGAGGCATCCGCCGGAGGCTTTAACTTTATTCAGTCGGGGTTTGAACCCCCACTGAATTAGAAGCTGGTTTGCATTCATCTCACCACTTATAGAAGTGGGGGACTTCTGCTGAATAAAGTTAAAACGATATCTATCCATCTACCTTGCCAACAACTTTCCAGGAGCCTTGAAAGTTTACTAACAATACATTCACATTGCTGATTTAATCAACTTAGTCAAATCTGAATAATCAGATATTTCGTAGTCCGCAAACTTACTTTTATTTTGAAATATACACGTTGATATTCCTAATTCTTTTGCGGGGATAAGGTCAATTTCTCTGTCTCCAATTGCTAAATCGATCTTGTGTTTTTCGTGCAAATATTGGTATGATAACGAATTAGGTTTTCGGGGAAATCCATCATCAATTGTAACCATATCACTAAAATATTTATCCCAACCATAATGCTTTAAAATTGATAAAACTCCATGTCTATCTTTATGGGTCATAATGACATTTTTGTTAGCAAACTTTAAAATTTCTTCTACTTTTTCAAAAGGCTTTACATCATTTGGAGTTAACTTGCTTTCCAAAATACCAATTTCATCGATTTGGCTTTTAGTCAGTTTGTAGTAATCAATCGCATGTGAAAATGAAACTTTCAATCGTTTATAGATTTCCTTTTCATCCACTTTTCCTTCTAAAACCTGAGAAAATATTTTCGAATAAGCAGGATACGTATCAAATAATGTTCCATCGAAATCCCATAATATGTTCAATATTAACACCCTTCAATTTTAATTTATCATTTTCCGACAGAAGACTCCCTCTTCAATCATTTGATGGGAGCTGCTCAATGATAAGGAGGAGATGAATGTCGGTTGGCGGTAGCCAAAGTGGTTTCCGTATGGTATAATTAGAACAAACATTCCCCTTAAGTGAGGTGAAAACAATGTTAATCAACAAGGCATACAAATTCCGTATCTATCCAACTATAGAACAAGAAACCCT
>NZ_JAKTTI010000050.1 GCF_022427965.1 Fredinandcohnia quinoae | reverse complement strand
AGGAATCTCCCACTTCAAACAACCTGTAAGGGTGTTAAGTGGTGAGTAGTTCAATTTGCCTTTGTTCACCTAGATTCTACATAACATGAAAGGAAAAAAGAGATGAAATTTAAATTTTTAATGGTATTATTGCTAGTACTTTTTACAGCTGCTTGCAGTAGTGAGGAAGCTGAAGATACAACTGCGAAGAAAGAAGAATCTGTAAAGTCCGAGGTTGTTAAAAAAGATGTGGAAAGTCCACGATTTGTAGATTTGAAAACTCTTAAATCAGCGGTTCCGGCATTGGTAAATGAATTGAACAAACGTATGAAAGAAGTAAAATTACCAGCAACTTTAGACAATTTTTATAATTATCCGCTAACAAATGCGACGATTGAAAAGGATAAGTTTAGTATTTACTTATCATTGGAGGATACAATAGACCGACGCATTAATCTATCAGTTAGTAATGACGTTAAAAGCTATCAAAAATTTAAAAAGGATGGATATTCTGTTCAAAAAAATGGTGTGCGAGAATATCTAGTTTCACCTAAGGAAAATGAGCTTTTCTTCATTGATGGGGAATACCTGTATCATTTTGACACGATTTCGATAGACCCTAACGGAAAAATACTTTCACTCGATGAAATAAAAACAATTGCTGAAGGATTGACCACAGATTCTGAATACAAAGATTATTTTATTGTGGATCTGGAAGTTTATAAGATTCCTACTTATTTCACTCATGATGGAAAGGAGCCGTATCGTCTATATGTTGGCTATGGTGATGGCAGTGGATATTTTTTACCATCAGAGCAATCATTACAGATCAGCAATGATACCGCAATTTTTGAACAAGCATCACTTGATTCTTCATACAAGCCTTTTGCTGAAGAAATTAATATAGACGGGCAAATTGGGTATTTAAGTTATGGGGACAATGCTCAGTTTGACCTTGTTAACGGGGAGAACTTATATACGGTAAGACTTGCAACAATAGATGTTAATCAAAAGACAGGAAGACCCTACTATGCAGAGGTCCCAAACTGGCAGCAAGAAGTATCAAAAATAATCAAGAGCTTAAACCTCCCAGCACAGCAAGAAGATATACCACAGCCTGAAGAAGTGGATACGTCTGTAACTGACAATATTCAGCAGGAAAGAGAGAAACGATTAGAGACGATTGAGGATGTATATATAGAATCGACTCTAGCAGACTCTGTTTTTAATAAAAGAGCATTGCAATTCAATTATATGGGTCCCGAAATAGCAGTTGGGTATATTCAGGATCAGCTCTTTAAGAGATTCATTCACGTCAATAAGAAATTTGAAAAGCTGAATATAACTGACTTGAATACTTCGACATTAAGCGCTGATGCTGCAAACAACATCAGCCAGCTATTGGAGTCAACATCTATCAATCCAAAGGAAGTATTCTTAATGAAAGATAAGTACAAAGGAGAAAAAACATTGTACTGGCTTTTGCAAATTGACTATTCTGTTACAGGATATCGCGTCATCAATATTTATGATGCGGAGAAGGAAATGTATTTGAGTGATTTTTAGTAAGCAGGGATATCTCCTGCTTTTTTTAATGTCTTTATAAGGAGATTATACCTATGAGTGGATAGGTAAAAATCCCCCATTATTGGAAAATAATAAAATTTCACTTTATAGAATTGTTTAAAATAGATATGGTAGAGAAGGTGCCGTACATTTTTATATAAAGGGAGAGGATTAAGATTTGTAGGCGACATGTATCAATCATTATTATGCTCTTTTCATTCATTCTAGTAGCGTGCTCGACAGATACTACTACAAAATCAGAGAATCAAAAAGAAGGTAAGAAAAAAGGTGAACCAGAAGTTTTATTTTCTTATGAACATGGGGAGGATGTCGATTACTCTATTTTTGGGATATCAACAACATTTGATGGAAGTAAGGTTCTATTTAGTTCGAAGGAAGTCATTAAACGAAATGATGAATTTTCTAGTTATTTAGTGGACGGAAATAAGAAAGCAGTCGATATTAGAAAACTTTCACCACTAGGAGATAAAGAAACATCCTGTGGTCCTGAGCACCTATCACCGAATGGAAAATTTCTTGTCTTTAACTGTGTAGAAGATGATAACTTTTTCACAATTTATGATTTGGTAGAGAAAAAGATTTTACACGAGGAACCAACGGGTGATCATTATACTTCAAAAATAATCGGTATCACAAATGATGGAGAAGTCATTTTCAATACGATTGACGGTGATACCCTTTCAATTTACAACTACAAAGATAGTACTATAAAAGAATACCCTCTTACTAACAATGAGGATAAATATGAAAAAATAGTACAAACATTTGATGGTAAAAAAATCTTGATAAATGGATTTTATAGTCTTTACATGTTAGATCGTACTACAGAAGAAATGCAAGAAATCATCAATCTCGAGTCATATCATGAAAGGCTTAATCGAGATGATATTTTTATCTACAATCCACAGCTTTCTCCAAATGGAAAGTATGTATATTTCAAAATCAGCCAGAATGTAACTCAAGATCCTGTCTATGAAAGTCACTTTTTCGGTGATTTGGAAGAAGGAACCCTTCAAAGCTATGTGAATTTTGAATACAAAGAAGTAGGAAACATTGATGAAAAGGGGAATATTCTTTTAACTGATGGCAGTGAGCTTTATCTTTATAATATAGAGAAAGAAGAAAATCACCTTATCCCCGATTTTAAAATTGGTGGTTTTAAAAAAGGTTTTACTCTTTCAGGTGATGGAAAGTCCCTATTCTATACAGACCGAGAAGAGTCTAAAGAAAATAAGGAAATAGATTTTTTATATAAACTACCACTTAAAAAGATTGAAGACTATAAAGTAGTAGATTTTAAAGCTGAAAAGGAAAAAGAAGAGGAAGGAGAGACGAGTGGGTCAATCAAGCTTCAGCCTGTGGAAGAAGATGTGAAAGTACTTTTTTCAGATGTATGGAGAAAAAGTGCCGAAGTTGAATACCCAACCGTACTTCCAACTGGGGTATCATATATTCAATATGGGATGGGGCCAGGTAGTTATAGCCAGACCATTCACCTCGAATCAGAGGACTATTCAAGCAGTGAATTGATATTTTATGCGAATGATGTTTCGGATCAAGAAGGCAGTGATGGATGTCTTGTCGATGACTTAGAACTTGCTGAAACCAAGGATGGTATTGATTATTATTTTTATATGTTTGATGGCGATGAAGCAGAGCTTGCTTTCGAAAAAAATAATTGGTGCTATAGCTTTGAAGCAGAAGAGCTTACGAAAGAAGAAATATTTGCAGCAGCGTACTCTTTGAAAAAAGCGGATACAGTCCCAAGTGAACTGCCAATTGAAAGTGTTTTATTCCCGACAAAGTTACCTTTCAAGTCAGCCAAATTATATTCGCCATACGTACAATACTTAACCGAACATAACAAATTTGCATTCAGTATTGTATACGGATCAGATCAAGACTTTGATATAAAATATAATATCTCGCAAGCTGAGCCCACTCTCTATAATCAATCGGACAATGTAAGTGTACAGTTGAGCAATGCAAAAGAAGCAAATTTCAATGAAAAAAGCTTAGTATTGCATATGTTCGATGGCACGTATTATTACGAGATACAGGCAGATATTTCGAGTGAACTTTTACAAAAATATGGTGTGGAAGAGATTAAGAATAAATTAATCGAAATTGGTGAATCAATTAAATGAAAATAGAAGAAATATTAATTAAAATCACTTCAAGTAGCATGTTTCTATAGAGTTCTAGACACAGATTCATCGTTTTTCAGGTTAGTTATATGGGGAATGCACGATAGTATGAATATATGCTCGATAAAATTGGGATATGCACGATAGCTGGAAAATATGCGCGCGGGAAATGGGATATGCACGATAGTTGGGATATATGCACGTTACCAAGAATAAATGCTCGCTAACCAAAATATATGCACGATAATCAAGTTATATGCACGATAATCAAGTTATATGTTCGATAAAATCAAGATATGCATGATAGCCCGGATATGCTCGAAAGCGATGAACTCAACACCAGATCCGATCAAGAATTTACTTAAATTGTACGAAAAAAGAGGGCCAGCTACATTCATGTAGCGACCCTCTTTTCGTACAATCGATATTAATATTTAAATTTATCGATATTCTCTTTCATCTGTTGTGATAGTTGGGCAAGATGTTTACTTGCGTGTGAGATTTCTTCCATTGCTGCGGTTTGCTCTTCGACTGAAGCAGATGCTTCCTCTGTTGCAGCTGCGTTTTCTTCTGAGCTTGCAGACAGATTTTCGATAATCGCAATAATTTCAGTTTTCTTCTCTTCCATTTCATGACCAGACTGAGTGACATTATCAATTACCTTTTTCATATTATCGATCGCCACTGCAATTCTTTCAAACTTTTCATTCGTTGTGCTAACACTTTTTGCTTGGGATTGTACGATTGTACCAACTTCTTGAATCGTTTTAACAGCAAACTCAGTTTTACTAGTTAAATCTTGAATGATCGACGAAATTTCCTCTGTGAATTGATTAGATTGCTCTGCTAATTTTCTTATTTCGTCTGCAACAACCGCAAAACCTTTGCCTGCTTCTCCTGCACGAGCAGCTTCAATACTAGCATTTAGGGCAAGAAGATTTGTTTGATCAGCAATGCTTTTAATCATCTGACTTGCACTTTCGATTTTCATTGCACTGTTATTCGTATTAACAATAATCCCAGAAACTTCCTCCGAAGAATGATAAGCTTTCTTCGTTTTTTCAACTAAGTCATTCAAAATATCAAGCGCCTCATCCTTGATTTGATCCACTTCAACAGCAGATGAATTTAATTCTTGGATATATCCAAGATCCTTTTCAATTAAATTACCAAGTTCATTAATATTCAACGCACCTTGTTCTGTATCATGGGCTTGTTCACTTGTGCTTTTGGAGATTTCTTCAATTGTTCTTGCTACCTCATCAGCAGCAATTACTGTTTGCTGACTTGTTTCCATTAACTCATTTGATGAAGTTGCAACCTGATTTGAAGCACTCGAGACATTGGTAATTAGCTCAATCAAGTTGGTTTGCATATTTTTCGTATCCTTCATAATATCGCCGACTTCATCACTTAGGCGCAAGTATTTGTCAGGAATATCGTTCGTAAAATCTCCTTCACCTAATACACGAATATGTTCTGAAGCAAATTTGATAGGCTTAGAAATACGATGAGAAACAAGATACGATACGAAGAATGAAATGATAGCGATAAGGATAATCGCAAAAATAATGATTGTTATAATTTCTTTTGAGCTACTTGCTAATTCTTCCTTTTCAACAAACACTATATAGTTCATCTTAGTATGAGCATTTGAAGATTTCACAACTTGAATGATATAATCCTTACCATCTGATAGTGTGGTCTCAAACGGTTCTTTTGTTACTTCATTTATATTCTCTAAGTCTTTGATATTTAGTTCTTTTACATTCGCTGCAACCAATTTATCATCCTTAGGATGGGATAAAATAGTTCCTAATTCATCAGCTAATACGATATAGCCGGTTTTCCCTATTTTTATTTTCCCAATCATTTCTGATAGATTTGATAAATCTACATCAACGGTTACAACGCCTCGAACTTTATTGCTGTCATCTTTAATGGTTTTTGATGAATAAATAACTAATTTTCCACTCGATGTCGTATAAGCATTTGAAAAGTTTGCTTTATCAGGATTAGACATCGCTAATTTGTACCATGATCTTTGACGTGCATCATACCCTTCATCACGATCACTCTCAGGAAATTGAACATAGCCACCATTTTCTTCTATACCCAAACCAGTATCGAGTACTGAGCTATGTGAAGAAACGAAGGCTCCAAGTGTTTGATAGATAGCTGCTTCATATGGATCGCCCTCAAGTGGCTTCATCGGTACTTTTCCATTTGTCCCTTTTCTATCAACATATGTTGTAATTCTTTTATCAGCTTCTTTTATTAGTGAAAAAGAACTTAGCATATTCACGTTCGACTCAATATCAGTAAAGAAATTACTAATACTAATATCAACCTGATCAATTTGGCGTTCCATCGAATTAGTAAAGTCTAGCTTTGTTTGCATACTTACTTTAATTGCAACGACAATTCCAACTGCAACTAATGATAATATCGTTATCGATAAAATTGCTATTTTTAATTTATTATTAATTGTATTCATCCTAAATCTCTTGCTGTTGTTCTTAGTTGTCATTGAATAATTATCCTTCCCTTCATCCAGAATGTTGGCATATATAATGATAGATTAATATATTTTCATGCTAAATAACATGGTAATATTGGGTAATATCATTCCGAATTGCAAATGATTCCTCAGATAGGGCACAAAATGAATACCAAATATCAGGTTTGCCCGCATATTTATTTATACAAGAAAATGAAGTGATTAGAAAATACGATGGGAGCTTTACTTCAGTTGAACAAATACAAAAATATATAAAGGAATCAACTGATTTTATTAATTAAAATAAATAAAGAGAATTACAACGCATATATTTTAGTATTACCAGTATGAAACCGTAAAAAAATCAAAACTTTGTTATACATTCATAGATTTTGTGTTCAACCATTTCGTGATATGTACGATAGTTTGTATATATGCACGCTAAAAATAGTAAATGCACGTTAATCAGGTTATATGCATGCACCGCCGTGTAAATGCACGTTAATCAGAAGAAATGCACGTTCCCCCGTGCAAATGCACGCTAATCAGGTTATATGCACGTTCCCCCGGACAAATGCACGTTAATCAGGTTATATGCACGTTCCCCCGTGTAAATGCACATTAATCAGAAGATATACACGTTACCCAGGATATGTACGTTACCTGGAAAGTTAGTCTCATTACGGAAAAGAACTAGTTGATGAAGAGCCTTCTTTCCAGTGCCAGCCCTTGCCTGAACGTCATTTTTGTAATAGATTAATGGTAAGGAAAAAAATAGTAGTTTAAATGTAAAGGGGGCAATTCGGTTGAAGATTAGGAAGGCGATTATACCAGCGGCTGGGCTTGGGACGCGATTTTTGCCAGCAACGAAGGCAATGCCTAAGGAAATGCTACCAATTGTTGATAAGCCAACGATTCAGTATATTGTCGAAGAGGCTGTTGAGTCAGGGATTGAAGATATTATTATCGTTACCGGTAAAGGTAAAAGAGCGATTGAAGATCATTTCGATAATTCGTTTGAGCTTGAGCAAAATCTGCGTGAGAAGGGCAAGCTGCAGCTATTGGATGAAGTACAGAAATCGGCAAAGGTCGATATTCATTATATTCGTCAAAAAGAACCAAGGGGTTTAGGCCATGCTGTTTGGTGTGCACGTAAATTTATTGGGAATGAGCCATTTGCTGTTCTATTAGGGGACGATGTCGTACAAGCGGAAAAACCTTGTTTACGCCAGCTTATGGATGAACATGCTCAGACTCACTCATCAATAATCGGTGTGCAAACAGTTCCGGAAGACGAAACACATCGATACGGGATAATTGAACCGTTATTACAGGTCGGCCGCCGATATCAAGTTAATAATTTTGTGGAAAAGCCAAAGCCTGGAACAGCACCTTCAAATCTAGCAATCATGGGACGGTACATTTTAACTCCTGAGATTTTCATATTTTTGGAAAATCAGGAAACGGGAGCTGGAGGAGAGATTCAGCTGACAGATGCTATTCAAAAACTAAATGAGATTCAGCGAGTATTTGCGTATGATTTTGAAGGAAAACGATATGATGTCGGAGAAAAAATCGGTTTTATTCAAACTCAGGTAGAAATGGCGTTGCAACGAGAAGACCTACGGGAGGAACTTCTAACCTTCCTAACTTCAATCGTAGAAAAAAAGTAAACTGGGTACTCAGCAATCCCTATGCATCCCTGATTGAAAAATGCTTCTACCTAGATGAATAAGTGTCAATACCAATTGAATATATATGATGAGTAGAGGCTTAAATGATTAAAGCCTCTTTTATTTTTTACAAAGCGCATCATTAACTCTTGTGGGCAACTATAAATAAATGACTGAATATTCGGTGAAAAGGAAAAGGAAGGGTTATATTTATGAAAAAGTGGTTTCGTAGTTCTCTTCGGAATCAGTTAACAGTGTTTATATTAGTTGCTGTGCTGCTGCCGATTTACTTATTGGGCTTGTTTTCATATTTAATTGCGGTAGATGTGGCGAAGGAACGAGCGATGATTTCGGGGAATAGTTCATTAGAGCAGCTTGAGACTACGCTAGAATTTATCATGAATGATGTTGAGAATATGTCGGTCTTCCTAATCGGGAATGAAGATGTTCAACAATACTTGCAGGTAGGTGAAGATACAGTAAAGCTTCGGAGTGATATTTATGGTTTTTTATCAAATTTAGCCCTTTCAAAACCATACATCGCAAATATATTAATTGAGCCATTTAATAAGAATCCTGATATCTCTACTCTTCCAATTTTATCTTCTACTAAATTATATAGTGAGCAATATAAGTCAGGAAAATGGTGGTTTTACAATCATGAGGATGAAATGTCAATTGGATCGAAGGAGTTAATCACATTATGGCGGCCAATCCGCAGTACGGATACATATGATCTAATTGGTTATTTATCGATTAGTTTGGATCAGCAAGTCATCGAAGAGCATTTGTCTGCTACTAATTTTGAATGGAATGGCTCTGTTTTACTGATGTTTGAAGGCAAGGTTCTTGCTGGAAACGATGAAAGCTTTGAGAACACAAATGCGCTAAAGGAGATTTATTCACTAGTCGAAAATCATGCAGATTCCTTGGGCTTAACGTATCAATCAGAGGACATGAAGAGCATGATCTTGTCACAATCGCTTTCTGACGTGGGATGGCGGTTAATCGGAATTATTCCTTTTGATGAATATAGCCAACAAAATCAATATTTTCTGTGGCTAACTGTTATCGCTGTCGGGGTGGCCTGTATACTTGTCTCAGTACTTGTATTATTTTTTATTCGGAGGGTGTTTCGTCCACTTACGTCTTTAACTGCTGCGATTAGGAACCAGCAGCCTGAATATGATATTGAAAAGCTTCCTACATATTCAAATGATGAGGTCGGCCAATTAATTGAAAGCTATAAAAATTTGTACGAGCGTATTCAAACCTTAATGGAGGATTTGAAAAAAAATGAATCACTAAAACGGGAGGTAGATTTGCAAGCATTACAAGCACAGATTAATCCGCATTTTCTCTATAACACGCTTGCTTCCGTTCATTGGATGGCACTTGATGCTGAGCAAAAGAAGATATCAGCGATGGTATCGTCTTTGAGTAATTTTCTACGCTATAGCTTAAATGAAGGAAATGAATATTGTACAGTTGAACAGGAGCTTGCCCATCTAGCAAACTATGCTGAAATCCAAAAAATTCGTTATCCTAATTCTTTTAAACTCGATATTATGATTCCGGATGAAGTGAAGCAGATGTATATGTTGAAACTACTCTTGCAACCATTAATCGAAAATAGCATTATTCATGCTTTTCTCCAGGATGATGGACAACCAGGGCAAATAAAGGTTGTTGGTAAGTGGGATGAGAAATATTTACAAATTTCAGTTGCAGATAATGGTCAAGGGATGTCGGTGGAACACATAAACCAGCTACATGAGCAATTCACAATTGATGAAAAAAGTGAAGTGCTAGTAGGAAAAGGGTACGGGCTCCGAAATGTTAATTTGCGATTATTTCTTAATTATGGTCCAGCATCTAGATTATTGATCACGAGCAGTCCAGGTAATGGTACGATTGTCCAGTTTTCTGTTCCATTAAAGAGAGGGTGAATGGGATGAAGGTAATGATTGTTGATGATGAAGTCATTATTAGAGAAGGAATGCGAAAAGTGATTCCATGGAGGGAATATGGTTATGAGCTTTTAGAAACAGCTTCATCAGCGGAAGAAGCAATCGAGAGAATTAAGCGAGAACAGCCCGAAATTGTTCTAACTGATATTAGAATGAAAGGAAAGAGTGGTCTCGATCTAGCCGCTTATATTAAAGCACAGGCGTTTCCAACAGAAGTAATCGTCTTAACAGGGTATGGTGAGTTTTCCTACGCACAGGAGGCTCTACGTCAAGGGGTCTGTGATTATTTGCTAAAGACAAGTGCACCAGAAGAAATCATGAAATCCCTTCAGAAGGCAAAAGAAAGAATAGAAGATTCGAAGGAACATCGGAAATGGAAGCTAGGCTCACGTGAGCGAGAGATATCTAACTTGATGCATCAATTATTAGTTGAAAAATTGGAAACGTCTGATTACAAGAAATTGTTTCACCTTATGCCTGAAATGAAAAAGCCACCATACCAACTATTACTATTGGATGAAGCCTTGAATCCAGGGCAACTTGCTGAAGCAGAAAAACTATGGAACACATATTTACCTGGAAAATGGGTGGCATTACATGATAAGACTGTGATCATTGTGCAAAGGGACCCACAATTAGCCGATCATTATTTATTAAATATGGCGATTAAAAAAATACCTCAATCGAATTGTCTCCCTGTGTTTGTCGGATCAATCGTAACATCGGTTTCTGAATGGCATGCATCGTATAAAGAATTAGACGGTATAGTTTTATATAAATGGCTTTTATCTACTCAAAGGATGGTTACATCAAATGATATACAAGGTAGGAAGGGAATACCACATTCAGAGCTTTTGCCAGCACAAGAAGTACAGTTGCTGTCTTATGTAAAACGTGGTGAATCAGAAATCTTAAAAGAATGGTTTCGAAAACGTATGTATGAATTATTTAATCATCCTCAAGCTACACCTGAATCGATCCATCTATATGTTCAAACCCTATACGTGTCAACAATCCGTTTCGTCAATCAAATCGCAGCTTCGATTGGGAATACACCACACAGCTATCAATCATTACCAACACCAAGAGAATGGTTTCCTTCGCCATTAGAGTTGCTCTTCCCATTGTTTTTACGAATTATGAATGATTATCAGGAACTATCTAGTAGTACTCAGGTGAATTACGTTCAAAATGTGATTCATTATATGGAGCAGCGGCTCGGTGATTCGTTAACTTTACAAAAAATCGCCAATCATGTCCATCTGCATCCGAACTACTTAGGTGATTTGATTAAAAAAGAAACTGGAAAATCTTATGTGGAGCTTCTAACTGAGCTTAGAATGAAAAAGGCAATCATATTGCTTACACATTCCCCGGCAAAAGTAAAAGATATTGCAAAAATCGTCGGCTACTCTGATTGGAAATACTTCATTACCCTATTTAAAAAACATACAGGGGTGACACCCTCACAGTATCGAAGAAATGAATGATTTTTTTGAAAATTATAAAATAATTAGGTTTCCCTACCCCTCATCTGTGATTTGTCCCCTTTAGGCAATGGAAACGCTAACATATAATCAAGTTACATTTAAAGGGGGGATAGTAAATGAAAAAATATCTTTTTGTTGCGGTACTTATTTTTAGTATGCTTTTAACAGCTTGTAGCAGTAAAGATGAAACAGGTGGTAAATCATCAGATGAAAAAGTAGCCATTTCCATCTGGCATAATTTTGCTGGGGATGATCTCCGAGCCCAAACCGTACGAGGAATCATTGAGCAATTTAAGAAGGACAATCCTGATGTGAAGGTGGATGAACAGGCTATTCCAGTGGATGGATACCGTCAAAGAATTAGTACGGTTGCAGCAGCTGATGAACTGCCAGATATCTTTTTGACCTATGCAGGTAGTTTTACAGATGAATTTTATGAAGGAAAAATGATTCAACCGATTACAGCATTACTAGATGAGCATAAAGATTGGCGTGATGGATTTTTAGCCAATTCACTTGAGGTATACGACTATGATGGAGAAATCTATTCCGCTCCAGTTGCAATGTCTGCTACATCATTCTTATATTACAATAAAAAATTATTCGAGGAAAATAATGTAGAGGTTCCGAAAACATGGGATGAGCTTTTAATGGTCATTGATGTATTTAATGAAAAAAAGATTACCCCAATTGCAATGGGAAATCAGGCTCCATGGGTTGCCCAATCAACGACATTTGGTGCAATTGCGGATCGTGTAACAGGTTCTGAGTGGTTCATGAAGGCGGTAGAACAAGATGGAGCATCTTTTACTGACCCTGTTTTTATAGAAGCACTTGGTTATTTTAAACAATTAGTGGACGCAAATGCTTATCAGGAAGGCGCAAATGCAATCGATAATACACAGGCTGAGCAATATTTTGCCCAAGGAAATGCAGCCATGATGATCAATGGCTCGTGGACAATAAGTTCCTTAGCAGCTTCTGTTTCAGAAGATGTATTGGCTAATATTGGTGTTGCAGTAGTCCCGTCAATTCCTGAGGGAGAAGGAAAGCAGAACACAATCACTGGTGGACCAGGTGGTGGTTTCCTGTTAAACAGCAAGACAGAAGGTGCGGATAAGGATGCTGCACTCGATTTGATTTACGCATTAAGTAATGCCGATGCACAAAAGGCAATTGCCGAAACAAATTCAATGGTGATGTACGATGTAGATGTTGATCAATCAAAGGTGAATCAGTTATTTTATGATGCCTTTAATTTAGTTCGCGAAGTGGAATATGCACCAGTGTATGACCTATATTTAACAGCTGCTGCTGGTGAAGCAATTAACCTCGGGCTTCAGGAAATTATGCTGGGTAAGGATGTAGAATCAGTAGCTAAGAAATTACAAGAAGCCCAGTCGAAGAAATAAATTAGTGTAGGGTACCTAAGGTTTGAGTGGGTGCCTTGCGATTTTCTTAAATGTCTAGCTCCAGCGCCTAAGCCCTCGAGGTCAAATAACCTGATGCAAGAAAAGTCAAAAAGCGACTTTTTTGCATCAGAACATTTGCTTGTCGGGCCTGAACGAGGCGCTTGCGCTTTTCTATATAAGGGAGCGATACCTATGCAGTCTGTGTTAAAAGTAAGGGGCGCATTAATCATTACGATTCTGCCCGCCCTTTTGCTTTATTCCTTTTTTGTCATCATTCCGATTTTTTGGTCAGCATATTACGGATTTTTTAAATGGTCAGGAATGAATGATCCAATCTTCATTGGTTTGGAAAATTACATCGAAGTCGTGAAGGATCCCATTTTTTGGCGTGCTTTGAAAAATAACATTATTATCGTCGTCGCATCTGTATTTGGGCAGGTACCCATTGCATTAGGCCTTGCTCTGATGCTGCGCAAAAACTCAATGTTTCAACGCTTTGTCCGGTCTGCAGTGTTTCTACCGATGGTGATTTCGACGGTTGTTGTTGGATTGATTTGGGGGTATATTTATCATCCTCAGCTAGGAGTGATTAATTCAATCTTAACGGCTGTTGGATTAGATTCATGGACCAGGCCGTGGCTAGCTGATCCATCCGTGAATATGTATGCAGTATCAGTGCCAATTGTTTGGAATTATATTGGACCATACTTAATTATTTTTATCGCAGCACTTCAAAATATTCCTGGTGAAATTGAGGATGCTGCAAGAATCGATGGTGCCACCAAATTTAAGAAGCTCTATTTTATAACGCTGCCAATGATGTGGAATACAATTAAAGTTGCGGTCGTTTTATGTATTGCGGGAAGCTTGAAGGCATTTGATCAAGTATTTATCATGACTGGTGGAGGACCCGCACAATCTACGGAATTGCTAGCAACCTATATGTACAATAATACATTTATGATTTATCGATATGGTTATGGGTCCGCAGTTTCGACGATGATTATCGTTGTAAGTCTCATTTTAATTGGGATTAGTCAAATTGCGATGAGGAGAAAATCGTAGAATTGTAGGAATGGATGTAGATGCGGCGGATAGGGCTCCTAACAATGAAAAGAAAGGAGGTATTTCATGGAAAATCCAATTATTCTTGATAAACAAAAGCCTCCAATGACTTTTCAAATCAAGCAAAGAATAGTAAAGATATTAAAATATAGTTTTCTAGGATTATTTTCGTTGGGTATGATTTATCCGCTGTATTGGTTAATGATTAGTGCTTTTAAAACGAATGAGGAGTTTTTTCAAAGCCCTTATTCACTGCCTTCAAGCTGGACATTTGATAATATCGCACGCGCCTGGGAAATGGCAAATATGGGGCGGGCGATGTTAAATTCGACACTTGTCTCGGTAACAGCTACATTATTAACCTTATTCCTTGGGGCACTGACCGCATATGCCCTTTCAAGATTTACGTTTCGCCTAAAAGGATTTTTAATGGTCTTCTTTTTAATTGGGATGCTAATTCCGATTCATAGCACACTTGTGCCATTATTTACATTAATGAAGGAAGTTGGCCTATTAGATACGTATTGGGCACTTATTTTACCATATACAGCATTTGAATTGCCGATTGCTATTTTCCTTATCTATGCATATATGACTGCTATACCAAGAGAAGTCGAGGAAGCGGCAGTAATGGATGGGGCTGGCTACTGGGGGATTTTCTTTCGAATGATGCTTCCGATGTCAATACCAGCTCTAGCAACAGTTGCTATTCTAGCATTTTTACGATATTGGAATGAGTTCGTCTTTGCATTGGTATTCATCAATGATTCCGCATTAAAAACCTTGCCATTAAGCCTATCCATCTTCTCGGATGGATATAGCACGAACTACGGCCTCACCATGGCAGCAATGGCCATCGCTGTTATTCCAACAATCATTATGTATCTCTTTTTCCAAGAACAAATCATGAAAGGCATGACAGCTGGAGCTGTGAAAGGGTAATGTAATTGGAAATATATAATGTGGGACCTGCTCAATGGGTCCCACGTTTTATTTAAATGCACCCTCTACTAGCAGTTTGGCAATTTGCCTTTTACCAAGTGATTGAAGTGTTTTTTTATTTAGTTCTTTGTATTCAATGGGTGTAACTACGATTGAACCATTTTTTACCTGCTTGATCTGTTTTGAAATCATCAAGTCATTCTTTTTTAGACCTGAAGTGATTTCAAGCTTGGATCCAGACGTTAGTCCTATGTTAACTAGCCTTTTTTCAAGTTTGCCGTCTTTTATCAGAAATACAAAATGGTCCTTTTTCTGTTTGAGAATCGCCTTTTTAGAAATTGTAAGTACATTCTCTCTACTATCAGTTTCAATTGAAACATCAACATGAAACCCAGATTTTAATTGGTCGTTGACCTCATCTAATTGAATGAAGAATGGGTAAAAGGTAGGTTCGTCCAATTTTGCAACATCTGGTTTATTAATAGGGATATTCGTTATTTTTGATACACTGCCCAAAAATTCCTGTTTAGGAAATAACTTCGAGCTGATTTTTGCCTTTTGCTCGACTGTAACATCTAGGAATTTTTCCTCTGCTAGTTTCCCTTGGATTACGAGGGGCATTGAATAGATTGATAGAATTGGCCCATTTAACGTTTCATCGACCTGTTTAACAATACCATTTATAGTACTTTTCACTGTGAAATTTTGATCATTGTCTTGAATGGTTTGAAGTTGATCTTTTAATTCATTGACTTCAATCTGAATTAATTCTTTTTCTTGTTCTGTTTTTAAAATATCTAAATCAAGGGAGGCGATCTTTTCATTTTGTAGCCTTTTTATTTCCTCAGCATTTTCCGCGTCCTTACTAATACTCCCTGACTGAACGGCACTTTTAATCGACTGAAGCTGTCTTACCTTGTCATCCATTTGGTCCTCTTTTGTCTCAGCTTGTTGGATCCGCTGATTTATTTCCATTCGTATGATCTCAACGTTAAGATTTTCGTAGACGATAAGTGGTGTACCAATTTGAACTTCTTGACCTTCAACTACCGCTATTTCTTTAACATGACCGAGTGATGGTTCATATGGAATTTCAATTTCTTTCTCAGGTACCACAATTCCGTTCGTATGATGATAGATTCTGATGTCAGAGGTCTGAACCTTTTCCTTGTCGACAATAATTTCTTTAAAAGAAAATTGATTCTCTTTTTTGTATAGCAAGTAAATATTCAAACCTATGAAAAGGATAATGCTGATTATAATGAAAGAATGATGCTTTCTCATCCCAACACCCCCTTATATGAAAGTATGTAAATTAAGACTAGTGATTAATGCACCGGCAATGTTTAAAAAAAGATGTATCCCGATCGTAGCTAGAATAATATAGCCCTTCGATTTTTCAGAAAGTAATCGTAAGGCAATTACTGTTATGACAATACTCCAAATGTCGAATAATGTAAGTGAAGCCATTATGTTTCGTAACACCTCATTTTCTGACAGGAGCTGGCCGATGACACCGAGCCCAAATGGTGAGGAAATGCTAGAGATACCCCAAAAATATTGAATTGGAACGAACAGAGCATTTTCAATAAGGGAAATACTTAAAGCACAAAGTTGAATCGTGAGAATTGCAAAAATCGCAATCTCTCGAAAAAAAGCAGTAATTAATAGAGTTGAACAAAGAAGAAACACGAGTGGGAAAGCAATACTACTGATTAAACCCCCAACACCGATCAATATCTTCGATAATTCAAATTCTGATTTTGAAAGAGTATCTATCTGTTTTGTTAGGCTTTCCGTATAAAACCCATAATGGGCCATTATAAATGAAAGAACACCACTAAAAAGTAATAACAATAAAAGCTTTGGAATAATCCCAACAATTTTTTCACTTAGTTTCAGTTGATAAAATAAATGTTCTGGCTTGAAGATCCCGTTAATCAATCGAACGCGAAAAGTCATATCATTGTATCCTCCATAGATTCTACATTCTTCTCCATCTTATCTTAAAATTCTGTAGATTGGAACAGAAGTGTTGTAAATAACTGGCGAAAATGGTTCGAAGGGACTAAGTTATTGATGATTAATAAGTGTTGCCACCGAATTAAAGACCGAGTGAAACACATATCACGGACATGAATACCATATAGACGGGATAAAAGGCCTGGATGCCACACTACTTACTTCCTATTTTTGTATTAATTGTTAAAACTATCAATGAAATACAGTAAACTAAGAGGGAAATATTTAGTGGGAAGTTACCTATTTGGATGAATGATAGATAAGGAGAGAGAGAATTGAAGAAGTTATTATTTGGATTGGTGATATTGTCTTTACTACTTTCTGCATGTTCTTCGAAGGACAGTAATACTGCAGAATCACAGTCATCAGAGTCGAAGCAAGAAAGTAAAAAAGAAGAAGAAACGAAAAAAGAAGAAGAACCAAAATATACTCCCAAAAAAGTGAAGTATTTTAAAATTGAAAATCCCAACCGTAGATTATCATCTATTGAAAAAGAGTTATTGCGGTACCCTGGAATTTTTGCGGGGGACAAATATGATGAAAAAAAGCTATATGACGCATTGGACCAATTGCCAGATGACCTAACAAAGAACCAATATATGGAGGAATTAATTTATTTGCTTTCAGAGGACTATCATAAAGAGATGGAAACTCTTCTTCATTTTGACCCGAATGTTGAAGTGAATATTGACCGCCCAGATGAAACAATAAATAAACCAACCTTGAAAAAAGCGCATTACGCAATCTTAGTTGATGCAAGTGGGAGTATGAAGGCGAAGGTTGGAAATAAGACGAGAATGGATGCAGCGAAGGAAGCAGTTTTGGAATTCGCTGAGCAAGTACCAGAGAATGCAACGATTTCCGTACGAGTATATGGACATAAGGGCTCTGGAAGTGATGCCGATAAAAAGATGTCCTGTGGGAGCTCAGAAACCTTTTACAATGGAAAATATGAACAAGGAGCTTTCAAAGAATCATTGAACAAAGTGAAAGCGGTTGGTTGGACACCTATTGCGCTTGGACTGGAGAAGGTGAAAGAGGATATACCAGCGAATACAGAAGATGTCGTTGTATATGTGGTGAGTGACGGAATTGAAACCTGTAACGGCGACCCCGTTCAGATGGCGAAGGATCTTGTATCTGCCGATATTGAAACTGTTGTCAACATTATTGGATTTGATGTTGATAATGAAGGCCAAAGATTGTTAAAGGAAGTGGCAAGTGCAGGAAATGGAGAGTTCACATATGTTAACTCAGAAAGAGATTTAAAAGAGTATATGAGAGCTCAGTATGAAGAAATTCAGAAAGAGTGGCTGGAATGGAAAGAAGCCGGTAAAAAACAGGCAATTAGCTTAAAAGAAGAAAAGAAAAAGCTAGCTAACACAACGAAAGAAAGTATGAAAGAAAAAAGCAATCGTGAAAAAGAGCGTATGAAGAGAGCCCAAGAATATTTAAAGAAAAGATTTGATGATTATAACCATCCTGCAGCAAACTTATATTCAAGGATAGTAGATTATGGTAATGCCAAATGGTCATATGCAGTTGACGTAGGAAACAAAGCGTGGAGTGATAGTGTAGATAGTGGTAATAAGGAATGGGAAGAATATGTGGATGAAGGTAATAAAAAAATAAATGAAACCATTGAAAAGAAAAATAAAGATTGAGGTTATAAAAATATGAAACTACGAAATTTGATGATTGCATTCGTTTTTTCAGGAGTATTAATGATGGTTGGTTGTAATGAAGATATGGCTAGTGAGCCAGAGAAGGTTGATGTGAAAAAGGATAGTGATCGTGATCACCAAAAAGAGGATGATGAACCACAATTCAAGCCGGGTAAATTTGAACCTGGTAACTTCGAACCGGGCAAATTTGAAACAGGTACATTCGAGCCTGGTAATTTTGAGCCAGGCACGTTTAAACCAGGAACATTTACCCCGGGAAATTTTGATACAAGTGTAACGATATCAATTGAAGATGACGAAATCATGATTGAGGTTCCCAGTGATTTGCTGTTTGATTTTGACAAAAGTGAATTAAAGTCCGAATCTATCATAACGTTGGAGCAATTAGTTGAGGATCTGAATCAATATGAAGGGGCTATTCTATCAATCTATGGTCATACAGATAACCAAGGCGAACTAGACTATAATCAATCTTTGTCCGAGAAACGCGCAAACAAGGTCAAACGTTATGTGGAAAATAAGGTGAATCCTGAAAAAGTAAACATTGAAACAAAAGGTTTCGGCCAAACTAAACCAATAGTAACAAATGATACTAAAGAAGGACAAGCCATAAATCGCCGCGTCGAGATTATAGTAGAGCCATTGGTGAAGCAATAGTAGAAAAGAAATAATCACTACCTGACAAAGGTTATAGTGATTATTTCTTTTTTTAAGGATATGAAAGCAAGTTTACATTTTTACTCTAAAGTCGTATTATTTAAATAATTTAAATTTGTAAAGGTGTTGAGTACGTCGTGGAGAAGCTTGTGTCGTTTTTAAAAGAAAAGGAAATAGAAATGGTAAATGTGTTGAGGGAGTTAGTTGAATTGGAATCTCCTTCGCACGACAAGGAATTGGTTGATCAGGTTGGAAGAAAAATTAGCGAGATTTTTGCTAGATATGTGGGTGGACCACTTGTAGTGATTGAAAATAGTGGTGCAGGGAACATAATCAGAGCAGAATTTGGAGTAGGGGAAGAACAGATTTTAATTTTAACCCATATGGATACTGTTTGGCCGAAGGGGACTTTGGAGAACATGCCTTTTCGGATTGAGGAAGATAAAGTGTATGGTCCGGGAACCTTTGATATGAAGGGTGGGATTGTTCAAGGGCTTTTTGCCTTACATGCTTTACGTGAATTGAATGTCAATTTAAAAAGGAAAGTTGTTATGTTGGTTACTCCTGATGAGGAAAGTGGCAGCGAGACATCTCGTTCTTTAATTGAGGAAGAGGCAAAAAAAAGTAAATATGTATTAGTGTTGGAGTCCGCCGCTTCCAAGGAAGGAAAATTAAAAACATCTCGCAAGGGTGTAGGAATGTTCACGATTAAGGTCAAAGGATGTGCATCCCACGCAGGAATTGAGCCGGAAAAGGGTGTCAGTGCGATCGATGAGCTTGCCGGGGTTATCAAATACTTGCATAGTTTGACCGATTTTGAAAAGGGAACTACATTGAATGTAGGGGTTATTAAAGGTGGAACCTCATCGAATGTTGTTGCTGCAGAAGCTGAAGCAGAATTGGATTTGCGTGTTACTACGAATGATGAATTTGATAGAGTTATCCCACTCATTATGAATATGAAACCGTCCCGAGAGGGCATATCAATTGAGGTAACAGGTGGAATTAATCGACCTCCACTTGAAAAAATAATTGAAGTCAGTCGAATGTTTCAACTGGCAAGGGAATTGTCGGAAAAATATCTAGACTTTAGACTTGAAGACCAATTAAGTGGTGGAGGCAGTGATGGAAGCTTTGCCTCACAATTTGCTCCAACTCTTGATGGCCTCGGCCCTGTTGGTGACGGTGCACATGCACGAAATGAATATCTACTTAAATCACAAATGCCAGTGCGTAGTGCACTTGTCGCACTATTAATTGCGAAATTAGGCTAAGTGGGTGTGCCCTTGCAGTTGAATGTATAGTAATCCGGCGGGTTTTGGAGATTATTCGGCGGATATTTACAATAATCCGGCGGGTTTTGGACTTCTGTCAATAAAAAAGATACTTTTCTGCTAGGGAGTGGCGCATTTTACTGCTTCCGCACTTCGTATTCACTACGCTTGGAGGCCTCTGTTTAAAGGAACAATTAAAGTGCGAATTGTTCCTTTAAGCAGAGGACACATAGTTATTTTTGGCGTTATTATCTTGCGCCAGTTCATATGCCACTTCATATTCCATGGGAGTGGCGTATCCAAGCGTCGAATGCGTGCGTTTCCGATTGTAAAATTGAATATAAAACTCTACAGCTGCAATCGCTTCAACCTTCGTACGGAAAACAAATTTATAAAGATACTCTTTCTTTAATGATGCAAAAAATGATTCTGCACAGGCATTATCATAGGGGGTTGCCTTTCGGCTCATGCTAATGACAGCTTTTGCTTCTTTCAATTCATGAATATAGTCATTTGAACAATATTGAGATCCACGGTCTGAATGGTGAATCAAGCCTTCTTCTGGTTTGCGCAAAGCAATGGCTTCCTTTAAGGCACGGAGCGGCAATTTACGATTCATACAGTCATCTATGGCGTAACTAATGACACGGCGAGAAAACAAATCTAGCACTGGATTAAGGTAAAGAAACCCCTCTCCGGTGTGAATGTAAGTAATATCAGTTACCCAAACCTTATTTGGTGCGTCAGGTCGGAATTCACGATTTAGTTCATTTGTATATACTATTTTTTCATGGTTAGAGTCAGTAGTATTAATATATTTTTTCGGAGGCGTGGCAAATAGACCCATAGCCTTCATACGATTCGCTACAGTCTTCTGGGAAACCTTAATTTTATCTCGCTCTACTAATCTTTCATGAATCCTGGGACTACCATATGCCCCAAGGTTATCATTGAAATAAAACTTGATGCGTACATCTAAGTATTTTTTCCACTTTTCCTTTTCTGTTTCATCCTGATTTTGACGCTTTTCCCAAACATAATAACCGGAGGTTGATACTCCTAATACTTTGCACATCTTCACAATGGTATGCTCTTTTTTATGGGCATAAATGAAAGCAAATTTGTCTACTTTTCTTGCGTGAAGATGTGCATCGCTTTTTTTAGAATCACACACTCCTCCTCAGCTTCTAGTCTTTTTTGTCTCTCTAATTCATACAGTTCTTTGTATTCAGAAGCTGTTAAGAGTTGATTCTGACGGGCTTTCTCCTCATCATATTGCTTTTTGCGGTAAGCTCTTACCCATTTCATTAAGGTATCATATGGGATCTGTAATTCTCTACTTACATCAATTTGTTTTTTACCGTCTAACACAATCATCTTTGAAACATATTCTTTAAATTCATTAGCGTATTTTTTTTGTTTCTTCGCCATGTTTAACACGTCCTCTTCCCTAATGATTTGATTTAAACATGACGCCACTACCTATGTCCACTTTCTATACTAGATTCAGTTTTGGTAATAATTCGGCCGGATTCAGTAATTATCCGGCCGATCCTGTAATTAATCCGGCCATGCTCTGTAGGAGATCTTCCGCATCCTCAAAGCTTGTCCTGAACTGCTTGAAGCTTTCGTTCCATGGTATTTTCTTTGTCGCGGCGGTCATCGATGCGAATATTTGTACATACTCGTTGAATACCTTTTTGGAAAGGAAGCTCGTGGATTTCACGAACAACTTCAAGTAATTCTTTTATATCCCCTTCTATTAATGTGCTCATTGGTGTTAATTGGAACTTAATATCTCCATTATATGCCTTGAGGAAAGTATGTATTTCTGCCACATAATCACTGACACTTGGTGTTGCAGTTCCAACCGGGATTACTGTAATATCAACAATTGCCATTTGCAATGCCTCCTAAATGATTTATACCTTTTTATATTAACATGACAGATGAGGCAGTTCTAATTTTGGAAGCCCATCCGGGGTAGTTTCTCATAAGTTGTAAAATAAACAATAGTCTACTAAAACCCATGCTTGTTCAAATAATTAGTCATTTCATCTAGTAAATATAAGGAATCTGTACTCTCACTACTATTTTTCCTCCACATATAATATTTTGTACCCTCTGATAAGGGGGATACAATTACAAAAGAGGGAGGATGGACAATTGAGTATAGATGAAAGAATAAGCAATGGCGGTTTTGAAACCGGTTTGTTGTCACCATGGGTTCCCTTTAACGCATTCGTTACGCGGGATTATTCTCACAGCGGATACTATTCAGCTAGGTTGCTCGGTGATAGTGTTAATGGTTATATTTATCAAATTGTACAAGTTAATCAAGGCGAGAATTTTGAGTTTCTAACATCTCTAGGTAGAGTGGGTACTGCTCTAAGTTCACCTATTACTCTATCAGTTGGGTATTATGATGCACTTTTCAACTTTCTAGATTATGGTCTAATTACAGTTATAGATGAAGATCGTATTCCAAACGTTGAGAACAATGATACCTGGATAGAAATATATCAAACTACGACACCTGCACCTCCAGGAACTACACAAGCATTAGTCTTGGTTAACAATCTTCCGAGGATTGGATCATCGGACGTAGTTGTTGATGATGTTTCATTATTGGCAATTACAGATGGTGGTGGATCTACGGGAGCACCGGGTCCAACGGGAGCACCGGGCCCAACAGGGGCACCGGGTCCAACGGGAGCGCCGGGATTACCAGGATTACCGGGAGCACCAGGCCCAACAGGCGCACCAGGCCCAACAGGCGCACCAGGCCCAACAGGAGCACCAGGAGTAACCGGAGCACCAGGCCCAACAGGCGCACCAGGCCCAACAGGCGCACCAGGAGTAACCGGAGCACCGGGAGTAACGGGAGCACCAGGAGTAACAGGAGCACCAGGCCCAACAGGGGCACCAGGAGTAACAGGAGCACCAGGAGTAACGGGAGCACCAGGAGTAACGGGCGCACCGGGAGTAACCGGAGCACCAGGAGTAACGGGCGCACCGGGAGTAACCGGAGCACCAGGCCCAACAGGAGCACCAGGAGTAACAGGAGCACCAGGTCCAACGGGCGCACCAGGCCCAACAGGAGCACCAGGAGTAACGGGCGCACCAGGCCCAACAGGGGCACCAGGAGTAACAGGGGCACCAGGAGTAACAGGGGCACCAGGAGTAACAGGAGCACCAGGAGTA
>NZ_JAKTTI010000004.1 GCF_022427965.1 Fredinandcohnia quinoae | reverse complement strand
TGGAGCTGACTGATACTAATCGATCGAGGACTTAACCAAAATGTTTGAATGAATGCGAATGTTATCTAGTTTTGAAGGAATGAAATTTCTTCAAATAGTTTAGTGACGATGGCGAAGAGGTCACACCCGTTCCCATACCGAACACGGAAGTTAAGCTCTTCAGCGCCGATGGTAGTTGGGGGATTCCCCCTGTGAGAGTAGGACGTCGCTAAGCAAGTAAAAGACCAGTTGAGTGCTGGTCTTTTTTTTGCGTTCATTTAAATTGGTTTTTGGTGGAGTAAGTAGATAGTCTTAAAAGAGAAAAGTTAACTTCGTGCTTTAAAAACCATATTATAGTTTAAAAACAAGGTATTTTCGCTTTAGATTGAAGTAAGTCACGGGTAGAAGTGTATGTATTCCACTAAACTATTGGATTCATATCAATTTTCAGGATATGTAACAAGTCTAATTTACCCGATATGCACGATATTTTGGATAAATGCACGATAAAAAGTTGATATGCTCGTACATTAGAAGAAATGCACGGAAATCAAAATTTATGCGCTTTAGCAAAAATATATGCACGATAGCAAAAATAAATGCACGTTAACGAAGATCCACCCACTCAGAGGATAACCACCCAACAAAAGTTAAGATTCGCTACATAAGTACCGCACCAAACCCAACCAGCAAAAGTTAACTTTCCGTGCTTTAAAAAACCTGTTTTAGGATGAAAATAAGGTGCTTTTACTTCAAACTGAAGTAGATCACGGATAGAAGTGTATGTATTCCGCTAAAATATTGGTTTCAGATCTATTTTCAGAGTATGTGGTTAGACTAAAACACCCGATATGCACGATATTTCGGATAAATGCACGATAAAAAGTTGATATGCTCGTACATTAGAAGAAATGCACGGAAATCAAAATTTATGCGCTTTAGCAAAATTATATGCACGATAGCCAAAATAAATGCACGTTAACGAAGACCCACCCACCTAGAGGATAACCACCTAACATAAGTTAAGATTCGCTACATAAGTACATCACCAAACCCAACCAGCAAAAGTTAACATTCCGTGCTTTAAAAAACCTGTTTACATATAAAATATGGCACTTTGTGCTCCAACTAAAGTAAATCATCTATATAAGTATATGCTTTCTGCTTAAATATTGATTTCAAATAAACTTCCACAGTATGTACCTAACCTAAAATTCCTAATATGCACGATATTCTGGATAAATGTACGATAAAATGATAATATACTCGTTAATTCCAACATATGAACAGAAAAATAAACATATGTGCGCTAGCAAGATCATATGCACGTTAGCAGAATAAAAAGCACCACCATAACCAGTAATGCATCGATACCGAAAGTAAATGCACAATACAGAACCAAACAAACTTATGTATGGGGGAAGTACAAGTATAATGAAAAATAAAAATGGTAAAACAAGATACTTCAACTACGATGAAATCAATAATCTCAAAAGCATCAAAGACATGCTTCGCTGGTCAAAAGAGCGACGTTCCAAAAAGAAAGATCTTACAATACAAATTCCACAACATGATGCAAAAGATATCAATCAATTACGGAGTAATCGGCAAGAACCTTCGATTACATGGGTTGGACACTCGACCTTTCTCATACAATTGAATGGGATCAATATTTTAACTGACCCTGTATGGGCACAGAGAATGGGCATTCAAAAAAGAATGACTGCTCCAGGTATTGCGTTACAAGATCTCCCAAAAATCGATATAGTTTGTATTTCCCATGGTCATTATGACCACCTTGATTTTCCAACGATCAAAAAGCTAATCGGAAACCCAACATTTTATGTACCAATTGGATTGAAATCCGCTTTTACACGAAGGGGATATGAAAATGTAGTGGAAGCAAAATGGTGGGAGAGCTTTACATTCGAAGGGTTAAAACTGACTTTCGTACCAGCACAGCATTGGACACGAAGAAGTTTATTAGATACAAATACCTCTCATTGGGGTGGTTGGATGATTGAAGAGGAATCATCGAAGCAAAGTATTTATTTTGTAGGTGATACGGGTTATTTTAGAGGATTCAAAGAGATAGGTGAGAAATATAAAATAGACATTGTCTTAATGCCGATTGGTGCATATGAACCGGAGTGGTTTATGAAGGATTCACATATTAATCCAGAGGATGCGATAAAGGCATTCAAAGAGTTAAATGGAAAAACCTTCATACCAATGCATTATGGAGCGTACCGTCTTGCTGATGATACTGGACCAGAGGCTCTTGAACGGTTAATAAAGGAATGGAATAGAGTCGGCTTATCTAAAGATATGTTGTCAGTATTAACAATTGGAGAAACAAAATGGTTAAGATAAGCTCTGTTTTACATCTTTTAAGTGGTCAACACAAGCAAAATAAGTTAAGCCCATCTTTATTGGATGGGCTATCTGTCCTCATCCTTGACTGTTATTTTCTTTCTGGTTTCGTCTGGTATTAATTTGTGAAGATGGATGATCAATAGTCCTCTTTTGTAGCTGGCATCGATTCGATCTTCTCGAACAGCAAAAGGCAATTGAATCTCACGTTCAATCTTCCCTTGAATAATCCCTTCTTGAATAATTTCATAACCTTTAAAGTTCAAATTAATCTTCCCTTTTACTGAAAGTGTTTGATATTGTACATATATATCAACATCATCTACTCGAGCCAAACCAGGTAGGCTTAGTACAACTAAAAGTTCGTTTTCGGCTTGATAGATATTAAGTTGGGATTTGGAATTATCAAAATACGGTTCAAAGTTATTCCAAAATTCTTCTCCAAAAAATTGATCCCATTGATTTTTCCATTCAGTAATGTTTTTAAATTGATCCATTCTCACTTTTACAACCTCCTATAATTGCTTATTATATGGGCTTTAGAAAAAAAAGTGCCTACTGGAATATTCAAAACATAATGTTGATTAACCTTCTATTAAATCGGGTACATGTTTAGTAAAATCTTTATTTTGGAAAGCTAATAGAAGTGACATAGATAGGAGGATTTACTTTGTTAGAGAATGGTATTGTTATGGTACTAATTATCTTGGTGATTAATATAGTCTATGTTTCATTTTTTACGATTCGAATGATTTTAACAATGAAAGGGCAGCGATATTTAGCAGCATTTATTAGTACGATTGAGGTAGTTATTTATGTAATTGGGCTTGGACTTGTCTTGGATAACCTAGATCAGATCCAGAATTTAATTGCATATGCGCTAGGTTATGGCCTTGGTGTTATTGTCGGGATGAAAATTGAGGAAAAGCTGGCACTTGGATATATTACGGTCAATGTTATAACAAAAGAATATGACAAGGATTTGCCAAGGCTGCTCCGGGAAAAAGGATATGGTGTGACAACATGGCTAGCGCAAGGACGAGAAGGTGACCGTCAGTCGATGCAAATTTTAACACCACGAAAATATGAATTACGATTATATCAAACAATCCAAGAGATTGACCCAAAAGCATTTATCATTGCATATGAGCCAAAGACAATACATGGTGGATTCTGGGTGAAGTCTGTTAGGAAAGGAAAATTGAAGGTATGAAGAAACCAAATAAACAGAAATTTACAGTTGAAGAAAATGAAACGATTGATCAATGTTTAGAACGAATGAAGACTGAAGGCTATGCCCCGACACGAAGAATGGAGGAACCTATCTTCCAAGAAGTAAATCGAAATGGGAGAATTGAAGTGGAACCTTGTGGTAGGAGAATCATCTTTGAAGGAAGATTAGAGTAAAATACGAACATTAAAATATACATTTATAGAATTGTTCGATTATAGTTGACAATTGATACATAGCGTTGTTAAGATAAACTTAATTAATAGTTGATTTACCTCATATAATCTTGGGAATATGGCCCATAAGTTTCTACCCGATAACCGTAAATTATTGGACTATGAGGGAGAGTAATTGTTTTTATCTGGTCTTATTTAGGTGTGCCTACATGTCCAGGTAGAATTGCTTTCCTTTTATGGGAAAACAGTTCTATCTGGTCTTTTTTAATTTGAACAAATCATAGGAGGATATTATGGAACCACTTGTTGGTGTGATTATGGGGAGTACTTCAGATTGGGAAACGATGAAGGAGTCATGTGGTATTTTAGATGAAATTGGGATCCCTTATGAGAAAAGAGTTGTCTCAGCACATCGAACTCCTGATGTAATGTTTGAATATGCGGAAAATGCGAAAGATAGAGGTTTGAAGGTGATTATTGCGGGTGCTGGTGGTGCAGCACATTTACCAGGTATGGTGGCGGCAAAAACAACAATACCTGTAATAGGTGTACCGGTACAATCAAAGACGTTAAATGGATTGGATTCATTACTGTCAATTGTTCAAATGCCTGGGGGAGTTCCGGTCGCAACAGTGGCGATTGGGAAAGCTGGGGCTATCAATGCAGGGTTATTAGCAGCTTCTATATTAGGTATCTCTCATCCGGAGTGGAATGCAGCACTTGAACAAAGAAGAGAACAATTGAAATCTACCGTATTGGAGAGCAGCGATGAGCTTAACTAGTCATATTTTACCTGGACAGACAATTGGAATTATTGGTGGCGGGCAGCTTGGACGCATGATGGCACTTTCAGCAAGAGAAATGGGCTTTAATATTGCTGTTTTAGATCCAACACCAAATTCACCTTGTGGCCAGGTTGCAGATATTGAAATTACTGCAAGCTATGATGATTTAGAAGCAATTAAGAAGCTTGCAAGTATAAGTGATGTTATTACCTATGAATTTGAAAATATTGATTATGAAACGTTAACATGGCTTGAATGGAATGCGAACTTACCCCAAGGGAGTCAATTATTAAAAATAACACAGGATCGTGGTACGGAAAAAAGTGCAATTCAAAAAATGGGTCTCAAAGTCGCACCCTTTGAAATCGTAAATAATGAGCAAGAATTAGTTGAAGCTATTCAATTAATTGGGATGCCTTCCGTCTTGAAAACATGCAGGGGTGGTTATGATGGCAAAGGGCAGATTGTTCTGAAACATCAGGGAAATATTGAAGAGGCATTACCCTTATTTGATCAAGGAACTTGTATTTTAGAAGGATGGATTCCGTTTGAAAAAGAAATCTCAGTCATCGTTACCAGAAATTCAAGTGGTGATGTAAAGACATTTCCGGTATCAGAAAATATTCATATTGGAAATATTCTCCATCAATCAATCGTGCCTGCAAGGATATCAACTGAAATAGAAGAGAATGCTAGAGAAATGGCAATGAAGCTTGCAAAAGGATTTGAACTTGTTGGGACACTTGCAGTTGAAATGTTTGTAACTAAAAATGGGGATATTTTTATTAACGAATTAGCGCCGCGACCACATAATTCAGGTCATTATACAATTGATGCATGTGAAACATCTCAATTTGAACAGCATATTCGTTCGGTTTGCAATTTGCCACTAGGTGATACAACTTTATTAAAGCCGGTAGTAATGACGAATGTATTGGGTGAACATTTACACCACCTTTTAGAAGATATCTCTTCATTTGGATGTGCAAAAATCCATTTATACGGGAAAAAAGAGGCCAAATTTAAACGGAAAATGGGGCATATTACCTTTTTGGGAGATACTATCGAAGAGGCATTAAAAAAATCAGAATCAATCCGAATTTTTAATAATAAGTTGGAGGCTAATTAAATGATTGAACGGTATACAAGAGAGGAAATGGGAGCTATTTGGACGGAGGAAAACCGCTTTAAGGCTTGGTTAGAGGTGGAAATTTTAGCGTGTGAGGCATGGGCTGAGTTAGGCGATATTCCGAAAGAAGATGTTGAACTAATTCGAAAAAATGCATCATTTGATGTTACTAGAATTAAGGAAATAGAAGAAGAAACAAGGCATGATGTTGTTGCGTTTACTCGTGCAGTTTCTGAAACTTTAGGTGAGGAAAGGAAATGGGTTCACTACGGTTTAACATCAACAGATGTGGTGGATACAGCATTATCTTATTTACTAAAACAAGCAAATGATATTTTACAAAAGGACATCGAAAGATTTATCGAGATTTTAGCTGATAAGGCAAAGGAGCATAAGTATACCGTCATGATGGGGCGTACACATGGCGTACATGCAGAGCCGACTACATTTGGTTTGAAGCTTGCCTTATGGCATGAAGAAATGAAGCGCAATCTAGAACGCTTTAAAAATGCTGCAAGTGGAGTACAGTTCGGGAAAATTTCGGGAGCGGTTGGTACATACGCAAATATTGACCCGTTTGTTGAAAGCTATGTATGTGAAAAGCTTGGAATCACACCTGCACCAATTTCAACCCAAACATTACAACGTGATCGTCATGCGGATTACATGTCAACACTTGCACTTATTGCGACATCAATCGAGAAATTTGCAGTTGAGGTTCGTGGATTACAAAAGAGTGAGACAAGAGAAGTAGAGGAGTTTTTTGCAAAGGGTCAAAAGGGGTCGTCTGCGATGCCACATAAACGTAATCCAATTGGGTCTGAGAATATGACAGGCTTAGCTCGAGTTATTCGTGGCTACATGATGACTGCTTATGAGAATGTTCCACTTTGGCATGAGCGTGATATTTCACATTCATCAGCGGAACGAATTATCCTTCCAGATGCGACTATTGCCTTAAACTATATGTTAAATCGGTTCGGGAACATCGTGAAAAACTTAACTGTTTTTCCGGAAAATATGAAGAGAAATATGGACAGAACACTGGGATTGATTTATTCACAACGGGTGTTATTAGCTCTAATTGACTCTGGTATGACGAGAGAGGAGGCATATGACACCGTGCAACCGAAGGCGATGGAAGCGTGGGAAAGACAAGTGCCATTCCGCGAGTTGATCGAAGGGGAAGATAGCATTACAAGCCGTTTAACTCACGAACAAATTAATGATTGCTTTGACTATCGTTACCACATCAAGCACGTGGATATGATTTTTGAAAGATTAGGGCTATAAGGGGGTTGGGGTTTCCAACCTCCCTACAATCTTGAGGGGAGACCTTGCCAAATGAAAAAGCTGGAATTGCTGTATGAAGGGAAAGCGAAAAGAATTTACCGCACAAATGAAGAGAATGCAGTTTTGGTGGAATACAAGGATGATGCAACAGCATTCAACGGTGAGAAAAAAGCACAAATTACTGGAAAAGGCCATTTGAATAATGAAATTACGAGTTTACTATTTTCAAAGCTTCATGCATCAGGCATTAGAACGCATTATATAGGCAAGCTTTCAGAAACTGAGCAGTTAGTAAAAAGGGTTGTGATTATACCTTTAGAGGTTGTTGTTCGAAATGTAATCGCTGGAAGTCTTTCAAAGCGATTGGGAATTGAGGAAGGTACGCAATTAGAGAAACCAATCGTTGAATTTTATTATAAGGATGACGCATTAGGAGATCCATTAATTAATGAGGATCATATCGAAATCCTTCAAGCTGCAACGAAAGAACAGGTACAAGAGTTAAAGGAAAATGCACTACGTGTGAATGAAGTTTTAAAAGAGCATTTCCTAGGAGTGGAGATACGTTTAGTAGATTTTAAGCTTGAATTTGGATTGACGGAAGAAGGAGAAATTTTACTAGCAGATGAGATTTCACCGGATACTTGTCGTCTATGGGATATAACGACAAATGAGAAATTTGATAAAGATGTGTTTCGTCGAGATATTGGGGATTTAGCTAAAAGCTATACGGAAATTTTACACCGACTAGGAGGTCAAATAGCATGTACAAAGTAAAGGTATTCGTAACATTAAGGGAAAGTGTATTAGATCCTCAAGGGAGTGCAGTAAAAGGTTCATTGCATCGTCTTAATTATAACGAGGTGAAGGATGTTCGAATTGGAAAGTATATGGAATTAACAATTGATAAATCAGTTGCAGATCTTAACCGAACCGTACGTGAGGTGTGTGAAAAATTATTAGCCAATACGGTGATTGAAGACTACCGTTATGAGGTTGAGGAGGTTGTCGCACAGTGAAATTTGCAGTGATTGTTTTTCCTGGCTCGAATTGTGATGTCGATATGTATCATGCCATAAAGGATGCTTTAGAAGAAGAGGTTGAATACGTATGGCATGATGCTACAAATCTTGACGAATACGATGGGATTTTACTACCTGGAGGATTTTCATACGGTGATTACCTACGAACCGGTGCAATTGCGCGTTTTTCTAATGTGATGACTGAAGTTGTAAAAGCAGCAGAAGCGGGTAAACCGATTTTAGGAGTTTGCAATGGATTTCAAATATTACTAGAAGCAGGTCTTTTACCTGGAGCAATGAGACGGAATGAAAAATTGAAATTTATGTGCCGTACGATTAAATTACGTGTAGAAAACAATATATCGATGTTTACCTCTGAATACGAGACAGGCGATATCATCTCAATTCCAATTGCTCATGGAGAAGGAAATTATTATTGTGATGAGGAAACTCTAGCAAGCTTACAAACAAATCAACAAATTGCATTCACATATTTTGGTGATAATCCAAATGGAAGTCTTGCAGATATTGCGGGAATAACGAATGAAAAAGGAAATGTACTCGGAATGATGCCCCACCCTGAACGAGCAGTTGAAGAGCTTCTTGGAAGTGCAGATGGAATCAAGTTATTTCAATCAATTGTAAAACAATGGAGGTTATCAGCATATGGCGTTACTTCTTGAACCAAGTCCGGAACAAATCAAAGTAGAAAAAGTATATCGTGAGATGGGTTTAAATGATGAGGAATTTGCATTAGTTGAAGGGATTTTAGGAAGGCTCCCGAATTATACAGAAACAGGGCTACTCTCTGTCATGTGGTCGGAGCATTGCAGCTATAAAAACTCGAAGCCTGTATTAAAAAGGTTTCCAACAAGTGGTGAACGAGTGCTGCAAGGTCCTGGTGAGGGTGCAGGAATTGTAGACATTGGAGACAACCAAGCCGTTGTTTTTAAAATCGAGAGCCACAATCATCCATCAGCAATTGAACCTTATCAGGGTGCAGCAACAGGGGTTGGCGGAATTATTCGCGATGTCTTCTCAATGGGGGCAAGACCGATTGCTCTATTAAACTCACTTCGATTTGGTGAATTAACTTCACCACGAGTGAAATACTTGTTTGAAGAAGTAGTGGCAGGGATTGCCGGCTACGGAAATTGTGTAGGGATTCCAACAGTTGGTGGGGAAATTCAATTTGAACCATCCTATGAAGGTAATCCACTCGTAAACGCAATGTGTGTCGGCTTAATTAATCATGAGGATATTAAAAAAGGCCTTGCAAAAGGTGTAGGAAATACTGTCATGTATGTAGGTGCGAAAACAGGTCGTGATGGTATTCATGGTGCAACCTTTGCATCTGAAGAACTTTCAGAAGAGTCTGAAGCAAAACGTCCAGCCGTTCAAGTAGGCGATCCATTTATGGAAAAATTGTTGTTGGAAGCTTGTTTGGAGCTTGTAAAATGTGATGCATTAGTTGGGATTCAGGATATGGGAGCAGCGGGCTTAACAAGTTCATCAGCTGAGATGGCAAGTAAAGCTGGATCAGGGATTGAAATGAACCTGGACCTTGTTCCACAGCGTGAAACTGGGATGACAGGTTATGAAATGATGCTTTCTGAATCTCAAGAACGAATGTTAATCGTTGTCGAAAAGGGAAGAGAAGAAGAAATTCAAGTGATTGTAAAAAAATACGGCTTAGAAGCAGTAGCAATTGGTAAAGTTACCGATGATAAACAGCTTCGCTTGATTCATAAAGGAGAAGTTATTGCGGATGTTCCAGTTGATGCCTTAGCAGAAGAGGCACCTGTATATCATAAACCATCAGCTGAGCCTGCATACTATGGTGAGTTTCAAGCAATGGACGTGAAAGCACCTGAGGTAAATGACTATAATCAAACATTACTAGATTTATTGTCACAGCCAACGATTGCGAGTAAAGAATGGGTGTATGACCAATACGATCATATGGTTCGTACGAATACAGTGGTTTCTCCAGGATCAGATGCAGCAGTCGTTAGGATTCGAGGCACTGAAAAGGCATTAGCAATGACAACTGACTGTAACTCTAGGTATCTATATTTAGATCCAGAGGTTGGTGGGAAAATTGCAGTTAGTGAGGCGGCACGAAATATTGTCTGTTCAGGGGGAGAGCCACTAGCCATTACTGATTGCTTAAACTTTGGTAACCCTGAAAAACCAGAAATTTTTTGGCAGATTGAGAAAGCAGCTGACGGTATTAGTGAAGCATGTCGTACATTAAAAGCCCCTGTTATTGGTGGGAATGTTTCGCTATACAATGAAACAAATGGTGTTGCCATTTATCCAACACCTGTCATTGGAATGGTTGGGTTGATTGAAAATGTTGCTCACATAACAACACAGGATTTCAAAGAAGCTGGTGATCTCATTTATGTAATTGGAGAAGCAAAGCATGAATTTGGTGGGAGTGAGCTTCAAAAGTTAGTAAATGGTGAAATTTATGGTAGAGCACCAGAACTAGATTTAGAGATTGAGGCAATACGCCAACAACAACTTTTATCGGCAATCCGTGCTGGAGTTGTTGCTTCAGCTCATGATATTGCAGAGGGTGGCTTTGCTGTTGCATTAGCTGAAAGTGTCATGGGGGCAAATGGTTTGGGTGCTTCAGTTCAAGTGCAAGGAGAAGCATTAGTGGAATTATTCAGTGAGACACAATCACGTTTTATTGTATCAGTCAAACCGGAAAATAAAGATCAATTTAAACAGTTTGTTGAGGCTACATGTATTGGTGTAGTTACTGAGCATACGAATTTAATTATTAATGATAGCTTTGGCAAAAAACTAGTCGACCTTCAGGTGGAAGAACTTCTAAGCTCTTGGAAAGGAGCGATTCCATGCTTGCTGAACTCAAAGGCTTAAATGAAGAATGTGGCGTTTTTGGAATATGGGGCCATCCAGACGCAGCTCAAATCACCTATTATGGACTGCATAGCCTACAGCATCGTGGTCAAGAAGGCGCTGGGATTGTAGTCAGCAATGGTGAAAAGCTTAGTGTTGCAAAAGGGGAAGGTCTAGTCAATGAGGTTTTTAGTAACGGACAATTGAATGATTTACAAGGAAAAGCTGCCATTGGCCATGTTCGCTATGCAACTGCTGGGGGTGGCGGAATTGAGAATGTTCAGCCCCTCCTCTTTCATTCAATGGTTGGTGGGCTAGCGATTGCTCATAACGGAAATCTCGTCAATGCCAATGATTTGAAGCATCAATTAGAGAATCAAGGCAGTATCTTTCAAACAACCTCTGATACAGAGGTACTTGCACATCTAACAAGAAGAAGTGGTTATACGAAAATACAGGATCGTGTCAAAAATGCATTAACGATGATCAAGGGGGCATATGCATTTGTTGTAATGACAGAGAAGAAAATGATGGTTGCTCTTGATCCAAACGGTCTTCGTCCATTATCACTTGGTCGACTTGGTGATGCCTATGTCGTTGCTTCGGAAACTTGTGCTTTTGATGTAATCGGTGCAACATATGAGCGCGACGTAGAGCCGGGAGAATTTCTCATCATTAATGACCAAGGAATTCATTCAGAACGTTTTTCATTAAACACTAATCGAGCGATTTGCAGCATGGAATACATTTATTTTTCAAGACCTGATAGTAGCATTGACGGAATTAATATACACACCGCACGTAAAAATTTAGGTAAGCAATTAGCGTTCGAGGCACCTATTGATGCAGATGTTGTGACAGGAGTGCCAGACTCAAGCATCTCTGCAGCGATTGGGTATGCAGAGGCCTCAGGTATTCCATATGAATTAGGTCTGATTAAAAATCGCTACGTAGGTCGTACCTTTATTCAACCTTCACAGTCATTACGTGAGCAAGGAGTGAAAATGAAGCTATCGCCTGTACGCGGAGTAGTTGAAGGAAAGCGGGTAGTGATGGTAGACGATTCAATTGTACGTGGAACAACAAGCCGTCGTATTGTAAAAATGCTCCGTGAAGCGGGTGCGGCAGAAGTACATGTATGTATAAGCTCACCGCCAATGAAAAATCCATGCTTCTATGGAATCGATACATCAACACATGAAGAACTAGTGGCATCAGATCATTCAATAGAGGAAATTCGTGAAATTATTGGGGCAGACACACTTACCTTCTTAAGTATTGAAGGATTGTTAAAAGCCATTGGCCGAAAATCTGACGGTGAAACATGCGGCCAATGCTTGGCATGCTTTACTGGAAAATATCCAACTGAGATTTTCCCTGACACAGTGCTGCCACACGAAAAAGTCTATATGTAAATATGTTGTTCAAAAATGAGCCAAATTGCGATATTTGCAACGTCCTGGGACTGTTGTTACATTCATCTGAATAGGGGTGTTCAATAAAATGGCAAATGCCTATAAACAAGCTGGGGTAGATATTGAAGCAGGCTATGAGGCTGTTTCCAGAATGAAAAAGCATGTTCAAAAAACCGTACGACCAGAAGTGATGGGTGGACTTGGTAGCTTCGGGGGAATGTTTGATCTTTCGAAGGTAAATGTGAAAGAGCCTGTTCTAGTATCAGGAACGGACGGTGTCGGAACGAAATTAATGCTGGCGTTCATGATGGATAAGCATGACACAATTGGGATTGATGCTGTTGCCATGTGTGTGAATGACATCATTGTGCAAGGAGCAGAGCCATTATACTTTTTAGATTATATTGCATGTGGCAAGGCACATCCTGAGAAAATTGAACAAATCGTAAAAGGGATTGCAGATGGTTGTGAAATGGCGGGATGTGCTTTGATTGGTGGAGAAACAGCTGAGATGCCTGGTATGTATGGAGAGGACGAATACGACCTAGCTGGCTTTTCTGTTGGTGTAGCGGAAAAGTCAAAGTTGGTAACAGGTACTTCAATTTGTCCAGGTGATGTACTGATTGGGCTAACATCAAGTGGCATTCATAGCAATGGATACTCGCTGGTCCGTAAAATACTATTAGAAGATGGGAAGTTGGATTTAGGCAAAACATATGGTGAACTCGGTAGAACATTGGGAGAAGAAATGCTTCAGCCAACTAAAATATATGTTAAATCACTTTTAAAAGTGATGGAGAAATATGAAATTAAAGGGATGTCTCATATTACTGGTGGAGGATTTATTGAGAATATTCCACGTATGTTGCCGGACAGCGTAGGGGCAGAAATTGATTATGGTTCTTGGCCGATACCAGCCATTTTTGATTTGCTTCAAACGACAGGAAATTTAGATCGAACAGAAATGTTCAATATTTTTAATATGGGAATTGGTATGGTGTTAACAGTGGCAGAGTCCAATTTTCATGATGTAATCCAATTGCTTGAGGAACAAGGGGAAAAAGCATTTATTATCGGGCGAGTTAAAGAAGGTGAAGGAGTTTCCTTTGGCGGAGGAGCTCTTGTATGAAGAAAATAGCTGTATTTGCTTCAGGCAGCGGTACAAATTTTCAAGCGATTTGTGATGCAATCCAACATGGTAAGCTGGATGCAGAAATAACATTGCTTGTGTGTGATAAGCCGGAAGCAAAGGTAATTGAACGTGCAAAACAGGTGGGAATTGAGAGTTTTGTTTTTTCACCGAAGTCTTATCCTAGTAAAGCATTTTTTGAACTGGAGATTGTAGAAAAGCTACAGGAAAAGCAGGTAGAGCTAATTGCTTTGGCTGGCTATATGCGGCTAATTGGTGAAACTTTGCTAGGGGCTTTTAAAAATAAAATTATTAATATACATCCTTCTCTTTTACCATTGTTTCCTGGTAAGGATGCAATCGGTCAAGCGTATAGGGCTGGTGTTAGCAGGACCGGCATAACGATCCATTTTGTCGATGAGGGAATGGATACAGGACCGATTATTGCACAAAAGGAGCTTGCAATTGAGAAGAACGAAACATTAGAAAGTATTGAACATAGAATCCATAAAATTGAACATGAATTTTATCCACAGGTATTGCAATCTTTTATTAAGGGGCGAAATGATCGTGGCAATTAAAAGAGCGCTAGTGAGTGTGTCGAATAAAGAAGGAATAGTACCTTTTGTAAAAGGTTTAATTGAAAACGGAATTGAAGTAATTTCCACAGGGGGAACGAAACAAACGCTTGAGGAAAATGGTGTAGAAGTTATCGGTATTTCTGATGTGACCGGTTTTCCTGAAATTATGGATGGGCGGGTGAAAACCTTGCATCCAAATATCCATGGCGGACTTTTAGCTGTTCGTGATAATGAGGACCATCTAAAACAACTTCAAGATCATCATATTACACCAATCGATTTAGTGGTCGTAAATTTATATCCGTTTCAGCAAACTATTGCAAAGCCAAATGTAGCATTTGCGGATGCAATCGAGAATATTGATATTGGTGGACCATCGATGCTACGATCGGCAGCAAAAAACCATCAATTTGTTACAGTTGTGGTTGATCCGACTGATTATCATACTGTATTAGATGAAATTTCAAAGAGTGGATCAGTTCCATTTGAAATCAAGCAAAGACTTGCTGCAAAGGTATTTCGCCATACAGCTGCCTATGATGCAGTCATTGCTGAATTTTTAACTAAAGAGGTCGGGGAAGAAAGCCCTGAATCATTAACTGTTACATATGAGAAAAAACAAGACCTACGTTATGGAGAGAACCCGCATCAGAAGGCTGCTTTTTATAAAAAGCCATTGGGTACTACATTATCAATTGCGTCTGCAGTTCAATTGCACGGGAAAGAATTATCTTACAATAATATTAATGATGCAGATGCAGCCCTTCAGATTGTAAAGGAGTTTGATGAACCGGCGGTAGTTGCGGTTAAGCATATGAATCCTTGTGGAGTTGGTGTTGGTACGACAATCGAAGAGGCATTTAATAAGGCGTATGAGGCAGACTCTACCTCTATTTTTGGCGGAATTATTGCTTTTAATCGTGAAGTAGATGCTGTTACGGCCGGAAAATTGCATGAGATTTTCTTAGAAATTATTATTGCACCATCATTTAGTCAGGAAGCATTCGAGACTTTATCATCGAAAAAGAATCTTCGCCTGTTGACAGTTGATTTTTCGGACAATGGTCAAATAGCGTCGAAGCTTGTATCAGTAAGGGGCGGGCTACTTCTACAGGATGAGGATGGATTCACATTTGACGATGCAATAATTTCAGTTCCGACAAAACGAGAACCGACTGAACAAGAATGGGCAGATTTGAAGCTTGCCTGGAAGGTAGTGAAGCATGTGAAATCTAATGCAATTGTGTTAACAAGGGATGATATGACAGTCGGTATCGGTGCAGGCCAAATGAATCGAGTTGGTGCAGCAAATATTGCAATTGCTCAAGCAGGTGATAAGTCTAAAGGATCCGCACTTGGTTCAGACGCATTTTTCCCAATGGATGACACTGTTGAAGCAGCAGCACTAGCGGGAGTTACAGCAATTATTCAACCAGGTGGTTCAATACGTGATGAGGATTCAATTAAGAAAGCAGATGAATATGGAATCGCGATGGTATTTACAGGAATTCGTCATTTTAAACATTAATTTATTGAGTGATAGTTAGTTAATCTACGGGGATTTGCGTAAGCGCGCATAAATCCGGAATAACGTGCAAATCCTCGCGTGAGCGCGCATAAATCTGGAATAACGTGCAAATCTACGCGTGAGCGCGCATAAATCCGGAATAACACGCAAATCTACGTGAGAGCGCGCATAAATCCAGAATAACGTGCAAATCTTTGCGTGAGCGCGCATAAATCTGGAATAATGTGCAAATCTTCGTGAGAGCGCGCATAAATCCAGAATAACGTGCAAATCTCCGTGAGAGCGCGCATAAAACCGGAATAACGTGCAAATCTTTGCGGGACCGCGCATAAATCCGGAGTAACACGCAAATCTACACGGGATCGCGCATAAATCCAGAATAACGCGCAAATCTACGCTTGAGCGCGCATAAATCCAGAATAACGTGCAAATCTTTGTGAGAGCGCGCATAAATCTGGAATAACGTGCAAATCTACGTGAGAGCGCGCATAAATCCGGAATAACGCGCAAATCCCCAGTAGAGTGCGCATATACCCAATATAACTTGCTAAAAAGGGGTGAATTTGATGAAAATTTTAATTATTGGACGTGGAGGTCGTGAGCATGCAATAGCATGGAAGATTGCTCAAAGTCAGAAGACTACGACTATCTATGTGGCACCGGGAAACCCGGGGATGAAAGATGTGGCAACATCAGTCCCTATTGATGAAAATGACTTTGATGCATTGGTTTCTTTTGCAAAGTCTGAGAGCATCGATCTGACGGTTGTCGGTCCAGAGGTTCCATTAATCAATGGGATTGTAAATCGCTTCGAAGCTGAGGGATTAGTCATCTTCGGTCCTACGAAGGAGGCGGCCCTCATTGAAGGTAGTAAGTCGTTTGCAAAAGACCTAATGAAGAAATATAGCATCCCAACTGCAGAATACGAAACATTCACATCATATGAAGCAGCAAAAGCATATATTCTAGAAAAAGGTGCTCCAATTGTTATCAAGGCGAACGGTTTAGCAGCAGGAAAAGGTGTAACAGTTGCGATGACGTTGGACGAGGCGTTAACTAGTTTATATGAAATGATGGAAGCAAAAAGATTTGGTGAATCAAGTGCACAAGTCGTCATAGAGGAATTTTTACATGGTGAGGAATTTTCATTAATGGCTTTTGTTGATGGAGAGAATGTGTATCCAATGGTGATTTCACAGGATCACAAGCGTGCATATGAAAATGATGAAGGGCCGAATACTGGCGGAATGGGTGCCTATTCACCCGTGCCCCAAATTCCAACAAAAGTTGTGAATGAAGCAGTTGAGACTATTTTAAAGCCAACTGTGAGTGCGATGATTAAGGAAAATAGACGTTTTACCGGAATATTGTATGCGGGATTAATTTTAACAGCTACAGGTGCAAAAGTGATTGAATATAATGCGAGATTTGGTGATCCTGAAACACAGGTTGTCCTACCAAGATTAGAAAATGACCTTGTCGACATTTTACTTAGTATTTTACAAAATAAGAAAGTCGAATTGAATTGGTCGGAGGATGCAATGATTGGTGTTGTTTTCGCATCGAAAGGATATCCAGAAGAGTATGAAAAAGGTGCGGTTATTGAAGGTTTACCTGATTTAACAGATGAGATGATGGTCTTCCATTCAGGTACAACGATACATGATGATCAGATAATCACAAATGGCGGAAGAGTGATTACAGTTACAACAAGGGCATTAAGCCTTGAACAGGCACAGGAAAAGGTATATCAAGAGGCACAAAAAATCCAATGTGACGGCCTCTTTTACAGGAAGGATATCGGCAATAAAGCCATTTCATATGTTCCTTTTAAATAAAGTTAAAAGAGGTGAGAAAGCAAAAGTAGTAGGCTTTCTCACCTTTTCTATGTTAAGTCGGATTGATTACGGCTGGTAATAGTTCCTCAGCATTTTCTTGTTTTTCATTTGCACGCTGTTCAAATAATGCTGTTATTGGGCAAAAGCGAGTAATTCCTTCACCAACCTTCATGGCAGCAAGAATGGCAATGAATAAATATCTACCCCCACACCAAGGTCTTCTCGTTAGCTTTGACGTTGTCCATGCTAACATTGTAAGTCCACATGTAATTCGAAGTAATGCATTGATTGCTCCTATATTGGGTTTCATAATTATTCCTCCTGAAACATACAAATGTAAAGATGTTTAAAAATCTAAATTGTTCATGAAATGGTAAATTCACAAAATTTTTACAATTAATTAATACACTAATGCGTTAAATCGGTTAATATGGTACTATAAGCTTAAGCTTTTATAGAAAACTCACCGATTGGCAAGCCCTAATGGGCGAAGTCAGAGGTGTTAGTTAAGTTTATACTTTCTTGTCCATCAATTGAAAGCTTTAGAAAGAATGGGGAGATATTCATGCTAGATCAGCGATACCGTTGGAAAAATAAGCAGCTTAGAGAGCATGTTGCTGTTATAGATGGAAAAAAGTCACCATCAATATTATTGAAAAATGCTACTTATTTAAATCCAATCTTTAAGAAATGGCTCAAAGCACATATTTGGATATATGCAGACCGAATTATATATGTTGGCCAGCAGTTGCCATCAAAGCTTACTAACTGTGAAATTGTTGATTGTGACGGCCAATTTTTAGTGCCGGGATATATCGAGCCGCATGTACACCCATTTCAGTTATATAATCCCCACTCTTTTGCACAATATGCATCACAGAGTGGGACGACAACATTAATCAATGATAATCTCGTGCTCGCTTTGCAATTAACCAAAAAGAAAGCGTTTTCTTTTTTGCGAGAAATGAAAGATCTACCTGTATCCATGTACTGGTGGTGTAGATTCGACCCGCAGACTGAAATTCATAATGAAGAGCAAATCTTTTCTAATGGAAATATTAAAAATTGGTTAGAACATGATTCTGTCGTTCAAGGTGGTGAACTAACTTGTTGGCCGAAATTACTTGATGGCGATGATTTGATGCTGCATTGGATTCAAGAGGCCAAAAGACTTGGTAAAAAAATTGAGGGGCATTTCCCTGGAGCATCTGAAAAAACACTTGCCAAATTGATGCTACTTGGTGCTGATTGTGACCATGAGTCGATGACTGGTAAAGATGTTATGAATCGGTTGTTACAAGGATATACAACCTCTTTACGATATTCCTCGATTCGTCCAGATTTGCCAAAAATTCTTGATGAAATTCACGAGCTTGGTATTGACCAATACGATCAATTTGTTTTGACAACAGATGGTTCACCTCCTGCCTTTTACGAGGAGGGCATAATTGACAATTTGATTAAAATTTCAATTGAAAAAGGTGTTCCCGTAATTGATGCATATAATATGGCAACGATTAATGTAGCCAAGCACTATAATATAGCACATCTTCATGGAAGCATAACTACCGGTAGAATAGCAAATATTAACTTTTTAAGATCTAAAGAAGAACCTACACCAGTGTCCGTATTGGCAAAAGGAAAATGGGTGAAAAAAGATGAGGTAGAAATGAATGAATTTGTAGAGTTTCCATGGAATAATTACAGCTTTAATAAGCTTTCCTGTGATTGGAATGTTACGATGGATGACCTACAATTTTCAATGCCATTCGGGATGAAGATGGAAAATGCAGTCATTATGAAACCATATTCGGTTACAATTGACGCCTCATATGATCAGCTTTCCATGAAGCATGATGAAAGTTACTTAATGTTGATAGACCGTCAAGGTAAATGGAGAATCAACACAATGATAAAGGGATTTGCTAATCGTGTTTCAGGTTTTGCAAGCTCATATTCAAATACGGGTGATTTTTTGCTAATTGGGAAAAATAAGCAAGATATGCTTTTGGCTTTTAAAAGAATGAAAGAGCTTGGAGGGGGAATTGTTTTAACAGAGAAAGACAGAGTGCTGTATGAAATCCCGTTAGAACTAGGCGGGCATATGTCTCACAAACAAATGGGAGACTTAATGAAAGAAGAGAAGGAGCTTGATATATTATTACGGGAACGTGGATATAAATTTAGTGATCCGATCTATACTTTATTGTTTTTATCATCGACACATTTACCATATATTCGTATCACGCCACAAGGAATTTATGATGTCATGAATAAAATTGTACTCTTTCCGTCAATAATGCGTTAAAATATAAAAGTGATGAAGCGTTAATTTTTAGGGAAAAAGGTTGTGGGTCTGACGTATGAAGAAATACTTAATTGTACTAGCTATTTTTCTATTACTTTTTTCAACTGCATGTAGTAAAAAAGAAGAAGCTACGAAGGACGAACAAGAGCCTGAACAAGTGGAAAATGTCGAGAAGGATGAACCAAGGTTTACTAATATGTATCCGCTTACAGGTATTGGGACGGATGAACAGGTGATGGATAGACCAGTCGCCGTTATGATTAATAATCATCCGAAAGCACGACCTCAATCCGGACTGCATATGGCAGATATTGTGTATGAAGTATTAGCTGAAGGAGATTTAACGAGATTTCTAGCTATTTATCAAAGTGAAAAGCCAGAAATAATTGGACCTGTTCGCAGCTCGAGGGATTATTTTATTGAATTGAGCAGTGGCTTTGATGCTTTATACATTGCACATGGATGGAGTCCAGAGGCGAAGGAAATTTTGCAAAGTGGAGCTGTCGATAATTTAAATGGGATGGAGTACGATGGAAGTCTATTTTGGAGGGCAGACTTCCGTGTAGCACCTCATAATTCTTATATATCATATGAAAATATTATAAAGGGTGCTGAAAAAGAAGGGTATCACATGATTAAAGAAGCTCCTTCGTTTAAATTCCTTTCAGAGGATGAAACAAAGGGAATCGAAGGTACTACTGCAGAACATGTTCGAATCTCCTATTCATCACGTGATTCATTTGCTGCTGTTTATGATTTCAATCAAGAAGTAGGTAAATATGAACGCTATAGCGGAGGAGAGCAGACCGTTGACCGTGAAACAAATACACCGATTCTCATAGATAATGTGTTAATCGTTGAGATGAACCATCACTTTATTGATGATTACGGAAGACGGGAAGTGGAACTAACTTCAGGTGGAAAAGGCTATTTACTTCAAAATGGTAAAGCAAATGAGGTAGAATGGCAAAATGTAGATGGTAGAATTGTGCCATTTATAGATGGAAGAGAAGTAGGACTAATCCCAGGGAAGACATGGATTAATATTATTCCAACTTCTCCAGGAATAGCTGGCGCTGTTTCGTTTGGTAACTAAGTAAGGATGTTCAAAAGGTATGGTGAGTCCTCCTATTTGAACACGTAGTAGAAGGAGCAAAATGAATGCAAATTGATAAATTACGCGGCAAGGAGCTTGACCAATTATTTAATGCTATACTTACCTTGCAAGATTTAGAAGAGTGTTATCGATTCTTTGATGATTTATGTACGGTGAATGAGATTCAATCTTTAGCACAACGTCTTGAGGTAGCAAGAATGCTTCAAGAAGGAAAGACCTATCATAAAATAGAATCAGAAACTGGTGCAAGTACAGCGACAATTTCACGGGTAAAACGATGCTTAAATTATGGAAATGACGCATATCTTATGGCATTAGACCGATTGAAATCTGATGAAAATATAGAGAAATAGACATAATGATTAAAAGCCGAAACCACTTGTTTCGGCTTTTCTCTTTGTAAAAGTAATACATGACACTTTTATGGGTATTAATTGGTGTTACGGTTTTGATATAATGGAGGAATGGAAATATTGACGTTGTGAGAGAAATGGAGGATCTTCATGTACGATTTTAGAGAATGGAGACATGTCTTCAAGCTTGATCCAAATAAGGAAATTAGTGATCAGCACTTAGAGGAGATTTGTGAATCTGGAACAGATGCCATTATTGTTGGTGGAAGTGATGGAGTTACATTGGATAATGTAATTGCATTGATGTCAAGAATACGTCGTTACACGGTTCCTTGTATATTAGAGATTTCAAATATAGAGTCTGTCACACCTGGATTTGATTATTATTTTATCCCAACCGTTCTTAATAGCCAAACAACTAAATGGATTACAGGTCTTCATCATTCAGCGATTAAGGAGTATGGTGAAGTTATGAATTGGGATGAATTCATAGTTGAAGGGTATTGTATTTTGAATAAGGATTGTAAGGCAGCACAATTAACGGATGCCACTACAGAATTGAGTGTCGATGATGTTGTGGCATATGCTAATATGGCAGAAAAAATGTTCCAGCTTCCGATTTTTTATTTGGAATACAGTGGACAATATGGTGATAAAGAGACAGTTCAAAAAGTGAAGCAATCATTGAATAAGACAAAGCTTTTCTATGGCGGTGGTATTTGTTCAAAGGAACAAGCAATTGAAATGGGCTCGATTGCCGATACAATTGTTGTTGGAAATATTGTCTATGATGATATAAAGGCCGCACTGCAAACAGTACAAGCAGTGAAGGAAAAGCACTATTAAAAAGTATAATTATCATGTAAAATAGAACATATGTTTCTGGAATAAATAATGGGCGGTGAAAAGATTGCAATTCATAAGTAATAAGTTATTAACGGGATTAAATAAAAAACAACAAGAAGCAGTAAAGTCTACAGATGGTCCACTTCTGATAATGGCTGGAGCGGGAAGTGGAAAAACACGTGTGCTTACCCACCGAATTGCATACCTCATGGTGGAAAAGGAAATCGCACCATGGAATATACTCGCGATTACGTTCACAAATAAAGCAGCACGTGAAATGAAAGAACGTGTACAAAGAATTTTAGGTGGGGCAGCAGAGGATATTTGGATTTCTACCTTCCACTCGATGTGCGTTCGAATTTTACGAAGAGATATTGATCGAATCGGGTTCAATCGAAACTTCTCGATTCTAGACACGACCGATCAATTATCAGTCATTAAAAATATTTTAAAAGAGAAAAATATTGATCCGAAAAAGTTCGATCCACGTAGTATTCTTGGGACGATTAGTAGTGCAAAGAATGAACTAGTAACGGCAGAAGAATATGCAAAAAATGCTGGCGGGTGGTATGACCAAGTTGTCAGTGATGTGTATACGATGTACCAAAAAAGACTACGAAAAAACCAAGCATTAGATTTTGATGACCTCATTATGATGACTATTCAATTATTCCAACGTGTTCCAGAGGTGTTAGAATTTTATCAACGAAAGTTTCAATATATTCATGTTGATGAGTATCAGGATACGAACCGTGCTCAATATTTATTAGTAAAATTGCTTGCATCTCGGTTTAAAAACCTATGCGTTGTTGGTGATTCTGATCAATCAATTTATCGCTGGCGTGGTGCCGATATTGCAAATATTTTATCATTTGAAAAAGATTACCCAAGCGCAAGTGTGATTTTATTGGAGCAAAATTATCGCTCGACAAAGCGCATCCTCCAAGCGGCAAACGAAGTCATTGAAAAAAATGCGAACCGAAAGCCGAAGAATCTTTGGACGGAAAATGATGAAGGCAATAAAATCATTTATTACCGTGCTGATAGTGAAGCGATGGAAGCGCAATTTGTGACCGGGAAAATTAGAGAATTGGTTAATAGCGGGGCAAGAAAGTATGCTGATATAGCGATTTTATATCGAACAAATGCCCAATCGCGTGTAATGGAGGAAGTTCTTTTAAAATCAAATATATCGTATCAAATTGTTGGCGGTATTAAGTTCTACGACCGTAAGGAAATTAAGGATATTCTCGCATACCTACGTGTAATTGCTAATCCAGATGATGATATTAGCTTAGCAAGAATTATCAATGTACCAAAGCGTGGAGTTGGTGCGACCTCACTTGATAAAATTGCAAATTATGCGATCGCTAATGAGCTTTCCATTTTCCAAGCACTTCATGAAATTGAGCAAATTGGGGTAAGTGGGAAGGTCACGAATACATTAAGAGAATTCAGAGACCAAATTCAAAATTGGGGTCAAATGCAGGAATTTCTATCTGTAACAGAGCTCGTTGAACAGGTAATTGATAAGACAGGTTACAAAGATGCGTTAAAGGCGGAAAAAACCCTTGAAGCGCAAAGCCGCCTTGAGAATATTGATGAATTTTTGTCTGTAACACAAAATTTTGAAAAACAAAATGATGATAAAAGCTTGGTTGCATTTTTAACTGACCTAGCATTAGTTGCGGATATTGATAAACTTGAGGAAGATGAAACCGACAAAAACGATGCAGTTGTATTGATGACATTACACTCCGCGAAGGGTCTTGAATTCCCGGTTGTCTTTTTAATTGGCTTAGAGGAAGGAGTTTTTCCACATAGTCGATCCCTTATGGAAGAGGCAGAAATGGAAGAGGAGCGGAGACTCGCGTATGTTGGGATAACTCGAGCTGAGCAGGAGCTTTATATCACGAATGCGCAAATGCGGACATTGTATGGGCGTACGTCGATGAATTCAGTTTCTCGTTTCATTAAGGAAATTCCTGAGGAGCTTATTGAAGATTTTGGAGAGCAACTTAAACAAGAACGACTTCAACAACATCGTAAAGCTACCCCGTTCCCTTCAAGACCTGCAGTTGCTCGTCCTGTTGCGACATCGACTGGTGGAGATGAAATCGGCTGGAATGTCGGAGATAAGGCAGAGCATAAAAAATGGGGAATTGGCACCGTTGTAAGTGTAAAAGGTGATGGAGAATCGAAGGAGCTTGATATTGCATTCCCAAGCCCAACTGGTATTAAACGTTTGTTAGCTAAATTTGCGCCAATCACAAAGGCTTAGATAAGGAGATACCTTAATGGATAATAAATTAAGAGTAAGCGAACTTCATGAGCTTTTAAATCAATATAATTATGAATATCATGTATTAGATAAACCAAGTGTACCTGATTCGGAGTATGACCGTTTAATGCAGGAGCTTATTAAACTCGAGGAAGAGAACCCGGAGTTAAAGACCGCAGATTCTCCAACAGTTCGTGTCGGTGGGCAAGTATTAGAGGGATTTCAGAAGGTTGAGCACCGGATTCCGATGCTTAGCCTAGGAAATGCTTTTAACGAGCAGGACTTACGGGATTTTGATCGCCGTGCTCGCCAAGCGGTTGGGGAGACAGTATCTTATGTTTGTGAATTGAAAATTGATGGTTTAGCTGTTTCACTTATGTACGAGAATGGTATTTTTGTTCAAGGCTCTACTCGTGGAGATGGGACAATAGGTGAAGAGATTTCAGTGAATTTAAAAACAGTCCGTTCGATTCCACTGCGTTTAAAGGAACCAGTAAATATTGAAGTACGTGGAGAGGTTTTTATGCCACGTAAATCCTTTGAAAAATTAAATGCCGGCCGTCTCGAAAATGAAGAGGAACCTTTTGCAAACCCGCGAAATGCTGCGGCAGGTTCATTAAGACAGCTTGATCCAAAGGTTGCAGCAAAGAGGAATCTTGATGTATTCATCTATAATATTGCAGATACAAGTAAAACAAATGTTGTTTCACATAGTGACGGATTGAATTGGCTGGAGAAAATTGGTTTTAAAACAAATCGAGAACGTAGAAAGTGCGCAACTATTGATGAGGTAATTGAGTATGTGAATGAGTGGGTAGTTAAACGCCCAGAACTCACGTATGATATTGATGGAATTGTTATTAAGGTTGATTCACTTGATCAGCAAGAGGAGCTTGGGTTTACTGCAAAAAGTCCACGGTGGGCGATAGCTTATAAGTTTCCTGCTGAAGAGGTTGTTACAAAGCTTATTGATATCGAATTAAGTGTCGGCCGAACAGGTGTCATTACGCCAACAGCGATATTGGAGCCTGTACTTGTTGCCGGAACAACGGTCCAACGCGCATCCCTTCATAATGAAGATTTAATTCGTGAAAAAGATATAAAAATTGGTGACCCTGTTGTTGTAAAAAAGGCTGGGGATATTATTCCAGAGGTTGTGAATGTTCTAATTGAGCAACGGACTGGTGAAGAAATCGAATTCCATATGCCGACTCACTGTCCAGAATGCGAGAGTGAATTAGTGCGCCTTGATGGTGAAGTTGCATTAAGATGTATTAATCCAAAGTGTCCGGCTCAAATTCGCGAAGGACTCATCCATTTCGTTTCACGTAATGCGATGAATATTGATGGACTAGGTGAAAAGGTAATATCACAGCTTTTCAAAGAGGAATTAATCGTTGATGTGGCTGACCTATATAAATTAACAAAAGAACAAGTACTTCAATTAGAAAGAATGGGCGAAAAATCAGCTAGTAACCTTGTTGCGGCAATAGATGCGTCAAAACAGAATTCACTCGAAAAACTCCTATTCGGGCTTGGAATTCGTCATGTTGGGGCAAAGGCAGCAAAGACATTAGCACAGTATTTTGAAACAATGGAAAAGTTGCAGCATTCAACCAAGGAAGAATTAACAGCAATTAATGAAATTGGTGAAAAAATGGCAGATGCAATTGTCACTTATTTTGAATTACCTGAAGTTCAAGAACTACTCAAGGAACTACGGGATTACGGTGTTAATCTGGAATATAAAGGACCTAAGGCAATATCTGTTGAAAATAGTGATTCCTATTTTTCTGGTAAGACAATTGTCCTCACTGGGAAGCTAGAACAATTAACTAGGAATGATGCAAAAGCAGAGATTGAAGCATTAGGTGGAAAAGTAACAGGTAGTGTAAGTAAAAGTACGGATCTCTTAATTGCTGGTGAGGCAGCTGGTTCAAAGCTTACGAAAGCACAAGAGTTGAATATTGAAATATGGGATGAGGACCGTTTGGTCCAAGAATTGAGGAAGTAAGAGGTGTTAGGCTTGAGAAGACTACTAATACTAGGGGTATCTTTACTACTTCTTCTCGCCGGTTGTGCTCCGAAATTTGGTGAGGATACAGAGGTAGTTCAGAAAACAAATGAAAAGGGAGAAAAGGCAATTATCCCGAAATATAATATTTCTGAATCGTATTATCGCTCTATTTTACCTTTTAAAACGGGAATAGCAAGGGGTATCGTTTCGGAAAATGTTAATAATCGTTTGGATGTTAATGAATTTGAGACAGGGTTAATGCGGATTGCTCAGGAATCATTTCCGTCTGATAAATATTATTATCAAGAAGGGCAAAATATAGAAAAGAAAACGATTCAAGCTTGGCTTACGCGTAAACTTTCAGCTGCACAATATGCTGCTTTGGAGAAGAAAGAGAAGAAAAAGGCACCGAATGAAGGGTTAAATCCAATATTTGAGCCCGGGAACGATGCTTCTAAATATGAAGAACTAATGAAAAATAGTCCGATCTATCTTTCAACTGTTTTAGAACAAAACTATCTAGTGAAAAATAATGATGATAAGCTCGAACTAGGTGGAATCGTCATCGGATTAGGGATGAATTCTCATTATTATTATAATCTTCCTGATCAGGTGGGAGGTTACCCTCGTGACGTAACCATTGACAAAGAAACAGTTGAAAAAGAAGGAAAAAGGATTGCAGAGGAAATTATCCAGCGAATGCGTAGTAATGAAGCTTATAAAGATATAAAAGATGTCCCTATTGTTATCGCTCTTTTTAAACAGGAAGCAACTAGTTCCATTGCGCCTGGTAATTTCATCGCAAAAGCTACAGTTAATGCAAATAGTGCGGAGATAAATAAATGGGAGAATATAAATGAAGAATATTATTTCTTCCCATCAAAGGATGCCAAAAAGGTTTATCGAGAGGATTCTGTCATGTTTGAAAACTTTTCATCTGATGTTGAAGAATTCTTTCCGAATTTTACTGCCGTTATTGGTCAAGGCTTTTATAAAGATGATGAATTAAGAGAGTTAACTCTCACGGTACCAATGGAATTCCATGGGAAGGCAGAAGTTATTGCTTTTACACAATATATAACAGGCCTGATTATGGAGCATTTTGATGACTATATTTCAGTGCAAGTCTATATATCCTCTGAGGATGGACCAGAAAGTGTGATTGTCCGGGAAGCAGGAGAGAAAGAGCCGTTCGTACATGTATATAATTAGTACATTTAGATCTAACTCAAGAATGGGTTAGATCTTTTTTGAAATGAGTTAATTAAAGTGATGAAAAAACTTAAAATTACAACTATTACCACATTGTTTGAAGAAGTCAAGTATATCTTGTAGAATATGATTGTATGTTGTAAACGCTTTTTGAATTTGAAAGGGAGGCGAAGATGGATGGTTGTACCATACAAACATGAACCATTTACAGATTTTTCAATTGAAGCAAATAAGAAGGCCTTTGAAGCTGGTTTAGCAACTGTAGAGGCTTATCTTGGTAAGGACTATGATTTAATTATTGGTGGAGAACGTATTTCAACTGAAGATAAAATTGTCTCTGTTAATCCTGCTAACAAGGAAGAAATTGTAGGACGTGTATCAAAGGCAAACCGTGAGCTTGCTGAAAAAGCAATGCAGGTTGCAGATAAGACATTCCAAACATGGAGAAAATCCAGCCCAGAAATGCGTGCTGATATTCTGTTCCGTGCTGCAGCAATTGTACGTCGCCGCAAACATGAGTTTTCTGCAATTCTAGTAAAAGAAGCAGGTAAACCATGGAATGAAGCAGATGCAGATACAGCTGAAGGAATTGACTTCATGGAGTATTATGGACGTCAAATGCTGAAATTAAAAGACGGAATTCCTGTAGAAAGTCGTCCGATTGAATATAATCGTTTTTCATATATTCCTTTAGGTGTAGGGGTTATTATTTCTCCTTGGAACTTTGCTTTTGCTATTATGGCTGGAATGACAACTGCTGCAATTGTTACAGGTAACACGGTGTTATTGAAACCAGCAAGTACAACTCCGGTTATCGCAGCAAAATTCATGGAAGTATTAGAAGAAGCTGGTCTGCCAGCTGGAGTAGTTAACTACGTTCCAGGAAGTGGCTCTGAAGTTGGTGATTACTTAGTAGATCACGCGCGCACTCGTTTCATTAGTTTCACAGGATCACGTGATGTAGGCTTACGTATTTACGAACGTGCTTCAAAGCTGAACGAAGGCCAAATTTGGTTAAAACGTGTAATTGCTGAAATGGGTGGTAAGGATACAATCGTTGTAGATAAAGAAGCTGATCTTGAATTAGCTGCTAAATCAATCGTTGCATCTGCTTTCGGATTCTCAGGTCAAAAATGTTCTGCATGTTCACGAGCAGTTATCGTTGAGGATGTGTATGATCAAGTATTAAACCGTGCAGTCGAGTTAACGAAGGAATTAACAGTTGGTGATACAACAAATCCATCAATGTACATGGGTCCTGTTAATGACCAAGCTGCATTCGATAAAATTATGAGTTATGTTGAAATTGGTAAGCAAGAAGGAAGACTTCTTCATGGTGGACAAGGCGATGATTCAAAAGGCTGGTTCATTCAACCTACAATCGTTGCTGATGTCGCTGAAGATGCACGCCTAATGAAGGAAGAAATCTTCGGGCCAGTTGTTGCATTCTGTAAAGCTCGCGATTTTGATCATGCAATTGAGATTGCGAATAACACAGAATACGGTTTAACTGGTGCAGTTATCACAAACAATCGTGCAAACATTGAAAAAGCACGTGAAGATTTCCATGTAGGAAACCTTTACTTCAACCGTGGCTGTACTGGAGCAATCGTTGGCTACCAACCATTTGGTGGTTTCAATATGTCAGGTACAGACTCAAAAGCTGGTGGCCCAGACTACCTTGTTCTTCATATGCAAGGAAAAACAACATCAGAAATGTTTTAACTAGTAAAAACCTCCCCAAGGTGATGGGGAGGTTTTTGTATATGACAGTAGAAAAGCGAGGAGCATTCCTCGCTTTTGTTAAGATATTAATGGTGATGATGTCCTTTTGAAGGATTGGTGATGACAAATCCTTCTTCTGGTACGTAAAAGAATTGAATCCAAACACCATCAAGAAAATCTGCATCCCGTGTATCAAGTAGTATGTCGATATCTTTGTCTGTTTTGACAATCTCATCATGTTCTGTCGGATTATCAAACTGAAGCGCATAATGGGCATGGTCTCCGTGCTGTTCAGTAATGATTACACGAATCATTTTACCCTCAGATTCTGGATCATTTAACATTTTATTCATTACTTTTGCTGCATTTCGGTTAATTTTAACCTTCATTGTGTTAAGTCTCCTTATATAAAAAATGTAGTTGTTAAATATCACTGTAAAAGTGCTAACGGCCGTATTTTCAGAATAATGACCGTATTTTCAGGCTAACGGCCGTATTTTTCGAATAACGACCGTAAATTGAAAATAACGGCCGTATTTTTGTGTTTACACATAAAAATGAGGAAAATCTTATACTATTTTCAAAAAAAGTACGAATTAAAGAGCTTAGAATATAATCTCCAAGCTCTTACATGCATTAAATCCCTAAACCTTCTAAAAACTCATTCACTTCTTCAGGTGATTTTGCATTTGCACTGTGTAAATGCCCAAGCTTTTCTCCACCTTTGTAATAAAGTAGACTTGGGATTCCCATTACATTATATTTCTCAGCGAATTCTGGGAACTCATCCTTGTCAATACTATGCCAGCTTATTTGATTATGATTAGCAATAATATCATCAATGAACATTTCCAAACGTCTGCAATCTGGGCACCATGTCGTATCGAAAATCACAATAGCTCCGTTTGAATTAATGACCTCATTAAAACGTTCAGCAGAATTTATCTTTTCCATTTCATTCACTCCAACATGTTTAATATGTATTAAATATAGCAAATTTCTCCATTGATTGACGAATATTATGCTTCAAAAGTATTCAAGTGTCAAAGCTAAGCTTTTTTAGAGGCCGATAGCTGGATAGGTGCAAAGGTGCAAGGTGCTATGTATTAGTATGGAGAGAAATTTACGGTGGTATGTTGGAAATTGTTGCCGTGGAGGGTAAAACTTTGTTATTATCAGTAGTAATATTGCGGTCGTATAGCCATGGAGGTGAATGAAGAATGTCTAGAATTTCGATTAATGAAGTTAAGCATGTTGCGAATTTAGCACGTTTGGCTGTTACAGAAGAAGAAGCTGAAATGTTTCAAGAACAGTTGGATGCGATCATTACGTTTGCAGAGCAATTGAATGAATTGGATACAGAAGGAGTTCAGCCAACAACCCATGTTCTTACTATGAAAAATATCCTTCGTGAAGATAAAGCAACCGAAGGATTACCTATAGAGGAAGTATTGAAAAATGCACCAGATGCAAAAGATGGACAAATTCGAGTACCATCAATAATTGAATAAGGAGGGGAGCATATTATGTCTCTATTTGACCACAAGGTTTCGGAATTACATGACCTTTTACATAAAAAAGAAATATCAATTACTGACTTAGTTGATGAATCATATAAACGGATTCATGAGGTCGAGAATAAGGTACAGGCCTTTTTAACATTAGATGAAGAAAATGCAAGAACATATGCGAAGCAACTGGATGATGCAATTAGCAATAGTGAAAATAATGTTCTCTTCGGTATGCCAATTGGAATCAAGGACAATATTGTCACGAAAGGGCTTCGCACTACTGCCGCAAGTAAAATTCTTGAAAACTTTGATCCAATTTATGATGCAACAGTTATTCAAAAGTTAAAAGCTACTCAAACGGTTACGATAGGGAAATTAAATATGGATGAGTTTGCAATGGGCTCTTCCAACGAAAACTCAAGCTATAAAGTGACTAGAAACCCATGGGACACAGATCGGGTACCTGGTGGCTCCAGTGGTGGTTCTGCAGCAGCAGTGGCTTCTGGGGAAGTACTCTTTTCATTAGGTTCTGACACGGGTGGATCTATTCGTCAACCTGCTGCTTTTTGTGGAGTTGTTGGATTAAAGCCTACATATGGACGTGTATCGCGCTTTGGGCTGATCGCATTTGCATCTTCATTAGACCAAATCGGACCGATTACACGTACAGTTGAAGATAATGCCTATCTTCTTCAAACAATCTCAGGACTAGATGAGATGGATTCGACTTCTGCAAATGTCGATGTACCGAACTTTTTATCATCATTAACTGGCGATGTGAAGGGTCTAAAAATCGCTGTTCCAAAAGAATACCTAGGTGAAGGCGTTAATGAAGAGGTTCGTCAATCTGTGCTCGAAGCACTAAAGGTACTTGAAGGACTTGGTGCTACATGGGAAGAAGTTTCACTTCCACACTCAAAATATGCATTAGCAACTTATTATCTTTTATCATCATCAGAAGCTTCTGCAAATCTAGCTCGCTTTGATGGTGTAAGATATGGTTATCGTACGGATAATGCGTCAAATTTACTTGAGTTGTACAAGCAAACGAGAAGTGAAGGCTTTGGCGATGAAGTCAAACGTCGTATCATGCTTGGAACATTCGCACTAAGCTCAGGCTACTATGATGCGTATTATAAAAAAGCACAAAAAGTCCGTACATTAATTAAAAAGGACTTTGAAGATGTATTTGAAAAATATGATGTTATTGTCGGACCAACTACGCCAACACCAGCCTTTAAAATTGGCGAAAACACGAAGGATCCAATGACAATGTACGCAAATGATATTTTAACAATCCCGGTAAACTTAGCTGGAGTACCAGGAATTTCGGTGCCTTGTGGATTCTCGGAAGGTCTTCCACTTGGATTACAAATCATCGGAAAGCATTTTGATGAAGGTACTATTTATCGAGTTGCACACGCATTTGAGCAAGCAACTGATCATCATAAAAAGAAACCACAATTGTAAGGGGTGAAAAAGATGAAATATGAAACGGTCATTGGGCTTGAGGTCCATGTTGAATTAAAAACACAATCAAAAATATTTTCAAGCAGTCCTAATGAATTTGGTGCTCCGCCAAATTCACTAACAAGTGTCGTCGAACTAGGTTATCCTGGGGTTCTTCCTGTTTTAAACAAAACAGCTGTTGAATATGCGATGCGTGCAGCGATGGCACTGAATTGTGAGGTTGCTACAGATACAAAATTTGATCGTAAAAACTACTTTTACCCAGATAATCCGAAAGCCTACCAAATCTCTCAATTTGATAAGCCGATTGGGGAACATGGCTGGATTGATATTGAAGTGAATGGGGAAAAGAAACGAATCGGTATTACTCGTCTTCATTTAGAAGAGGATGCAGGTAAGCTGACACATACAGGGGATGGTTATTCATTAGTCGACTACAATCGTCAAGGTACACCCCTTATTGAGATTGTGTCTGAACCGGATATCCGTACTCCAGAGGAAGCTTATGCATACCTTGAAAAATTAAAATCAATCATTCAGTACACGGGTGTGTCTGACTGTAAAATGGAGGAAGGCTCACTTCGTTGTGATGCGAATATTTCATTGCGTCCAGTTGGACAAGAGGAATTCGGTACAAAAACGGAGCTGAAAAACTTGAACTCATTTGCGTTTGTTCAAAAAGGATTAGAATATGAACAAACAAGACAAGCAGAGGTTCTTTCAGCAGGTGGAGAAATTGGGCAGGAAACACGACGATATGATGAAGCAACGAAAACAACATTGTTAATGCGTGTTAAAGAAGGCTCTGATGATTACCGTTACTTCCCAGAGCCTGATCTAGTTGAACTCTATATTGATGATGAATGGAAAGAAAGGGTTCGTGCGCAAATCCCAGAGCTTCCAGATGCACGTCAAAAACGATATACAGAAGAACTCGGTCTTCCAGCTTATGATGCTGCCGTACTAACTGTAACAAAAGAAATGGCGGATTTCTTTGAGGAAACAGTAGCAGGTGGGGCGGATGCAAAACAAGCTTCTAACTGGATTATGGGTGAGGTTTCTGGCTATTTAAATGCAGAACAAAAAGAATTACATGAGATTGCCCTTACTCCTTCAGGATTAGCTGGCATGATCAAACTAATTGAAGATGGAACGATTTCATCTAAAATCGCGAAAACCGTTTTCAAAGAGTTAATCGAAAATGGTGGAGATGCAGAAACCATCGTCAAAGAAAAAGGACTTGTTCAAATCTCTGATGAGGGTGCACTTACAAGTATAATTGTTGAAATTCTTGATAAAAATCCACAATCAATCGAAGACTTTAAAAGTGGAAAAGGGAAAGCGATTGGCTTCTTAGTAGGTCAGGTCATGAAACAAACAAAAGGCCAAGCAAATCCACAAATGGTAAACAAGATTTTAGTTGAAGAAATGAATAAGCGTTAAAGTGATGGTTGAGGATCAGACTTGTGTCTGGTCCTTTTTTGAATAGACAGAAAAGGGATAATGGAAATATTTCCTTTGAACAACAAGAAATGCAATACAATCTTCAAGGAGATCTACTAACAATACCATCAACACTTATCGCTACTTTAATCTATAAACTTCTCCATTTGAATAATAAAAAATACTATAACCGGCTGGCCTTCAATATGTGAGGGCCTTTTTTTATTTTTTTTATAAAAAAGTGTAGGGTATAGTAGGAGTAAGTTCGTCTATTAAGGTAGACAAGAGAGAAAGGGGGGGAGCACGATTCAAGATGAGTTACTAGTAAAAAAGGTGAGGGCAGGCGATGAGCATGCGTTTCGCTTACTTGTTGAAAGATATAAGAATAGCATTTTCAAAGTCATCTATCCGATTCTAAAGAATGAAAAGGATGCGGAGGATGCGGCTCAAGAAGTGTTTCTGAAAATTTATTATGCTCTCCCCGAGTATAATTCTCAAGGTCTAAAGACGTGGATGACACGGATTGCGGTGAATCATGCAATTGATATGAAGCGTAAAAAGCAGCGGCAAAAGGAGATAACTATTGAACCAGAGGAATTTTCACAACTCTCTCAGTCTGATGAAAATGTGGTTGTACCCCTTTTACGTAAAGAACAAAGAGAACTGGTTCGTAATCGATTAGATGAAATGCCCCCGAATTATCGGGAAGTTATTTATGCGTATTACATAACCGAGAAGAGCTATAAACAAATTGCTGACGAGCAGCGAGTTGAAGTTAAGACGGTTGAAACGAAGCTATATCGGGCTAGAAGTTGGATGAAGAAGCATTGGAAGGAGGATGATTTTTGATGAAGCATTTCAGCGAGGATGATTGGTTGACATATATTAAGGATGAGCTATCTGAGTCGAAGCGAGAAGAGCTTGAAGATCATTTATTTTCCTGTGACCAGTGTATGGACGTCTATATAAAATTGATAGATACCCAAGCCGAGCAACTTCCAGACTTAGATGATAGTAGCTTCACAGATGAAGTAATGGCTAAGCTTCCACAAAAGAAGGCAAGAAAAAGAACTGTTTATCAACATCCGTTATTTCATTATGGAGTCGCAGCAATTATTACAATCACGTTGATGACAACAGGCGTTTTCCAAAGCATTACAGGCATTGTTGCTACGGTTGAGGCATCATCGTCGATGTCAAAGCAAGAGCAAACTCTATCAAATAGCTTAATGGAAAAGGCGTTATCTATATTTGACAAAATCGAACCACGACAAAAAGGAGGCAAAGAATAATGAATAAAAATCCATTACTCGCATTTTTTCTCTCGTTTATACCGGGAGTTGGGTTTTTTTATGTAAATCGTAATGTAAAAGGGTTTCTATACGGATTTTTTGGTATTGGATCAGTGGCTTTTGGTCTTTTTATAGCAATGGTTGATTATGCACCACAGGTGTTTTTTGTAGGTGCAGGATTTGGAATTGTCGTTACGGCTATTAATTTATTGGATATGGTTCTGTATCTATTGAAAAATTCTCAGAAGTCCGTGCAAACTGGACAGAATGACGGAGTGACCGCAGTTCAGCCACAAATACGAAATGATGAATCTGAACGTTTTTATACAATCTTGCTGTCATTTATTCCGGGGCTTGGCCATTTTCAACTAGGCTTAATGAATAGAGGGTTGACGTTTTTAATAGGTTTCTTTGGACTAGGGACGATGATTTTCTTTATCACAGTATTTACAAGTCAGGATGGATTTTTGGTATTCCTCGGAATCCTGCCGATTCTCTGGGTGTACAATATGTTTGATGCGATTCAACAGGTTGGTAAGAAACAAAGGGGCGAGGAACTTGTCGATCGTACCATATTAGAAGATCTTGAGGAAACAAAGAAAGAACAAGGGAAAAAGAGTAAAACATTAGCAACTGTATTATCAATATTTCCTGGTGCTGGCCATATGTACCTTGGATTGCAGAAACGCGGCCTACAGTTAATGGCAGCTTTCTTGTTTGGAATCTATATTTTAGATAGTTTAAGACTTTCCCTTTTCATGTTTTTGATTCCAATTATTTGGTTTTATAGCTTTTTTGATGCATTACAAAAGGTTTCGAAGCATGGGGAAGAGGAACTTGAGGATATTCCAGTAATTTCGTATTTCATGAATCACCAAAAATGGATTGGAATTGGCCTATTAGCACTTGGTTTGTACTACATGTTTGATAGTATCGTGATTCCAGCAATTGCACCAAGCATTAATCTTAACTTTGGAATCGATATTCGCTACTTGTACTATAACTACTTCCAAGGCACAATTATTTGTATTTTATTAATTGGCGGTGGCTTAAAGTTATTGTTCGGAAGTAAAAGCAAGAAGGAGAGTGCATGATGAGAAAATGGCGAGTTGGTACAATATCAATGGGGCTGTCCCTCGTACTTTTAGGGGTGCTCCTGTTCATATCACAGGTTAGTGATATCAAAATGGTTGAGCCACTACTTGTGTGGTGGCCGCTCATTTTAGTCGTACTAGGAATCGAAATTCTAGTGTACCTCTTTTTATCAAAGCAAGAGAATCCGGTTGTAAAATATGATTTTCTAAGCATTCTATTTGTTGGGATTATCGGGACAATTGGGATTGGTTTTACGATTCTTAGTTCAACTGGTCTTTTAACAGAGGCACAAAAATTTGTTGGGGCAGAGCATACAACACTTAATCTTCCCGAAGTTAAGGAAGAACTTTCAACTACAGTTAAACGAATTGTCGTTGATACGAATAACACAGTGAATATTGAAGGTTCTAATGCAAATGAATTACATGTGTTTGGTACATACCGTGCAACGATTAATAAGGATGTCCATGCGCCAATTCAGGATAAGGATGATTATGTATTAACGAAGATTGTTGGAGATACAATGTATGTGACGTTAAAAGAGCCAGCTAACTATGAGGGGCCATTCTCAACTTATACGGCGATGGAGCCTACCATTATCGTGCCGAACAGCATTAGTCTTGAAGTTAGGGGAGATCATAATAATCTTGAACTATACCCAGGTTCTCTTGAGAACAATTGGAATGTGAATGGCGCTTCCTATGTTACCGTTCATGTTAACAAGACAAATGATGTATTGTTGACTGCTACATCTAATAATGATTTGAAGGATGGGCATGTAAAATGGGATTCGATTGAAACGACTGATCGAGGTGGAATCGATGAAACATATGAAGAGGAAAGCAGCGAAAAGCTATATAAGGGAATTTTAAAGTTAGGCAATGGAACACATCGTCTCAACATTTTTAATAGTGAGCTCGTTTCTGTTAATCTAGTTGAAGGAAAATAGAATGGAGAGGATATGATGTTTGCATATCGTGTGAACGAACAAATCTCCATAGAACTTTTACAACAGCATCATAAAGAAGAATTATTTGATTTGATCGATTCAAATCGTGAGCATCTACGAAAATGGTTACTATGGGTAGATAAACGAAAATCAGCGGAAGATCTTGAACCGATTATCCCGATTTGGTTGAAAAATTATGCAGATAATAACGGATTTGATGCTGGTATTCGTTATGAAGGTAGATTAGTAGGAATGATTGGTCTTCATTATATAGATTGGAAAAATAAAACAACAAGTATCGGGTATTTTTTATCAGAAGATGCACAGAGTAAGGGTATTATTACAAAATGTATCCAATCTCTTTTATGCTATCTTTTTACCGAATTGGGTCTTAATCGTGTGGAAATTCAAGTTGCTGCGAGCAATTGTAAAAGCAGGGCAATTCCTGTACGTTTAGGGTTTACGAACGAGTGTATAAAGCGTCAAGGTCAATGGCTCTATGACCATTTTGAAGATTTGGTTACGTATAGTTTATTGGCGAGTGAATGGAATGCAAATCAAGATTTAAACGCTTCAGTTTGAGGCGTTTTTTCGTGGGCATTATAGTAAATAGGTATTCCGGTGCATGCTTTACGTATCGCGGTTGACTATAATGAGGTGTGAAGAATATATGGTAGTTAATTGGATTTTTTTGTTAGCTAAAAAATTGATAAAATTCGTTTGATGAGCTATTATGTGAAATAGTGAGTAACGGATTAACTTTATTCAGCAGAAGTCTCCCACTTCAATTATTGGTGAGATGAATGCAAATCAGTTTTCAATTTGCATGGGGGTTCATACACAACTGAATAAAGTTAAAGCCTCCGGCGGTTGCCTCAGATTTTTAAAGGGAATTTTCGAGCATGCTCGAAAAATCTGGGCGCAAATACGCCAAGGCGCATTTGATTAATTATATTTCAAAATAGGATGATGGGTAATGAAAAGAGCAAGAATTATATATAATCCAACTTCAGGCAGGGAGATTTTTAAAAGACATCTTCCCGAGGTGTTAATGAGACTTGAAGGTGCTGGATATGAAACATCTTGTCATGCGACAACATGTGAAGGTGATGCAACAAATGCTGCACGAATTGCTGTTGAAAGGAAATATGATCTTGTCGTAGCAGCGGGCGGTGATGGTACAATTAATGAAGTCGTTAATGGTCTTGCAGGACAGGAATACCGACCAACATTGGGAATTATTCCAGTCGGTACTACAAATGACTTTGCTCGTGCAATTGGTGTACCCCGAACAATCGAGGGAGCATGTGATGTTCTAGTTGAGGGCATTACTGCGCCAATTGATATTGGACGAGTCAATGATAAATATTTTATCAATATAGCTGGCGGAGGACGTTTGACCGAGTTAACATATGAAGTGCCAAGTAAGCTGAAGACCATGCTCGGACAGCTTGCTTATTACTTAAAGGGTATGGAGATCCTGCCGTCAATTAAGCCTACACATGTTAGTATTGAATATGATGGAAAGCTATTTGAAGGGGAAATCATGTTATTCCTTGTATCCCTAACAAATTCAGTAGGTGGATTTGAGAAGTTAGCTCCAGATTCATCATTGAATGATGGTTTATTCGACTTACTTATTCTAAAAAAGGCAAATTTAGCAGATTTTATAAAGGTTGCTTCACTCGCGATACGTGGGGAGCATATACATGATCCGCATGTAATTTATGCAAAAGCAAATCGGATTAAGGTAAATCCAACTGATAAAATGCAGTTGAACCTTGATGGGGAATACGGCGGCCTGCTCCCTGGAGAATTCGAAAATCTGTATCAGCATATTAATGTCCTTGTTGGAAAAGATAAGGCCGAAAAAATGGAGCTTACACAATCATAACTTGGCGATTTGCCAGGTTTTTTTCTTTGATTTTGGGGAGTTTAAGATGCTCTAGAGGTCACCATAACGGGTTCTAGGTACCTTAGAAGGGATTTATCTTTGATATTCCCCAAGTGAATTAGCGAACAATATAGATTTTATGATACAATCAGTTTTAGCATTTTGAAGGTAAAGGACGTAATGACATGACAAATGGTCAAGTATCAATTGAAAAAAATACATATTATGATGTGACATTTGAAGACCTCACCCATGATGGGGCAGGTGTTGCTAAAATAGATGGGTATCCAATTTTTGTACCAAATGCATTGCCAGATGAACGAGCAAAAATTAAAGTCATCAAAGTGAAAAAAGGCTACGGCTTTGGTAAGCTTATTGAAATATATGAAAAAGGTCCATATCGAGTTGACGCACCCTGCCCGGTATATAAAGAATGTGGTGGGTGCCAGCTTCAGCATATGAGTTATGAAGGTCAAATGGTCGCAAAGCAAAAACAAGTTCAGGAAGTACTGACCCGAATCGGAAAACTAAAAAATATCAAGGTCCACCCTGTTCTTGGAATGGAAAAACCATGGCGCTATCGAAACAAAGCACAAGTACCTGTTGCAGATCGCGAAGGTGGACTTGCAGCAGGATTTTACCAGCAACGCAGCCATGAAATCATTGACATGGAAGCTTGTATGATTCAACAGGAAAAAAATGATGAAGTTGTCCAAACTGTGAAAAGAATATGCGAAAAATATGGTGTGAAAGCATATGACGAACAAAACCACCGGGGTACACTTCGCCATATTATGGCGAGATATGGGCTTGTTACTGGTGAGATAATGGTAGTTCTTATCACAAGAACGAAGGATCTTCCGAATAAGAATAAAATTATTGATGAAATCACTGAACAAATTGTAGGAGTGAAATCAATTGCCCAAAACATCAACCCAAAGAAAACAAATGTAATATTTGGTGATGAAACGAACGTCCTTTGGGGTGAAGAATACATTTACGACAATATTGGTGAAATTAAGTTTGCCATTTCAGCACGGTCTTTTTACCAGGTCAACCCTGAACAAACGAAGGTGCTTTATGATAAAGCGCTAGAATATGCAAGCTTAACAGGTAAGGAAACGGTTATTGATGCGTATTGTGGCATTGGAACGATTACTTTATTTTTAGCTCAAAACGCAAAGCAGGTATATGGTGTTGAAATTGTTCCAGAAGCCATTGAAGATGCGAAACGTAATGCAATCCTAAATGGAATAGATAATGTTGAATTTGCAGTAGGTGAAGCAGAAGTCGTCATTCCAAACTGGAAAAAGGACGGAATTCATGCTGATGTAATTGTCGTCGATCCTCCACGTAAAGGCTGTGACGATGCATTACTGCAAACCATTATCGAAATGAAGCCAAAGCGGGTCGTGTATGTTTCATGTAACCCAGCAACATTGGCAAGGGATTTGCGAATACTTGAAGATGGTGGGTTTGAAACGGTAGAGGTGCAACCAGTAGACATGTTTCCGCACACGGTGCATGTGGAGTGTGTAGCCCAGCTCATATTAAAAGAAGGCAACTAACCCTATGGGAGTTGCCTTTTCATGTTTCTTGTAACGGATATACAAATTAGTTATTAAAAAAGAACGATTTGAATAGATAATCTTATAAAATGCAGTAAACTTCTCCCTTGGTACCCCTTATAATGCATTCGTTTCCAAAAACGGATATTTGCCCCATACCCTTCATAATACTTCTACATACTTTATTATGAAAGAATACTTCTGTAAAGAATATTGGTCTTGAAAGGGTGGTATTTATCAACTCAAAAACACAATTGACGGGACGAGTGATTTTTAGAGACGACCCCGGGTATGAGAAAGCACGACTAAATTGGAATCCGTATACTAACACATTTCCCCTCGTTATTGTATTCGCCCAAAATCATAAGGATGTGTCCAACGCAATAAGATGGGCACGGGAAAACAATGTTCCTCTTCGTGCCCGTGGCGGGCGCCATGCTTTGGAAAGAGATATGTCTGTTGTAAAAGATGGCATTGTCATAGATGTCAGTGAAATGACTCGCGTTCGACTAAATAGCAGAGAGGAAATAGCACTTGTAGAAACCGGTAACGATGTGGGGCCAGCTGTGAAGACTTTAGCTAAAAAAGGTTTCATGACACCTTTTGGAGATAGCCCGACCGTCGGAATTGCCGGTCTTACACTAGGCGGTGGAATTGGGCCAATCCAACGCACAATTGGTCTGGCCAGTGATAATCTTATTGGGGTAAAAATGGTTGATGCTCAGGGAAGAACACTAATTGCTGATGAAAATAATAATTCCGACCTCTTGTGGGCATCGCGCGGTGGAGGCGGGGGGAATTTCGGCATCGCTACAGAATACAAGTTGAAAGTACATCGTGCACCTGCAAAAGCAACGATGTATGATATTATATGGCCGTGGGAGCAAATGGAAGAGGTTGTTAAAGTCTGGCAGAGATGGGCACCTTCTGTTGACGATAGATTAGGCGCTATATTGGAGGTTTTCAGTAGAACCAATGGGTTACTCCACGCAACTGGACTATTTCTCGGTTCAAAAGCAGAATTAACCGATTTGTTAGAACCATTATTAACAACAGGTACGCCTACAGAGATTAACATTCAAGCTTTACCTTGGCCAGCTCTCGTTGACAAATGGCTTGCACCTGACCCAATACCGACAGACATGAGCAATAAATTTTCATCATCCTGGGGATTTGAGCCATTTCCAAATGAAGCAATCAAAATCATGCGCCGTTTTCTTGAAGAAGCAACCGGAACCGAATCCAACTTTTTCTTTCTAAACTGGGGAGGTGCAGTTAGTAGAATTTCTCCAAATGCCACAGCATTCTTCTGGCGCGATCCAAAGTTTTATTTTGAGTTTAGTGCAACCTGGACGGATCCTTCTGAAGCTCAGAGAAACCTTGCCTTAGTGGAAAGAACGAGGGAGATGATGAAGCCGTTCGCCAAGGGCTCCTATGTTAATGTTCCAGATTTTAATATTGAAAACTTTGGACCTGCCTATTATGGAAGGAATTTTGACAGACTCCGAAAAGTAAAAGCAAAGTATGATCCGATGAATGTATTCCACTATCCGCAAAGTATCCCCCCTGCCCATTAGTGTAGCTTAGTACAATAAGTGTTAATTCACCATCACCAGCACCCTATTATGTGTTGCGACTTACACTCAGTGCACGTCGAGGTAGTAACGTAAATGATTTTAAAAGAAGTAGCAGGCTCCCGATAAAGGGAGACCTGCTTCTATTTATATGTTGGGGCGGCACATCGGTAATGAATAACCGATGTGCCGTCTTCTTTTTAAAAGATAGGAAAGTATAATTCGACAGAACGAGACTTTTTACCCGTGCCGAACTTCCTCCATCTGAACATTGGGCATAATCATCCTACACCACTTACAATATCTAGAAAGAGAATGGGTTCCAATCCGCTATCCTTGGCATATGCCTATAAATGCTGAAGTGAAGCCATATTATTAAAGTGAATTTTATGATAATAGCTTGCTATTCTAGCTGTTTTTTATAGGATTTATAGCATATTTACAAAAAAAGTAACAATAATATACTATATTTAACAACTAATAATTGAACTTCAATAATTTACCGTAAAAGGTAAATTTCCCATAATAAATAACATCAATTAAAGCTAGTTTGGAGGGATTGTGATGAGTGAGAGCTAACGAAATTGTCTAGCCTGTAGGGAAGTAAAAATACTAGATAGCACGATTAATAGAAATTAATCGGTACAAAGGAGTGTCAAAGATGGATTATATGGATGAACAAATTACCGGAATGACGAAACATGCAAGACAGAAGAAACGAATGGAGAACATCGAAAAACAATTAGTACATACTGACATTGTCAAAGCGATCCAAGCGGGTCAACTAATGATCGAAGATGAAACGATGGAGTTTATAGAAATTGGCTTTTATGACAATCAAATCCGGATGTGCATCCCAGCAGCATTTGAAGTGATGACACCAGAATTGATGGATATTAAATACCCATCAAGCCGCAGACCCGAGTATATCTATACAAGTGAAAGTACATCAATCAATGTCACGATGAAAATCATGGAACAAGAGATTAAATCGGAGGAATTAGAAGATTTCACACACAATATGATGAATATGCTTAGTAAAATGCAGCCAAGTGCAGAAATGTTAGATATCGGCATGAAGGAAGTTAACGGAGAACAGATTGGCTATTTTGATTTCATCACGCCAGCATTAGATGGCAAGATTTATAACTTAATGTTTCTGTTTATGGTTGGTGAGAATGTGACGATGGGCTCGGTTAATTGTTTGAAAAAAGAGATGAATATTTGGAAGCCACTTGCTTACGGCATGATGGAATCTATCTCGATTGAAGACAAAATAGTAGAAGGAGAAGGTGTTGTCTGATGGACCGGATGAATACGAAAAAACTTGATAATCATTCGTTGGCTGGAAAACCCGTTCAAAGCAGTCCTTTTGCAGAGGAAATGAATGCAAAAATAGCTGCTGGGGCAAATCAGAAAGAATCAGTAGATAAGGTATACAAAAGAAGCGAAAATGGCAATCAATCAGGGAAAGAGCCTGCCTTAACTTATAAGGATATTATTGTCATGCCCTATAATATTCGCGTCCATCAAATCGAAATAACACAACAAATGAATGAGCATGCTACATTGCATTTAACGGGTCTGATCCCAAGTGAACTCGAAGATATATATGTATATACGACAGATGTAGAAACGGCTATTGAAGTATTGCAAATCGTTAGCGATGGACAAGCGATTCCTATTTTTAATGGGCTGGCATTAGATGTACAAGTGAAATCGGTTATGAACAACTATTATTTAGAGGTTAAAGCAGTTTCCCATACGTATGTGTTAGATGTGAAGAAGAAAAACCAAACCTATCAAAATGCAAGTATGCCCTACAGTGAATTAATAGACGTATGTATTGCCGATCAAAAAGGTGCAGATTTCATCGATTGTGTAACGGATGGGGCCAAAATTGGCAATTTCACGATGCAATATTTAGAGACAGATTGGGAGTTTCTTAAACGAATGGCATCGCGATTCCATACAGGATTGGTGCCGGAAACAGTTTACCCATCATCAAAGTTTTACTTCGGTGTACCGTATCAAGCTGACGGTACGAAGGAAATGGAAGCAATCAATTATCGAATCAAAAAGTCAATCGGTAACTTCCTTGTCTCAAGTGAAAATTATCTTGAAGGAATTACTGATAGTGATTATATGTACTATGAAGTTGAATCGATTCAACCATTCAAAATAGGCAATGAAGTGACTTTCCAATCAAGAAAACTGTATGTATATAAAATCTTCTCGACGATCAAAGATGGTTTGTTCAAGCATATCTATACGTTAACACCTGAGAACGGTTTCAGTCTCCGCACTTCCTATAATCAAGCCATTATTGGCGCCTCTATTCAAGGAAACGTGATTGACATTAAAGGCGATAAAATTCGCATTCATGTCGATTTTGATGAGGATCAAGATAAAGATACTGCCTATTGGTTTCCATATTCAACAATTTATGCATCAGAGGATAATACAGGTTGGTATGTCATGCCAGAGTTATCTGATAATGTGAGAATCTACTTCCCTAGCAATCGTGAGGATGAAGGGATTGCGCTAAGCTCAGTAACTAAGTCACCTCCACAATCTGGTGCGATGTTAGCAGAAAGTAATCAAGCAAGTGGCGGTCAATCAAGTGCTGCACCAGCAGCAGATAGTCGCCAAGATCCAGGGCGGATGGTTGATCCAGATGTCAAAACACTCAGAACCAAGCATGGCAAACAAATTCTACTTGCACCAGATCGGATTGTCATATCTGGTGGAGGGTTATTGATTACACTTATGGATGATAATGGAATTTCGATTATAAGTGATAAAAATATTAACATTAAAGCAACAGAGAAAGTCGTCATCAATGCAAAGCAAATTATGATAAATGCGGATGAGAAAATTGAGATGATTTGTAAAGAAAATTCAATCAAGATGGAAGACAAAATGGAGATTAAAGGAACGGAAGTACGAGCAAATTAGTGAGGGCGTGAATGCGTGAAGCGAGAAGAAGCATTACAGCATTTTATGGATGAATATGTGTCAGTTCATGTCAGCCGGTTGCAAGAGTTGGTAGATCAACAGTTTCGGCAAGATAAGAAAACATTGCTGCAGCCAATCATTGCTTCACTTGAACAACTGTTTGTAAATATTAGAGACCGGCAAGAACAGGGAGAGTTAGCGCCAGTTGCCTTTATTCATCTATCATTACTAAGAACATCATTACTAGAAAATAAGTGTACATACTTGCTAGAAGCATATGGGAAAACATGGTATTACGATTTGGTCGAGTGCACGGCACAGTTTGAAGCGGAATGGCTTAGTGAGGCGATTATTGATTTACAAAAGACACTTGAAAAAGAAAGAAAACCGTATCTCACCATTCAAACAGCTGACATTCGAGGCATCATTCAACAGACAGTGATTCTGTTTCATCAGTATATCATTCAATTGGTACGCTATCTCTTTCGCTATCAAAAAGAATACGTACCAGAAATGAATTTTCAGCGAGCAGCGTGCTTGAGATTTCGTGTTGGTGAATATAAAGGCTTTAGTGAGGATGTAGCGATCTTTGACGAACGGGAACGAGTGGAAAAAAGTCTTATCTCATGGTTAGAGGAAAGAGAGGCTGACAAAGCGTATACGTTTGAAAACTTCTCAAATCTGCAATTACAGCAGAAACAGTTCAACCAAATGGACTTTTCCTATGCGGATTTCAACGGGAGTAACTTAGAAGGTGCTTTATTGAAACAAAGTGTTTGCATTGGTACTAGTTTTGTAGATTGTCAGTTATCGAATGTTGATTTTTCTTATGCAGCCATTCAGGATGCTGATTTTCGAAATGCCAATTTAGTAGGTGCTAATTTTACTCATGCACAAGGAAAAACAATGAGGCTTTCCGATGGTGAAGTTGCGTGCTACCTTGGTACTGATTTTCGAAATGCGAATTTGGAAAATGCAAGGTTTGAGTTTGCACAGATTACAGGTGCCCATTTTACAGGCGCAAATTTAAAAGGGGCTACCTTCTTTAAACGAGATCAAGAGAAGTACCAATTTAGCCCAGACCAAATGAAAGACATTCATTGGATTAGTTGACTCTAGTCACAAAAATAATTAGATACGCACAGTGATGGGTAAAGGAGGAAAAGATGGAGTATTTTATTCTTCGGCAAGATCAAAGTATTACAAATCCAATCATTCCTTTAGCGACTAGTGAAGCTTTCGATGATGATTTTGTTTATTCGTCTGTATTCGCGGAAGTGGTAGAGAAGGAGAATGCACTGTATCTGGATTATTTGGACAAGCCCGAAAGAATTGTGTCAAATGATATGAAAGAGTTATTTGCGAAATACGAGGATGACTTAGATTTTACAGCGATTGTATTTACAGATGTAAAGAAAGGAACACAGCGTTTGTATTGGCTTTTAGACATTGTGAGGAAAAACTGTATATCCCATGAGACAACTTTTACCCCAGACGGACTAATTAAGGAACTCGTGATTGATCCCAAGAAAGTGGAATTGGATTGTATTTTTCAAGTCGACACCATTAAAGAATCTTTCACAATTGTCAATTTAGATGTTGCAGAAAGTATGTTACGACGATCACTTCTAGGATTCCAGCTACAGAGAGTAAGACTTGAAAGACGATAGATAATGTTTGCTGAATCATTCCAAATTACTGCCTGAGAGTAGTTTGGGACGTAAGTGTTGATTCGCAGAACGATACGAAAGGAAGGATATCTAATGGCTCAAGTTGTGGAAAATTTGGAGACTGAGAGTTCGGATCAGGAACAATTTAGTTATGTGGTACATGGAGCAATTATTTCCTGTGAACATGGCAGCCATCTCAATTATTTAAACTTGCCGCAAGATCATGGTGTTTATATTAAAGGGAAAGCTGTGATGAATGTAGGAGATCGAAATCCAGAAAACATCCCCACATTCGGTGTCTGCTTGAAATTGAAAAAACCGTGTACACCAGTATGTTCCATTGATTGGATCGATGGGATGGAGAATGTTCATATAGAAGGGAAGCAAGCGTTATTAAACCGCTGTCATAATCAATGCTCCGCAGGCGGAGGGAAAATTGATATTGTCCATGACGGGCAAGAGGATTTGGACATACCGAAACAAGGGTTTTAAATATGAAATTGATAGAAAGGAGGTAAGTTATGAATTCGCAAGGAGAACAAGGAGTACATATGGTTAGTACTTATGTGGATATTGAACTCGTATGGCCGTATCCACTTGTTCGTTTAGATAAACTAACAATCAAACATAGTGGCAATGACCATGCAAGATTGTACTTTACTGGAATAATCGCCGAAGAGCAAGCTCAGAACTATATACAACAGGTCAGTCATACAGATGAAGTTGTTGTGAAATTTGGAAAGGATAAAGACATTTTATTCTCAGGAAGAATTGAAAATGCGGAGTTACAAGCATCGCAAGGGGTGCATTATGTCACAGTTGATGCTGTATCATTTACGGCAAATATGGATATTGTGAAGCGCTCACGTTCTTTTCAAGATGCGAGTATGACGTATGAGCAGTTAATGGATACCGTCGTCGAAGCCTATCCTCACGGGGATTACATCGATAATGCGTCTGACGATCAAGCGATTGGTCATATTTCGATTCAATATATGGAAACAGATTGGACATTTATCAAAAGAATGGCATCCAATTTGCAAGCGGTTGTTTTTCCTGATCTACAAGGTAATAGTCCTCGGTTCTGGATTGGTCCACCTCAAAGTAGCAAACGTGTAACGATCGACCATCTGCCTTATAAATTACGTAAGGATATGGATGCGTTTTGGTTGATTACAGAAAACGATGGCACAGATGTGAGCGAAGCTGATTATATCTTTTGTGAGTTTGAAAGCACGGAATCCCATGAGTTGGGGACAAAGGTACATTTAAAGGGAAGAAACTATATTATAACTGTTCGGGAAATCAACCTTGATGGTGGCGTACTGAAGTTTCAATATACTGCCCAACCAGAAAGAAGTATTCGCCAGCGATTGGTACGCAATTTAGATTTCATTGGTGCAGCATTTTCAGGCAAGGTTATTGATATCACACAAAACACTGTCAAGGTCCATTTAGATATTGATGAGAAGCAAGATAAAGAAAAAGCGCATTGGTTTGCTTATTCAGCAGATGCCAATAGCGTCATGTATTTAATGCCACAATTAGGTTCACGTGTCCAATTGCACTTTCTAAGTGCCGTTGAAGAAGAGGCAATCGTCATCAATTCGGTGCGTGTGGATCCAGCCACACCAGAGGGGAGCCAAAAGGCATCGAAGAAAATGGCGGATTCTACCGTTAAGTCATTGGTAACCAATTACGGGAAAGACATGACATTAGGTGTTGAAGATATTACGTTCAGTGCGGTAGATGGGGTATTGGAATTAAAAATGGATGATGGAGAAGGAATTACATTTCTAAGCGATAGTACGATCATGCTAGCAGCGGACGAAACTCTCGAAATGAGTGGAATGAAAGAGCTATTCATGGAGGCGGAAGAATGGATTGCCATGTCAGCACAGGAAGATAGTCATGTGATCCTTGCGGCTGATACTCAGTTAATGAGTACGCTCATCCATCAAGAAGGGATAGAGAAGAAAAGTCAACCACTGAAGATTAATGAAGAAGCGGTCGAAGCTACGCAAAAAGTTGACGTAATATTCCCACAAAAGGCGGAGAAGAAGAAAAAGAAGAAAGGCTTGTTTAGCAAAATTTTAGATGGCGTAAGTCTCGCGCTGGATGTCGCTGGGTTTATTCCTGGTATAGGTGCAATTGCGGATGTTGCGAATGCAGGACTAAGCTTGGCGCGAGGAGATTACGCGGGTGCAGCGATGAACTTAGTAGGGGCAGTCCCAGGTGTTGGTGATGCAGCCAAAGCAGCCTATAAGGCTAACAAAGCGGCAAAAGCCGCAAAGAAAGCAAGTAAAGCTGCGGATAAAGCCGCAGGTGCATCAAAAGCAGTAAAAGGGATGAAGGCTGCTTATGGTAAAGTAGCCAAAACACTAGATAAAGTAACAGAGCTAGCCAATAAGGGATCGAAGCCCGTGAAAACGGCCGCAGATAAAGTCGTCAAATCGATGGATGAAGTGCTTGGCGTCTCGAAGGCAGTAGATGGCATGAAAGCAATGGCCAAAAATGTCCTGACAAATGTTAATCACAAAGTATTAAAGAAATTTAATTGTACAAAAGGGTTGAGTGAGAAATTTTGTAAAAGAGGGTTTGAACCGGTTGATTTAATCACAGGACGTATGATTTATGAAGGCGTCGATTTTGAACTGCCTGGACCTATTCCTTTATCATGGGAACGCGCATGGTATAGTGATAGTGGTCGGATCAGCTTGACAGGTCATGGGATGCATTTTAAATATGATCTAGCATTTGAGATTTTTGAAGAGGAAGAATTGATTGGGATCGTTGTAACTGATGGACGAGCGGTTGGCTTTCCGATTTTGCCTACGAACTTGCCGTATTTTAACAAGCGTGAAAGAATGACGCTAACAAATACAGGTGAGGAGTACCATTTATTTGAACATGATACTCGATTGATTTATGTATTCGAACCAACAACAGAGACAATCTACCGATTAAAAGCAGTGAGAAACGAACAAGATCATCAGATTCTGTTTGCATACAACGATAGAGGCAATTTATCTCAAGTGACCGACAGTGTGGGGCGTGTGCTTGAGGTTACTACGAATGAGGCAGGCCGAATGACAGAAGTTGCCTTGCGTAAGCGAATGGCACGAGAAGTCTTGGTTCGTTATGTATACAATGATGTACAAGATTTAATCGAGATCCAAGATGCATTAGGGCAAAGTACGTATATAAAATATAAAAACCACCTAATGACGCAAAAAATAGATCGGAATCAAAACTCCTTCTTCTGGCGATATGACGGCCCAACAACAGGGGCACGTGTAATTAAAACATGGGGCGATGGAAATGTTCTTGCGGGTGAGCTTTCTTATCACGAGGGCTATAATGAAATTACCAATAGTTTAGGTCATAAAAGTTATTATTATTTTAATGAGGATAATCTTTGTACGAAAATCGTTCATCCAGATGGGAGTGAAGTCAGTTACGAATATAATGAAGACTTTGAATTACTCCAGGAAGTCGATGAAGATGGCCGTGTGACAACCTATCAATATGATGAGTGGGCCAATCCAGTGACAATTACTCTTGCGGATGGCAGTACATTATCCTCACAGCATGATGACAAAGATAGGCTAATTCAAGCTGTGAACGCAGAGGGCGGCAGTCGTCAATGGATATATAATGAAGACGGCACATTACAGGCAAATATATTAGAAGATGGTACAAAGACTGAATTCTCCTATAATGAGCATCTCTTAATTGACACAGTAACGAATGCACAAGGTCATGTGGTACGCTTAGCTTATGATGTAGATCTGAACTTAAGTCAAGTGATATTGCCAGACGGGACAAGCTCGACATGGACGTATGACCATCGTGGCAATTGTACAACAACGACCAATCCGTTAGGAGCCACAGAGAAGTTCCGTTATGATTACTTAAATCGGCTTGTCCAAGCAAATCTTTCAGATGGTAACGACGTCCAATTGCAGTATAATGCCTATGATGATGTTGTTTTTGCGAAAGACAATCATACGCAAGTTTCCTTTGATTACACGATTCTTGGCAGTTTAACGTCTCGCGAACAAGGCGGGAAGAAAGTCAAATTCACCTATGATACAGAAGAGCAGTTAACCGCAGTGTTCAATGAAAAAGGCGAAGCGTATGAGTTTGAACGTGATACGAAAGGCAATATCATCAAGGAAATCGGCTTTGATGAGATGGAAAAAACGTATGAACGAAGTCAGGCAGGATTGGTTCAAAGGATAAACCGACCTGGTGATCGCTGGACAGCGTATCAGCATGACGGTCTAGGAAATGTCACTCGTTCAGACTACTATGATGGCACATGGGAAACATTTGGATATGACAAAAATGGTTTGTTAAAAGAGACTGCCAACGACCATGTGACCGTCAAGCTAGAGCGCGACCTATCTGGACAAGTGATCAAAGAGTGGCAAAATGACCATTGGATTGCCAGTAGCTATGACGAGTTAGGCAATCGTTCCCAAATTACGAGTAGCCTCGGTGCAAAAATTGATGTCGCACGTAATGAGATGGGCAATGTCTTACAAATGACAGCTTCTCGCTCTGAACAAGCTCAGTGGACAGCCTCCATGCAGTACAATGAACTTGGTCAAGAGATTGAGAGAATTCTACCAGGGGATGTCATCAGTAAATGGCAATATGATATAACTGGTAGACCGACACATCATCGAGTAAGTAGTCAAAATCGGGATACACGAAGACGCGTATATAATTGGGATGTTAATCACCGATTACGCAGCACGGTCAACGAATTAACTGGTGTAAAAGTCACCTATGGTTATGACGAATTTAGTAACCTTGTGTGGGCCAACCAAGACAGTAGTCAATTTGATTTCTTATACCGCAGCGTCGACGATGTCGGGAATTTGTATGAAACGCGAGATAAATCAGATCGTGTCTATGGCGCTGGCAGTAGATTGCTAGAAACGAAAGATGCCAAATTCTTTTATGATGAAGAAGGAAATCTCGTAGAGAAAGTCGAAAAGAATGGTGATACGTGGAAGTACGAGTACTATGGCAATGGGATGATGTCAAAAGTTATCAAGCCAGACGAGACAGAGGTTACTTTCAAGTATGATTCGTTAGGTAGACGGATAGAGAAGAGTTCTGAAGATAAGGCTACTCATTTTGTATGGGATGGCAATACGATTCTTCATGAATATGATTCGCAGAATGATTCAGTTGAACTAGAAAATGATCATCTAGTCACATGGGTGTTTAATGATGGGTTTGTACCTTCAGCCAAAATTACGAGTGAGGGTAATTATAGTATTATTAGTGATTATCTGGGGACGCCAGTGGAAGCCTATGATGAACTAGGCAATAAGGTTTGGTCGGCTGAGCTTGATGTTTATGGAAGAGTGAAAGAATTTACAGGTGAGAAAGACTTTATACCATTTAGGTATCAGGGACAGTATGAAGATCTGGAAATAGGATTATACTATAATAGATTCCGATACTATGACCCAGAACAAGGGAATTATACTCAGATTGATCCGATTGGACTTATGGGGAATAATCCAACATTATATGGATATGTAAGTAATTCATTGATAAGTGTCGATCCCTTTGGTTTAAAACCTACTCAAAAATGGATGAGAGATTATTTGCGAGAGATTTTGGGTGCTGATTTACATGCAGGAGGGGCATATGTTTTTCAAACAATTGATCCAAGAGATGGGCAGGTAAAATGGTATGTGGGTAAAGCAAATGATTTGTACAGAAGATTAACAGGGCACATGAGAAACTCTAAGTTAGAAGAGAATTTTATGGAAACAGTAGGCGTAATAGTCAATCCTGGGGGATCGTCAAACGATCATTTTAGACTTGAGAGTAAGTTGATAGAAGAATTTGGTGATGAACCATTAGCAAATAGAATTGCAAGTCCAGGAAATTCTCTTGAAAGTAAGAAAGTAAAATGTCCGTAAAATTTTCATATATAAAGGAGAAATTATGTTAACTGAAGAACAGATTTTTTTAAATATTTATGAAAGAGAATGTTATGACCGCCTTTATAAATACTACAAGTACAGTTTAGATGGCAATGATTCACTTCAAAATGAAGATATGGAGATGTATTCTATTAATGGACTTTCTCTATATGGTCAAGAAGAAATATTAGACTTGAAAAAGTTGAGTGCTTTGAGTGGAATAAAGGCAATTGCATTAAATAGGTATCTCTATACATCAGTTGATACTCTTTCAAAGTTTAGGGAGCTTGAATATTTCCAATTACTGAATTTATGTGACAATGTAATTCCGTTTAATAACTTTGAAAAGCTATGGTGTGCAGAAATAAACTACGATAAAAAAACGTGTAATTTGATTTTTGATAATTTGGAGCTAGAGTACCTTACTCTTCATAATTATAAAGAGAAACATCATAATGATTTGTCTAAATTAAAGAATATAAAGAGACTTAATCTAAACCAATTCAAGTTGCAGAATCTTGAATTTATATCTCAATTACAAAAAATAGAATTTCTTGGTATTTCTTATAATAGGAACATAACTACAATAAAAGATTTAGATAAAACTAATCTAAAGGGTCTTAGTATCGTAAATTGTAAAAAAGTAATTGATTGGGAAATTATAGCAGGGTTGGAAAAAATAGAGGAAATTTACTTAGCAGATTGCGGTGAAATTGAATCGGTATCATTTCTAAATGAGCTTCCAAATCTAAAAATGCTAATGATCACTGGTAATACAACTATTAAGGATGGATTATTGAAAGATATTATTGAAAAAACAGGCCTTGAAAAAGCTAATATAACATTAAAAAAACATTATGATATAACTGATGATGACTTAAAGAGGTTCAAATTTGTTCAGTATTCAGGCTTGCGGAACTAAGTAGTTCAATACAACTAGATTTAGGTCGAACATAGGAAGAAAACAAAAAATAATATTTGGTGGCTGTGCTTGTAACTTTATTTATACCATCATCAAAAGAGTAGCATAAATCCTTTGAACACTGGATGATATTGCTACTCTTTCTTATTTAATAAAATTAGGTGCCAGCAAAGCAATGAAAGCAGATTATAAGAACTAAATAAGTAAACTCACAAGATTAAAGGTAACAAGAGAATGGCTATTGCAAAAAAAGTACTATTAAAGACTTGCTACGTTAGGCGATTGAAGATGCACGGATGAAAATATCATAAAAAAGCAAGGAGAATGAGAAGAATTCTGATTTCGGGAGTAGTGTTACGATGATTATTGGATTGAATGAGATATTGAATGGGAAAATCCCTGTAGATGAAATGGATTTAGCGGGATTGTCCGATAAAATATGGGAAATCGGAGGACTGGGCGTTATTCAAGAGAAGGTGTCGCCAGAGTTATTTCAACTTTACATTGCAATCAATACGATTGGTAATTGGCAGTCGGATGGTTGGGACGGTATCATTTCGAATCAGCTGGAACTCGTACCGTATATTTCTGAGGTTTTGCCGAGATTTAGCTTGCAGCATTTGCAGCATGTTTTTGACGAAGTCATAGCGATTTTTCCAGATTTTATTACATTTGAGGATAATTCACTTTATTGTGACATGATTAACTTCCTACACAATATCCGACTTAAAGTAAGAGAAGAACGCTTGAATGCGTACACGCAAGAGGCGCTTAAGCCTTCTTTTTTCATACAATTAGTAAGAGAACAGTTTCCATTCCGTTGCATCTAAGGAAGGGTCTGCTATGACAAAAATGGTTCATTACTTGAGAAGGGAAAATGAGCATGTAAATGTCAAGCTAAGAGCGAGACCCATCCGGTCAAGTCATCAGAAATAGTAATCAAAAAATAAAAACTGTAAGTAGTAACTATTTTCTTTTTAACACCAAAGATAGTTTGACTTTACCCTTTTTAGTTGATTGATTAAGGTTTGCCAATGTACTTGGTGAAAATAGTAAAATTGATATTTAAAATTTTTAAAAGAATAGCAAGAATCTTAGGAATTGGTTTTTTTTGCCACCCCTTTTTGTGAATGATACTTATCTATAAATGTTTTCGAAATTTAGAGCGGAAATAAAATTTGAAGAAGTTTCTTGGGGGTAACTATACATGCAAGAAAATTGGGTAGTTTTTCAGGATAAGTTAAAAGTACGTAAATTGAAAAATGAAGAAATGAATGAAATAAAGCGTTTATCTGTTTTAAGTCAGGAGAAATTAGAAATAGTAAATATTGATGATTATTTAATTTCAATTGACAAAATTAAATTAGAGTTGGCCTTTTATAGAGATAATAAAATAATTGAGAAGGAGGTAGAAGAGATAGCATTTGAAATTGGTTCTTTATATGGAACGTTTATCGAAAGAAAATACGGTTGGAAATGGCGGTATATAGAGAAAAATGATAATAAAGGCTATTGTGTAGTCTCGGAGGATCAAAAGTTTTGCTGTCCAGTGCATAACTATATCTATACTATTTTGACAGATACAGAGAAAAGTAACAATGTAAAGTTGTTATTTAATATGCTGGAAGTTATACATAAGGAAAAGGTGAGAGGGTTATATAATTTTATCAATTAAGAGCTTATTACGATTCTATTAGTATTTACTTGTACTTTTCAAAACATATGTAAATAAGAATTCAAAAGATCTCCTATTTACTAAATAGAAGTAAATTTAGACGAAGGTGAAAATAATGAGGATAATAGAAATAATGCACCTGAAAATTTAACTACCTACTGGTACCGACATTAAGGAAATTCGGAGAAAATATAAGATAGTAGATAATACAAATGGGAAAAAAGTAATCGTTAATACACATTTTTAGAATCAAGAGCAGTTAATAAATAAATAAAAAATTTTTCTAAATAAAAATAATCTTAGAGTATATGGAGCAAAGGAGGAAATATTGTGAAGAAACTAGATTCTGAATTCAAATACCTATTGGATATGTATGAAGATTCTTTTTATCCAACGTTTTTAGTGGATAAAATTAAATTGAAAATAATTAAGGTAGTCCATTTTATTGAAGAGAGTACGCATACAATTGAAGAGGTTCAGGAAAAGTTAGATAAAATGACTTTAGCTATCAATGAATTACAGAGTGAGTTTTATCAAAATAATAGTGAAATTGAAACTGTTGCACGAGATTCGATCGGAGCAACAGTAGAAGAAATTTTACAATATTTTGAGCTTGATATTGATATTGAAGAAGCTTTAAGAGAACGAGAATGGTAAAAATTCAATAGTCAAGGTATCTTTATACGATACTCAAGATTTGAACTAAATCAGTTTCCTTATTATATACTTGGTAAAATGCTGGTTATAAAGATTCCTAAACATATGTAAAGAAGACGTCATAAGCTCTTGGTGTAAAAGTTACCTATGGTTATGACGAATTTTAGTAACCTCGTCTGGGCCAATCAAGACAGTCAATTTGATTTCTTATACCGCAGTGTCAACGTTGTTAGGATTTGTATGAAACTCGGGAAAAAACAGATCGCATCTATGGCGCAGTTTGTAGATTACTAGACTTAAAGAAGAAATAAATTAAAAGGATGTGTAACCTAAATGAACAACAATTATAAAAGTAATTCTAATAAATTTTTGGATAATGACATTTTATTTGAGAATTCCTGGAAGAGTGTATCTCTTTCCGAAATAAATGAAATTGTACCTGATGAGTTTCCAGGAAAAAAAGATTTTATAGAGTTTTACCTTACTACTAATGGAGGTGTGTTTTCTAAAGGAGCATATATTTATCCAAATAATTTTTATGAAGTATTAAATAAGGATTATTACTCTATAGAAATTGGTAGTTTTTATCATATTCTGTTAATAGAAGATGAGGCTGATTCTGTTTATACAACATCTATTGAAAGGGCAAAAGATAGGAGGATAGATTACTCTGAGGAATTCGAAGATTTTGTTCTATTTCATATTCCTTTTGCTGATAATCATGCAGATAATGATTTTTGGATTGATATTCAAACAGGAGAAATTAAATACATGGATTATGAAATAAGTTCCGACCCTAAGGATGCAATAATTGTTGCACCTTCATTTCCCGATTTTTGCAAGCACATTCAGGCAAAACTTAAGTAATAGAAGATTGTTTTCAGAAACAATGTGTAAAAGGAAATAAGACTACGAAGGAAACTAGAACGCCATACGATATTGTTGTTGTTGTTGTTGTTGTTGTACTTGTTGATAGTGTGACGATTGTTATACTTTATCCAAATGTTGTCTCTAAAAAAGTATTAGAATGGCTACACAACTAGTCGAAATTAAATAATGAAAATATGAAAATTAGAGGTTATGAACAATGGAAAGGATTTTTACCTCAACGCAATAAGGGTAGACCCTAAATAAGTTATAGAAGGTGTGTGTTGTATGGATTTTTCAATAGTTACAGACACTGCAGGTGCGAGCGTTGGTGAATTAATTAGTGAATTAAGAAACGCATTGGAATCTAATATAAATTCAAAATATAGGAATGTCGATGTTTCGATTGGGATAGCCTTTAGATGCTTACCTGAATCATATGGAAGAAAGTCATTTATCAGATATACTAAAAAAGATAACTATCTGACAATCGATATGGCAGTTACTGTAGAAGAATATGAAAAAATGTATAAAGTAGAGCAAAGGTATTATTTGGGGAATCTATTTTTAGAGTTTCTAAACACTGCGTTAGAAAAACACAATTTTGAAGGGCTTGAAAAAGAGATGTTCATAAATGACATTAAAATGTGGGCAAGAGAGATCCCTTTGAAAATGGATAATGGTTCAACTAAATTGTGTAATTGGTTTAATGAAGAGATTGATTGGTCCATAGATCTTGATAAATAAAGATGGTTTTATCTTGGTTTAAAGAATTTTTAAAATTTTATTTGACCAAATAAAGAAATTAAAAACATATGTAAAGAAGATGTTGTTGTCTTCATTTATATATGTTTTTTCTGTATTTATTTACTATCTTTAATTGGAATATATTTTCGTGAAAGATTAGGAAGTATGAATGTAGGTGCAGGCAGTAGATTACTAGAAACGGAAGATGCAAAATACTTTTTATGATGAAGAAGGAAATCTCGTAGAGAAAGTCGAAAAGAATGGTGATACGTGGAAGTACGAGTACTATGGCAATGGGATGATGGCGAAAGTCATTATGTCAGGCAAGACAGAAGTGACTTTCAAGTATGATTCGCTAGGTAGACAGATAAGGAAGAGTTCTGAAGAGAAGACAATGAGATTTGTGTGGGATGGGAATACGATTCTTTATGAATATGATTCGCAGAATGATTCAGTTGAACTAGAAAATGATAATCTAGTCACATGGGTATTTAATGAAGGTTTCGTACCATCAGCTAAAATTACGAGTGAGGGTAATTATAGTATTATATGTGATTATCTGGGTACACCTGTCGAAGCTTATGATGGAGAAGGTAAAAAGGTTTGGTCAGCTGAGCTTGATGTTTATGGAAGAGTGAAAGAATTTACAGGTGAGAAAGACTTTATACCATTTAGGTATCAGGGGCAGTATGAAGATCTGGAAATAGGATTATACTATAATAGATTCCGATACTATGACCCAGAGCAAGGGAATTATACTCAGGTTGATCCGATTGGAATTACGGGTGGGAATCCAACTTTGTATGGGTATGTCCATAATCCTTTGATTGAAATTGCTCCTTTTGGATTGGATAGTGCCAAGTTAGATAAAGCTTTAGGTGGATCTATTGGTGATGGCAAGGAAGCCCATAATCTTATCCCTGAGGAAATTTTGGGGAAACATCAAGCAATGTTTGATCATTTAGGCATGGGAATGGATTTAAAATCTAATGGAATTCACTTGCCAAGTAGTAATTCTCGTCGAATGCAGAGGGGAGCGGAAGTATATCATCGTGGCTCTCACCCTCAATATAGCCGTTATGTAGATAGTCGAGTGAATAAAATAAAAAGTAAATGGAAACCAGGAATAAATGATGACGCAACTATGAAAAGATTACAAAGGTTACAAACTAGGTTAAAAGGGAAAATAAAAGCAGGGGAAGTTCCAAGAGGTAAAGTATCCTGTTATAAACTTGGATAGACAAATCAATTACAAAGGAGAAGTTTTATATGGAAAAGAAAATTGAAGATTATATTCATGAATTAGAACGATTAGTAGGACTGGCTGAAAATAAAAAGGATAAATATTTATTCCAAGACCCAGCATATGAAATAATGGATGAAATTGAAGAGTTAGATAATGCATTTGATTTTATAGAGCCTATATTTCTATTAGTTGAAAGAAGCCCAGATATTGATTTTGGCGGTCCTGGACCATTTGGGAGTTTTTTAGAAAAGTTTTATCACGATGGTTATGAAGACTTATTAGTAAAATCATTACATCGAAAACCTAAGAAGTATACAATTTATTTATTAGAACGTCTTTGTAATGATAAAAATAATCCAAAAACAAAAGAATATTGTACCTTATTAGATTCATTAAAAAAATAGAAAAGTAATAGTAGCCTCAAAAGCATATGTAAGGATAAAAATTATTGTTTTCTTTACATATGTAATATAAAAATGAGAGAAATAGAATATAAGTACTTACAGGAAATGGTTGTGTCGAAGGTCATCAAACCAAATCGGACAGAAGTGACCTTCAAGTATGATTCGCTAGGTAGGCGGATTGAGAAGAGTTCCGAAGATAAGGCTACTCATTTTGTATGGGGTGGCAATACGAATTTAAATGAGTATTGTTTGCAGAGTGATTCAGTTGAACAAGAAAGTGATAATCTAGGCACATGGGTATTTAATGATGGGTTCGTCCTTTCAGCTGAATCGAAAAGTTCATCCAAAAACTGTTGGTATATCTGTTTCTCCAAGCACACAAGATTTACCAACACATCTTAAATATCCAGAGTTTGGTGGTACCGGTAAAGATCCAATTTGGAAAATGAATGCAAATAATTTAGGTTCTGATTTGGTTCATGTTCCTGATAAACTTGGTCACGGAACTATTCAAGCAGCTAGATCTATGTCATTTGAAGATTATCAAAAAAGCTTTAGCAGAAACACAAACTAAGTGGGAGAGAGTACCATATCACTAAATAAAGAATTATCCAATTATTCTCAGAGGAAATAAACAAAAAGTTTTAGGTCGAACATAGGAAGAAAACAAAAAAATATTTGGTGGCTGTGCTTGTAACTTTATTTATACCATCATCAAAAGAGTAGCATAAATCCTTTGAACACTGGATGATATTGCTACTCTTTTTCTTTAATTAAATTAGGTCTTTTTCAGATGAAGTAGCAGATAAATTATCCGGATTGTAAATGCTTGAAGAATTAATTGACCAAATTGAGGAGCTTTCTGTGGGGAATGTGAAGCCGTGATACGAAAGGCAATATCATCAAGGAAATTGGCTTCGATGACATGGAAAAAACGTATAAGCGAAGTCAGGCAGGATTGGTTCAACGGATAAATCGACCTGGTGATCGCTGGACAGCCTATCAGCATGACAGTCTAGGAAATGTCATTCGATCTGATTATTATGATGATACTTGGGAAACGTTTGGCTATGGTAAAAATGGTACTTTAGTAGAAACTGCCAACGACCATATGACTAATAGGCAAAACCAAGTAGGACAAAACAATGTAAATAGGAAAAGCTATCTTGATTCAGTCGATCAACATTTATAAGCTATTAAGATATGTTGATAGTCAAAAGGAGTTGCGAGTGATGTCAAAAGTGATATGGAAAGCTAATCAAGTAATCAGCATAGAAACAAAACGTAAAGATGAAAATCGAAAAAGTAATATTTATGTTTTAGCACAAATGATCAATAAAGCTGAATTGTTAGTTTTTAATTTATTTAAAGATGATAACAATTGGGAGGATATTGATTTGAATGAGGCACCTATTTTATTCTGTACGACTGTAACAAGACAGTTTATTTCAAATAGTAATATTTTCAGGCAAAAAATAAAACCACTAGCAGGGTATCAACCTCCTAAATATAAAATAGATGCTTTAGGTATGGGAAGCAGACGTGTAACTGTATGGAAGGGTACTGCAAATGAGCGAGAAATATTAATATTGGGAAAAGGTGGAGGGAGATTAATAGAAGGAGATATGTCTACAGGAAGTTATAAAGAAAATATCATTATTCCTAAAATACCTTTAACAGACAATGATACTATTGATAAATATGAATTAACAAATGTTCGTATCTATTCAGAATTTAATGAACGACTATATCTTTGCTATAGGTTTGGGAAAAATGTAGACCCTTTAAAAGATTTGATATTTGATAGACCTATCCCTCTTGAATACCAAGAATATATTGACATTATCTCTTCTTAAAAATTTGTATAGCAAAAGAGTAGCAAACCTTTTATAGCAAGGCTAATTGCTACTCTTTCTGTGGGGAGTCTAGTCTTTAGAAGGGTTCTATAAAGGATCCTGTAGTAGAATATTGGCAATATTCATAATTTTATAGGAAACAATCATATGTTATATGGATATATTAGGGATTCAAATATTGAAGCTGATCCCTTAGATTTAACGGGCTAGGAAAACTAGGTAAGCAAGTTTTAAGTTGTAATTAAATGAATCTAATAATAATAACATAAAATCGTTATTAAAATGTAACCTAGGGTACTGATATGGAAGGAAGATAAAAAACAATGGGAAATTTTTTTATTGATCTAGAGGAAAGGCTAGTGAAAGCTATAGAAATAGATTTTACTAACATAAAAAAAATGATAGGTAATGAAAAAATATATGCACTAAGTTTAGTAACAGATAGTGACGCAGTTAGTCTATTCTTGGCGTTGAACACAATTGAATTTTTAGAGAAAAAAATGATGTGGAAAATAGTCAGGATGACGAATTATTTGCTCAATTTGCAGAGTTTTTTCCTGAGAAGATTGATGAGTTAGATAATATTACCTATGATCCAAAATGGATACCTGCTGAATGGAGATATTCTAATAATGATTTAAAGTATAGTGAAATAGCTTTAATCATTCCAATATTATTTGAAAAAGCGTCGGCAATAGAGTCACAGGAACAACTCTTGTTTCAAAGATCATTTTTTGAATGTTTAACATCTACACTACAAACATTGGTAAAAAAAGGGATTTTTGTTGATGATACTCAAGAAATTACGATATTTATTTCAATATCTGATGATGAACGAACAGAAGAAATAGAAAATTTCTCTGCTAAAATACTTAATTCTGAAGGAATTTACAATAAATTCAGTAAACGATATAATTGAATGCAATAGGTATGGTAAAATAAGAGAAAAGGTTAGGAATAAGTACATCCCTAAAGCTAATAGATATGGGGAGGTTCAAATTTGTTCAGTATTTAGTCTTACAGAACTAAGTAGTTTCAATACAAAAACTAGATTATCCCCTATCGAGAACCCTGTGTATAAATCAGGTATACGTGTATGAAGGGAAAGAAGAGAAGATGAATAAATTCGATGATACACAGTTATATACGTTACTAAGTGAATCAAATTATGGGAATATTGAAGTTTTTTTACAAAAATATGGTTTAGATAGTGTCGATAGGGATGGACGTACGTTTTTGATGTCTGCAATCGTTGAAGGTAAGGAGAATATTGTTAATTATCTTGTAAATAAAGGATGCAACGTTCATGCTAAAGATAAGTCGGGATTAACCGCACTGCATTTTGCAGCTATTTATGACAGATGTAATATTGCAAAGGTTCTTATAACTAATGGTGCTGAAATTGATGCAGTAGACAGCATAGGTAATACTCCCTTATGGAGGGCGATAATGGAAAATAGTGATAAAACACCAACTATAAGGTATCTATTAGAGAATGGAGCAGATCCTAACAAGGCAAATAATCGTGGGATAGCACCCAAGGATTTACTCGAATAGTTTGATCTATAACCAAGTCTTTATTATTTGATGGATGATAATGTGATTTTTATTGAGATTCCAAAACATATGTGAAGGAGATGTCATATGCTCTTACTTTACATATGTTTTTTTGTTAGAAAAGGAATTGTTTTTTTGTATATATTTACTATCTTTGATCTAATTACGATCAAAGTTAAATTGCGTGGTTGGATTTGATATAATAGAAAAGCAGTTGATATAGAAAAAATCTATACACCTGCTTTTTGTTTTGTCTCTGATTTACTGTGTTTGCAAAATAAAAGGAAAAACTCCTTTTAAATCTGGAAATACCCATATTTCCTTCAAAATTAGGGAAGTTTTTTCGCTTATTGTATTGAAATCTTTGGATTTTGCTTTAATTAGAACAGTTAACAGGAATATTTCCTCTTATATCGGCATTTTAAGTACTTCTATATACAATAGCGGGAAATTCTCCGCTTATGCATTCCCTTTCCCATACCTACACGAAAACCAGCAATGAATAAAAACAGGGCCTTTATTAATAAAATTACCATTCAGAACCGATTTTCGGTAAAATAAATAATGCAGATTTTCACAAATTATTAATGATCATATGTCTTTTTGTTTGATAATAATTTATCCAGCATTAACTGGCAGTAAAACCCCAACTGATTGAAGTTCACTTTATTAAGCATGATATGAGTGTAACGATTGGTATATTATTTTATGCCGTGAGTTTAAAGTTGTATCCATAATGAGAGGATTTGAGTTTGAAATGATAGATAATTTTTGGCGTGATTTACCACGACCATTTTTTGTACTTGCACCAATGGAAGATGTGACTGATGTTGTTTTTCGTCACGTAGTAAGTGAAGCCGGGCGACCGGATGTATTTTTCACTGAATTTACAAATTCGGATAGCTATTGTCATCCAGATGGCATGAAAAGTGTGCGTGGTCGTTTGATTTTTACAGAAGATGAACAGCCAATGGTGGCACATATTTGGGGGGATAATCCCGAATATTTCCGTCAGATGAGTATTGGCATGGCTGAGTTAGGATTTAAAGGTATCGATATTAACATGGGCTGCCCAGTACCGAATGTGGCAACGAGAGGGAAAGGTAGTGGCCTTATTCTGCGTCCAGACGTTGCAGCAGAACTTATTCAAGCAGCAAAAGCGGGTGGACTGCCTGTCAGTGTGAAAACACGACTTGGCTATAACGATATTAATGAGTGGGAGGAATGGCTAACGAATATTTTAAAACAGGATATTGCGAACCTTTCTATTCATTTACGTACGAGAAAGGAAATGAGCCAGGTAGATGCACATTGGGAGCTAATTCCTGAAATTAAGAAACTTCGTGATGCGATAGCACCAGACACACTTTTGACAATCAATGGTGACATTCCTGACCGTCAGACTGGACTACAGCTTGCTGAAAAATATGGGATCGATGGTGTTATGATTGGACGAGGTATTTTTAAAAATCCATTTGCTTTTGAAAAAGAGCCAAAAGAGCATAGCAGTAAAGAATACCTTGATCTTTTAAGATTGCAGCTTGATCTTCAAGATCAATATTCTGAAAGTTTGCCACGTTCAATCACAGGTCTTCATCGCTTTTTCAAAATCTATGTCAAAGGATTTCGCGGAGCGGGTGAATTAAGGAATCAATTGATGAACACGAAATCAACAGATGAAGTGCGAGCATTGCTTGATCGCTTTGAAAAAGAAATTGATGACTCGAAACAGTGAAATGATGTAACTACTATTTAATAAACCTTATAAATGACCCGAGTGAAGTAATACGTTACTGCACCTGGGGTCATTTTATTTTAGCTAGATTTGATAGCAAGATGATATCCAGTTTTAGTATGCACTCCATCCAAAATCAGCAGCAATCGTAACGCCGTTAACATATGCTGATTCCTCAGAGGCTAAGAATAGAGCAATATTAGCGATTTCTTGTGTTGAACCTGCTTTTGTCATTAAGCCGACACCACGGGTAGCTACTCCCATACCGAATTCATCGATATTAGACATATTATTTGTTAAAGGTGTTGGAACATGTGCTGGCCCAATTGCATTACAACGAATATTCTGTGGACCGTATTGAGAGGCAATATTTTTTGTCATACCGACAACGGCATGTTTTGAAGCAGTATAAGCTAATCCTCCACGACCACCAGTTAAGCCAGAAATGGAAGCCATGTTAATAATGTTCCCATGTCCTTTTTCCTGAAAAATAGGAAGAACTTTACGAACACCTCGCATAACGCTTGTCACATTTATGTTCATCACACGTTCCCATACTTCATCTGTTACATTTCCTGCAGCTTGCATGTGGTCAGATATACCTGCGTTATTTACCAAAATGTCTACAGTACCAAAGGCTTTTACTGATTCATCTACCATGTTAGCAATATCTTCTTCATTGGTAACGTTTACTTTAATGCCGATAGCCTCTACACCTAGATCTTTTAATTCTGCAACTGTTTGTTTTAATCCATCTTCATTGAAATCTGCAACAACAATTTTTGCCCCTTCTTTTCCATAGGTTAATGCGATTTCTTTCCCAATACCTGATCCGCTTCCTGTAATAATAGCGACCTTATCATTTAAACGGCCCAAAACCATCTCTCCTTTTTTGTTCACTTTAGTATTACTTCAATTCTTTCTTAGATAAGCTACATTTAAGATAAAATTCATAAAATAAAAAAATTATCTTGAAAAAATAAAATAAATCACTGATAATTTAATTATTGATAGCGTCACTATCAAAAATACCAAAGGGGATGATTTTATGTCAAGTTCAATGTCTACACATTGGGATAAAGAAGTTGATGTCATAGTTTTAGGTACAGGTGGTGCTGCATTAACAGCTGCTGTGGGAGCATCTGAAAACGGTGCCAAAGTTCTTGTGCTAGAAAAGACTCACCAAATTGGTGGTACTACAGCATTCTCAGGAGGAGTTCCTTGGATTCCTTTAAATCACTATATGAAAGAACAAGGATTTGAAGACAATCGTGAGGAAGCAATTAATTTTATCAAACGATTAGCACTTAACAGAGCTGATGATCATATGATTGAAACTTTCGTGGATAAAGGTCATGAAATAATTAAATTTTTACATGACCATACACCAGTTAAATTTGTTTCTCCAAAGTCTTATCCTGAATATTACGCGCGTATGGATGAGGCATTGAAGCAAGGAACACGTTCACTTGACCCAGCTCCATTTGATTTAAATGAAATTGGTGAATGGGGTTCATTAGTACGTCAAAATCCACTTTTCCCTCCTCTTACATTAGAAGAAGGTGGAGCAGTTGGGGGAATTGATTTCCAACTAGTGGCTGAACGTATGCAAAACAATATTGTTACCATGGGCCGTTCATTAATTGCTTCTTTATTTAAAGCTTGCTTGGATCGTGGTGTAGAAACATTAATTGAAACTGCTGGTAAGGAATTAATCATGGGCGAGAATGGACAAGCTATCGGAGTTGTTGCAGAGACAAAAGATGGTGAAGTCTTGCGTTTCGCTGCCCGTAAAGGGATTATTCTTGCATCTGGAGGATTTGAATGGAATAAGCAATTAGTTAAGGCGTTCCTAAAAGCTGAATTCACGCATCCGGTAACACCTCCAGGTAATGAAGGGGACGCACTTATGATGGCGATGAAAGCTGGAGCTGCACTTGAAAATATGAGTGAAGCATGGTGGTACCCGGCAATGGTGGACCCAACATTTGAATATGAAGATAATGTGATGGCTCAGCTTGGTGGCGGTCGACAGGGGCCAAACTCTATTGTCGTGAATAAATATGGACGCAGATTCGTTCATGAAGGAACAACGTATAACGATATGCCAAGAGCATTCTTTAATTTCGATCCGGTAAAAGTAGAATTTCCAAACCAAGGACCTAACTGGATGATTTTCGATCAACAACTGAAGGATAGTCAGCTTATCATAACTATGGCGCCTGGCGAACCTGCACCAGAATGGGTAGACCAAGCAGATTCAATTCGTGAATTAGCTGAGAAAATTGGTGTTGACCCAGATGGCTTAGAAGACGAAGTTCGTAAATGGAACGAATACTGTGAGAATGGTGTGGATTCAGACTTCCATCGCGGAACAATTCAATTTGAAGCATTAACAAACGGTGGAGGAAGTCCTGCGAACAATTTAGGAAAGATTGAAAAAGGTCCATTCTATGCATTACCAATTTATTTAGGTGCACTTGGTACAAATGGTGGACCAAAAATTAATGAAAATGGACAAGTAGTTAATTTTAAAGGTGAACCAATTAAAGGATTATATGCGGCTGGAAATGCTTCAGGTAATCCACTTGGTCCAATCTATCCAAGTGCTGGTGGAACCATCGGACCTGCAATGGTATTTGGTTTCTTAGCAGGACAACACGCAGCAAATTCATAATACGAACTTATACAGAAACGGGAAGGTGCATAATATGCCACAAGGAACACATACAGTCGAAGTACCATTAGATATTCAAACAATTTGGAATTTTGTTCACGATATGAACAACTGGGCTCCACTTGTACCAGGATATATTGAACATGAAATTTTAAGCGAGCGTCAATCCACTTGGGCTTTCAAAGGTGACTTAGGTTTTATGAAAAAGACTGTTAAGTTACAAATTGATATTCAAGAATGGAATGAACCTTCTGAAGTCACCTTTGATTTAAAAGGTATATCAGACAACTTTAAAGGTGGAGGCTTTTTCCGTGCTGAAGCCATTGATGAAAAAACAACGAAAATGTCCGGACATCTTGATATCACTGCTGGTGGTATGATGGGGGCAATGGTTAATCAAATTTTGACGAAGTTTGTTCCACAAACAGCAAAAGACCTGACAGATGCAATTGTGGAGAAATTGTTAGAAATTAATCTAGTAAAATAAGAAAATAGCGGTCTCATTTTGCGAGACCGCTTTTTATAATGGTTCATTTTTTAAGTAAGATAAAAGACTATTTTTTACCATAATAAGTTCCTCTTTATTAGGAGAAGGAATAATGGTATCTGGCAGTAATGTATATAAGGAATACTTTTTTACCGCTGTACCAAACATATTTAGAATTGTATTCGAAAGCATTTCATGACTTAATGTTGGCTTGATACTCCCATCATTTCTTCCCTCTTTAAAAATGGTTGAAATGATATTCCCTATTTTTCGATAGGCCGCTTCAACCTCTTCTAATAATTCCTTTTCAATCGGTATAAAGGCAATGTATAATTCAAAGGCTTCTAGTAGCATAGCCGATTCACGATTCTCTTCAGAAATAAAACCAATATAGGTCGTTAATACGTCGTCAATTTTTTCAATGCCTGTTTTATGGGACTTTAAAATCTCTTCAAACCGCGGAGCTTGTTGGTCGATTGCATCTTTAACCACTTCAATGATCAGCAGGTCTTTCTTAGGAAAATAACGAAATAAAGTGGCTACTCCTACTCTTGCCTCATCGGCAATATTTTGCATCGTTGTATTTTCAAACCCGTATTCAGTGAATAGTCTCTTAGCGGCAGTTATCATATTTCTCCGTTTTAGAATTTTCTTTTTCAATACATCACCCACTTATCAACATTATAACCTGATATTTTTATGAAGCACAGGGTTAGTTCAAAGCAGCTGCTAATAAATGGAGATCAATGGACATAACTGTTCACATTTATTTTGGTACCATACATTGATATAATAGTGTCTGATGCTATGAATGACAGGCATCCGTTTTATAAATGGGAGGTCTATTAATGGAAAATAATGATATATTAATTCGTTTGCGCTATGCGTTAGATTTAAAAAATAAGGAAATGGTTGAGATATTTAAACTGGGTGGGGAAGAAGTTTCCGTACCAGAGGTAGTAAAGATTCTCATGAAGTCAGATGTTGATGAAGAAGGGGATTCTGAACAAATAAAATGTAATAACAGGATGTTTGATTCATTTTTGAATGGATTAATTATCTTTAAAAGGGGGAAACAAGAGCCGAAACCAGGACAACAAACTACTCCAGAACCAATAGTAACCAAAAGTTCAAATGTTAATAATCTCCTTTTAAAGAAAGTGAAAATAGCTCTAGCGTTAACTACTGAGGATATGCTTGATATATTTGATAAAGCGGGAATTATCGTAACAAAGGGAGAACTTGGAGCTCTATTAAGAAAAGAAGGTCATAAAAATTATAAAGTATGTTTAGATAACTTCGCCAGATACTTCTTAAAAGGACTAACTATCAAATACAGAGGATAGTGGCACTGTGGTGATGATATGATACATACCTATTTAGGTCAGACAATTCGTTATGAGATAAAGTACAAAAATCGATCTTCAATTGGAATATCGGTAGATAGCTATGGAAATGTTGAAGTACAGGCTCCGAAAGGGATACCAAATGAAAGAGTACACCAAGTATTAGAGGATAATTGGGATCTTATTCAGGAAAGATTAGAAGAAATGAAGGATAGGTTGCAAGGGCCAAAGATAAAAGACTATAAACACAGTGAGAGCCTTCTTTATTTAGGAAAAACTTATCCCATAGAGATCCTTCAAGACAAACAGATCGAACGGGATTATGTGGTGCTTGAGGGGGATAAGTTAGTAATCTACGTGAAACTGGTGGAGGATGGATTTATTAGACAAGCTTTAAAACGCTTTTATTATCAGCGATGTAAGGTGTTAGTTGGTGAAAGTATCGCTTACTACCAAAGTAATTTCAAAACAAAACCACGTTCCATTCGAATCTCTGATAGCAAGACTACATGGGGAACCTGTGACTCGAGGCTGCAGTTAACCTTCAATTGGAGACTGGCAATGGCACCAAAAGAGGTAATCGACTACGTTGTCGTTCATGAAATGTGTCATATGGTTCATCTTAATCATGACCGCTCCTTCTGGCGTCTCGTTGGGAAAATAATACCTCATTATAAGGAAAGCGAGCACTGGTTGGCTCTATCCAATTGGAAGATGACGGTTTAGAAAAATGCGATATAAGTTAATTAAGCATGGAGACACTAAGGAAAATCTATAAAATACTGTCATTAAGACATTTTTTGAAAGATGGAAATCAGTTCAAAAGGAAATAGAAATGAAAGAAGGAAGTTTCGTGACAACTTTGGATCATACAAAAAATATTATTTATACAAAATTAAGAGGAAAAGAGCTTTTAGCTAACCGATTTTTGAATAAAGGGAGCGCTTTTACTGAAGAGGAAAGGGATGAACTTGGGCTTCAAGGTTTATTACCTCCACGTGTTCTAACGCTTGAAGAGCAAGCAGAAAGAGCGTATGAGCGTTATTCTGCACGGACAAATAATTTCTTTAAAAACGGGGTTCTTTACGATCTATATAATCGCAATGTGGTGCTTTTTTATCATTTACTAAAAAATCATTTAAGTGAGATGCTCCCAATAATATACACACCAACGGTAGGGGAAGCTATTATGAGATACTCACATGAGTATCATCTTCCTGGTGGAATGTATTTATCAATTGAAAATCCAGAAGCAATAGAAAGTGCTTTTGAAAACTTTAAAACGTATCGAGATGGAATTGATTTAATTGTTGTGACAGACTCCGAAAGCATTCTTGGTATCGGTGATCAAGGGGTAGGAGGTATAAATATTGCAATCGGAAAATTAGCTGTGTACACCGCAGCTGCTGGTATTGATCCGAGCCGTGTGCTTCCGATTGTATTGGATGTTGGGACCAATAATAAGCATTTAACTAATGACCCATTCTATATTGGCAACAGGTTTCCACGTGTTAGTGGGGAACGATATGAGCGATTCATCGAGTTATTCGTTTCGTCTGCACGTAAATTCTTTCCAGAAATATTGATTCACTGGGAAGACCTTGGGAATGTAAATGCAAGGAATATAATGGAGAAATATAGCGATCAAATCCTAACCTTTAATGATGATATCCAGGGGACAGGTGCGGTTACCCTTGCTGCGGTTATGTCTGCCTTACGTGTAACAGGAATTCCGTTAAAAGACCAAAGGGTTCTGGTATTTGGACCAGGTGCTGCTGGTATTGGTAATGCAGACCAAATGGTAGAGGCAATGATTCTGGAGGGTTTACCGAGAGAAGAAGCATATAGTCGCTTCTGGGCATATGATTTTCGTGGTTTATTGACCGATAGCACTCCGGAAGTTCTCAAATTTCAAATGCCTTATATACGTCGAACAGAAGAAGTTCAAGGATGGCAAAGGGATGATACTGGCATTATTCCATTACTAGAAGTAGTGAAACGGGTTAAGCCGACAATTCTAATTGGCACATCAGGACAAGCTGGTGCATTTACAGAGGAAATAGTTAAGGAATTGGCCAAACATGTGGAAAGACCAATTATTATGCCGATGTCTAACCCGACTTCGCTAGCTGAAGCCATACCAGAGGATCTTATCAACTGGACAGATGGTAAGGCATTAATTGCTACTGGCAGCCCATTTGATACGGTCGAATATAATGGTATTCATTTTGAAATCGGCCAGTCCAACAATGCATTTGTTTTTCCAGGACTAGGTCTTGGAGCAATTGTATCAAAGGCGAAAATAATCTCAAAAGGAATGTTTGCCGCGGCTGCAAATGCGGTTGCTCAAAAATCAGACAGCAGCACACTAGGCTCCTCTCTGCTACCTTCAATTGATCAATTGGCGGATGTATCAAAATTTGTGGCTATAGAAGTGGCAAGAGCTGCTATCTCAGAGGGGATTGCAAAAGCTGAAATTGATGATATAGAAAAAGCGGTTGATGAAGCAATGTGGAAGCCGAGATATAAGGAAATAAAAAGTCTGTAGAAATACAAAATTAGACAAACCCCGAATTCGTTTAAAGTTCTCTTACGAATTTGGGGTCTTTTAGTTTGTAATTGGATTGAATAGTAAGGTAGATAAAATATGTATCTTCCAAAAGACATTTCTTGTAAAATAGATAATGAATTAAATACACAAGTTTAATAGATTAAAAGGAGAATTGCATGAGCAGTAAACACGTACTTTTTAAAATAGAAGAGATTGACAGGGAGACGCTCCCTTATTATTTTGACTATGGTAAAGTGGTTTCTACCATTCTGGAGAAGCTAGTTGAAGAAACCAATACTGAGTTTTATATGTATTCGGATGAGGATACATCAAATGAGATTTGGGATATTCTTGAAGAGGACTTGAAAGAGGCATCCCCAGAAGTGCGGTTAATCTCTCATATTTATCATGAAGCAGAGACGAAGACGATATCATCTAACCATACAGATAGGGTAATGGAGTTCATTGTGAAACCAAGGGTTGAAAATAGTCTATATTATTATCCATACTATCAGGTGGCACTTGCCAAGGTACAGGTTTTTACAAGTGATGGGGAACGAAGTTATGACCTGATTTTTGCTAAAAATGATTCTAGCTTAGTTACTTTTCTACAGTATGTGCTGAAGCGAAAAAGAGATTATATTAAAAACTATGTCACAGTTTTCACGGATACGGATGATGGTGTTGAAACAGAAATTGAAAGCATTACATCCATGGTCAAAAGAGAGGATGTTTTTCTAGAAGATTCATTAAAAAAGGAAATTTACCGCTCCATTGATGAATTCTTCATGGATGGTGGTGAATTTTTTAAAACGTATAATATTCCGTATAAACGTGGGATACTGTTATACGGGAAGCCTGGAAATGGTAAAACAACGTTAGTGAAGTCGATTGCCAGCAGTATACATGCACCTGTGGCCTATTGGCAGATTACCGAATATACCTCAAGCTATTCAATCAAAGAAGTCTTTTCCTCTGTTTTAAAACTTTCGCCGATGGTGTTGGTGATTGAGGATATTGACTCAATGCCTGCTGATGTTCGATCGGTTTTTTTGAACACACTTGATGGTGCTACCTCCAAAGAAGGGGTTTTCCTTATTGGAACAACAAATTATCCTGAAAAAATTGATCCTGCTATGATGAACCGCTCAGGGCGATTCGACCGTGCGTATGAAATCAAACTGCCAACGAAGGAGCTTCGTTTTCAATACTTGATGAATAAAAAAATAGAACAGATTCTTTCAGAGGAAGAGATTACGGAGGTTGTGGAAGTAACAAAAGATTTCTCTTATGCTCAGCTAAATGAATTATATACTTCGATAGCTTTAGAGTGGCATTATGAGAAGGAGGTCAATGTTACCCGGTTATGCGCCGAGCTTAAATCACTGCATCAGAAACAAAAAGAACAATCATGGGACGATTCTTCTGGAGGCATAGGATTTGTAGGATATATGGAAGAATAATAACTAGCTAAAATGCGAATAGTGAATGGTGCTATTCGCATTGCATTTGATATATGTAGATGCTGTGAACAAATCTGTAGAACTTAAGGTTTGACACCATGAGAACGGTTGACAAAATAGGCTATATTCTAATAATATTAGATAATGATAATCATTATCATTATCGTAATCTTATGATTAATTAATAGAGTTGCCGAGAGGGGAAAATAATAATGAAGAACAAGTTTAGTCTAACTAAATTGTTAAGTTTTATGATGGTTATAATTGTAGCAATTGGATTAGTTGGATGTGGTTCTGATACAAATGATGAACCTAAAACTAAATCAGATAAGAAACAAAATGACTTTACTACTAGTACAATTGAAACGAAATTCGGTAACATAGAGATTAAAGAAGAGCCAAAGCGTATTGTTGCTCTTGGTTGGGGTGATGCAGAAACTGCTTTAGCCCTTGGAGTAGAGCCGGTTGGTGCTAGTGATTGGCTTGCTTTTGGTGGCGAAGGTGTAGGACCTTGGTTAAAAGGAGCATATAAGACTGCCCCGACTATTCTAGGAACGATGGAACTTGATTATGAGCAAATTGCGTCACTTGAGCCAGACCTCATACTTGATGTTAGATCTTCAGGTGATCAAGAACGCTACAATCGTCTGTCTGAAATTGCCACAACGATAGGTGTTCCAGAAGGTGGCGATAGCTATTTGACATCATATCAACAACAAGTTCAAATGATAGCGAAAGCCCTTGGTAAGGAAAAAGAAGGGGAGCAATTATTGAAGGATGTTGACACTGCTTTTGAGAAGGCAAAAGAAGAATACCCACAATTTACAGACAAGACGGTAGCAGTAGGTGCATACACATCTGAAGGCTGGGGAGCTTACGTAAACGGTGATTCCCGAGTTGATTTTATGACCAAGCTAGGATTTACAAATAAGAAGGAAATTGAAACTCTTGCAAACGGTGATTTCTATGTTAAAGTAGCAGATGAGCAATTAGAGCTTTTAGATGCTGATTTTACAGTTATTTTACCGATTTGGGTAGATACTAAGGAAGTAACTGGAAATGCCCTTTATCAAAAAATACCTTCAGTTGCTGATGGAAGATCAATGATTATTGATGGTGATTATGCAAATGCCTTCTCATCAGGTACTGCACCAGCCTTACTATGGGCTATTGATCAATTGCCATCAATGTTTAATAAAGCCTTACAAGGCGAGGAGTGAAACTAGTGACAGCAAGTAAGCAGCCAAGTGGTGAACTTAAAAAAGTAGTTGAAAAGAAAATTAAGCCAATTACTGCCTTGCGGTTGCGACGGATTATAGGATTAGCCTTCGCCCTATTCCTTTTGACTGTGGCTGTCTTTCTTAGTCTCATGATTGGAGCAAAGCCACTTTCCTTTGACGTTGTATGGAACGCTCTGTTTTCAACATCCGATAGTTATGACTATACAATTATTCACGAGTCCCGTATACCTCGGACGATCGTCGCCCTTGCGGTTGGACCAGCCTTTGGTCTAGCAGGCGCGGTAATCCAGGCTTTGACACGGAATCCACTGGCTGACCCTGGCATTCTTGGAGTGAATGCAGGGGCAGCCTTTGCTGTTGCATTGGCAGTTGGTGTTTTTTCTATAACATCAATGTCAAGTTATATATGGTTTGCCCTTGCCGGAGCACTCATTGCAACGATTGCCATCTATATTATTGGTGGTGGTGCAGGTAAGAAATCTCCAACTCCAGTCCAAATTACCCTCGCTGGAGTTGCGATGGCAGCGGCATTGGATGGAATAACGACTGCCTTATCATTGGTGAATAGCCGTGCTTTTGCTGGGATGCTAAATTGGAGAGTAGGTTCGTTAGCAAGGAAAGGTCTTGAGGATCTTTGGCCGATTATCCCTTTTCTTATTGTAGGTATATTAATAGCCTTAGTGATTGCTCCAGCATTAAATGCAATTGCCTATGGGGACGATCGTGCTTCATCGCTTGGTGTAAACGTGAAGATGATCCGAATCTTTGGCCTAATTTCGATTACGCTATTAGCTGGCGGAGCCACAGCGATTGCGGGTCCAATCGTTTTTCTCGGTTTAATGGTTCCGCATTGTGTACGTTGGTTTATTGGCCCTGATCAACCATGGATATTTCTCTATTCCTTGGTCATTGCCCCGTTGATATTGCTTCTATCTGATATTATTGGAAGGGTTGTCATGTCTCCAGGAGAGATCCCAGTCGGTATTATTACAGGATTTGTCGGTGCCCCTATTCTTCTCATTCTTGTGAGGAGACGAAAAGCGAGTAGTCTATGAAGACCTGAAAAGGTAATATCAGGGTTTATCGGTAAAAGGAGTGAATCTCATGGGACGTATTGATTTTGGTAGAAAATATTTGCAGCTGAAGGGACCAGTGAAGCTGCGCTTAGATGTAAGAAGTATAAGTGTTACAGCGATCTTCATCGTAGCTGTGATAGCTCTATCCGTATTTTCACTTACGGTTGGAACACTTAAATTAAGTGTATCTGAGGTGTTTTCAGCACTTTTTGGTGAAATGACAGGGTTTAAACGGACGGTTGTTATCGATTGGCGACTGCCAAGGGTGCTAGCAGCTATTGTTTTTGGTGCGGGTCTAGCGATAAGTGGATCAATTTTTCAATCGATTACCCGGAATCCTTTAGGTTCACCTGACATTCTTGGCTTTACTTCGGGCTCATATACAGGTGCGTTAGTCGTGATGCTAGTTATCAAGTCGATGTCCTTTACCACTATCGCAACAGGTGCGCTTATCGGTGGATTTGTAACGGCATTTATTATTTATCTATTTGCATTTTGCAATGGAACACAGGGCTTTCGGTTAATTATTGTCGGGATTGCTATTTCGACTGTATTAGGTAGTGTCAATTCGATGCTGCTTCTCCAGAGCCAAGCCGAGGTTGCGTTAACAGCTGGGGCTTGGGGAGTCGGATCCTTAAACGGTATCGATTGGAGCCATGCACTTCCAGCAATTCTATTTATATGTGTGCTGCTTCTATTCGCGATGATAATGAATCGACCTCTCCGTGAAATGGAACTGGGCAAGGATACAGCTAAATCCCATGGAGTCCATTTTGAACGTACACAGTTATTATTGATTATAATTGCAGTAGCCATCACTGCATCAGCGACAGCTGTAATGGGACCGGTAGCATTTGTGGCATTAGCAGCTCCACAGATTGCCCTGCGCATAACAAATACAGCAGAAAGCTTGGCACCATCGGCAGCAGTCGGTGCGTTTGTTCTATTAAGTGCCGATGTCCTGGCACAGAGAATGATTCCCGGAATGATTCTCCCTGTAGGGGTGCTAACCTTATCGCTTGGAGGATTGTACTTAGTTTGGTTATTATTTCACCAAGCACGCTCTGCGGCGTAAATACAAGTCTTGAAAGAGGTGATCAAAAATTATGGTCATAACAAAAGAAGACATTCAAAGCAAATCGATTTCATCTATACGTTCTCGACTTGGAGTAGAAGATGTCACTATCCAATATGATCATCGAGTGATTTCCCAGAATCTCTCGATTGAGATACCCGATAAATCCTTTACTGTCATTATCGGACCTAATGCATGTGGAAAATCGACCCTTTTGCGTACCATTTCTAATCTGATTAAACCTTCAGCAGGTCATGTGCTTTTGGACGGGAAAAAAATTAGTACATATAAATCAAAGGAAGTGGCGAAAAAGCTTGGTCTTCTGCCACAATCATCAACTGCTCCCGATGGAATTACTGTCGCTAATTTGGTAGCGCATGGACGTTATCCCTATCAAAACCTCATTCAGCAGTGGACAGATGCAGACGAGCATGCTGTTGTGACGGCGATGGCGTTGACTAATACAACAGATCTAGCAAACCGCTTTGTTGATGAACTTTCCGGAGGTCAACGGCAACGGGTCTGGGTTGCGATGGTGCTTGCACAACAAACCCCATTGCTGCTTTTGGATGAGCCGACCACTTACTTAGATATCGCACATCAAATTGAGTTACTTGAACTATTTACTGATCTCAATGAACAAGGGAATACGTTAGTGGCTGTGTTACATGATTTAAATCATGCAGCGCGCTATGCCACCCACTTGATTGCCATGAAAGCGGGTAAGGTTATCGCTCAAGGAAACCCATCTGACATCGTAAATGAAGAACTTGTTGAAGAGGTCTTTGGGCTAAAGTGCAAGGTTATCGAAGACCCAGTCAGCCATACACCACTAATCATCCCACTTGGTCGTGAACGATCCAAATAAAGAATAATCAAGAGAAGATTCTGAAGGCAACTAAACCTATGGGTAGTTGCCTTTTTTGCATTTCTGCTCCGACTATTCAAATCATACCTTTACTAGAAATCCATATACATAGATTAAAAGCTTACAGGAGTAGATATCATTGGACAAACAAAATAGTGGGTTTAGATGGGTTGTATTTGCTTCTGTGCTATTTACATATTTATTAATGGCGAGTCAACGAACTGCACCAGGATTAATTACGGATCAAGTGATGAGGGATTTTAATGTGACCGCCTCGACGATTGGATTGCTAACGAGTATTCAATTTTTTGTATACACCGGTTTGCAAATTCCGATGGGTATTATGGCTGATCGATATGGGCCTAATTTTTTTCTAATTATAGGTGCTCTTCTTACGGGTATTGGCACAATCATTTATAGTCTTGGTACGCATGAACTTGTTCTGTTCCTTGCAAGGATTTTGACGGGGATAGGAGATGCAACCATCTGGGTGAATATGGTGTTAATTTTGAGCCAATGGTTCAGTGCAAAGGAATTTGTTCGTTTAATTGGACTAGCAGGAATGACAGGAAGTCTTGGTTTTCTATTGGCGACAGTTCCTTTCTCTGAATGGATTGTGTTACTTGGTTGGAGGGGCGCATTTTTTTCAGCAGGAATCCTTTTAATTCTATGTGGGATTCTTCTCTATTTTGTACTCCTGAAAAAGCCAAAACAAATCTTTCTCGCTGAATTAGAAATTGAAAAGAAAGAAATACATCGTGAAAAAACACAAGTTTTACTATGTAGAATATTTTCTAATCGACAGGCGTGGGCATTATTCTTCTGTCACTTTGGAGTCGTTGGTGCATATGTAGGATTTATTAGCTCTTGGGCAGTGCCATATGGGATGGATGTATATGGAATGACACGTTCAGATGCAAGTCAACTCATCATGATTGGTCTTATCGGAGCACTTATTGGTGCACCTCTAACTAGTTGGATTTCCAGTCGGCTAGAAACAATCAAAAGGCCTTATATTGTTGTGCATATCATGATTTTATTAAGTTGGTCAGTCTTTCTACTGTTTAATGGTAATCCGCCGCTTTTCTTGCTAATTATACTTTTCTTTACGATTGGTTTTGGTTATGGGGCTAGTGCTTTAACTTTTGCAATCGTTCGCCAATCTTTTCCAATGAAAGAGTCTGGCATTGTCTCTGGATTTGCAAATACTGGTGGATTTCTAAGTGCGGTCTTACTACCAAGTGTATTTGGAAAGATATTGGATCATTTTCATGGATATTATTACGGTTTTATAACTCCAGTTATTTTTTCCATGATTGGCTTGATTGGAGTCATTTATATTAAGGAAAAGCGTAGGGAACTAGAAAAAGCAGGAACCAATTAAGGTTTCCTGCTTAGTTGAATAAGAGTTCCTCTCTTAATTCAATCGATCATCAAACCAACCAATTAAATGCTCAAGTCGTTCTAAGCGGTGCTTTGGCTTACCAGAGCGAGATAGGTCGTGGTTCTCATCTGGGAAGCGGACTAGCTTTGTTTCTACACCTAAGCGCTTGAGGGCAATATACCATTGCTCAGCCTGTTCCATTGGACAACGTAAATCCTGTTCGCTGTGTAGGATGAGTGTTGGTGTTTTAACATTTCGTGCATAGGTAAGAGGTGATAGCTTTAATAGCTTCTCTACATCATCCCATAGATCGGCATGTCCATGCTGGGATTCAGTGAAGAAGAAACCAATATCACTTGTTCCATAGAAGCTATGCCAATTACAAATACTACGTTGTGTAACAGCTGCTTTGAAACGCTCTGTACGAGTAACGATGACATTGGTCATATACCCACCATAGCTTCCTCCTGTAACAAATAATTGATTAGAATTGATATAATCATAGTTTTCTAGTGCATAATCAACACCAGCCATAATATCCTCATAATCCATTCCACCGTAATCACCGATAACTGCATTTACAAAATCATGACCGTATCCATGACTTCCTCTTGGATTCGTATAAAGCACCACATAGCCTTTTGAAGCCATTACTTGCATTTCATGGTGTAGACCATTTCCATATGCGGTTGCAGGACCACCGTGAATTTCAAGGATCATTGGATATTTCTTACCTTCCTCAAATCCATAAGGCTTTAAAATCCATCCTTCAATATCCCAACCATCCGTGCTCTTGTAATGGAAATTTTCCGGTGTACTCAAATGAACCTGTTCATATAACTCATGATTCCAATCTGTTAACTGGTCAACTTGATTCACATTTTTTAAATCTTGTATAACCAAATCCCCTGTAGAAAGAGGAGTAGCAAGGACTAGAACAGCTTGATCATCACTTATGATATCAAAGGAAGTAACTGATGCATTAGAAGGTGAAAGGGCAGACGAAACCTCTCCTTCAAGAGTTACCTTAAATATCTGACAGTCTCCACCAACTGTTGCACTGAAGTAAATGTGAGTGCTCGTGGAATCCCAAATTAATCGGAATTCTGCTGTGTCATACTTCGCATCAACACCAACAAGGTTACCAACTGTATAATCAAAGCCTTCTGTTAAATTTGTTACTTTTCCTGACTCTAAAGATAGTAGAAGAATATTCGTATTTCCTTGACTTCTTTCCCCCCTCATATGTCCTGCAACTGCTAGCCATTTACCATCTGGTGAAAGGGAAGGTGCGCCAATATATCCATTTGCTTGATAAAAAAGGGCTTCTTTCTCTAAAGCAAGATCGTATTTCCAAATTGCTGGGAGGTACCCCCATTCTTTATCTTCAGCCTTTGTGCCAATATAGAATAAGCTTTTCCCGTCTGGGGAGAAACGGAGTTGGGAAAAGTCATGATCTCCTTCAGTAATTTTTGTATAAGATTTTGTCTCAACATTTAATAAATAGATATGCTTATGGTCATCATTATAAATACCAACTCCATCTCCTTTATAACGAAGTCTTGTAATGACCTTCACATCACTTTTTCTTTCTTTTCTCTCTTCAGTCTTTTCAGATGTATGTTTTAAATCCCCAGTAATTGTAAGAGCAAGCTGCTTCCCGTCTGGAGACCAGACAAAATCACCAACTCCTTGCTTAACATCTGTTAATTGGGTAGCCTCACCACCATTAGTATGTAAAAGCCAGATTTGATTTTTTCCAGTACGATTTGAACGAAAGGCAATTGTACTTCCATCTGGTGACCATTTTGGAGATGTATCTTTTACTAAGAGATCCTTTGAATAATGAGAGGTAAACTGTCTGCCTTCATCCTTTAAATCAGTTACATAAATGTAAGAATAGTAGCCATCCTTTTCTTTATCTACATGAGTTAGGACATAGGCAGCTTTGTCTTTATTTGGTGACACTTGAGGATCACCTACAAATTTAAATTCACATAAATCATCTGTTGTAATTGGACGTTTCGTCATGTTATAACCCTCCATATGTAAAGTCTATAAATCTATCTTATCATTTCGGTAGTCGAAATAAAATAAATTTTTACGCTATTTTAACAACTAAGGGGTATTATATGATGTTGTTGCCTTCACTATTATGGGTCAAATCTCGAAGGTTAGCGGTGGAAAGTTTGTTGTTTGGGTATACAAAGTTGAGTAACTAAAGGTATAATAATTGTAGTAGGTTAAAAAATCTAATGGAGGTTATTATGGGGAAAAATTTAAAATTTAATGAGCCTTTAGTTTCACACATTTTTACAGCAGATCCTTCTGCACATGTATTTGATGGAAAACTTTATATTTATCCTTCTCACGATCTTGATCATGATGAACCTTCTAATGATAATGGTGATCAATATAAGATGGAGGATTATCATGTTTTATCAATGGATGATGTTGACGCACCATGTGTAGACCACGGAGAAGTTCTTCACTTAAAGGATATTCCGTGGGCAAGTAAACAGTTATGGGCACCAGACGCAGCATATAAAAACAACACCTATTATTTATTTTTCCCAGCAAGAGATAAGGATGGTATTTTTAGACTTGGCGTAGCAACAAGTGCTAATCCAGCAGGACCCTTTCAACCAGAGGAAAATTATATACCGGGTAGCTTCAGCATTGACCCAGCTGTATTGGTGGATGAAGACGACAAAGCATATGTTTATTTTGGCGGTCTATGGGGAGGTCAATTGGAAAAATGGCAAACAGGAACATTTAACCCGGATGCAGAAGGTCCAGCCCCAACAGAACCTGCTTTAGGTCCGATTGTTGCTGAATTGACTGAAGATATGTTGAATTTTAAAAGCGAGCCGCATGAAATCAAAATTGTCGATGAAAATGGGGAACCGATTCTCGCAAGTGACGAGAATCGTAGATATTTTGAAGGCCCATGGGTACATAAATACAATGGTCTTTACTATCTTTCCTATTCTACCGGGACCACTCATAAAATTGTATATGCTGTTAGTGAAAAACCACTTGGACCTTTTGTGTTCAAGGGTACGATTCTTAAACCTGTAAGCGGTTGGACGACACATCATTCGATTGTTCAATTTAAGGATAAGTGGTATTTATTCTATCATGATTGCTCATTATCAAATGGAGTAAATCATAAGCGCTCAGTGAAGTTTACTGAATTAACATATAACGAAGACGGATCCATTCAAACAATTGATCCTTATGATCAATAATTAAGAAAAGCTGCCTAATTTGTGGCAGCTTTTTTCGAGTGCAATCTTGGAAACGATTATCTATAAGTTTCTTGCTTCTTCCTTGATAAAATAATCGACAACAAATGCAGAAACACCTAGGCAGGTTGAGTATTTTTCTAGTCTGGAAAAATCTACTTGTAGGTCTTTTTGGTGGTATGCGAGTGTGTGATTCTCAATCGTTGTACGGATTGGCTGCTCAATCCACTCTTTTGCTAATGCCATTCGGTTACCGATAATGACGTAGTCAGGGTTGAATGTATTAATGATATTATTAATACCAAATCCTAAGTAAGTCCCGATTTTGTCAAAGAGATCTTGGGCTACTTCATCACCGTTTTCGGCTAGGCTTATTAATGATTCAAGTGAATCAATATTTGGATGAACCATCTCGAGCAAAGCACTTTCAGAAGCATAAGCCTCCCAACATCCTCTGCTGCCACAGTTACATTGCTTTCCATTTATATCAATAATCATATGTCCCATTTCACCAGAGTATCCATTATTCCCTTGATATAATTCCTTGTTCAGGATAATGCCGACACCTATTCCAATTCCAGCACTAATGTAAATGATATTTTTATAATCTTGAGCTATGCCAAATCGTTGTTCGCCAATCGCCCCGGCATTTGCCTCATTTTCAATGATTACCGGCACATCGAATAGTTTCTCTATGTCTTCTTTTAATTGAATATTAGTCCATCCCAGATTTGGAGCAAGGAGGATAGTGCCTTCTTTGTTAACTATGCCAGGTACACCAATTCCGATGCCGATAATTCCATATTTACTGCTTGGCATTTCATCAATAATTGACTGAATCATTTTTTGAACGATACTTATGATGGTAGAATAAGGGGTTCGATTCACCATTTCATTCTTTTCAATCAATACTTTACCTTTTAGATCAGTCAAGATACATAGTACGTAGTTCACCCCAATATCAATTCCAATCGCATATCCTGCATTTTTATTAAAATGTAGAATAACCGGACGACGACCGCCACTTGATTCTCCAGGTCCTGATTCATAAATAAGTTCCTCAGTAAGTAATTCGGTTACTAATGAGGATACGGTCGTCTTATTTAAGCCAGATACTTGGGCGATGTCTGCCCTTGAAATTGGCTCCTTTTCCATAATTAATTGTAGAACGAGTGCTTTATTATTTTTTTTAACAACTTGTTGATTCCAGGTCATAGTTCCCACTTTGTAAAAACTCCTTATTCGATAGTAATGTAATTTTATCACAAACTTTATTTATCAAATATACAAACTTATAAATGAGGTATTATAATGACTGCAATTTGCTCATGTTAGTTGGTTGTTAAATTAAAATAGACGATTTTAAATAACCATGAAAAATATTTATATAATCTTAGTCCATCCGATAGACAAAGTAGAAGAGCGGTGCTATACTTTACTTAATTAATGTAAGCAATTACAAGATTAATGTGAAAATATAAATCTATTAGGAGGAGTAACCACATGGCTTATTTCGAAACTGTTACTAACATTCAATTTGAAGGACCTAGATCAACAAATCCTTTTGCTTTTAAATATTATAATCCAGAGGAAATAGTGAATGGAAAAACGATGGAAGAAATTCTTCGCTTTTCTGTAGCTTATTGGCATACATTCACTGCTGATGGTACAGATCCATTTGGTGTAGGGACTGCCATCCGTCCATGGAATCACTTAAAGGGTTTAGATCTAGCAAAAGCGCGTGTTGAAGCAGCATTTGAACTTTTTGAAAAATTAAATGTACCTTTCTTCGCATTCCATGATGTTGATATTGCTCCAGAAGGAAGCACATTAAAAGAAACGAATGAAAATCAGGATGTTATCATTATGATGATAAAAGAATACATGCAAACTTGTAAAACAAAATTACTTTGGAATACTGCAAATATGTTTACGAATCCAAGATATACACACGGTGCAGCAACTTCTCCAAATGCAGATGTATTTGCATATTCTGCAGCAAAGGTAAAAAAGGCTTTAGAAGTAGCGAAAGAACTTGGTGCAGAAAACTATGTATTCTGGGGTGGACGTGAGGGGTATGAGACCCTACTTAACACTAATATGAAGCTCGAGCAGGACAACTTAGCGCGTTTCTTCCATATGGCAGTAGATTATGCAAAAGAAATCGGATTGAGTGTACCATTCCTAATTGAACCTAAACCAAAAGAGCCTACGAAACATCAATATGATTTCGATGTGGCTACTGGCCTAGCATTCTTGCAAAAATACGATCTAACTGACTACTTCAAATTTAATATTGAAGCAAACCATGCTACGCTTGCTGGCCATACTTTCGAGCATGAGTTAAGAACAGCACGTATTCATGGAATGCTTGGTTCTGTTGATGCGAACCAAGGAGATACACTACTTGGATGGGATACAGATGAATTTCCAACTGATTTATATTCGAATACATTAGCCATGTATGAAATTTTAAAAAATGGTGGTTTAGGTAAGGGTGGTCTCAATTTTGATGCAAAAGTCAGAAGAGGATCATTTGAGGCAGAGGATCTTTTCCATGCACATATTGCAGGGATGGATGCATTTGCTATCGGTCTAAAGGTTGCAAATCGATTAATTGAAGATAAAGTGCTTGATAGCTTCATTGACGAACGCTATAGCAGCTATACAAAAGGAATTGGTTTGGATATTGTAGAAGGTAAGACGAACTTCCGTAAGCTTGAAGAATACGCCCTAGGGTTAACAGAAATTAAGAACCAATCAGGAAGAACAGAACGCTTAAAAGCTATAATCAACCAATACTTAGTAGAAACGCTTTCAAGTGTAACGGTGTAATCATTTAAATTGAATAGAATGTAAATGTGCTGGCGGTATTTTACTCCAGCATGTTTTCGTCGAAAGGGATGGATGATACGGATGAAGTACGTAATTGGTGTTGATCTAGGTACTAGCGCGGTAAAAATACTACTTGTTAATCAAAATGGAGAAGTATGTAAGGAAGTTTCTAAATCCTATTCCCTTATTAGTGAAAAGTCTGGCTATAGCGAACAAAACCCAGAGGATTGGATTGAAAAAACCACTCTTGGTCTTGTTGAATTGGTTGAGGAATTTGATGGAGATGTGAATAATATTGAAGGTATCAGCTTTTCAGGTCAGATGCATGGCCTCGTTTTAGTTGATCAGGACAAACAAGTACTAAGAAATGCTATATTGTGGAATGACACAAGAACAACGAAACAATGTGAAGAAATCTATGAAGTTGTCGGCAAACAGCGGCTATTAGAGATCACAAAGAACCCTGCATTGGAAGGCTTTACTTTACCAAAGATTCTCTGGGTAAAAGAGCATGAGCCTGAAATTTTTGCTCGATCAAGTGTTTTCATGCTACCGAAGGATTATTTACGGTACCGAATGACTGGTAATATCCATATGGACTACTCAGATGCTGCGGGCACTCTTTTATTAAATGTGGCTAAGCGGGGATGGAGTCATGAAATATTAAATCTATTCGATCTTTCGCCAGAGTTTTGCCCACCATTAGTAGAATCTCACATGTTTGTAGGGAATATAACAGCTGAATTTGCACAGACAACGGGATTGTCAGAAACGATAAAGGTTTTCGCGGGTGGAGCGGATAATGCATGCGGTGCTATCGGTTCTGGGATATTATCGGAAGGCAAAACCTTATGCAGTATCGGAACCTCGGGTGTTGTTCTTTCCTATGAAGAAAGGAATGACCTAGATTTTGAAGGTAAGGTTCATTATTTTAATCACGGTGAAGAAAATGCTTATTATACGATGGGGGTGACCCTGGCTGCAGGCTATAGTTTAAGTTGGTTTAAAGAAACGTTTGCCAAACTGGATGCTTTCGAGCAATTATTAGAAGACATAGATGAGGTTCCAGTGGGGAGTAATGGGCTGCTATTTACTCCGTACATAGTGGGGGAGAGGACTCCACATGCTGATTCAAATATACGTGGAAGCTTTATTGGTATAGATGCCGCGCATGAGAGGAAGCATTTTGTTCGTGCTGTCCTTGAAGGGATTACGTTTTCTTTAAATGAATCAATTGAGATTTTTAGAAATAGTGGGAAAACAATCGATTCAATCGTTTCCATCGGTGGTGGCGCAAAAAACGAAACATGGCTGCAGATGCAAGCGGATATATTCAATGCAAAGATTGAAAGGCTTACAAGTGAGCAAGGTCCGGGCATGGGTGCAGCAATATTAGCTGCATATGGCTGCGACTGGTTTACCTCTTTGAAGGAATGTGCGGATGTATTCATTCAAACTTCTAAAACCTATCATCCGATACCGAAAAATGTGGAAACCTATAAGAATATCTTTACGATTTACCAACAGGTTTACACACAAACAAAGATGCTAAATGATCAGTTAATAAAATTTAGAAGGTAATTTCATCGTAAAGAAAGCCCTAACACTTTATCGTTTTCTTTTGGGAGGGGTTAGATGAACAAGACGGTAAATCGGATTTATTCTGCTACTGAATGGATTGCAAAATTCGCTTATGTAAATTTATTATGGATTGGGTTCTCATTATTAGGTCTGGTCGTTTTAGGTTTTTTTCCTGCAACGATTTCGATGTTCGCGGTTATTCGGAAATGGATTAGGAGCGAAACGGATATTCCTATTTTTCAGACCTTCTGGAGTACCTATAAATCGGAGTTTATTCGAGGAAATGGATTAGGTTTACTAGTAATAGTTGTAGGGGGGCTTATTGTACTTGATTTAGCCTTCATGAGGAATTCTGGAAATAGTTTTATAAGTGTCATTCATATCCCACTGTATTTGTTTATGCTTGCCGCAGTGATGACGATATTCTACTTGTTTCCAGTTTATGTTCATTATGAATTAAAGCTATTTCAAATGATTAAGAATTCCTTTTTCATGATGCTTATTCACCCGATTGAAAACCTCGTCATGATTAGTGGTCTCGCTGCTATGTTCTTTGTAGTTAAATTCATTCCGGGTTTAGGTTTTTTCTTCGGTGGCAGTTTGTCGGCAGCTATAATTATGGCTACAGGCTTTCTAGCTTTTAATAAAATTGACAAAAGACAGAAGCAAAATAGCATAATAAACGAAATGAAGGATAAATAGAAACAAAAAAAAGGACGGATTGTCCTTTTTTTGTTTACCAGGAAATTATAAAATTTAAACATGTGGATATCTTTTAATAAAGTTTATCTACGTTCAGCTCCAGCGCCTAGGCCCTCGAGGTCAAATAACCTGATGCAAGAAAAGTCAAAGAGCGACTTTTTTGCATCAGAACATTTGCTTGTCGGGCCTGGACAAGGCGCTTGCGCTTTTGTTCTTTGGTAATCAACCTTTGACAGAACCTGCTGCCATTCCCTCGACAATCTTATCACTTAAGAATAAGAAGGCGATCAAAATTGGAACAATACTTATTACGAGAGTGGCACCAATAGCACCCCAATCTGTTAAATATTGACCTACGAAGTTATTAATCCCAACAGTCAAGGTTTTCCAACTGTCAGAGCTGATGAATGTGTTCACAAATACAAATTCATTCCAGTTGTAGATCATGTTAATAATAGCTGTAGTTGATAGTACAGGAACAGTCATTGGCAGCGTGATTTGGAAAAAGATTCGGTGAACCGAGCATCCGTCCATTACAGCTGCTTCTTCAATTTCACGTGGAAATGTTTTATAAAAACCTAGTAAAATCATAATCGTTAACGGTAAGTTAAAGGCTGTATATGACAAGACAATCGATGCAGGATTATCAATTAAATTTACATTGTTAAACATGTTAAATAAAGGAATTAAAGTAGAATGCAGTGGAATCATATATGCTACTAAAAATAATCCAAGAACTAGACCGCTTAATTTCCAATGCATCCGAGTAACAGCAAATGTTACGAAACTAGCAAGAATGATTGTCAGTAGGACTGATAATAGTGTAATCCAAACACTATTAAAGAAGTACATTCCAATATTTCCAGAAGTCCATGCCTTTGTGTAGTTTTCCCATTGTGGATCTTGCGGTAAAGCAAATGGAGACATCCCAAACACTTCTTGATTTGTTTTCAAAGAGAAAAATACAAGCCATACTAATGGGTAAATTTGTATGATGGCAAATAATCCTAAAATTAGATAAAGTAATCCAAATCCGATTTTGTTCAAGTAAGTTTTCTTCGTGTTTTTGGGTACGGTTGGTTTTACTGAAGTCTGCTGTGTGATAACCTCACTCATTGTGTCACTCCCCCTTAATATTGAACATCATCATTAGATTTTGTTAATTTCGAAGTTAGCCAAGTCATCACAAGACAAATAACTAGAAGACCAAAACCGATCGCACTACCATAGCCAAAGTTATTTAGTTTAAACGCTTCCTTGTACATATATGAAGCCATTACCTCACTTGCCCCGTTTGGTCCACCGCCAGTCATTACATAGATCAAATCAAAATATTTCAATGATCCTACAACTGCTAGCATGATGGTTACTTTAAATACTCCTGAGATAAGTGGTAATTTAATTTTAAATGCAATTTGTAATGGGTTGGCACCATCAATTTTAGCTGCTTCAATAATTTCATCTGGTACATTTTTTAATGCTGCATAATAAATAAGGATGTAAAACCCTGCAAACTGCCAGATAACAGGGATGAAAATGGCGTAAAGAGCAATGGATGGATCTGCTAACCAAATAGGTGTATTTTCTACCCCTAAGGATTCGAGTAGTTTGTTAGCCATCCCGTTCGTTGGGTCAAAAATTTTCATCCAAAGCTGGGCAATGGCAACAGATGATAATAGCATTGGAATTAAATAAATCTTTCGTAATAAATCAGAGCCCTTAATTTTACTTGCCAAAACGAGTGAAATCCCTAAGTAAAGCAGTAAGCTAGCTGTAGAGAAAATAGCTAATATAAAAGAATGCCATGCGCTTGTCCAGAACATCTTATCTTGAATCAAGGTGATATAATTCTCTAACCCGATGAAGCTCATCTGACCAATTCCGTCCCAATCCATGAGACCGTAATATCCTGACAACCCAATCGGAATATAGATAAGGACTAGAATAAGAAGTAAAGCAGGGAGTGTATAAAGGGTGATAACAAACTTATTTGACATCACATTTCTCATGCTGGTTTATTCCCCTTCCATTTTATATAAAAGAGGGCATATTATTCTGCAATATGCCCTCCTAAGCAATTATTATTCCTCAGCAGCAAGAGCCTCTTCCTGCAATTTTGCAAATTCTTCAGGGGTTGACTGACCTCCAAATAATGCTTGAATCTGATTTAAGTGAACATCAGCAACGCCTGCTGTCATTTGAACATCCGCATATAGTGTAAGGTTTGTTGCATTTCCTAGGTCATTTAGAATGTCGATATACATTTGGTCAAGATCACCAGAGGATGTATCAACTACGGTAGCAGGGATAACGCCTGCATCAACAACCGAATGCTTGCCCCATTCTTCAACTAAGTAGGAAACAAATGCTTTCGCTTCGTCTTTTACCTTTGATTGTTCAGATACGAATAAACCAACTCCAGGACCACCTACATAGCTGTCAATATTACCTTTTCCACCTTCATAAGTAGGGAACTTGAAGTAACCAACCTTGTCTTTGAATTCTTGAGCAACATCGGGGCTTGTTGTATAGTTAGGTAATTCCCATGTAGCCATTAAGTACATAGCCGCTTGTTCATTCATAAAGTAACCTTTTGCCTCATCATTTGAGAGACCATTAAAGCCTTTGACAAATGCCCCCATATTAACAAGCTTCTCTATTTCTGCAGCAGCTTGAACTAATGCTGGATCTTCAAAACTTCCAGAACGATTAATTGCATTATTTAATACTTCTGGCCCGCCAATACGATCTGCAAGGTACATATACCACATAGATCCTGTCCAGCGATCTTTGTTTCCTAACGTAATTGGAGTAACACCATTATCAACAAGTGTTTCAACAACCTTTAAAAATTCATCATATGTTTCTGGAGCCTCTAAGTTGTGTTTTTCAAAGATTTCTTTGTTGTAATATACCGGGGTGATGTTTAATTCAAGAGGTAGGGCATAAGCTGATTCTTCAACTGAGAAAGCTTCAAGTGTACCTGCAACAAATTGATCTTCTTTAACAATGTCATCTAAAGATGTGAACATTTTACCTTCAACGAAAGGTTCCATATAACCTGCTGCCCAAGTAATTCCAACGTCTGGGAGTTCATTTGAGGCAGATAATACCTTTATTTTTTCTTTGTACTGTTCATTACCTAAAATTTCAGTTTGAATATCGATATCTGGATTTTCATCTTCATAAGCTTTGATAATGTTATCAACTATTGTATACTGGGCATTGGAACTTCCTTCAGGCCATAAATGCATCATTTTAACAACTGTTTTGTCACCACTTGAATTACCCGAATCATCCTTAGTACCTGAAGAGGATGAACAGCCTCCTAAAACCAGTCCGCTTATTAATGCTAAAGACAATACGGCAGTAAACGCTTTCTTTTTCATTACTTAAAACCCCCTTAATGTATGTTTAACTGTTTCTTACAACTTAAAGTCTATCACTGGGGGAATAACCAAAAAAGGTAACTATGATTGGGAAAAATACTACTATTTTTAGAAAGCCCTTTCATTGTTTGTCTTTCGATACGCACTTGGTGTTATTCCTTCGATTTCTTTGAATAATTTAATAAAATATTTGGATGTTTTATAGCCTGCTTCCTCAGCGATTTCATTGATTGGAAGATTGGTGGAAATCATTAGTTCTTTCGAACGTTGAATTCTTCTTCTTGTTACATATTCACTGAATGTCAGCTTGACTTCTTCTTTGAACAGTACACTAAAATAACTTGGATTCAAATGAACATGAGCAGCTACTTCTTTTAGGGTTAACTCACTTTTTAGATGTTGATCAATATAGGCAATGGCACCGCGGATTGTATCTTTAGTTAAATCGAACTTGGTGTTTGCTGAGATGATCTTCTCATCAACTACTTTTTCAATCATCCCAACACGGACTTGCTTTTCTAATATCCTAACAGCTTCCTCAACCGCCTCAATTAGCTTCTTCTTGGCAATTGGCTTTAAAAGGTAATTCACGACACCCAGTCTTAACGCTTCCTGGGCATACTCAAACTCAGTGTAGGCCGAAATCATAATGACTACTGGGGACATGCCTTTTGCTTTAATATTCTTTAAAAGTTGTAGACCAGTCATTCCTGGCATGCGGATATCAGAAAGTAAAATATGAATCTTCCTTTCTTCGATGATCTGCATAACCACCTCACTGCTCTCAGCAGTAAGAATCATAAATTCACCATTATTCCAACTTTCCAATGTTCTTTGTAGGCCCTGCCTTGTTCTCGGTTCATCGTCAACGATTACGATATTTTTAGTAAACAATATAATCTCCCCCATCAATCGGTAGTTCAAATGAAATCCGCGTGCCTTTGTTTAATTCGCTTTCAATCAATAGGTCTGTATGTGAAATTCCCTTGTAATATAACTTTAAGCGTTTGTAGACGTTCGAAATGGCCATTCCTTTTCCGTTCATAGAGGATGTACCGCCTGTTTTCATTGATTGAATAATCCACTTAAGTTTCTCACGATCGATACCAGAACCATTATCCTGAACGGAGATACGAATCCATTTATGATATCCACGTTGAATAGGTTCGACCGCTACACGTATGAGGCAGTTTCCAACGATGTTTCCGGCTCCATGGAGAATCGCATTTTCCACCAAAGGTTGAATGGTCAGTTTCGGTATTTTAATAAACTCATATTCTTGTGGAATTGAGATATGCCATTGTAATCGTTCACCAAAACGCATCTTCATAATTTCCATATAGTCGCTGATATGCTTAAATTCGTCCTTCAAGTATACCCAATCATTCTCGGTTTCCATTGAAATTGTATAACGAAATAAATCAGACATGGCAATAACAAGCTCAGACAACTCTTCTTCATTTTTCTCCTCCAAAGACCAATGAAGTGCATCTAAAGTATTGAAGAGAAAGTGCGGATTAATTTGTGATTGAAGGGCTTTCAGTTCACTTTGGCTTCTTAAAATCTCCTTTTGATATACCATTTGAATGAGATGATTTGTTTCTTTAACTAGATGATTATATGTGCTGTTTAATTCATTAATTTCATTAACAGAAGGTACACTAGGATTCAAGGTTAATGAGCCTTCTTTTGCGAGTTGCATCGTCTTCGTTAATCGAACAATCGGTCTTGTAATAATAGTTGAAAGGAAAATTGAGCATATCGTAAAAATAAAGGCACCAACTACTCCGGATAATAGAATCCCAGTCCGAATCCCAGAAATCCCCTTAGTCAACTCGCTCACAGGGGTCAATATAAATACTGTCCAACCAGTGATTTTGGAAGATTGCTTGGTTACCATATAATCACGTTTATTTAGCTTGATACTTCTATTATAGCTTTCAATAATACTAGTAATATCACCGTTGTAATTTTGAATAATTGGCTTTTGATCTTGATCTAAAAGAATAGAGTATTGATCGTTATCATAATTTTCATTAGCAAAATTAAAATGATCACGGTTAATACTAATTAACAAATAACCACCATTCTTAAATTGCCGTTCCATTAAACTTACACCACGAATGGCAAGAAAGTTATTTTTATCATGGGGGTCATCGCCAATCCAAACCATTCTACCTTTGGCCCGATTTGCTTCATCAATCCATTTGCGATCGATCCGGTTTTTTAAATAGTCTTCATCTAGTGGAAGAACACGCTGCTGATTTTCGGAGTAGATCTGAAAGGAAAAGATACCATCTGTATTGCCCATTATTCTGTTAATATGCCCCATTAAATTCTGACGTGTGCTAAAGGTTACCTTATTCCCGTCATACACATTCGTTAATATCTTTTGAACCTCTTCATCTGTTATTACAAGCTTTGAAGCCATGTTAACTTGTTCATATAGTGATTCAATTCTACCGTTTGCCTCAATCGCAACTTGTTGAATTTGCTTTTCAGCATTATTTTTTAATAGAAAGGAAACTTGTCTTAGCGTAAGAAGACTAACAATTAAAAGAACAATGATCATAACGATTATGAAGATAAACAAAATTTGGTTGCGTAATGTATTCCATTTTTTGATGAGGTTGAACATTGGTAGTCGCCTTTCTATGTAAAATAGGTGATGCTCACGTAGCATTCGTTATGTAAGTGAATGAATCTTAGTTCAATTTTACCACTCTTCAAAATATTTTTAAACATTAGTTTATCTAGTGTATAAACTAAGTTTGATCGCCTTATTCCTCAACAACTGGTAGTAAAACAGCTCCTATAAAAGTAGCGAAAAGGGGAAGTTATTTTTAGAAAAAGGGTAATTTTAACAAAATAATAATATTGTAATATATCAAAAAAATTAGTATTATTGTATTTACAACGAATACAATTGTATTCTTATGATGGAATCTAGGGGGAGCATCTATGAAAAGTTTATTGAAAAAGTGGAATCAATTGAGCCTAGTTAAACAAATCATTATCGGTTTGATTATTGGTATTATCCTAGCTTTAGCGATCCCTGAAACAGCAAAGCCAATCGCTATATTTGGCTCTTTATTTGTAGGTGCATTGAAGGCAATTGCGCCTGTATTGGTGCTCTTTTTGGTAATGTCAGCCATTGCACAGCCCAAAAGTGGCCAGCAAACGAATATGAAATCCGTAATCATACTATATCTTTTAGGAACTTTTTTAGCGGGATTAATTGCTGTTATTGTGAGTTTTATTTTTCCAGTAAGCTTAACACTTGTAAAAGGTGCTGAAGGTGTGACACCTCCTAGCGGTGTAGTTGAGGTTCTTAAAACATTGCTATTGAATATTGTAGATAACCCAGTGAAGGCAATTTTCAATGGAAACTATATTGGTATTTTAGCTTGGGCTGTTCTCCTTGGCTTGGCTTTAAGAAATGCCGCTGATTCGACAAAAACCTTAATTTCTAATTTTTCTGATGCTATTTCTAAAATGGTTACTTGGGTGATTAAGTTAGCCCCATTTGGAATTATGGGACTCGTATTTGAATCGATTACAGCAAATGGAATTGAGTCCTTGTTAGACTATAGGAACCTACTTTTTGTATTAATTGGATGTATGATCTTTGTAGCTTTGGTGGTCAATCCACTCATTGTGTTTGTATTTATTAGACAAAATCCATTTCCACTTGTGTTCAAGTGCTTAAAGGAAAGTGGAATTACTGCATTCTTTACTCGAAGCTCGGCGTCTAACATTCCTGTAAATATGAAATTATGCGAAAATCTCGGTTTGAATAAGGATAGTTATTCAGTATCCATTCCATTAGGTGCAACCATCAACATGGCAGGTGCTGCTGTTACGATCTCTGTGTTGACTCTTGCAGCAGTTCATACGTTGGGGATTCAAGTGGATCTGCCTACAGCCGTTATTCTTAGCGTATTATCAGCTGTATGTGCTTGTGGTGCTTCAGGGGTTGCAGGAGGATCATTATTACTGATTCCTCTAGCGTGTAGCTTATTCGGAATCCCAGACGATGTTGCAATGCAAGTGGTGGGAGTAGGCTTTATTATCGGTGTCTTACAAGATTCATTTGAAACAGCACTTAATTCATCTACAGACGTACTATTCACAGCAGCAGCTGAATATAAAGAGTGGCGAAAAGAAGGTAAAAAAATAGAGATTAATAAAGTAGCATAGATAACAAAGCAGTACCCCAAAGATGGGGTACTGTTTTTTGATGAAGGAAAAAAGTAGTGGGGCTTTTGTGGTGGAGGGGCTTTTATCAACAGTAACTAAACAGAAATACCTATATATTTTCCATCTAAAGTAAGTTTCGATGCGGACATTTAATATAGGATAATGAAAAGTAAGTGTTTTTTTAAGGGGATGAGTAAAATGAAGCAATTAAAATTGGGAATTGTATTATTAGGTTTATGCGTTCTAATTGTTGGTTGTAGTAGCGAAGGAGACAGTAAAGAAAAGGTGCAAGAGAAGCAAGAGGAAGTAACCGATAAGGAAGACAAACCAGAAAAAGATAAAAAGAAATCCTCTGAGGATGATAAAGAATCAAAGAAATCATCGGTAGGAGCTTGGAGCGGCAAAGCGTGGAGTGGAAATTCATGGAGTGGCAAAGCATGGTCGGGTGAATCATGGGAAGGTTCCGCATGGAGTGGTGAACCATGGTCTGGGACACCGATAACTCCTGGAGAAAAAGTGGAGATTGAAGAAGATGAAGAGGTTGTCATGCTTCAAATTAATGAAACCTTTTTATTCGATTTCGACAAGGATCAGTTAAAGCCTGAAGCCAAAGAGGTGCTGGGGGAAGTCGTCCAGGCTCTACGTGATTTAAAGGGTGCAAAGATGGAAATTCATGGTCATACAGATAGTAAGGGAACAGATGAATATAATTTAGACCTATCGAAGCGTCGTGCAGCCGCAGTTAAAGCCTTTTTCGAAGATGCCGGTGAATTAGATCATATCCAATTTGCTACTTTTGGTCATGGAAAGACAAGTCCAATTGAATCTAATGATACCGAAGAAGGTCGTCAGAAGAATAGGCGTGTAGAATTAGCAATTGAGCCAAAATCCTAGGTATTATCGGAGTGGAAAGAGAGGTTTTGGATAAAAACCTATATAAATCTGGACTTCTATGGAAATAGAGTCATAGATTGATCGTTTTTTTTGTAATATCGATGATAATTCTTTTGAGATAGGTGCGTTCCTAAGGAATACGGTCGTTATTCAGAAAATACGGTCGTTATTCCAGAAATACGGTCGTTAATCCGAAAATACGGCCGTTATTCCAAAAATACGGTCATTAGTACAAAATGCCTAGCTTATCGCAATAAAAATTAATTTATGAAGTATTTGTGAAATACTGAACAAACATAATTTAATAGATTATAATAGAATTGTAAGAAGATACAATCATTTTGGAGGTGCTTTTATGAAGCTAGAAAACAAGGTAGCTATCGTTACAGGTGCAGGGTCTGGAATGGGAAGAGCAATTGCTTTATTGTATGCGAAGGAAGGTGCAAAGGTTGTTGCTGCTGATTTAAATGAAGAGTCAGTACATGCAGTAACACAAGAAATAATCGATGCTGGTGGAGAGGCAACAGCTGTGGTTGTTAATGTTGCAAGTGAAGATGATGTAGGTAATATGGTAGATACAGCTGTGAAGAAATATGGCACATTGGATATATTAGTGAATAACGCTGGGATTATGGATAATTTTGTTCCTGCAGTAGATGTAACAGATGAATTATGGGAACGAGTTATTGCAGTTAATACAACGGGAACAATGAGAGCGATTCGCAAAGCCTTACCAATATTTTTAGAAAAAAAGAGTGGTGTAATTGTTAATAATGCATCAGTTGGAGGATTACATGGTTCACGTGCGGGTGCTGCATATACTGCATCCAAGCATGCTGTAATTGGTTTGACGAAAAATGTAGGTTTCCAATATGCAATGGAAGGAATACGCTGTAATGTAATCGCACCAGGTGGTGTTAATACAAATATTGGAACAACGATGAATAACCCGAATAAATTTGGAATGGAACGAGCCATGAGTGGATCTGGAAATAATCCACGCTCTGGTGAATCTGAGGAAATTGCAACAGTTGCTCTTTTCTTAGGGTCAGATGACTCTAGCTTTGTTAACGGTACTGTCATTACTGCAGATGGTGGCTGGACTGCTTATTAACTCTTACATTCAATGGCCTGCTCTCTAGTGCATATTACATTAGGGAACAGGCCTTTAACATCTATTTCTGTTATGCTCCTAATCAATAGCTAGCAGTAGTTCCAAGCCCCATCATGAAATAATGCTCTTCTATAATTGGAATAATTTACATATCATAATTAGCTTATTTTTCCTCTTTTTATATGTTAAAATATTGCAGTTGACGAACTTATTTATACAATTTATTACATCAAGAAGAGGAGAAAACAAGGTGAAAAAAGTACTATTTATTCCGCTAGCTGCTTCAATTTTATTATTAGGAGCATGTTCTAGCCTTGGCAACAATCCAGTTAATACAGTTAAAGATTTGTATAATGCTGCAGCTGAAAATGATCTTGATACATTTTCAAAAATCACCTCGCAATTTGATGAAATTAGCGGGAGCCAATTAAGCGCAATGGAAGAATTCGCCTCAACCGTAGTTGATAAGGGTGGGGTTGAAAAGATGAAATTCTCTAAGATTAAGAAAAGTAACTTGAATAAAGAAACTTTAGATGGAATTACTGAGGAATATGGTGACGATTGGGAGCTTGTAGCTGAGGAAATAAGTGAAGATGAGGGAGAAGTATTTTTATGGCTGCTAAAAGAAGTAGATGGAAAATACTATGTTCTTTACGCTGATGATATGAGTTTGGATGAAATAATGAAATAAATCTATTGCAAAAAAAGATAGACATGGGATGCCCCAATGTCTATCTTTTTTGAAATCGGCTAGTTTCTAATAATTGATAGTGAATATAATCAAAGAAGTGGGCATTTTGTTGGACTGGGTTGCCGGCTAATTGTTTTGCTCGGTCCATTACTTCATCAGCCATCTTCTGCTTATTGAATTGTACAAAGTAATCATGCAAATAATAGTATACTGACAGTGACTCATACGAAACTGCTGGCTGCAAGGTGTGACGATTATATTGTCCGTATAGCTTGTGGCTTGTCATCCATTCCTTCATAAGCCATTCATTAAATACATCCGAGTTACAGCCAATATTATTCCGATTACGTGAAATTAGTAATTGATCAATCATATGGACGGTTTCACTTTTTACATAAGATTTTTCATCAATATTATAGTACTCTGGAAAAAATACTTCAGTATAGCCTGGTAAAATAAGTAGTTCTTTTGTTTGCTCAGTATTTGGAAAAAGCGAGAAAAAGTCACTGGTTAAATAACTTAATGTTATTCGTGCAGCAGGTTTTTCAAAGGACCAATCATAGAAATCAGTATAGTAGCCGTCTTTTTTTTGAACGAATGTGAGTGTATCCCGAATATTCACCGCTAGTTGTTTATACGTTGGTTCATGAAAAATATCACTAGCTCGCTGCAGTGCAGCTACAATACGGACATCATCAATTAATGCATTTGTGTTCGTTTGATCATCTAGTTGCCATTTGATAAATGTTTTTCCTCTTTTTGTAACAATAAAATGTTGCTGGAAAGCATAATAAAGCTCATCAAATGCCTCCTTATTTTTACTTTCAATTAAGTACTCCATGTACAATCCAATACTTTCGGAAAGATATTGAGATTCGGACTGATCTGGATAAGCATGAATCAATCCGTTTTCAACTTTCGTATAATGGTTTTTGACAGTACTCAACACTTTATTATCGATTTTTCTACCTTTTTCTATATAAAAGTAAAAGCCTACACTAATGAATATAAAAATGACTAGAATAACTAATCCCCATTGTAATTTCCGCACTTTCATTCGTTATCTCCCTTTGTTTCAAAGCGCACTGTCTTATCCCAACCAATTGTTTTCTTGCGAATTCGACTCCAAATATAAATAGAAAAACTACGCATTAATAGGATGATAAATAATTGGGCATAGGTGAAATACATAATTAGCACAAATAAAACGTTAAGAAGTGAGACATTACGATCAATAACTATGGCACTAAGCAATTGGGAGGTATAAACGATATAACTCATAAACCATAAAATTAATAAAGGTGCCCTCATCTGAGGTAACTCATATCCTGTTACACTCATAATGAAGAAAATATCTGAAAACAAGAGCAAAAGGACAAAGACTAGATAGGTTAGCACATGTTGAATTGATAGAATAAATGTCTTACCTTTCCAGTGGGAGAGATCATGTAATGACTTTTCAAGTAAGTAGATATTACCTGTAAGCCAACGGGTCCGTTGTTTAATAAATGTTTTGACCTTTTCAGGTTCTTGTTCCCAAGTCCTTGAAGAAGGGATAACCGGAAGTTGATAGCCAGCAGCTGTGACGCGAATGGTTAACTCCGCATCTTCTGCCAAAGCATATACGTCATAGCCTCCAAGATCTTCTAGTACGCTCCTTTTTAATAACATATTTGTACCTGCAAGTGAACCTAATTTGAACATTGCCCATCTTCCACACTGCATTAGCAATTGAAACACTTGAAATTCTAGTGCAATCATTCGTGTCAAACTATTTACATGAAGGTTTTTAGTTTTAACATAGCCTACCGCTCCAGCGGCCTTTGGATTTCCCTCAGCGGCTTCTACTAATAATCGAACTGCATCTGGCTCAGGTTCGTTATCAGCATCATATACAATGAAATACTCTGAACTGGAAATGCTTAATCCGTAGTTAAGAACACGGGATTTTCCTTTCGGTTCTCCTGGCGGTACAGGAATATAATGAATACGTGAAAATAGCTCAGAAAACTCTTGAGCAATCACACCAGTTTCATCTTTTGAATTGTCATCAAGTAGGTAGATGTCTAGATGCCCAGGATAGTCTAATCTTGCCATTGCGCGTAATGTATCACCAATGACAACACCCTCATTATGCGCAGGAATTAGAACAGCCACACTTGGATATTGTTCAAGTTCTTTTGATGATTTAAAGGAGAGACGATACCAGACACCTGCAATGGTCAAAGCTGAATAGACCATTAGCAATAACCAGAAAAAAGTCATGGTTATCATTAAGGGCCATGTCATTGAAGTTCCTCCTCTACGACAGCAAGTGTGGTTTCATCTTTAATATGTTCAATTTTTACTTCGTAAGGGGGACTAATGGTATTTAATTCCGTCTTTAATTTGTCCTGAACTCTATTTAATACAATCTTAACCCCTGTTTCATCGGTATCTTTTAAAATAAAAAATATTTTCTTAGGGACTGCTGTTACAATATCAAATTGCTCCCTTACTGATGAAAGAACAATAGTTTCTAAATATTCCTGTAAGTTTTTCTTTGTGTGTTTTCTATTGTCGGTCATTTCTATTTTAACCAACCATGCTTGCCCATTGCGGATAGCTGACTTAATAATCCACTTTGCTTGGTAAATAAATTCATAAGGAGTTAAAATATTCGTTCTCTTATCATATTTTTCTAATAGTGCTAACTGTTTTTTTAAAGATGTGTTTTCATAGCTAATTTTTTTTAGATAGTGAATTAATATCCAGAAGAGTAATAAAAAGCTTGTCACTAATAAATGTTCATAAATATAATCCAATTGACTTTTAGCAGATACATTACTAACAAAAGCAAATACTGTGATAAACGCTCCATACCCGAGGGTAGATGTAATCAAATATAAGAATGCAAAGCGATTATGTATAATGCTCATCAAAATAATGGAGATAGCTGCAATTGCCAAATCTAATTTATAAAATGGCAATTCAAAATGAATGATTGCCCATCCATTAAATAGAATTAAATTAATCAAAAGACCAATAATAAAGTTTTTTCTCATATTCGTTCCCTTTCCTGCTCTTTTAAGTTTCTGAAAATAAGCAGTAATTATACTTCACTTTGAAAGAAATTTATTTTTTGGAATTCGGAAAAAGTGGACAATAGAAAAACCCTTTTCCTAAGTAAAGTGGAAAAGGGACCTGTACTTAATGTCCTCGGTGGAAGAGACCCATAACTTCAAGGGTTTCGGTTATGTTAACGAATGCGGATGGGTCGATTTCTGCAATGAGATTTTTAACTTCTGTTAGTTCGTAGCGGGAAATGACAACCATTAATATATTTTTGCTCGTATTCGAGTAGCCGCCAACGCCATCCATAATTGTTAAGCCCCGATAGAGATTAGCAAGTAGATGTGGTCTCATTTCTGCACCTTTTTCAGTAATGATCGTCAAGGTAAGTTTTTCGTGATTCGTATATACAGCATCAACGACTTTACCAGTGACAAAGATCGATACTAATGTATATAGCGCTGAATCCCAATTTAATAGAAAGCCACTTATCACAATGACAACTGCGTTCATTCCAGATAGGAGTGTACCAATTGGAAAATCTCGTTTTCTAGCAACAAGCATCCCAACTATATCAAATCCCCCTGTAGAACCTGAAGATCGAAATACAATCCCGATGCCAAGACCTGCTAAGGCCCCTCCAAAAATCGATGAAAGGATGCTATCACCTGCAATCGCCTGTACTGGAACAATATCAAGTCCGATTGATATAATAACCACAGATAAAATCGTGTTTATAACAAATTTTCTTCCTAACTTTAGATAACCGATCACTAATAATGGAAAGTTCAATAGGAAGTTTGCAAACCCTGTATTCAAAGGTGTAAACATTCCAAGAATGATCGAAATCCCACTCATACCACCACTAAGCACATCATGTGGGATTAGGAACAAATTAAAAGCAAATACTATAATTAGGGAGCCAAATAGTATACCTATTGATCGCACTAGAACCCTCCTCCTAAATAGCTACGTTTAGTTCTTTCTAACATAATAATAATTCTAGTATCCAAAGTAAATTTAATAGTTTTTTACAAAAAAATTAAATAATTTGTCTACTCAATTCTTGAATATACGTCAATGGTGTAAAGCGTTACTATGACAGGGCTCGACGCATTTATTGAATATTTGCAAAACGAAATCTATCAAAAAAATATGCTATAATTATTTTGGTAAAAACAGATTAAATAGTTAGGAGTAATCGCTATGTTAAAAGATCTATTTATAGGCTTATCCCAAAACCAATTTCTTAATAGTGCTGCTAAAAAGTACGGATTAAAATTGGGAGCGCAAAGTGTCGTAGCGGGGACGAATATAGAAGAAGTGATGAAAAGTATTAAAGAGTTAAATGCATATGGAATCTCTTGTACTGTCGATAACTTAGGCGAATTTGTCTATAAAAAGGAAGAAGCGACAGAGGCGAAGGAAAATATACTTAATGTAATAGAAGCAATTCATAATAATCAAGTTGATGCTCATATTTCATTAAAGCCAACTCAGCTTGGTTTAGACATTGAGTATGATTTTTGTTTAAATAATCTAAAAGAGATTGTAGATAAAGCAAGTAGATATGGTATTTTTGTTAATTTTGATATGGAAGATCATGGTCATTTAGATCCTTCTTTTAAAATTTTAGATGAACTATCAGTTGAATATGATAATGTTGGAACCGTTATCCAAGCATATTTCCACCGCGCGGAAGAGGATATTCAAAAGTATCAAAATTATCGTCTTCGTATCGTAAAAGGTGCATACAAAGAGCCAGCGGAATTAGCTTATCAAGAGAAGAAGGCTATTGATGAGAACTTTATTAGATTGATTGAATGGCATCTATTAAATGGTAAATTCACGTCTATCGCGACTCATGACCATCATATTATTAATAAGGTTAAGGAATTTGTAAAAGTAAATAATATTCCGAATGATAAATATGAATTCCAAATGCTTTACGGATTCAGAAGAGAACTTCAATTACAGCTTGCAAGTGAAGGCTATAACTTCTGTACGTATGTACCGTTTGGGAAAGACTGGTATGGTTATTTCATGAGACGATTAGCTGAAAGACCACAAAATTTAAACCTTGTTGCAAAACAAGTATTTAACAAGAAAACGAATACAGTCATTGGTGTGGCTGCAGGGGCATTTTTATTAGGGAGATTGACTAAAAAGAAACGTAAATAAGCTAAATTCACAAACTAAAAGGCAGCTAACCAATAGGGAGTTGCCTTTTTGTGTCATATTTTTTCAATACATATTGATGATGGAGGGAGAAAAATGAGTAGTTTATTAAAAGGGATTTTTGTGGGCAAACCGAAAACAGTGGGGATGAAAGACGCTGAACGGTTAATGGATCGCGAATGGAGTAGTGGAATGTTCAAAGAACCAGTTCAGGGGCCAATTTGGCTTGGAAGAACCAATTTAGATGGTGATGGACAAGCAGATTTGATACATCATGGGGGTCCAGAGAAGGCGGTTTTTGTATATTCCTTCGAGCATTATATGAAGTGGCAAGAAGAACTAGGGATAAATGACATGATTCCTGGTGGGATGGGAGAAAACTTCTCAGTTGAACATTTAACGGAAAAGGAGATTTCGATTGGTGATATCTTTCAAATAGGGGATGCAGTCGTTCAAGTCTCACAGCCTAGACAGCCATGCTGGAAGCCGGCTCGTCGATATAATATAAAAAAACTACCATTAATCATTCAAAATACTGGTCGAACAGGATGGTATTTTAGAGTTCTACAAGAAGGCTTTGTGGAGGCAGGACAAAAATTCACATTAGTAGAGCGACCATTTCCCAATTGGACGGTAGAAGTGTGCAATCAAATTATGCATCATGAAAAACATGATTTTGAGAAAATGAAAGAACTTGCAGCATGTGAACTACTTGCTCCAAGCTGGAAAGCTTCACTAGTGAATCGTGTTAAAAATAGAGGAATAGTCGATATTAGCGAAAGGGTTATTGGACCAAATGAATAAAATTGTATACAGATAATTTTTTAAAATATAGCAATTCCTAATAATTGACAATGGTATAAATGAACTATATAATTATACTTGCTTTAATATTAGGAAAATTCTTTTTGATATGGAACAAATCTGTCATATATATAAGTCAAAGGCAAATTCATTGAAAAATGGAGACGCAAAACTATAGGGGCTTCTATCGTATTGATAATGCCAGCCAGTTGCCGAATAAATCATTTTTGGAATGGATTAATCGGTTAAAGATTAGTCTATTTTTTATTGAAAAGTAATCTGAATAATAGGCCTTTTGAATGGTTTAAGTCAATATAGGTTTAAAATCCTCTACCAAATAGGGAATAATACGCAATATGATGAATGTCTGGAAGTGATTGTATTGGAAAAGAAAATTCATGGTACTGATAATCGTGAAGTATTAAATATCATAAGTGAACTACTGAATAGGGTAGGGCTTGAAAAGTCGGTTTTAACTAAGGATGTAAAGGGTCTTTTTGAAAGTAAAATTAAAAATGAAGCCGAACTGGAAATAATCGATACATTACTACTCCAAATACAAACAATCAACGAAAAGTTAGAAAATGTAAACTGGATGAACAAGCATTACCGAATTTTGCATGAATTTGCTCAAGTTTGCAGCAAGACACTAAATGAAAGCGTCCTATTGCTGAAAGCTTATGAGATGGTGTCACAAGTAATGCGAACTGATTCATTTTATATTGCTTTGTATAATGATGGGGACTCCCATACAAACTTTATTTTCATTATGGATAATGGGGAACAAGCTCCACCCCGAAGAGTGGAATTAGGTGAGAATTATACGACAAAGGTAATTAGAACAAGGGAAATTGTCCATCTGAAACAGCAAAGTAAGTCCCAGGAATACCATGCAAAAATGGGTGAGGGAGAGATTGATACAAGTTCCTGTCTTTTTGTTCCTATTGTTATTGATGATCATGTAAAAGGAGTTATCTCTGCCCAAAGTACAGCAGATTTTGCTTTTCGGAAAGAACATGAAGAGTTGCTGCAGATGATTGGAGCACAAGTAATTAATTCAATAGAGACAGCAAGACTTTATGAAAAAATATATACGATGTCTCAGACAGATGAATTGACTAGATTAAAAAACCATCGTGCTTTCCATAATGACTTATCTAAGCTAATTGAAGAAGGTAATCAAGAAATCACGCTCATCATGATAGATTCTGATAATTTGAAAAGGATTAATGATAATTATGGTCATGATATAGGTGATTTGTATTTAAAGATATTAGCAAATGGAATCAAAGATGTAAGCTGTAATGGGATAGAGGGTTATCGATATGCCGGCGATGAATTTATGATTATCATGAAATCCGAGGTACAAATGAATATTAAAGACCTTTTTGAAAAACTACAGGAATATTACATGCTTAATCCAATCGTGATTTTCAATAAGCAAATTACCGTATCAATTAGTTCCGGAGTAGGAGTGTATCCTCAAAATGGATTAACGGTGGACTCATTGAAAAAGGCAGTAGATGAAGCGTTGTACGAGGCAAAAGAACAGGGGAAGAATTTTATGGTAGTTGCAAAATAAATACAATTTTTATTTAAAAATCCAGTGTACTTGTTAACCACTGGTTTTTTTCTTAGGTGAAATCATAAAAAGAGGGTGGACAAAGTGGAAAAACGATTTGAAACAAAGCTATTACATAGTACAAAAAAGAATCAACGTGAGATTAAAAGTAAAGTGATGCCAATTTATCAAACTTCAGCATTTGCATTTAACAGCTTAGATGATCTTGAAGGGTTTTATCAAGGTGAAGGAAATTACCTGTATTCCCGTGTTGGAAATCCGAATACAGATGAGCTAGGTCAAGCTGTAGCTGCAATTGAAGGTGCAGTGTCAGGAATTGCAACTTCATCTGGATTATCTGCAATCTTAGTCGGTATTCTGGCTGTTGTTAAAAGCGGAGAACACATAATAGCTGCTGATGATTTGTATGGAGGTAGCTTCCACCTATTAAAAGAAGAATTGAATGATCTTGGTATTCAGACAACATTCCTATCATTTTCAGATCTTTATCAAGTTGAGAAGTCAATTCAATCAAATACAAAATTACTTTTTACAGAATCGATAACAAATCCCCTTTTACGTGTAGAGAAGCTTGAGGCTGTCTCAGAATTGGCTAAAAAATATAATCTAGTGACACTTGTAGATAATACATTCGCAACTCCATATCACTGCACACCACTTGCCAAAGGAATTGATTTGGTTGTTCATAGTGCAACTAAATATATTGGCGGACATAGTGATGTAACAGCTGGTGTCCTAGTAGGTAGAGAATCACTTATTGAGAAGGCAAGAACAAAGGTTGTAAATCTTGGTGCAAATCTTAGTCCATTTGAAGCTTGGCTCACTTGTCGAGGACTAAAAACATTGGCTCTAAGAATGAAATCACAATCGTTTAATGCAAGGAAGCTAGCTGAAGCACTTCGTGGAAATTCCCATATTTCAAAAGTGTATTATCCATTTGATGAAGACGAATCAGGTTATGGCGCAATGGTTTCGATCGAATTATCAAAAGAAATCGATGTAAGTACATTTTTTAAATCTCTCTCATGGGTAAAAATTGTTCCTACACTGGCTGGAGTTGAAACGACTGTTTCCCACCCAATAACCACTTCACATCGAGCTTTACCACCTGAAGCTAGTGCGACATTAGGAATCACAAAAGAGGTTGTTAGAATTTCGGTGGGTATAGAACATTATGAGGACATCATCAATACATTTGAACAGGCCATTCAAAGTGCAATTCAGTTGCCTTGAGTATCTAAGCAATCAAACGTTTGATTGAATTCTGAATTGAATGGGGTTGTAAGGATTAATCCTCAATCAAACGTTTGATCAGATTAATTACTGTTAATATTTGGAGTGTCTTCCAAAGCTACGAAAAGTGATAAAATAAATAAGTATAAGAGAATAATAGAAATATTATAGCCAAGTATGAAATTTATATGAGAAGACTACTGTTTACATCTAAGAATTTACGTGAGGGATTAATATGTTACAAAAAAGTTGGTCTGCAACGCTCTTCCTTGTCATTAGTGCAGCGCTATTATACGTGTGGATATTCGTAGTTAGGGAAAATGAATCATTACGATTATTTGGTGTAACTATGTTTATAACAATAGGGGGAATCGCTAGTTGTATTTGGTTATTTAAGGCATTTCGTAATAAATCAAATATTCAAAGGCATTTTTGGTTATTCTTAGGTATTGGTGCTCTTTGTTATGTCATATGTCATATTATCTGGTTATTTCAACAGGCTACAGGAGGAATTGCTAATTACGGTGATTTATCCGACGTATTTTGGTTATCAGCATACTTCTTTTACTTGGTCGCATTAATCTATAAAACAAAAGTAATCAAAGTTTCTGTTTCGAATAATACATATATCTTTAATATTTTGATTTTTATGACGAGTGCAATCGCCTTTAGTGTGCATTTTTTTATTAAGCCTATATTGGACCATGCAAATCATTCATTATCTACTACACTTATTGTATTAGCATATCCTATACTGAGCTTAAGCATCCTGTTTGTAACAACGAATTTATTTTATCTTTCTAGGTATAGTAAAGAAAAGCGGCTTTTACTTTATATAGTAATTGGTTTTGCCATACAAGTAGTAGCTGATTCAATATTTATTTACCAAACAATTACTGAGAACTACCAGCCAGGGGGATATATTGAGCCGTTATGGCTTATTGCATTATTAATTATCGGAATTACAGGATTAAATGCTGAGAAGAAAACGATGGATTTTAATTGGGTGATACACAATTACTTTGAAAGTAAAGTGAATTTTTTTCCATATGTGAGTGCTATCCTTCTATTACTTTGCGTTGCATTTAGCTATAATTGGGATTTTAATGCTTTAAGTATTGGCTTATACGTTGTATTCATATCGATTATTTTCCGTCAGCTTTATATTGTGAAAAAGAATGCGAATCTCATTAATGAATTTAAGTTCTGGGCTTATCATGATTCGCTTACAGGATTACATAATCGAACAAGCTTTAAGAAAGATTTAGATCAAATTATGGTTGAAGCGGAAGTTAGGAATAGTAAGGTTGCGTTGTTACTAATCGATCTTGATAGGTTTAAAAATATTAATGATACACTTGGACATTACATTGGCGATCGTTTATTAAATGTAGTTTCGGATAGATTGAAAAATATGAAAGGTGAATATGACCGGTTATATCGGTTAGGTGGGGATGAATTTGTTATTATTCATCCAGATGCGACTGATGAGAGTTGTCTTATTATTGCAGAAACAATTCTATCAGAGATAACAAAGCCATATATGATTGATGTTTTTGAAATAGCAATTACCCCAAGTATTGGTATTAGTATATATCCGGAAAATGGTGAGGATCGGGAAGTATTACTGAAAAATGCTGATGCGGCAATGTACCTTGCAAAAGGGAATGGAAAGAATAATTTTCAGTTTTATAATTCAGGCTGGAATGAAATTATTTTGCGGAAAATGAAAATCGAGAATGAAATAAGAAAAGCGATTGATCAAAATCAATTTACTCTAGTTTATCAACCGAAAGTAGAATTGAAGTCGGGAAAAATTGTTGGAATGGAAGCATTGATACGTTGGGAACATCCAGAATTAGGGTTTATTTCACCAGTTGAATTTATCCCGATTGCAGAAGAAATAGGTCTTATTGTGCCACTTGGAGAATGGGTTTTAAAAACAGCCTGTAAACAAAATAAAGCTTGGCAGGAAGTAGGTCTTCCATTATTATGTGTTGCAGTGAATGTCTCTGTACGCCAATTGCAGCATAGTGATTTCGTTAAAACTGTCAGCAAGGTTTTACGAGAGACCGGTCTTAGTGCGAAATATTTAGAGTTGGAGATTACTGAAAGTGTTATGCAAAATATAGAAGAATCTACCGTTGTATTAAATGAATTACGATCAATTGGAATATGGACCGCACTTGATGATTTTGGTAAAGGTTATTCATCACTTCATATTCTTAAAGAATTACCAATTGACACAATAAAGATTGATAAATCATTTGTTGATGATGTTGCAAATCCAAAGAGTGAATCGATGATAAAATCAATCATTGATATAGCGTTAAATTTTAATCTGAATGTCATTGCTGAAGGAATTGAGCATGAGTATCAAAGTAAGGTTTTAATGGAAAACAAGTGTAGCTTTGGACAGGGATATCACTATTCAAAGCCCTTAAACGCGGTGGAATTTGAAATGCTTTTAAGGAAACAATCTGATATAGTTGCTATTTAATAAATTGTGGCCTGCATGAGCAGGCCATTATTATTAAGGTAAATAAGATTCAATAAACAATAACATTTCACCTTCATGTACAAACATTTGGCCGAATAAGCCGGGTTGGGTTAATATCTTTTCAAGTTCCACCTTACGAGCAGCAAGATTCCCGTCTTCATAATCAATTAAATAAATAGATGCATTTTGAGAGATGATGAATTCTTCACTGTCACCAAGTTCTAATCGGTAACCATTCGGTTGCGAAGAATCAGCAATCTTTGTTGTATATGTTGCATTGACATGAATACGTTCACCATTCTCATACACACTATTGATTTGGATCGATTTGAAATTGGGAAGATTATCAGGTCTACTATCAATAAAAATCATTTCTGCAGTAGCTGAATCTAATGTATATAACGTTGGTTCTTCCTCGATTTGAAAAACACCTTCGAAAGTCACAAGTCCTTCTACTACATGCAGCTGTGTCCAAATTTTATAGTCACCAATTTTTCCATTTTCGTATGTTATCGCTAAATTTTTAGGCTCTGTATCAGGTTGAAGATTTGTAACATTTCTTCTAGATAATGCAATTGCTATTTTGTTGATTTTCTCCTCGTCTGTATCCCTGGTATAGTGGAAATTACTGCTACTTATTTCGGATATTACACCTTCATTTACCTCTAGGGGCAGGTTTTTTTGACCTGGCTTTTGTTCGACATCTTGGATCAATAAATGGTAGCCCATAAATAACAGAAGTAGAAAGGCACCGATAGAGGATATATAGACGAACGTATTGTTTACATTTATTTTACGGTTCGACTTATTAATGTTTTTCTCAATTTTGACTAATAGTCTAGCTTGATGTTCTTTATCCCAAAGGCTCTCTCTATCTGCACTTAATAAAAGGTCATCTAAAGATTGGAATTCATTGTGTTTTGTCATAAACAAATCCCTCCTTTTTTAGCTGTTGTTCAAGAACGGGCAAAGCGCGATGAAGTGTAATTTTAACCTTACTCTCTGGCCAATTTAAGATTTGGCTTGTTTCCTGAATACTAAACTCTTTAATTTTTCGTAAAATAATTACCTCACGATAGGATGCTTTCATATTACCAAGTGCTTTATATAGTTCTCTTATGCTATCATTCATCTCAATAATATCCTCGGGTAGCGGACTGTGATCTTTCATTGCTTGAAATAGGACTTCGATCATTCTAAGGGGTTTTCTCTTTCTTAAAAAATCGACCGTGACATTATGCGCGATGCTGAATAACCAGGTTTTTACGTTTGCTCTGCCTTCGAAAAATTCATATTTATTGTATGCCTTAATAAAGGTCTCCTGTGTTAAATCTTGAGCCTCCTGGTAATCACGCGTCATCATACAAATATATTTAAAAAGTGAGTCACTATATTGCTCATACCAATCTGTTAATACTTGTTTTTTAAAATCTGACAATTCCAGCCCTCCTTACATAAAATTCTATATTTTGACGAATCTGAAGAGTGAAAGGTTACAAAAATACGTTTAATCAGATAAATAAATAATTAATAATATTTAATATTCCATATTGATATGTGTAACACAATAGTGTATGATGCATAGCATAAAGTATATTGTATGACACACAGTATAAATCAGATGAGGTGGGTGGATGAGTAATTTATTGAACTCATTAACGACGGAGTTGAGAAGAGGTACATTGACTTTAGCGGTTTTAAGTCAGTTAAGAACACCTCAATATGGATATTCACTTGTTCAATTATTAGAAAGATCAGGAATTGTGATTGAGCAAAGTACGTTATATCCACTACTTCGCCGTTTGGAAAAGCAAGAATTGGTAACGAGCAGCTGGGATACGACAGAGAGTAGGCCGCGTAGATATTATGTGTTAAGTGAATATGGTGAAGATATTTTTCGTGAGCTTAAAATGGAATGGGAGAAAACATCTAATGAGCTTTATATTTTGCTAAAGGGAGAGGAAGAGGATGGGTCTAATTGAAATATATATTCAAGAAGTAACGAAAAGGCTTCCTGAGAAAAATCGCGGGGATATTGCTCTGGAGTTAAGGTCAACGATTATGGATATGCTTCCAGATGATTATTCAGAGCAAGAAGTGAAAGATGCTTTAGTCAAGCTGGGGGATCCAGTAGACCTTGCGAATGGATATCAAGATCGTCCGAAGCATTTAATCGGGCCACGTTTATATTATATGTATATTCATTTATTGAAAATGATTATCCCTATTGCGGTAGTTGTATCAGTGATTGCATTGTTTGCTTCTAAGATCCTTTCCTATGATGGGGAAGAAGCTGTATTAAATCTTGTACTCGATATGATTGGTGAGGGTATTTGGGAAGTTATTAGTATAGGCATTCATGTGTTTTTCTGGTTAACACTTGTGTTCGCAATTTTGGAACGTACAGATGCAGCAAATACTCATCTTCCTACTCTTAAGAAGTGGACACCTGAGGACTTGAAAAGCGTAACCTATATACCTAAGAAAAAGATGATTTCAAAATCCGAAGTATTTTTTAGCTTATTGTGGATTGCCATCTGGGTAACCGTTTACTTTTATGCATCTAGTCTCGTAGGGGTATATGAGAAGGGGGCAGAAGGTCTTGTATATGTAACTCCATCATTTAACCATGATGTCTTGTTATCTTATTGGCCTTTCGCTGTGATTGTTGCTGGTCTTGAATTCCTTCTGGCAATTAATAAGTTTATAGTTGGGCAATGGACGAAAAAAATTGCGGTCTTAAACGCAATTTGTCTGCTTGTATCTACAATTATCTTTCTCATGATTATTAGTAATCCCAACTTATTGACAGGAGAATTTATCGCATATTGGACTGATATCTTTTCTGAAGAAGGGGTTGAAATAAAATTTCTTTATGGGATTGCTTTCATTTATATAATAACTGTAGCAATCGACGTGTACCAAGGGTTTCGAAAAGCAAATATTCTTTCATGATAGGAGGAGAGTTGATGAATGGTCAACTCTCTTCCTTATTATTATGGCATTTCATCTTCTTTTTCGCGATTTTTAAATGCCTCGTGTGATACGATTCCTTCTAATTGTTCAAACTGGCGACTATGATCTTTTTCCTCACTTATGCTATTTTTAGGGAAGTTTCCTGGGTGTCCTTTTTCTTTATGATTAAAGCTTTTACCTCGGCTCATGTTTATAATCTCCTTTCGCTGATATGCAATTATAGTGTTATCCATCGTCAGGAAATTATGTCAATGAAAACTCGATTATTAAATATATTTGTTCAAATAGAGGATCGCACTCCTACGGGATTTAACACCGAATTTTTTATACATTCCTGTAATGTAATTTTTCACTGTCCCTACTGATAAAAACAATTCTGAAGCTATTTGTTCATTTTTATATCCAAGGATAAGTAGAGTCGCAATTTCCCTTTCTCTTGAGGATAAAGGGAAGGGTAGCTGGTTCCATGATATGCTCTTTACTTTTGCTGAAGGGGAGGATGTAGACCATGGGAATGGAAAGTTTCCAAATAATGCTTCTTTGATGGAATGAATAATTTTTGCAGTTTCCCAATCCTTTAATAAAAAGCCACTTGCACCTGATGAAATGGCTTCGATAACTTCTTGTCCAGTTGAATTTGATGTCAACATAAGAATACATATAGTTGGATTCATCTTCTTTATTATTTTAGTTGCTTCTATCCCATCCATAATTGGCATTTGTATGTCCATTAACATAACGTCAGGTTGGGACTCGGCAAGTTTTATTGCTTCCTCCCCATTCTTAGCAGTCCCTAATATAAGAAATTCATCTTGGATTTCAAGGATGGTTTTAAAACCATCCCGGATAATTGGATGGTCGTCAACTATACCTATTTTAATTGGCTTCATATAGCAGATTCCTCCGTTGATTCGTATGTTTTTCCTTTGTGAATGATTGGAATTAAGATAATAAGCGAGCATCCTTTAGTCTGGGTAAGATTTAGCTCTAGTGTTCCTCCAATAGCACAAATACGTTCATGCATGGATGTTAGGCCAAAGCCAAATTCGAAACCCTGCCCAGCATTTCCATTATCCTGAAGGTGGAATTGAATATGATCACCTGATTCCTTCAATGAAAAAGAAAACTGTGTTGCTTTACCATGTTTGATTCCATTTGTTAAGCCTTCCTGCAATGCTCGATATAAGGTTATCTCTTGATTGGGGCTTAAATTTTGAATATCAGAAATGTCGTGTGTAATGATGATATCAGATTGCTGTGCTGTGTTATTTAGAAGATTTTCTACCTGTTGTTTGAAGCTAAGACGTAATGGGTTATCATGAAGTGTTCTGGAAGATAATCGGATATCTTGTAAGCTTTTTTTTATTTGATCTTGGATGGTAGGAATTCGTTCAATAGCCTTTTGTGTAAGTCCTTTTTCATGAAGTTGCTTACTTACCTCGAGTCCAACAATCGTTGTTGTAAGTGAATGACCGATTGTGTCATGAAGTTCCCGAGAAAGCCGTATTCTTTCCTCGATTAATGTTTTTTCTGCTAGTTCTGCATTTGCTATCTCCAGCTGCTGAAAGGCTATTTCAAGTTGTTTGCTTTGTTCGTTAGACCGTTTTGCCATATAACTAAAACCAAAGATTAGCCAATACTCAAGCATTCTTGGAATAACGAAGCTAATGTCAGCGAATGGTGGATAATTATGGTTAATGTAGACTCCGAAAACGAAGGCAAGATAGTTCATGAATGTGAATGGAATACTTATTACTAACCGATATGAATAGGCAACCTCACTAAGTAAAATGAAAAAATAAATTTGTGGAACAAAATAGCCATCAATCATTTGAATAAAAAATGCAAATACAAATTGAATTGTAATTAATAATACCTCGATTGGTGTTTTAATTTTGAATTTTATTCGAGGTAAAATAGAAATGCGAAAAACTTGGATAAGTGTGAAGAATGTGGTGAGTATGATCATCTTCACCTGATTATCTGGGTTATCAGTGACAAGAAAACCAAAAGCAATCAGTAATGAAAAATATAGAACAAACATGACGATTCGTTCAGAGTTATTAGTCATAAACATCCCCTCGGAAAATAAATACGATTCCCTATTTTCGGAATTTAGTAGTATTTTATCATTAATTGGTGGAAATTGTCACTTCCACTTAAGTGGAATCTGTCGAATGGTCATATTTTACTTTGTAATAGTCACAATCTTGCCATAATATATTTACATCTAATTTCCCTCTATTACAATAGTATATATAGTAGAAAAAGCTCAATAGTGTAAAGAAATTCATCAGAAAAAGGCAAACTTATTGAAAAATAAGGACGCAAAATCTCGGGTCTAAGGCTTTTGCTATGACGGCTGGATTTCCTATAAAAGTGGGGGATGAATATGAGTACGGTGTTAGATGAAAAGTTCGACAGTGAGTGGCTTGAGTTAATGATACAAGCAAAACAAATAGGGCTATCTGTTGAAGAGGTTAGGAAGTATTTATTAGGGAGATTGGAACAGAATAAAATAGGAAATGCTAAAATACTTAGTAGAGTGTAGAACCTTGTGGGTTATGCACTCTATTTTTTTATATTGACAAGTGACATTGTGTCATATACTATTAATATAGTAAAGATGACACGATGTCATATTAGATGTGAGGGGAAAGAATGATTAGTAGCACACTAAATAATAATAATAAAATAAAAGCAATAAAAGAGGATTTAATCCGTTTCATGATGTCGTATAAATTCGCACTTGCTGAAGTGAATACTAAAATAGATATTTTAAAACAGGAATTCGAATATATTCATGATTATAATCCGATTGAGCATGTGAAATCGCGTGTTAAATCACCAGAAAGTATATTAAACAAGGTTCAAAGAAAAGGCTATGAGTTTTCTCTAGCATCGATAAAAGATAATATTCGAGACATTGCTGGAATTCGTATTACTTGTTCCTTTATTTCTGATATTTACGAGATTAGTAATATGCTACAGAAGCAAAAGGATATTACAGTAATTGAATGTAAGGATTATATTAAAAACCCAAAACCAAATGGATACCGAAGTCTTCATTTAATCATCCAAATCCCTATCTTCATGTCTGATCGGGTAGAACATGTGTATGTGGAAATTCAAATTCGAACAATTGCAATGGACTTTTGGGCAAGCTTGGAACACAAAATTTACTATAAATATAATAAAGAAGTTCCGCAGCATATGAAGGATGAACTAAAAGAAGCTGCAGATTCAGCGACACTTCTAGATCGGAAAATGGAGAAGCTTCAGAAGGAAATGAATATGCTTAAGGAAACTTCTCAAGAATCTGAGGGGAATATTCAGGAGCTTCAGCTTAATAATGAAAAATTTCGTCTTCCATATGATTTTTTAACATTGGCCACAAAGAAGATAAGAGAGAGTGAATAGTTTATGCCAAAACTAACCTTCTTTAATTTACCGGAGGAAAAGAAACAGACATTAATTCAAGCAGCTGAAAAGGAATTCTCAAGAGTACCTTTATTTGAAGCGTCGATCACAAACATCATAAAAGAAGCTGGTATACCACGTGGAAGTTTTTATCAATATTTTGAGGATAAAGATGATGCCTTTTTCTTTTTAGTTAATGAGTTTGCAAGAAAAATGAATATTTCTTTCGTGGATATTTTACGAAGAAATGATGGTGATATATTTGATACGATGGTTGAGGTTTTTCAGTTAGTCATAGGAGAAGAAGAGAACCTCAACTTTTTAAGAAATGCATTTTTAAATATGACGTATAAAATTGAACATGCATTTGGCAGAATTATTGATGTCAATGAAATTAGTGAAAATTTTAGAGCGATAAGTCCATTGATTAAGAAGAGTAATTTAAATATTTCTAATGACAAAGAATTGTTTCATGTTCTACAAATTATTAAAACCATTACATTTCGACATTTGATCGAGACATTTGCTCAAGAATTATCAACAGAAGAAGCAATAGAAAATTATATGATTGAAGTAAGGTTATTAAAACATGGACTTGCTCGAAAATAATAATATTAAGTGGGCCGCCTTTAACACATAGAGTTGAGGGCGGTTCTTTGTTGTCTAAAGTGCCCTTTATTTAGAAAATATGATAAAATTATCATAGGACGATTTAACTAGTTTTTCAGATGAATCAGAGGTGATTGCTGATGGTTATGCAATATATTCAATTCATTCTATACATAAGTGTTACTGCGATAATAACGAATTATATACGCTTTAAAGGAAACGATACTTTTAATAAATGGATTCTTCTTATTTCTAGTATAGTAGTAGTTGCAATTGATGGGCTACTATTTGATTTTCTGCATATGAAGTGGTTGGTGTTAATATTTATTGGAGTATCAGTTGTCTGCTTCAAATTGTATGGAGGTATTGTAAGCGCTCTGGTTTCCTGGTATTTAATATGTCTCCAGGTGGAAAAAATTGATATCTTTCTTTTGTTAAATTTCCTACTTTTTGCAGCCGGTATTGTTTTCTTCATCCATTACATAACGAAAATCAGGATGGATGGAAATCGATGGCTTAAGCAGCTTATTGGAAATTCAAAGCAATTAAATATATTTAGGGAAGTAAGCTATTCAATGCAACAAACTCTTCAGTTGCAAAAATTATTACAAACGATATTAACATCTGTAACCGCCGGACATGGATTAGGCTTTAATAGGGCAATGATTCTATTAATGGATGATGAAGGAACGAAATTAAAAGGAATCATGGGGACAGGTCCGATGACTGCTGACGAAGGCTTTGCAACATGGGATAAGCTCACAAAAAAGAGATATAAGCTGATGGATCTAATTGAAATAAAGGAAATAGAATCTACTGATAAGTTACTAAATGAACAAGTGAAAAAAATCGAAATTTCATTAGAAGAGTCTAATTTCCTCTCGAGAACATTAAATAGTAGGAAGCCTTTGCATATAAGAGATATTGATGAAACAGATATAACTCTCGTTCGATTTGCAGTTCAATTTAAAATGAATGAACTGGCCGTGTTTCCATTAATTAATCAAGGAGCAAAGGTGGGTGTGCTCATAATTGATAATCCAGTAAATAAAAGGCCAATTACTGCGGAAGGAATTGATAGTGTTATTCCGTTAGCAAACCAAGCTGCTATAGCAATCCAGCATACACATCTTTACACAAAAATTGAAGATATGGCCCTTAAGGATGGATTAACCGATCTCTTAAATCAACGGGCATTTCAAAAGCTATTAAAAGAACACTTTCCTACTAATAATGAGAGTGAATTATCACTTATTCTCATAGATATCGATTATTTTAAACATTACAATGATACAAATGGTCATCTTCTGGGTAATGAAGTGTTAATACAACTTGCTAATGTGCTTCGACAGTCTATAAGAGAAATGGATTTAGCATTTCGATTTGGTGGAGAAGAATTTGTGGTCTTACTCCCAAATACTGAGAAATTAATTGCAATAAAAATTGCAGAACAAATACGAGAAAATGTTGAAAAAACTCCATTTCCATATGGTGAGAATCAACCCAAAGGCTGCTTAACAATTAGTCTTGGTGTTGCCTCATCAATGGGACTAAAAACAACAGCAACCTTTGAATTAGTTGATGAAGCTGATAAATCACTATATAAGGCAAAAGAGTCTGGTAAAAATAAAGTCGTTTTTTAACTTTATACGCCAAGGCGGATTTGAAAAGGAGTTCATGATCAATGACTGGACTTAATGCTTTTTTACTACTTTTTCTTATTTTTATTTTCATAGCTGTTCTTATATTGAGCGGCCGATTTTTTTATTTTTTAGAATTAAAGTCGTTTACGAAGAGAATAAGTAAGAAGCTCGGACTGGATATTTTACAATTAAATTTTTCCTTCGAACAAATGACGTACTTTTTAGCTTTACCTAGTAATTTACCATTTGTTAAAAATGTAAATAAAGAGGATATCGTGATTGAATTAGATTATACCTCACTTCTTTTTCCAAAATTAGTAGGGATAAAGATTCTCATTAAATCTGATATGGTTAATGAAATAATAGCTTATTTACCAATAAAACATTTTCGACTTTCAACACTAGATCGTTTACTTGAACAAGATAAAATTGATGAATCGGATTATCTGAAAATTAGTACTTATACATTGGTGCATTCAACTACTTTAAGGGAAATAAAGGATGAAGTATATAAGCAGTTGAAAAGTAAGTAGGAATGGTTTGGAATAAGATTAAAATAATTTGTCTCTCATTTAGGTGCGAATTTCCTTAATTTAACTCTCTTGTATAGAGTGGTATAATAACTATATTGATATTGAAGTTATAATTTATAAGGAATAGAATATATAGTTAAGTAATAGTATTAATAGTTACTTTTGTAAGGACGTGTGGAATGAAGAGACATATACCGAATTTATTAACGTTTGGAAATTTATTTTGTGGATTCCTGTCAATTGGTTACATCATTAATGGTGATAGTAAAAATGCTACAATTTTGATTTTTATTGCATTAATGCTGGATGCCTTAGATGGTAGGGTGGCAAGAATACTTGGGGTTTCGAATGATATTGGGAAGGAGCTTGATTCATTAGCTGATATAGTTTCTTTTGGGGTGGCACCTGCATTTTTAGTTGCTCACTCCTATTATGCGGATTTCGGAATGTATGGTTTAGTAGCTGCGAGCCTTTTTCCGATATTTGGTTCCTATCGATTAGCAAGATTTAATATTTCTTCCCAGGATGAATCATTAAAGCATTTTAAAGGGGTGCCGATCACTTTAGCGGGTGGAATTGTTGCATTTTTAGTATTATTTGAAAAGTCTATTGCGTTAGGGGTCTTTATTCTAATCTATTATAGCCTTTGTATTTTAATGGTTAGTACAATTAAAATTCCGAGTTTTAAAAAGATTGGTTTACCAAAGAATAGTGTGCTGATCACATTATTTCTAATCTATATGTTTTATTTGATAGCAGATAAAAACTTTGCACAGGTTCCAATCTTCTATCATGTTGCATTAGGTACATATATTTTATTTATCATTGTGAGATACATAAAAGAAAAAGAAACGAGATTTCCAAAAACAAAGAGACTTTTAGCGAAAAGATTTAAACTAATATCGAAACGGAAAAAGAAATAAATGAAGGATCAAATGAGGAAAGTTGCTATAAATGTTTGTCTTGAATTTGACAAGCATCTGTAGCGGCTTTTTTTTATGGATAAAATGCCTATTTGGTATGAGATGAATAAAAAAGGAAAATGATTAGAATGCAATTCTTGATAATTCATATCAAAAACAGATTGATTACATATTAACTTAATATTGATTAGATTATTAATTGATTATACAATAAAAACAAGAAAATTTTACTTTTTATGGCAATTGCGATACTTGAAAAAGAAAGGGTGAAAAAATTGAAATCATATATACGCCCGGGAAAGCGTGGATTGTATGACCCGGTGTTTGAGCATGATGCATGTGGCAATGGATTTATTGTCCGCTTAAAAGGAGGACCTACTCATAAAATAGTTGAGCAAGGTGTATCAATGCTATGCAGATTAGAGCATCGAGGGGGTCAAGGCAGTGATTCTAATACTGGTGACGGTGCAGGGATCATGACACAGCTACCACATAAATTGATACGAAGAGTATGTAAAGGGATGACAATTCCTGAAGCTGGATCCTATGGTATTGGAATGATTTTTTTACCTAGAAATAAAAAATTACGTGAGCGATGTGAAAGCTTATTTACACAAATGGTTGAAGAGGAAAATCAGCGATTAATTGGCTGGCGGACCGTACCAACTGATGATACAACGATCGGAGAGTCAGCTAAAGGTAGTCAGCCGTTTATCCGACAGATATTAATCTCAAAATCAGATGAAATAGTGGATACACAATCATTTGAGAGAAAACTATATATGATTCGAAAAAAGGTTGAAAAAGCTGTTAAAGAAACGGGAATTAACGAGGATGAATCTTTTTATATTGCAAGCCTCTCAGCAAGAACCATTGTCTATAAAGGAATGTTGACGCCAAAACAGCTTCATGCATATTATATTGACCTGCAAGATCAAGCATATGAATCAGCCTTTGCGCTTGTTCATTCTCGGTTTAGTACAAATACTTTTCCTAGCTGGGAAAGGGCGCATCCAAACCGCTATTTAATTCATAATGGAGAAATTAATACGTTAAAGGGTAATGTAAATTGGATGAAAGCACGCGAAAAAATAATTGAATCTTCTGTCTTTGATAACCAGTTAAAAGATATCATGCCAATAATCGATGAAAATGGGAGTGATTCATCTGCTTTTGATAATTGCCTTGAGTTTTTAACTTTATCAGGTCGTTCTATCTTACATGCAGCAATGATGATGGTTCCTCAACCGTGGGAGACAGATATTTCAATGGATGATTCATTGAAAGCTTTTTATGAATACCATAGTCATTTCATGGAGCCTTGGGATGGACCTGCAGCCTTCGCGTTTACAGATGGTAAACAAATTGGTGCAATGCTCGATCGGAATGGTCTCCGTCCAGGTCGCTATTATATTACAGCGGATGGACATTTAATCTTTGCATCTGAAGCAGGTGTACTTGATATCGAACCAGATCAAATTATCGAAAAAGGAAGGTTACGACCTGGAAAAATGCTTGTTGTTGATTTAGAAGAAGGTCGTATCAAGACAGATGAAGAAGTGAAGCAAGAAATTTCACATAGTCAGCCGTATCGCAAATGGCTTGATGCACAGTGTGTTTATTTTGAACAGCTTCCCGAATCAAAAGACCATTGTAAAATGGATGAGGCCAAGATTTCTGAATATCAACGAGTCTTTGGCTATACGTATGAAGAAGTAACAAAGCATATTAAGTCGATGGCTACTGAGGGGAAAGAGACGATTGGTTCGATGGGAAATGATACACCTCTAGCAATACTATCGAAACAATCTCAGCTTCTATACAATTACTTTCGACAGCAATTTGCTCAAGTGACTAACCCACCGATTGATGCTATTCGTGAAAAATTTGTAACCTCAACAACCACTTTACTTGGAGCAGAAGGAAATCTTCTCAATCCATATGATAAGAACTATCGACGAATCCGATTAAAAACACCGATATGTACAGACTATGAATTATCAATGCTACGCGATAATCCGTATCCATCCTTAAAAACGAAAGAATTCTCAATGCTATTCGACATAAATAAAGGTGAAGAAGCGTTGGAAGCTGCATTAAATAATTTATTTCAATCTGTTGACGAAGCGATTGACTGTGGGACATCACTGATTATTTTATCAGATAAAAGTATGAATAAAGAAAAGGCAGCTATCCCATCATTACTTGCGGTTAGTGGACTACATCATCATTTGGTACGTAAAGGTACAAGAACTAAGGTGAGCATATTAGTAGAAACAGGTGAAGCACGGGATATTCATCATTTCTGTATGTTGATTGGATATGGAGCAGATGTAATAAATCCATATTTGGCAATTGCAACCATTAGTGAGATGCAAAAAAATGGTGATATAAAGCAAATTAATCACAAGAAAGCAGTTGGAAATTATATTAATGCCGCAACAAGTGGAATTGTAAAGGTTCTCTCCAAAATGGGGATATCTACTATACAAAGCTATCGTGGAGCACAAATTTTTGAATCAATTGGAATCTCATCTTCAGTTATTGATCCGTATTTCACAGGAACTTCGTCCCGATTGGGAGGCATGAATTTAGAAGCAATTGCGAAGGAAACACGAATGCGCCATTATAAAGCCTATGATTCAACAGTTCAAAACGAACCACTTAACTCAGGCAGTGATTTTCAATGGCGTCATGATGGAGAAGCTCATGCATATCGACCAGAAACGATTCATTTTCTCCAGCAAGCTTGTCGTACCAACGATTATCCGCTTTATAAAAGGTATGCAGCGATGGCGAATGAAGAACAACTGATATTCTTGCGAGGATTGTTCGCGTTTCAAAAAAGAACAGCAATTCCAGTGGAAGATGTGGAAAGTGTTGAATCAATTTGTCGTCGTTTTAAAACTGGAGCAATGTCATATGGTTCATTAAGTCAGGAAGCTCATGAAACATTAGCAATTGCAATGAATCGAATTGGTGGGAAAAGCAATAGCGGGGAAGGTGGAGAGCATCCAAGTCGTTTTATTCCAGATGAAAATGGTGATTCCCGTTCAAGTGCAATAAAGCAGGTTGCATCAGGAAGATTTGGTGTTACTAATTTTTATTTAAATAATGCCGAAGAAATTCAAATTAAAATGGCCCAGGGAGCGAAGCCGGGCGAAGGTGGGCATCTACCAGGGAATAAGGTATATCCATGGATTGCTGAAGTACGGGGATCCACACCTGGGGTAGGATTAATTTCACCTCCACCACACCATGATATATACTCCATCGAAGATCTTGCACAGCTTATCCATGATTTGAAAAATGTTAATCCAAAAGCAAGGATAAGTGTGAAGCTCGTAGCAAAAGAAGGTGTTGGAACGATTGCTGCTGGGGTGGCGAAAGGTCTAGCAGATGTCATATTAATTAGTGGATCAGAAGGTGGAACAGGTGCAGCGCCTAGAACGAGTATTAAGCATGCTGGGATACCATGGGAGATCGGGCTTGCAGAAACTCATCAAACCTTGCTACTGAATGGTCTCCGAAATCGAGTGGTCTTGGAAGCGGATGGGAAAATGATGACCGGACGTGATGTCGTAATCTCAGCACTACTCGGCGCAGAAGAGTATGGATTTGGTACTGCTCCACTTGTCGTTCTAGGCTGTGTCCTCGTTCGAGCTTGTCACCTGAACACATGTCCAGTTGGAATTGCCACTCAAAATCCTGAATTACGTAAAAAATTTCATGGTGAAGCAGAGTATATTGTCAACTTCATGCGATTTATTGCACAGGATGTACGTGAAATAATGGCAGAATTAGGATTTCGAACAATTAATGAAATGGTTGGACAGACAGATGTCCTTATCCAAACTGATAAGTCAAGATTGCATTGGAAAACAAAAGATTTAAATCTATCCCCAATGTTGTATAAACCTACGCCGTCTCAAATGGATGGGGTTTTCAACCAGAAACCACAAAATCATCAACTAGAAAAATCGCTTGATTACCAAGAACTATTAAAGGTTTGTAAGCCATCTCTTATAAATAAGGAACCTATTAAAGCCAGCTTTCCTATTCAAAATATTCATCGGACAGTCGGGACTATACTTGGTGGTGAAATAACGAAAAGGTATGGTATTAAGGGACTACCTAATAATACGATACAGCTGTATTTTAAAGGTTCCGCAGGACAAAGCTTTGGGTCATTTTTACCGAAAGGAATGACAGTTACACTTGAAGGTGATGCAAATGATTATGTTGGAAAAGGGTTATCCGGCGGAAAAATCATTGTAAAACCATGCGAAAAGTCCATTTTTTTACCGGAAGAAAATACAATAATTGGAAACGTCTCGTTTTATGGAGGAACATCGGGAGAAGCTTATATTCGTGGTTTGGCTGGAGAACGCTTTTGTGTAAGAAATAGTGGGGTGGATGCTGTTGTGGAAGGTATTGGTGACCTTGGTTGTGAGTATATGACGGGAGGCAGAGTTGTTGTTCTAGGTTCTGTTGGTAAACATTTTGCGGCAGGAATGTCTGGTGGAATTGCTTATGTATACACAGAGGATATCGAGGCTTTCCCCAAACACTGCAATCTAGAAATGGTGTATATAGAGTCGCTCAATGATGATCAAGAACAAGATGAGGTCAAACAGCTTGTTCAAAATCATTATTCTTATACAAATAGTTCAAGAGCAAGGTATATTCTTCAAAATTGGCATGAGAAGTGTTCAAAATGGGTGAAAGTGATTCCGAAAGAATATAAGCGAATCATGCAAGAAGCTAACCGAAATGAAAAACGAAATATAGATTCGGAAACACCTATAGGTCTACGAAATTAATAGAAGTGCGTGTTCAAAAAGGAGGATAAAAAGGACCGAGTCGGCTAAAGCGCCACGTCCTGTGGCGACGCCGACACTAGCACGTCCTGTGCGTCGAAAGTTCGAGGCGGCGCAGCTTTGAGTAGCGGAACGTATGGGGTTAATACGTGAGGAACGGAAAAGCAAGCCAACGAAGAAATTCGATGTGTCATTTTTACCGGACTTTTTGAACAACCTCTAGAAGGGAATGGTGGTATGGGGAAACCAACAGGGTATATGGAATATAAACGAGTAGTACCTACTGAACGACATGAGAGAATACGCTTGAATGATTGGAATGAGTTCCAGTATGGCTTATCAAAAGAAAGCTTGAAAAAACAAGCTGCTCGCTGCATGGATTGTGCGACACCGTTTTGTCATACAGGGATCCAGTTAGGTTATTCAACAATCGGATGTCCTTTATATAATTTGATCCCCGAGTGGAATGATCTCGTATATCGAGGTAGATGGAGAGAAGCACTAGATCGATTGTTAAAAACAAATAATTTTCCAGAATTCACTTCACGAGTATGTCCTGCCCCTTGTGAAGGATCATGTACAGTCGCAATATCTGATACAGCAGTTGGGATAAAGAGTATTGAACGTGCGATCATTGATAAGGGTTTTGAGGAGGGATGGATTGTACCTAATCCGCCATCAACAAGAACAGGTAACAAAGTAGCTGTTATCGGATCCGGTCCTGCAGGTCTTGCTTGTGCTGACGAGCTGAATAAGTTGGGATATTGGGTAACCGTGTTTGAGAAAGCGGACCGCATTGGTGGCTTGCTCACATATGGAATTCCAAATATGAAGCTTGAAAAAAATGTCGTTGAAAGGCGAGTCCGTTTATTAGAAGCAGAGGGAGTTCAGTTTGTAACCAACACTGAAGTAGGTAAGGATATTTCATCCGCAAAGTTAAGAGAAGACTTTGATGCAGTTATTCTTTGTACAGGTGCCCAAAATCCACGAGATGTAATGCTTGAGGGTAGAGATTTAAAGGGCATACATTATGCAATGGACTACTTAACAACAAATACAAAGAGTTTACTAGATTCTAATTTTGCTGATCGTGCATTTATATCGGCTGAAGGAAAAGATGTAATCGTTATTGGCGGTGGTGATACTGGTGCGGATTGTGTTGCATCTGCGCTACGCCAAAAGTGTAAAAGTATCGTGCAGTTTGGGAAGCATCCACAGCTTCCGGTTGAACGTGCGTCATCTAATCCATGGCCGGAATATCCTAATACATTTACTGTTGAGTATGCATATGAGGAAGCAAGTGCACAGTTAGGAAAAGACCCACGTGAATATTCGATTTTAACGAAAAGATTTATTGGAGATGAGAATGGATATGTGAAAGAGCTTCATACGGTTCAAATAAAAAAATCTAATGATGAATACGGAAATGCTATTTTTCATGAGGTACCAGGGACAGAAAAAATATGGCCAGCACAGCTCGTATTTATTGCAATTGGATTCAGCGGTCCTGAGGATGCAGTCCTTAAAGCATTTAATTTAAATCAAGAGGAATTCAAAAAAGTTAAACCACTTAGTAAGAAATTTGCAACGAAGATTGAAGGTGTTTTTGTTGCAGGAGATATCAGAAGAGGTCAAAGCTTAGTAGTTTGGGCCATACAAGAAGGAAGAGAGGTAGCATATCAATGTGATAAATATCTGAAAAGTAATTTATCTTTAAGTTAACAAATTTTGTGGAGGAAAGTGCTCATGGATTATATTCAACATTTGTTTGCGGATCGTATAGGGGGATATCAATTCGGCCTAAAAGAAGAAATATATAAATTTGAGAAAATTAAAAAGGCAAAAAGAGAGGCAATCTTGGCGAATCCTGAAAAGGAATTAATTGATTTAGGTGTTGGTGAGCCTGATGCAATGGCAGATATGCAAGTTGTAGAAAAATTATACGAAGAGGCGAGAAAATCAGAGAACCGCTTTTATGCAGATAATGGAATAAATGAATTTAAGCAAGCGGCTTCCTCTTATATGGAAAAGGTCTTCAATGTAAGTGGAATAGATCCTGAAACAGAAATTAATCATGTAATTGGGTCAAAATCTGCGTTAGCAATGCTTCCTGCTGCTTTTATTAATCCAGGAGATATTGCGTTAATGCCCGCCCCTTGCTATCCAATCTTAGGAACACATACGAAATATTTTGGTGGTGAAATTATTCAATTACCACTTACAGAGGAAAATTCATTTCTGCCAAAGCTAGATTTATTGAGTGAAAGTGTACTAGAAAGAGCAAAATTACTGTATTTAAATTACCCGAATAACCCTACAGGAGCGTTAGCATCAGCAGAATTTTTTGAAGAGGTTGTCAAGTTTGCTAAGAAACATCACTTAATTGTCGTGCATGATGCCGCCTATGCTGCCCTTGTTTTTGATGGTGAGAGACCATTAAGCTTCCTTTCGGTTCCAGGTGCGAAGGAAGTCGGAGTTGAGCTTCATTCTTTATCGAAATCATTCAATATGACTGGGTGGAGAATTGGGTTTATTGCGGGTAATTCCAAGCTTATTAAGGCGTTTGCAATGGTGAAGGATAATCATGATTCTGGACAATTTATGGCAATTCAGAAAGCGGCAGCATTTGCACTATCCAATCCCGAAATAACTGAACTCACGGCTGTGAAGTATTCTCGTCGCCATGATTTATTGGTGAATGCACTACGTGAATGTGGCATACCAGCTAAGAAACCGAAAGGATCCTTCTTTTTATACACAAGGGCACCAAAATCCGTGGTGAATGGACCGGAATTTATGACTGCAGAAGAGTTTAGCCACTATTTAATTCATGAGCATTTAATTTCGAGTGTTCCTTGGGATGATGCTGGGCAATACGTACGTTTTTCAGTTACATTTCAAGCAAGCGGTGTTGAGGAGGAAAAAAGAGTGATTGATGAGGTGAAGGGACGATTGAGTAAGGTTTCTTTTGCTTTCTAAGGAGGGGAGCGGAATGCAGTTTACTAAAATGCATGGGCTAGGGAATAATTATATCTTTTTTAACCTATTAGAAACTTCAATGGGTGAACAAGATTTTGCAAAGCTTTCGAAAAAGGTTTCAAATGTGAACTTCGGAATTGGTTCGGATGGGATTATTTTAATTGGTTCATCAGATGTTGCTGATTTTCAGATGAGAATTTTTAATGCAGATGGATCAGAGGGAAGGAATTGCGGAAATGGTCTTCGTTGTGTAGCTAAGTACTTATTTGACCATATGTATGCGGCGACTAGAGATTTTACAATCGAAACATTAGGTGGGGTAGTAAGGGTTGAGGTGGAAGTAGATAAAAGGCAGATTGTTCGATATGTGACGGTAGATATGGGGACACCGAAACTATTGAAAGGAATGATTCCGATGGCAGGAAATCCTTCGTCGACAGCTATCAATGAGCCAATATCAATAGGTGCAAAATTATTCCATATGACATGTGTATCAATGGGCAACCCCCATGCGATTCAGTTTGTTGATGATATAGAAGATTATCCATTGAGTACGAATGGGCCTATCATTGAACATTCGAATCTATTTCCAGAACGTGTGAATGTTGGAATTGTAACTGTTAGAAACAGGAACGAACTGAATTACCGAGTTTGGGAAAGAGGCTCGGGTATTACAATGGCTTGCGGGACAGGGGCTTGTGCTGCGGTTGTGGCTGCTACTCTGAACGATATGATAGATAAATATATTCCTATAACCGTCCATCTTCCAGGCGGTGACTTAACGGTAAGCTGGGATGAACACGATCATGTCTGGATGAGAGGGCAAGCCGAATATATTTGCCATGGGGAACTTGTAATGGAGGAAATCAACTAAAATAGGGGGTAATGATAGATGTCAAAACAATACAATAGAAACCAAATCATTGAAATTATTAAAGAGGAGAATGTTCGCTACATTCGCCTGCAATTTACGGACTTATTTGGAACGATTAAAAATGTAGAAATCCCGGTTTCACAGCTATCAAAGGCTCTTGATAATAAAATAATGTTTGATGGATCGTCAATTGAGGGCTTTGTTCGCATTGAAGAATCTGATATGTATTTATATCCAGATTTAGATACATTCGTCATTTTCCCCTGGATTTCCGAGAAAGGAAAAGTCGCGAGGATTATATGTGATATTTATCATCCAGATGGTACCCCTTTTGAAGGTGATCCACGCAATAATTTGAAGCGGGTACTTAGTGAGATGAAGGAATTAGGGTTCACTGATTTCAATGTTGGTCCTGAACCAGAATTCTTCTTATTTAAGCTTGATGAAAAAGGATCTCCTACCTTGGAGTTAAATGACCGTGGTGGATATTTTGATCTCGCCCCAACAGATCTTGGTGAAAACTGCAGACGAGATATTGTGTTAGAGCTTGAAGAAATGGGCTTTGAAATTGAAGCGTCACACCATGAGGTTGCACCAGGTCAACATGAAATTGATTTTAAATATCAAAATGCATTAAAGGCATGTGATGACATTCAAACGTTCAAACTTGTCGTGAAAACAATCGCACGTAAGCATGGTCTTCATGCTACATTTATGCCAAAGCCTTTGTTTGGAGTGAATGGATCTGGTATGCATTGTAATTTATCTTTATTTAAAGATGGGGAGAATGCTTTTTATGACAAAAAGGGTGATTTAGAAATAAGCGAGACTGCTAGACAATTTTTAGCTGGAATCATGAAGCATGCCCCGAATTTCACGGCGGTTACAAATCCGACAGTTAATTCTTACAAACGATTAGTACCTGGATATGAAGCGCCATGTTATGTAGCATGGTCGGCAAGAAATAGAAGCCCTCTTATTCGTATTCCGGCATCTCGAGGATTAAGTACCCGCATCGAAGTACGCAGTGTTGACCCTTCCGCAAATCCGTATTTGGCAATGGCGGTACAGCTAGCGGCGGGATTGGATGGAGTAAAAAATAAGTTACGGGCTCCTGAACCAATCAACAAAAATATTTATACGATGTCTAAGGAAGAGAGAACTGAGAATGGAATTATTGATTTACCTGCAACATTAGCTCAAGCACTTGAAAACCTTAAAAACGATGAAGTGATCATTGCTTCTTTAGGTACCCATTTGTATGAACGGTTTATTGAGGCTAAAGAAATTGAGTGGGATCTATTCCGTACACAGGTCCATCCATGGGAACGAGAACAATATATACAACAATATTAAGAATGGAAGATTACGAAAAAATGTAATGCAGCAATGAAATGGATATCTTAAGAAAGAGCGTGATAACGAATGTGTGGAATAACAGGATGGATTGATTGGCAGCGAGATTTGACAAAGGAAGAATTCATCGTGGGAAAAATGGCTGATACATTGGCGAAACGTGGCCCAGATGCTTCGAGTGTCTGGAGCACACGCCATGCATCATTCGGTCATAAAAGACTAATTGTTGTTGACCCTGCAGGTGGGGGGCAGCCGATGACTAAGACTCATAAAGGTCATACCTATACCATTGCTTATAATGGTGAGCTTTATAATACAGAAGATATTCGAAAAGAATTATTAAAAAGAGGTCATGCTTTTAGCGCGCATTCGGATACTGAGGTTCTGTTGAGCTCTTATATCGAATGGGGAGAAGAATGTGTTAACTATGTAAATGGGATATTTGCCTTTGCAGTTTGGGATCATCTACATGAGAAATTATTTATGGCTCGTGATCGACTTGGTGTTAAACCGCTTTTTTATAAAGAAGAAAATGGGACGATTTTATTTGCATCAGAGCTAAAAGCTATTTTGTCTCATCCAAATGTAAAAGCTGAAGTAGACCGAGAAGGCTTGCGGGAAGTTTTCGGACTCGGGCCCTCCCGAACTCCAGGGCATGGTGTGTTCAGAGGGATTAATGAACTTCGAGCTGCACATGCTCTTACTTTTACAAGAAGTGGCATTAAAATGTGGCGGTATTGGAATGTAGAGAGCAAAACACATCCACATTCGTTTTCTGAAACAGTAGAACGGGTAAGGGATCTTGTGAAGGATGCTACTGAACGCCAATTGGTGGCTGATGTTCCCGTTTGTACTTTTTTATCAGGTGGAATTGACTCGAGTGCCTTAAGTGCAATTGCTTCAAACTTTTTTAAGAAGGAAGGGAGAGGTAAGCTTCATACGTATTCGATTGAATATGATCGAAATGAAGAATATTTTCAAGCGAGCACCTTCCAGCCCGGGCAAGACGGACCATGGATTGAAAAAATGCAGGAATATTTGGAATCCAAGCATCATTTTTGTGTGATTGATAATGAAGAGCTTGCGAAAAGGTTAGAAGATGCAATGGTGTTGCGGGATTTACCGGGTATGGCTGATGTTGACTCTTCACTATTATGGTTTTGTGAACAGATAAAGGGAAATTTTACAGTTGCCTTATCTGGTGAATGTGCAGATGAAATTTTTGGTGGGTACCCTTGGTTTTACAAAGAAGAATTATTGAATGAAAATATGTTTCCATGGATGAGGTCCTATGAAGAAAGGGAGCAATTATTATTACCAGCCTGGCAAAAGAAGCTTGATTTGAAAGGGTATGTTAAAGACAGATACTTGGAAACGATCGAAGAAACACCAAAGCTTGAAGGAGAAAGTGTCGTTGAAGCACGTCGGAGAGAAATGTCTTATTTAAATATGGTCTGGTTCATGCAAACCTTACTGGAACGAAAGGACCGTATGAGTATGGGGGCAAGTCTCGAGGTACGTGTACCGTTTGCAGATCACCGACTGGTTGAATATGCATGGAACATACCGTGGGAAATGAAGATGCTAGACGGCCGCGAGAAAGGAATTTTACGAAAGGCATTAGAAGGAATTCTTCCAGATGAAATTCTATATCGTAAAAAGAGTCCATACCCTAAAACTCATCACCCCAAATATATGGAGCTTGTAAAAAATATGCTAAAAAATGTGCTACATGATAAATCATCCCCACTATTCGAATTTCTATCTAAACAGCAGGTAGAAAACATCATCCAAACTAATGGTTTCTCCTTTAAACTACCTTGGTACGGTCAACTAATGACCGGTCCTCAGCTAATCGCTCATCTTGTTCAAATCAACATGTGGTTTAAACACTATAGGATTAATATAATTGACAACTAGAATACAGCTGAATGAATAAGGGTACCCATCTTCGTGGATACCCTTAGGTAGTTTAAGCTGAAATAGTTGTTCTTGAACGTACCCCTGCTACGCTTTCTTTCCTGCCATGTAAGAAATAATAAAGAATAATTGAGGCTAGGACTGCTATACCTAATATGATATATAAGGTACTGTAGCCAGTAATAGGAATGATAAACCCAAGTAAATATGGCCCGAATCCAAGTCCACCATCGAGAGCGATAAAGAAGGTAGATGTTGCAAGCCCCATTCTTTCAGGAGGAGTCAATTTCACAGCAATTGCTTGTGTACTTGATTGCATATTACCAAATCCGAGGCCGATAAGGACACCTGCTAATAAAAGTGTAATACTCGTATGTGCAATGCTTAGTAGAATCATTCCTGCAGCGAAAATAATAAAGGCAGGGTACATGATGAAATTTGCACCTTTCACATCCATTAATCGTCCAGTGAATGGTCGTGATACTAATACTGCTATCGCATAAACAACGAAAAAGAAGCTAGCTGTGTCTACAAGGTTTACTTCAATTGCATAAAAGTTAATATAAGAGAGGACACTTGAATAGCAAAATGCCAGTACTAATGTCACGAGTGCAATCGGAAGGGCTTTTGGTTCAACAAAATTGGAAACTTTGAACCCTTTTGTTTCATTTGTATTAGAGGATTCTGTAAGCCTAGGAACATACAAGAAAAATACTGTAAGTAAACTAATCATTCCTAAAGCAAGACAGAAGCTGAAAATCATTTGAAAGGTTGTATGTTGGCTCATGTAAAGTCCGATGAATGGTCCAATAGCAGTTGCAAGAGTGGCACTCATGCTGTAATAGCCGATTCCTTCAGCTTTTCGTGATGATGGAATAATTTGAGCAACAATTGTTCCAGTTGCAGTACTTGCCACTCCGAGAGTAATTCCGTGTATGAAACGGTTAATAAGCAGGAAGGTAATGCCTAAATTTACAAAATATAAGGTTGTTGTAAGTATGAAGAGGATTAAACCGATGATTAATGTTCTTTTACGGCCAATTGTATCAATCATACGGCCGATGAACAGTCGTCCAATTAAAGTCCCAATTATAAATATCCCCGTAACAAGTCCGGCTTGACTTGTAGATGCATGAAATTCATCTACCGCATAAACTGCGATTGTAACCAATAATAAATAAAATACTAATGTTAGGAAAAAATTAATGGAGGATACAACTATGAAATCCTTCGTCCATAATTTTTGTTTATTCTGATTCAATTTTAAAAACTCCTTATTTTAAGATGCTGGTTCGTATTTTTTCCATCATACGAATCATCTCAAGCTGCTCTTCTTCAGAGATTCCCGTTAAAATGTCATCTTCATATTCATCGATTGTCACACGGACATCTGTATAAATTTTTCTCCCAAGTACAGTAAGCTGCATTCGTTTTTCACGCTTGTCTTTACTTGGAACATGTTCAACATATCCCATTTCTTCTAGGCGATTCATTGTTCTTGTCACTGTAGGTTTCTCGACGCCTTGGTAAGTTGAAAGCTCCACAAGTGTAGCTGAACCGAAATTGGATAAATAGTATAAAATTGTCCACTGCGCACGATGTAGCTGGTGTTTATTAAGATGAATATTGAGATGATTCTCAAACGGTCGATACATCTGTAATAATTGATGGAAAAATCTTTGGCTAGTTTTGATTAGAATCACCATCCATTTTAAAATAGTTACCTTTGGTAACAGTTATCTTGAGTAACTATATTATAATAGCAAAAATAAAATAATGTGTCTAGCTAAAAAGGAGCATAAATTTTCCCATTTTCTACTTGCATTCTTTTTGAAATCAATATGAATCCCGTCACACTTCAATCATTAGGTGTATATCCTATCATGATGATTAGGTAAATGAGGGAGGATTAGACATGTATTCAAATTATTTTTTGCCAACAACAAATCCATACGGAAACGGAGATATTTACTTTCAGCAATATCCAAATATGCAGTATACGTATGACTATAGTAGAATTTATCAAGGCTATCCACATTATGTGTCACGCCAGCAAGCAATTAGGGGTCAAGCAACATGGACAGATGGAGGAAGGGTTACCAAATGTGGGATACCATGGTCATATAATGAATATATGACTGCTGCTGTTGGAGATCATTCTCCATACAAGTGCGGTCAAACTCTTAAGATTAGAAATCTTTCCACGCCTGGTTCGAGGGAGATTATCGTAACAGTAGTTGATCATGTTGCTAGCTATCCGCCAAATAAAATCAATCTACATCGGAATGCATTTGAAGCACTAGGAGCATCAATTAATCAAGGTGTGATCCCGATTGAAATTATCCCATCTCCAGATCTTTCACATGAAAAATGGGGAAAATATTTATTAGAAGTAGCTCAAACAGCATATCCCGGATTTAATGTGGTTGATTACAAAACCGTAGGAAAAACACAGATGTCTCCTGAAAGAACGAGAGAAACCTTTGATTTCATTTTACAGTCACCACAAGAGAGTATAAAGGTTAGAGGTACGGTAATCTATAATCCAAAAACAAATCGAGTTATTTCCTTTGATTTGCAGGAAGTCTAATAAAAAACAAATCAATCAAACATTCGTAAGGAATATACAATTCTTACAAATGTTTGATTGATTTTTTCAGGGAATCGTAACGAAAAATTGTTAATGACCGTATTTTTAAAATAACGGCCGTAAATCTAAGATAATGACCGTATTTTTAAAATAACGCCCGTATTTCAAAAATAATGACCGTATTTCAAAAATCATGCTTATCAGGTACCTATAGAGTGGACGTAAAATAGCATTTATGGATCAATTACGATGAATGGACGCATCATATCATTGTCTTCATGCTCTAAAATATGACAATGCCATACATAATGACCAGTATAAGGGGCAAATCTCATGATCACTCGTGTAATTTCAGCAGCTGGTGCTGCAACCGTATCCTTCCATCCTCGTTTATTAGGGGGAGGGAGAGTGGCTGGACCTGTGTAGACTAATGTTCCATCTTTATTGTAAAGGTCAAGGTCGAAAGGTCGGCGATCCAAGATTTGGGATGTGATCCCCATGGAATATTGAAGTATCGACAGGAATCATATGTTTGTCGTGAAGATTATTTTCCCATTTTACCCGAACAAGTTCTCCTTGATTGCAATCGATTGTTGGTTTAGGAAATTGACGATTATACCCCCATAATGTGGTTAGCTTCAAATCACGATGTAGTTTTTGTATGAACTCTTCCATTCGAACCTCATAATATGTTGATTTTTTCCCCTTTTTAACTGGCTTTAATGTTTCAACAACTGGCAGGCGATCTACAAATTTCACAAGCTTAGTACTCATGTTTTCGTCACCTCTTTACTAATTGCGTTTCTTTATAAGATATGACAAAAGCACTATAGATGGATGGGTGTATGACGTATATATAAATTAAAATGCGTTTCCTAAAATAATGTGATAGGAATAGTGCTAAAATAGATTATATTTTTACAATATAAAGTCATTAAATACAGGTGGAGGGAATCTTTATGAAAGAAATGACAAATAAAGTCATGCAGTTTTGTGATGAAAGAGGATGGAGACAATTCCATAATGAAAAGGATTTGGCTCTATCAATTTCCCTAGAAGCAAGTGAGCTTCTAGAAAACTTTCAATGGAGAAGTAGTGAGGATGCAGTTGCAGAATCAAGACAGAATATTAAAGAAGAAATGGCTGATGTACTTATATATCTCCTTCAACTAGCGAATAAAATGGAAGTTGACTTGGAAGAGGAAGTATATAAAAAGATAGAGAAAAATGGTGTTAAGTATCCGGTAATTCGATAGTACAACAGTTTTCGAAAGGAAGATGGTTTAAAGGGGCATCAGGCTCAAGTTATTTTTTCAATCAAATGATTGATTGATTGCGCTAATCATTGTGATTCGAATCCTATTTCTTTTTTAATCTTTTGGAGGTATGTTAAAAAGGGTGCATAAATTGTATATGGTAATGTGTAAATGGATCAGGAGGACCCAAAATGCAAGCAGATATTGTAGTTGTTGGTAGTTTGAATGTAGATATGGTAGTGAATATCAATCAAAGACCCGAGTGGGGAGAGACCGTACACGGTGGTCAATTTTTTACAGGAAATGGAGGGAAGGGTGGAAATCAAGCGTTTGCGGCAAGTAGACTTGGAGCTACGGTAGCTATGATCGGTAAAGTTGGAAATGATGTTTTCGCTGATCAGCTCTTAACAAGTATGAATCATCAGGGAGTTGATACAACTTATATTGAAAAGGATGAGGGTGTATCAACTGGAGTAGCACTTATTAATGTAAATGACGTTGGTGAAAACTGTATCATCGTCTCCCCAGGTGCTAACCTACACGTAACACCTGAGTATATTAAAAAATATGAGCAATTGATCCGTCATGCAAAGTTAGTAATGGTCCAGCTTGAAATACCATTGGAGTCTGTCATGGAGATTGCTATAATTGCGAAAAAATATGGTGTTCCACTGATGCTTGACCCAGCCCCTGCAAGAATATTGCCAGATGAGTTATACAAATTAGTGACGTATATTGTTCCGAATGAAAGTGAATTAGGGGTAATCACAAGTAGGGAAATATCTGATAAGAGTTGTGCAGAAGTGGCTAGCACGGAACTTTTACAAAAAGGAGTAACAACCGTTTTTTCAAAGCTTGGGAGCAAGGGTGTCGTTGTGTCGAGTTTAAATCAAACATTTACTATTAATCCGTATAAGGTCAACGCAATTGATTCGACAGCTGCTGGTGACGCTTTTGCTGGTGCACTTGCTGCAGAGCTTGTGAGCGGTAAGGACTTGCAATCCGCAACAGAGTTCGCCAATGCAGTTGGGGCATTAACCGTAACCAAGAAAGGTGCACAAGATTCGATGCCAAATCGAATAGAAGCTGAAGAATTTATAGCACGATATTCATGATAATGAGGTGTAAAGAATGAAGAAGGTTATTTTTGATGTAGATACTGGGATTGATGATGCACTGGCTATGGCATATGCATTGAACTCACCAGAACTGCAAGTACTCGGATTCACAACTTGTTTTGGAAATGTCTCCGTGGAAGAAGCCACTCGTAATACATTAGCAATTTTAGAGCTTATGGAAAAAAGTGTCCCTGTATACGCTGGTGCTGCTAAACCATTAGTACGGGAGCCTCGAGAAGGATATGCAAAAAGAGTTCATGGAGAAGATGGTTTGGGAAATGTTTTAGATTTTAATCCAACTACGAAGGCTGAAGTAATGTCTGCTGCCGACTTTATCATTGAGCAAGTAAAAAAACTCCCACATGAAATTACAATTATTGCGGTGGGGCCACTAACTAATTTAATGCTAGCTATTCAAAAGGAACCGGAAATTAAATCACTTATAAAAGAAGTAGTGATAATGGGTGGCGCAGTGTATGTACCAGGAAACAAAACACCTTATGCAGAGGCGAATATCATTACAGACCCTGAAGCAGCGGAAATTGTTCTTTCATCTGGAATGCCAATCACTCTAGTCGGGCTAGATGTAACTCTTCAAACTTTATTACCGAAGTCTACATTAGGGAAATGGCGCGAAACCAATTCTGTTGTCGCACAATTTTTTGCTAACATGACTGAATTTTATATGGATTTTTATGAGTCTAATTATCCTGGTATTGGTGGCTGTGGACTTCATGATCCCCTTGCTGTAGGTGTAGCAATCGACTCGTCATTCGTAGAAACGAAGACTGTTAATGTGAGGGTAATAACGGAAGGGGAAGAAGTCGGGAAAACCGTGCCTAACCTTGAAGTTGAACCGAAAGTCCAAGTCTGTACAGAAGTGGATGCAGATAGATTTGTCCAACACTTTTTGGAGAGGGTTATAAAGTAGTTGGTAAGATAAATAAGTATTAATGAACCATGCTCGCACCAAGTTATTTCACAATTGGGGTTGGGCTTGGTTTTTTATTTAAACCGTAGCTTACGAATTCAATAAAACATTACTACAATATTCAGATGAAGAAATCGCAAAAAAACTTATTAAGAAAGGAATGGATATAGATGCTACTCTTTGTGCCTTTTTAAAGGCATGCCTTATTTCTTTAATAGTATTTGGATCTGTATATGAAATTTTCGCACTCTCATCAGTTTCAGAAAATGCCTCTATTTTATAGACAATGACTTTATCGATTTGCGAACATCCTACAATAGGTAGCAGTGCAAACAAAAAAATTAACAATCTTTTCAAAAAAACACCTCCCATAAAATATGACGAAATTCATTTAAGTAGGTTACAATCAAATAGTAGTAATATCGCTAGGAATCTACTATGTCTACAATGATAACCTATGATATTATTAAAGCATTATGGTAAATACATTTTTTGTATAAAATAGGAGATAATAATGTTAAGACATTATAGAGTCAATAAGCGATTAAATAGTGAAACTATCTTATTTTTAGTACTTATGGGATTGGTTATCCTCTTTTCTAGAATACATTTAACCTTAGACTTTGGAATTATATTTACCTTTGTAAGCATTTTTATGTTCGTAATTCTTAGACTTTATGGGATACGAGCTGCTGTACTATCGGGACTAGTTGGAATGTTATTGGTTCCATTCGATTATATTAATCTTTCCTATCGATTTATCGGAATAATTGAAATAATTGCTATAGGTTGCTTTTTTAGGAATGGTAGAAGGGCAAAAATGTTCTTTGTTGACTTGTATTTTTGGTTAACGATTGGCATATTAATGCTCTTTTTTATAAGTAGTATGTACTTATCCGGTCCAGCACAATATTTTAATGTAATAAAAAATATTGTAAATGGATTATTTAATGTTGTCATTGCAGATATGCTATTAGCCTATTTTCCATTTTATCGATTTATTAAAAACAATAGAATTAATAAAAATAGCGTATCCATTCATCAGTTATTATTCCATATTACGGTTCTGTCGTTCCTTATTCCTTTTTTTATCAATATTTTTTCCAATACGTGGAATACAAGTGGGATGATGAGGAAGGATTTGGAACTGCAAGCGGACTATGGTGTTAGCCGTTTGGAGAATGAGCTTAATCTCTGGAATAAAGCGGACGTTCATAATCTATTGTTGAATAACCCTACTCAAATGGAACGATTACATTCAATGATTAAAAGAAATAAACCGCAAGATTTTGAGATTATCATTCAAAGCATGGCTGACGATGTGCTCGCTTCAACATCTAGTAAGGTTTCTGCAAAGCAGTTAACTAATTGGCAAAAAACATATGATATAAAAAATATATCCAATTATATTTTTCAGGCAATTCCTGTTGCGAAGAAGGACGTGCGGCCCATCCAGAGCTGGGCTGAAGGGAAATATATATACATCAAAAATATAGAATCCTCATCTTTAAAAGTGATGCTTGTAATGCCTATATCTCACTATCAAAACCAATTATTCGTTAATTCTATTAGGCAATTAAAATATTTACTGTTTTTTGCTAGTTTTACTATTATTCTTGTAATGATTGTAAGTCGGGTGCTAACTAAAAACCTGAAGCAATTAACAATTGTAACAACAGGGTTGCCGCAAAAACTAATAAGTCTTGAAGCGATTGAGTGGCCTCAAAGTACAATTTCCGAACTAAGAATGCTGACAAGAAACTTGCGGAAAATGGCAAATACGCTAAAAGAGTTATTTAAAGAAAGTATTGAGATGAAGAATCAGTTACATAGATTAGCATACTATGATGTTTTAACATCATTACCGAATCGCTTGTATTTTCAAAATTATGTTAAAGAGTTAATTTTAAATAAACCAAAGGAATTTATTGCAATTATTTTTATAGATTTAAATCAATTTAAACAGATTAATGATACGTTAGGTCATGATGTCGGTGATCGTCTACTAAAGCTAACTAGTAAAAGGTTAGGCGTTTTACAAAATAATGATAGAGAAGTATTTCGTCTCGGCGGAGATGAATTTGTTATCGTACATAGTGTTGACGATAAGGAAGAAGTTTGTGAAACTATTGAGTCAATCCTTAAGGAGTTTTCAACCTTCTTTCAGATACAGGGACAAATGCTATACATTACTGCAAGTATTGGTGTTAGTATATTTCCTGAAGATGGAGGCGATTTGGATACATTGGTAAGGTATGCAGATATTGCCATGTACATCTCTAAGGAAAAAGGGGGGAATGTTGCCCAGTTTTTCGATGATTCGATGAGATATAAGTTCCAGGATAACTTATTGATTGAAAATGCATTACGATTAGTCGTTGAAAATGGCTGTGGATTTGAACAATATTACCAACCAAAAACTCAATTTGGAGAGGTAACGAGTATGGAAGCGTTAATTCGTTGGCATCACCCAGATTTAGGGCATGTGTCTCCTTCTGCATTTATTCCAATTGCAGAGGATATTGGACTGATCCTTCAAATTGATGAGTGGTCACTTAACCAAGCGTGTAGGCAAAATAAAAAGTGGCAGGATGAAGGTATTATAGAAGTTCCCATCTCGGTAAATATTTCAGCAAAGCATTTCCAACAGGATTATTTAATTCCAATGATTGAGAGTGCATTGCTTGAATCAGGAATGGAAGCGAAGTATTTAAAGCTTGAGATTACTGAGAGTGTGTTCATTAAAGATCCAAACCGTGTAGCGGAAGTGATACGTCAAATTAAAAGCTTGGGAGTGCTTATTTCAATCGATGATTTTGGAAAGGGATATTCATCTCTATCACAATTACTCCTTCTGCCGATTGATGAAATTAAGATTGATCGACAGTTTATTCAGGATATTGATCAAAATGATAAAAAGGCCTTACTTGTTAAATCGATATTTGATATTGCAAATGGACTCAAGATCAATGTCGTTTCAGAAGGTGTAGAAACTGAAAATGAAAGAGCGTTATTGGTCGGAATTGGAAAAGGTGAAATCCAAGGTTATTTGTATAGTCGACCTTTAAGTAAAGAAGGAATGGAAGAGTTCTTATGTGTTCAAACAGGAGTTTGAAAAAAAGGAAAGCGTAACGTGCAAGCTTAGCTAGTTTCCGGAAGGCGTCTTCGTGAAATTCTATGTATCCACCTTCAAAATGTATTTGAAGGTGGAATGAATTTTTAAAAAATCCATAAGCCTATTATTGTAGAAAGAACTAACCCGATCATAACGGGGAAGAAGCTTTTTCGAACAAGTTCCATGACAGGAACTTTGGCAAAGCCAGCAACTGCAACAAGGGATGACCAGGCAATTAAAGTTCCCCCGCCGATCCAGACAGATCCCATTTGGCCGATTGCTGCTAATGTTTCTACATCAACCCCTACACTTTCCCCTAATGCGCCAGATAGAGATCCGACTAATGGTAAACCTGAAAATCCAGAGCCGTCCAGGCCTGTTATCATCCCAATTATCAGAATGCCAAAACCAGCTATAAATGCACTCTCTGGGATGAACTGTTGTCCAGAAACAACTAAATCAAATAAAAATGATGGAGAATTATCTACAGGTGTTCCTAATATTCTAGATGATAATTCCCCACTCCCAATAAAGAAGAATCCTGCAATAGGAATTACTGGTCCCATCGCTTTAAACGCGAACAAGAAGCCTTTTACAAGATTGTCACTAACATTACTTAATGAAGAACGCATATTTTTGAACATGGCAGCTGCAATTAGAAGGATAGCAGAAGCGCCGCCTATTAATGCAGCTCCAGTACCTCCTTCAATTGCGGGAATAATATCTGTAAATTTACCGAGGAACATATAGACAATGATTATTAAAAAAGTTACCGGTACGAGGATTGCGAATAGTAAGCTATATTTGCTTTTTTGTTGGGGATCTCCACCTGAATCGTCCTGCTGATCTTCACTTTGATCAATTTTTTCCCAAGCAGTAAGATGACTATTTGAAGGTTTTAAAATATGTTTTCGCAAAAATACATATGCAAGGACAATAGCAGTGATACCAGTTATGAGGGATAGAACGAATGCCCGGTCGGCTAGAATGCTAACGTCAGCTGCAGCAGCTGTTGCAGTTAAAGTAGGTGCAATTTGGATGACATAATCTGAGGACAATGCCATTCCCTGGCCAGCAAGTGAAATTGCGATTGCAGACCCAATTGGTGGAAGCCCGGCACGTACTGCTACAGGAATAAGCAATGCTCCAACTAATGGAACAGCGGGTGTTGGCCAAAAGAATAACGAGATCACATATGTTACTAAGATTATTATCCAATATGAAATATGTCCATTTTTCATAACTCGTTGAAAGGGTGTAATCATCTGTTCATCTGTACCGAGTGATTTCAAGGAATGTAATAATGCAGTCATGATTGCGATAATAAGGAAGATGTTGAATAGCTCGCCTGCAGCAACTAAACTTGCATTAAAGATGGTCTGTAATCCCACAGTAAATGAACCAGTAAAGATCCAACCTACTAAAAATGTAACGATAATCGAAGGAACAACAATATTTTGCCGAAATAGCATAGTTAAGATGATCAAACATGTTCCGATTAAATACATCCAATGTGCTGCTGTTAATTCCATCTATCTAAAACTCCCTTCCTTTTTGAATTAGAAAGTATTATTTTATTTGAAATAAGATATGCGTGAATATAGGCATTGGTGAAGGAACGGAAATCAAAGGAAAGGGTGGATGAAGTCGTGAGGGAATTATATAAAGAAGCCTTTACCAACCTCGTAAAGGCTTCTAAAGCATTAAGTTAACTGATTCCCCTTTTTTATGGACTTATAAATAACAAGCAAACCATTTAATGCTAGTAGTATGACAATTAAGATAGTCATTAAAGCAATATCAGGTGCAAAGACTTTAATCGAATTCCATGGGCTTCCTGTTGCCTTGATTAGTATAGGTATGATGAAGACCGAAAGAATGAATAGTATAACTCCCGTGACAATTCTTAATGCTTTATTACGTGAACGATGAATTCTTAATCTGGCAATTTGAACAATAACAATACTTACAAGTAGGAGTACGAACCCTAAAATAATGAGCTGAAAAATAGGAGTACCCCTTGTTATCTTACTAGGTACTTCATTCTTAACAATGTTGATAATGCCATTTCTAAGTTGTAATAATGCATTTTCTTCTAGAATATGATTTTTATTGGTTAAGATGACTCCACCCCATTTCGATTCTGGGAATAAGAATATTTCTGAGCGTGAGTCGGGTGTTGAGCCTGAATGCCAAATCATCTCCTCTTGATCATCAGATGTGGTGATTCTCCACCCATAGCCGTAGTATCGATCTTTTGTCGTTTTTAAGAGAGGTGCGAAATACTGATTCAGCCCATCCTTTTGCTCCTGTTGAAAAAGAAAACTAATAAAACTGGCCATATCCTTAGCACTTGCAGCAATGTATCCATACGGAGAACCACCATTATCATAGGAAATTAAACTTTTTACAGGAATTCCAAACCACGATTGATAACCTCCCAAATACCCTTTTGCATAAGCTGTTTCATTATCAGCAGCGGTGTGCTCCATTCCAATAGGGGTAAATATATTCTCTTCCATAAATTGCGAATAAAGTTGTTGTGTTATTTCTTCAATAACTGCACCTAGAATAAGGTAATTTGCATCACTGTATTGATATTTTTCACCTGGGGTAGCGGTAGGTTCGACTGTAGATAAACTTTTAGCACTTTCTTTTATTGCAGTCAGCTCATTAGAACCTTTATCTGCTATGGATAATCCTGCATATGTACTTATTCCACTTGTATGAGTAAGTAATTGCTTAATTGTTATTTGAGTTGCAGCTTCATGGTTCTTGAGTGAGAACCATGGTATATATGATTGAACAGGTTCATCTAGTGCAATCCTTCCTTCTTCTATTAAAGAAAAGATGGCAAATCCAGTTAACGATTTACTAATTGAGCCCAAAAGAAAGGGAGTTTCGATTGATACCTTATTCTCGGTTTCCCCAGTAACTCCCCAATTCTTAGTATAGATAACTTTATTATCTTTAATAATTGCTATGGAAGCACCTGGTACTTTTTGCTCCTCTAAAAAAGACTCAATATATTGATCCAATGCATTTTTTATACTGACCTCTGCTGAAGTGCGGCAGGTTGGCAGAACAAAAAATATTAAGCAAAACAAAAGAGAAAAAGTTATAAATTTACCTGATGTAGCTACAACTTTCATACACTCAGTTTTCCTTTTGTTTTTCGAATAAAGAACAGTAGCAACGTAGTAATCAGTATTGAAGATGAGGTGCTTATTATCAGTAAAAGTGCATTCCACCAAGGATTATCTGAAATTCGAAATAAGATATTATACTCAAATACCGCATTACTGTAATTCGGATTAAAGGATTGAGTTAGGAACATTGTAAAAAGTAATTGAAGGATGAGGAAAGTTAGGGTAAAGACCCCTAAGCCAATTGTTAATAAGGTTCCTCTCCTGACTTTTGTTGTTCGTAATTGTATAATCTCGGAATGAAGATCGACTTCATTAACCTCTAAAAAATCTCGAACAAATGTAGGTGCATCACCTAAATCTATTAAACTATCTTCACCATGTTCACGGGCTTCTTGAATATGTTCGATTATTTGATCTTGAATATTCTCCCTTTTCTTTTTGCTGATTTGAAGGTTCTTTAACTCATCGAGTACAGCTTTGAGAAATCGCTTTTCAGCAATACTTAATTCGACTCCCATCTCATTCTTTCTCCTTTGACATTATTTTTAAGCAGGGATTTAATATCATTTTGTATTTCCAACCATTCATTAATTTTCTTTTGGAGTATGATTTCACCCTGTTTGTTAATCTCGTAATAGACTCTAAACTTTCCGCTTTCAGTTAACTCACGATATGTATTTACCCATTCATTATCTTTCAGTTTGGTTAAAATGGGATAGATACTGCCTACTCCTTTCAGTTTTAAATTATATTTCTCTAATTCTTTCATAATTTCATAGCCATAACTTTTACCATTTGACAAAATACCTAACACACACATTTCTAAATGACCTTTAATTAAACTTGTTTTATCCATAATTTGAATTTATCAGAAGTATATACTTCATTCAAGTATATAATTACAAAATATTAAAATAATTGGAGGAATATAAAATGAAGGATCAACAATTTTTATCTTTAATAAAGCAAATTAATGAACCGTTCTCAGGTTGGGATTTCAAATATGTAACTGACACTGAAAGGATCAAGAGTGTGCTACTTTCTTGGTCATATGCAATCCCATGGCAGGTACCGGGTTTTGAACCTAAAAAATTCATAGATTCTTTATATTTAATCCATAAGATAATTGAAGAAAAGGGATTTTTTGATGTGAAGCAACACCGATTTATAATACAAACAAAAGCAGGATAATGAGTGGAGGCTTCGATTCATTTTTTGTGGTAGAAAATAGTTAATGGCCGTATTTTTGAAATAATAGCCGTAAATCCGAAATAATGACCGTAAAAAAATTTTATTGACCGTATTTCAAAAATAACGGCCGTATTCCCCGCAGCACCTGCATTATAGTTGTCAAAATAGCTATTTTTCATAGTTTTGAAACCTTTCAAACAAATCTTTCGACAACTTAAATAGGGGGGGAAGAAAAAATTGAAACAAAAACCATTATTTTTAATGATCGTACTGCTTATTTCGCTTGTGTTAACAGGCTGCTCAGTGAATAATGCAAGTGAGGAAAACGAAGATGATTTTCCACCTAAGATGAATGGGGTAATCATTGTGAACGAAACAGATTTTGAAATGACACGTGGCGGATTTCATTGGGAAAGGAAAAAAGGACTAACAACCGAGGTAGTTACGACGGATGCAGCTTCTCCGCTTCAAATTGCAGAAAGCTATAAGGCAATTCAAGTTAAAGGTAATGAAACAATTACGATAAAAATCGATGAGGATCCCCAAATAACTCTTCGTAAGTGGGAAGAGAATGAAACATACGAGGAAGTTTCACTTGAGAAAAGTTCTTTCACGGTACCTACTGATAAGGGGCGTTATGTATATGAAGCTTTAGCAAATTGGAAGAACGGTGAGATATCTTACACTTTTGTTATTGAAAAGGAATAAGGGGACAGTAATGATCCGTTCTTAGCTAATTAGCAACCTCATAAATAAAAGGAATTCCTTTTGATTCGGCAGCGCCATGATTTACCGAAAGTGTGGAATGTTTTTATATAAACGTATTATCACAAAAAGGGTGATACTGTGAATAAAAAATTGGGTGCTAGTCTATTTATTTTCTTCTGTTTTTTAATATGGCTTTATTTTGCAATATATAAATCTTCAATAAATCACTGGTGGACTGTCAATGAAATAAAACAGACAACAGAAGATACAGTTGAAATAGGTGTTTCATTTGTAAAAGTAATAGTTGGTGCGTTGGCATTTACATTAAGTGGTTTTATAATCTGTTTTTTTATTACAAGGAAAAAATAACTCTTACTATATGAAACCAGCAGATTCATACAAGATTATTTCAGTCTAATTGGTCTATTTGTTTATCTTATTGAGGTAGACTTCATTGAATAATATTAAAACTGTTAGTGTCGGAAACGTGACATTTGTAGTAAATAGAGGATAGGAGTCGCAGTATCGATTCTGCTACCCTATCCTTTCATATTGAATTTTAGGTAGAGCAATTTTCAACGTCATCCTCTTATCCAATTGAAATCTCTAACACTAGATTACCTTCGTTGCCCCATGATTAATAAGTGTTCCAATTTGCTCACCTAGACAGATTCTCTTCATAACTCCTGCTTCATTAAAATTAAAAATATGAACTGGAAGATTGTAATCTCGTGCGAGAAGAAGTGCAGATTGGTCCATCACTTTAATATTATTTGAAACAATGTCATTATAGTTGAGATGGCTATACATTTTTGCAGAATGATTATGTTTTGGGTCACTAGTAAAAACCCCGTCTACTCCTTGCTTCGCAACTAATATCGCATCACTATTTGTTTCAATGGCCCGTTGAACACTTGGATAATCCGTAGTTACGAAAGGCTGCCCATTTCCACCACCAAAAATGACAATATACCCTTTGTCTAAATGATGAACCGCCCGTAATCGAATATACGGTTCTGCAACAGCGGAAACGGGAATGGAGGACATAACACGTACTTCTTTTTCTGTTTTACTTTTTAAAACGCCCCTAAGCATTAGGCTATTGATAATCGTTCCAAGCGTACCGATATTATCAGCTTCCACCCGGTCAATCCCCCATGTATCTGCTAAATTTCCTCTGAAGATATTTCCACCACCTACAACGATTGAAACTTCAATTCCAGCATCGACAATAGAGAGTATTTCATTAGCGATATGATTTAAATTATATGTACCAAAACTATTGCCATTTTGATCTGCAAGAGCACCGCCGCTAAGCTTAATTAAAATGCGTTTATACTGATTCATATGAACTCCTCCTTTTGAAATCATAAAAAAAGAACTAAAGATAAAATAACCTTTAGTTCAATAGAAAATGAGGAGAAATGGTGATTGATAACTAGTAAGCTTTACACGTACGTATGTAATCATTGACATTCCTCCTCACTGATTGATTTATTTGAATATTCTTAAGTATTTTATATAATATTAAGCAGAAGGTCAAGAGTAGAAATGTGAAACTATACATACAGATCACTCGTAAAATGAAACAAAGGGGAAGGAGTCTATCCTTCGTCTAGACGATATTAAATAGAAGGAGTTGTTCTGATGAAATTTGGAATGAGAAAGCCAAGTTTGAGGAGAAGAATATCCGCTAGAACTAGCATAAAAAGACAGATTGTCCATCGAGCCGGTTTGAAAATGCCAAGAGGGTATGGGTGGCTTAGGAACCCAAAAAGATATGTGTATAATAAAGTGTATCAGCGTGTAACCTTTGATATTTTTAAGATAATTAAGAAGTTGTTTAAATAATGACAGGAGGCGGACTAGGTGAGTTTTGTGGTTAACAAAGAATGGCTTTTTGAACAATTAAATAATGAACAGGTAAGGATTGTGGATTGCCGCTTTGAGTTGGGAAATCCAGATTTAGGGAAGAACTTCTATCAAGATGGTCATATAACAGGTGCCATCTATTTTGATTTAGAACAACAGTTATCCGGGCCTGTTGAAAAGCACGGAGGAAGACATCCGCTTCCGGATATAGAACAATTTAAACTTGAAATTGAGAAAGCCGGAATCGACAATACGAAAACAGTTGTTGCATATGACGAAGGAGAGGGGCAGTATGCTTCCCGTTTTTGGTGGTTACTTACTTATTTAGGTCATGAAAAGGTATATGTGTTGAATGAAGGGATTAAAGGATGGGTCGAAGCAGGTTATCCAACGACGAAGGAAGTTCCTGATTTTGAAACATCTCAATTTGAAATTAATATCCGAAGAGATATGCTCGCTACTTACGAGGAAGTAAAAGAAGTTGTTGATCATAAGAAAAAATCACCTATCTTAATCGATTCAAGGGATGAAAGACGCTATCATGGGGAAATTGAACCGATTGATCGAATAGCAGGGCATATCCCTGGTGCCATTAATAAATGTTGGGTAGAAGGATTGGAAAAGGGTTCATTTAAAAATAGTGAAGAACAGAAGAAGAGATTTGCAGAACTGGACAAGGAGGCGCCTATCATCGTCTACTGTGGATCAGGTGTAACAGCCACTCCAAATTACATCGCTCTAAAAATGGCAGGCTATCAAAATGTAAAGCTATACGCTGGAAGCTATAGTGACTGGGTCTCATATGATGATAATCCAGTGGTTAAAGGCAAGGAATCTAAATAACGGTTCAAACAGGATACAATGGGGTTAACTATACTAGAAATAGATAACATGAATTTCAATTAGTATTTTATAATAGTAGCGGCTGGACAGGATATTATTAATGATAATATTGTCCAGCTCACTTCTCCGAATAATGACTAGAACATTTTCCTGGGGCCTACTCTTATCGGTTGGGGAATCAGGTTAAGCATCCGATCAGATAAATAGCGGAAAAAAGTTCCTCTAATTAATAAATATAATAAAATATGGTTTAAATAGCCGGAGAAACTCCGCCTATTGACCCGAAAAACATGAAAATTGGGGATTTTTCTTCAAATAAGGGGAAAATCTTCCCTTATTTACCCCGAATCGGGTCCTATTCTACATATAACCGGAAAAACTCCGCTTATTTTACAAGTACACAATTCTTATTGAAAAAGGAAGCGAGATGACGGATCTCTGGTGACCATTTTGGTGAACACACCTGGGTAGTTAACTAAAATATTAAAAACGCAAGGTTCAAAAAACCTTGCGCATTCTTATGGTCATTAGTCTACTACTTTTAAAGAAATTTTCATAGCTTCATGGTCTTCAGTGGCACCACATATAGTAGAACAAATTAATTCGAATTCCCCAGTTGTATCTGCTTTAAATTCAGCAGGTGTATCAACTTTTAGGTCAATTCCTAATTCTTCATTACTAATTGTATGAACGCCCTCTTCATTAACTAAATTAAGTTTTACATTTGTTCCCTTTTTCACAACTAATTCTTTATCAGAAGTGAAGTCCCAGTTCGTTGCATTGATCGTAAACTCTTCAACATCTGAACTAGTATTCGTGGTAGTATCTGCTTCAGTAGATGTTTCAGCGGGTTGCTCCTTTTGGGTAGTTTTTTCCTCATCTGTCCCTCCACAAGCTGCTAAAACAATTGCAAGTGCACTCATTAATAAAAACAGTCTAAGAACTTTCATGATATATAATCTCCTTTATATTTAATTTAACTAAACAGGTGTTGAGTCTTTCACATGTATCTGTAGTGCCCCTCTGTTTAGTTACTTTTATCTTAAGACTCCCATTCTTTATTTTCCTTGACATAGGTCAATTTTCAAAAAAGTACGTGAAAATTATGAATGGGGAAAGTTAATGAAGTAATTAGAAATTCTGTTCAAAATGATTTCTATTGTAGTCAAAAATGTGATTAAAATAGGTCCTCTTGAGATGTAAACCTCAGCGTGCGGACCTTGCAACCATTGCTCTCTTTACTTTTTGAATAAGTTTTAACAATAATAAATTATAAACAGAAGAAAGGTGACTGCTAAGATGGATTTTGCTGAGAAATTAAAAAAGGAGAGAAAACAAAAAGGTTGGTCCCAAGAAGAATTAGCTGAAAAGCTATTTGTTAGCCGACAGTCTGTTTCAAAGTGGGAGAATGGACAAAATTATCCAAGCATTGAAATCATTATTAAGCTAAGTGATCTTTTTGGTGTTACCATTGATGAATTGTTAAGGACAGATGAGGAGTTGAAGGAAAAAGTGATTAGAGATAGTAAACAATTAGCATATCCGAGACTAAAAGCATTATTTGATAATGTATTTTTAATTGGTGTTGTACTTTTGATTATAAAAATAGGAATTCTCCTTTTAAATAAGTTTACTGCGTTAGACATTGGCTTATATGGTGGATCATTTTTTTGGAACTTTGGACCATTGATATTAATGGTCGGTGCAGGTATCGGTTCCGGAATAGTTAAAGAGAAGTATAAAGAGGATTAAATAATGGAGTCTTCGATGGTATTCGAAGGCTCTGTTTTTATTTGAAATAAGACCACAAGAACCGTCCCCATGGTTCCAAATAAGTGGAAAGTACCATGAAACTGATTCTGGAAATTGTTATAATTTGCCTAAGAAGAGGTGAAGCCCCATGAAAGTATATGTTTCGGTAAAGCAGGCGGGAAAACGGAGAGCATTTCTTACAAAAGAAGAGCTGGAACTAAAAAATCAGCCAACAAGCTTAAGAGCCTTAATCACAGAGGTTATTTCCATGAAAGTAGAGGAATACAATGATAAAGCATTGGATTCTCCTCTTGTCCAATATCTTTCCTTTGATGAAATAGAAACTGAGATACAAACGGGAAAGGTCGGCTTTGGATATCGGACAAATGAACAGAAGGCTGATGTTGAAAAAGCCATTGAAACAGCTATTTTGGCTTATACTGATGGCTTATACAGGGTGTTTGTTGAAGATAAAGAAATTGAAAAGCTTGATGAACCTCTTACGATTCAAGAGGGGGATATTTTGACTTTCATTAGATTTACCATGCTTTCAGGACGAATGTGGTGAGGGGTGGCTAGATGTACTACTACGAAAAAAGCAAAAAAGTAAAAAAATATGTTGAAAAGATTCATCTAAAGTCAGTTTTAACTATTGGGAGAAATAAAGAAATACTGGACGCCATTTTAAGTTGTCATAAAAGAAAGGGATATAGTGGAAAACAGGATAAGGTACTTTATGATACTTTATGGACAGAGAATACGGATGAACTTTCTTCAATATTTGGAGGTTCTGAATTTAAAGTGTTGGTAACACTTTTTGGCAATGAATGGGCTAGAAAGTTTAAGAAGATTTGGGATAACAGTCCAAATTATACATACCAACGTGGATATAGTAGACGTTCATTTCGGTCAAAAGCGTATGATGTGCTGTATTTAAATAGTGCAATCTCAAAACTGCATGGTATGTTTCACCTAGTGGCGGAGGAGTTTACTTATCAAAGATACTTTTCAGAGAAGAGTAATTACTTTTCAGGGAATCCGGTTCTTCCAGATTTATTAGCTTTAGAAATAGATGAGAACATTGAAGAGGTCATGAGTAGCATTGAGGATATTGTGTACGGGGATAACAATACAGGCCTAATCACCCGTGAAATAATTATGGGATTATTAATGAGCCGTAATGAAAAAGCACATAAGTGGGCAAGCGACTTACTCCTAGCTGCCAGGCTGCAAGAGGGTCTAAGGCAGACAATTGTTGAATGTATGGATGAAGGGTCTAAGGAAGGCTTTATGTATATGTTAAAAGTCATTCTTGATCATGATCTCGTTAGATATTCATCGATAGTTCGCGCACTAGATGTCTGGACAGGACTTGATATAACAGCTCAGAAACCAAACGTCATCAAGAAATGCTTAGAAACAGCTTATAGATGCCTTACAGAAAATGAGTATCAAACGGAATGCTTAAAAAGCAATGATACGATGTTGATCTATATGGCATTATGGTCAATTGCATTTGACGATGTAGCATTGGTTGAAGGTAAGCTTTTAGAATTGATGGCAGCACCTGAAAAATATAAGCGGTTAGTGGCACTATATTTTTTAAGACAAATTCAGATTCCGCGACTTCAACACGGATTTGCAATACCACTTTTAGATGATCCTGATCTAGAAGTACAAGGCTGGGCACTTAAGAATCTTTTTAGTGATGAAAGTTATTATTCAATTCGAACAGAACACCGTAGCGGACTCACAAAATATCAAGGAATTGAAGGGGCTTGCAGCTCTGAGGAACTGTTCGAAAAACTTAAGAATATGCTCGGCAAAATGACTAAAAAGGAAAGGGTTTTTACTGAGAGTGTTTTTCCATGGTGCCAAATTGCTATAACACGTGATGATATTCTTGTAAAAATGATGCTTACATTTGCAGACAAACCGTCAGCAGAAAAAATTGATGAAATGTTGGATTATATCAATAATATGAGTGCTGATACACGCTCAGTATTTCTTACAGGCTTTTTAAAAAATCCGAGTACAATAAAACAAAAGCTTGCCCTAATTGAATTTTTAGGAGATAAGAGCTCCTATGTTCGTTCTGATGCATTGAAATTTGTTAAGAAGCTTGCTCTGACTTCAGAGGATTACAAAATCATTGAAGATTTACTACGGTTTAAAGCAGGGGATTTGCGGAAAAATGCGATTTCTATTTTGCTAAAGCAGCCTCAAGAAGAGCTACTAGGCAGTGTGCAACGATTGATTCAGGCAAAGAATGAAAATAAACAGCTAGCAGCCCTTGATATGCTTGCAACGATTGAAGGGAATCCTAAAAATGAAAAAATCATCGAAGAGTGCAGACAACTAGCAGTTTCTCTTTCGGAAACTTCACAAACTGCAAAAGTATTGGTCGAAAAAATAACTGAAAACGACAGGGCAATCTTTTCGAAAGAGGAAGGATTTGGACTCTTTGATCTGAACAAACAAATACCTTTACCTAATATCCAAGTACCAACTGGATTTTCTAGTAAACAAATACTATCTTCATCGATTCAGGATATTAAAAAGATTTTGCAGGCTTATAGTAATCTTGTAGAAGAATACCGTGAATACGAGTATGAGACTGAAGGCTGGGACGGTAGACTTGAGAAAGTAATTCTTGGTGGTGAGTATAATATTCGACCTCAAAGAAGACGCACTGATCGAGAGAAAGCTTTTACATTAGAGGATTATCCGCTCCCGGAGGTATGGAGGGAAGCTGCTGCTGAACATCAACTTTCGACTATAAAGCTGCTAGAAATACTATTCTATTATAATGATGACTATATGTATCGTTCAAAAAAGGATTGGTATGTCAAATTAGTAGCAGGGCTTCTTCCGATAAAGGACAAAGAATTTAAGGAGTTTACGAAGAAGTTACCTTACTCCAATCATATTCAAACTGTGTTTGAAGCATTATTAAATGAGTGTCCAAGAACAGAAGTGTTTCAAATTTGCCGGGATATGGTCCGATTTATTTTTAATCAGATTCCAGTAGAACGTTTTGCTGTGGATTACGAAAATCGAAACAAATCAACACATTATTATAATAGACATTCATCTACGCTAGTAAATGCCAATGCGATTTCTTTTTGGTATGACAATATGCGGAAATTTAGCAGCGAAGTTGATGAGGATTTCCAAGATGTATTCCAAATCGGCTATGCCTTGTATAAAGCATCAGGCTTTGTAGCTCATACTTGCATTCAATTAGCAGATTTTGATCGGGCATATAAGCTTGGCCTTGTCGATGAGAACGAACTTTACACAGAGTTAAGTGGGAGACCATTAAGCCCTGATAACTTACGAATGTTAACCGATTATGATTTTTATTATCACAAGACCGTTACTGATTGTCAGAAACTGAAAGAGGTTTGTAAGGACGTAGTTGACCGGATCGTTACTATCGAGCTTAAGAGAGGAGATATGGCAACGGAGGTTAGCCATCTAGCTTCTAATATTTATAGGCTCTCAGGTACAAAATTCTTTGTAGATATACTCATAGGTGCTGGAAAGGATACGTATGTCCGTGGTTATAATTTTGTAGGTGGCGATAGCACGAAAAAAGAGATTTTTAGCCATTTGCTGAAAAACTGTTACCCAGCAGAGGATGAGGATGAGAAGACACTCAAAGAATTGATAGGCAAAAGGAAGGTGACAGATAAGCAGCTAATTGAGGCAGCGATGTATTCCCCGCAATGGTTGGATATAGTAGAAAAGTATTTGAACTGGCCAGGGCTTAAGTCGACAGGTTGGTATTTCCATGCCCATATCAATGAAGCATTTTCGAATGATAAGCAAACCATTGTTGCTCGCTTTTCACCGATTTCTCCAGATGACTTTAAAGATGGTGCTTTTGATATTGACTGGTTTCATGAGTCTTATTCAATTCTGGGTGAAAAACGCTTTAATGTTGTTTACAATAGTGCAAAATATATCGCTGGGGGAGGATTGCATAAACGATCACAGCTTTTTACAGATGCGATGTTAGGTAAGCTCTCTCAGCAAGAAGCAGAAGAAATTATTAAGAATAAGAGAAATAAAGACTATGTGCTCTGCTATGGACTTATTCCCTTAAGCAAGGAGAGAATGGAAACCTTGCATAGATATGAATTTCTAAATAATTTCCTGAAAGAGAGTAAGCAGTTTGGTGCTCAACGCCGGGCAAGTGAAGCAAAGGTCGTCTCCATTTCACTTGATAATTTGGCACGGAATGCTGGTTTCTCAGATACAAATCGCTTCACTTGGTCGATGGAGACAGAAAAAATACATGCTATTGAGCAATTTTTGAAGCCAGCAACTGTCGAGGCTGTTTCCGTGCATATTCAAATTGATGAACTGGGCAGAGCAAAGATTAAAGTTGAAAAAAGTGGAAAACAACTCAAAAGCATCCCATCTAAATTAAAAAATCATGAGTATGTGAAAGAAATAAAAGCTGTTCATAAATCCTTAAAAGAACAATATTCACGTGCACGGTACATGCTAGAAAAGGCGATGGAAGCAGGAGATGAATTTGTTACGAGTGAGCTTATAAGTCTTTCGGAGCATCCAGTAATCTATCCGTTATTACAGAACCTAGTCTTCAAATCTGGTACTCATTTAGGTTATTTTAAGGATGGGGCCCTTGTTGACACTGAAGATCAGACTTTACAATTAGGGCCAGAGGATGTATGCATCATTGCACATCCTGTTCACTTATATAAAACTGGTAAATGGGCAGCATTTCAGAAAGATATCTTTGAAAGAGAAATCATCCAACCTTTCAAGCAAGTATTTAGGGAGTTATATAGACCTAATGCAGATGAGCTTGCATCACTGACCGTCTCTGCAAGATATGATGGTCATCAAATTCAGCCAAGGAAGGCTGCAGCTCTTCTGAAAGGTAGAGGCTGGACGGTAAGCTATGATGAAGGACTGCAGAAAGTATATTATAAAGAGAATATCATTGCCCATATTTACGCAATGGCTGATTGGTATTCACCTGCTGATGTAGAGGCACCAACAATTGAAGGCGTCGAATTTTCGAGCAGAGAAACAGGGAAATTAGTACCATTTACAGATATTCCTGATATCGTTTTTTCAGAAATCATGAGGGATGTTGATTTAGTCGTCAGTGTTGCCCATGTTGGGGGCGTTGATCCGGAAGCAAGCCTATCTACAATTGAAATGAGAGCGGCTATTATGGGGGAACTGCTAAGGTTATTGAAGATAACGAATGTGGAGTTAAAAGGATCTCATGCGCTTATCGATGGAAAGCTTGGCGAATATACTGTCCATCTCGGAAGTGGTGTGGTTCACAAAATGGCGTCAGGAGCGGTTAATATACTACCTATTCACTCCCAGCATAGAGGGCGTATATTCCTGCCATTCATCGATGATGATCCGAAAACGGCTGAGATCACATCTAAGATCGTGATGCTTGCAGAAGATCATAAAATTAAAGATCCAACAGTATTAGTGCAGATTGCAAATAATGTGAATGTATAGACGGATATACAAACAAGATTTTATAAAAAATCATTTTAACTTATCAGAAAATTTGATATAGTATTAACTGTAATATAATAAACGGAAGAGGAGGGGATTAAAATGATAAATTTAAACTGCATACATGTAATCAATAAATACGGTGGCTCATTCCCCTTCAGTAAAGAATTTTAGATTTTTTAAAGATATAACTTACTAAGACCCTCGTGTTTACAAGAGGGTCTTTATTTATTGGGAAATGAGTCTCTCTGGAAAAATTTAAAATGAAAGAGGAGACGAATATGGAAATTAGAGAATATCGTTCAAGTGATGAAAAAGGTTGGGTACGTTGTAGGGTTTTATCATTTCTAGATACAGCATATTTCGATAATGTGCTAAGAGAGAAAGAAAGATATGAAAATCCTTCGATCGAATTAGTTGCAGTAAGTGAAGGTCAAATCATTGGATTGTTGGATATTGAATATGAAATTGAAGAAGGTACAGTTTGTTCAAGGGGAACAGGATTTGGCGGGATGATTTGGCATATTGCAGTACATCCCGATTTTCGTCGAAGAGGAATTGGCAAGCTTCTCTTAAAAAAAGCAGAACAAATTGCAAGGGAAAAGCAGTTAAATCGCCTTGAAGCATGGACAAGAGATGACAAATGGGTGAATAATTGGTATGAAAATAGTAGATTCCTTAAAGTAGATTCATATTTACACGTGTACTTGGATGGCGGGAAGGAGCATAATGAACATATTCAAAGTGAAGTACCTAATTTATTCCCCATTCATACATTTGCACATTATGTAGGTGAAGATAAAGAAAACATAAAACGGAAATTTAAACGAGTTCATGAATGCGTTTGTTATGAAAAAATATTGAACTAAATTGTTTAACATAAATCGATGAAAAAGACCTTCAAAGGTCTTTTTCTTTTAAGAATAATGTCCGATTTTAGATTATAGTCCCCAATCTGCTTGTAGTAGTACTTTCAAATATTTTAACTCCTTCTCACCAATCACCTTTGCAATCTTATTTTCGAGTGTTGCTTTTAATTCTTCGTTTTTACTGAAGCATTCTTCTCCAAGTGGCGTTAATTGGATGCACTTTTCTTTATTGTTATTTGTTACGTTCATCATTTCAACTAAGCCTTTTGACTCGAGCTTTTTAATAAATTTATGGGTTGCTTGTCGAGAGATGTCTACATTTTTGGACACGTACGAAAGGGTTGGTTTCTTTTTATATATTCTCGACATAATATACCATTCGGAATTTGAAATATAGATATCACTAGTGTCATTCCACAATTTTTCTGCAATTTTTCGTAATTGTCCGTGTCTCTCACTTATTAAATCGATTATATCTAAGTTATGGAAATCAGAATTCAATATTTTCACTCCCATCACCGTACTCGACACCAATATACATAAATTAACACAGGATGTCAACTAGGTTGACAAAGTGGAAGGTTTTAATGTATTATAATTTAGTCAACCAGGTTGACGATAGTGAGAGAGCTGACATGATTAATCAATCATAGGACGTGTAAGAGGTATCTTAGAAGTGAAATAGGAAAAGGAGAGTTATATGAGTACTCAGATTCAGGTGGAAAATCCCAAGACAATGGCCTCTATTTTAATGCTAGGTGCGTTTATTGGATTGTTTGGTGAAACAGCATTAAATATGGCATTAACAAATGTTATGGACGATTTTTCAATCAAGGCAGCCATTGCACAGTGGCTGACAACAGGATATTTATTAGTATTAGCAATTTTAGTGCCGATTTCAGCACTGTTAATGAGATGGTTTACGACAAGACAATTAGTTATAGGAGGACTTGTGATTTCACTAATGGGAGCTATTTTAGCAGCATTGTCTCCGAGTTTTTCTATTCTATTAGTTGGTAGATTGGTTCAAGCGATCGGAACAGGTCTTTTACTACCGGTCATGATGAATGTTCTTTTACTGATCTTCCCAGTTCATAAACGTGGTGTTGTCATGGGGATTATGGGTCTTGTTATTACACTAGGTCCAGCCTTAGGTCCAACACTTTCAGGCGTGATTATTAGTTCATTAGGGTGGAATTATATTTTTTGGATTAGTGCAATTTTCTATGTGTTATTGACACTATTTGCAGTAGCTAAGATTGCTAATGTTTCAGATATTACAAAACCAGCTATCGATGTACTGTCGATTCTTTTATCAACAATCGGATTTGGTGGTTTAATATTTGCCTTAAGCACAATGGCAGAAGAAGCATTTTCATCACCAAAAGTATGGGCACCATTACTTGTAGGGGTTATCGCACTTATTTTATTTGGGGTTCGACAAATGACAACGACTCAGCCAATGGTTAATTTGCGAGTCTTCAAGTTTCCGATGTTCACATTAGGAACATTGATAATGTTTTTAAATATTTTAGTCGTTTTATCAACAGCTATTTTATTGCCACTTTATTTAAAAGGTGCTTTATTATTCAGTGCTGCAGTAGCTGGTTTATTAATGCTTCCAGGTAATGCAATTAATGTTATTATGGCACCAATTGTCGGATCACTATTTGATAAATTGGGGCCACGTCCTTTTGTCTTGATGGGATCTGTTTTTGTATTAATTGGGAATATTATGTTCATGTCAACGATATCAGCAACAACACCGTCTTGGCAAATTGTGGTAGCATTTATTGCTTTATTCTTTGGAATATCGATGGTAATGATGCCATCACAAACAAATGCCCTTAATCAATTGCCACGTGAATTATATGCTGACGGGTCAGCGGCAATGAATACTTTGAATCAAGTAGCTGGTGCTGCAGGGACAGCGATCGCCATTACATTGTTTACGGCTGGTCAAAGCAATTTTCTTATCGATTCTCCAAATGCTGCACAGCCAGAAGTATTAGCTGCCGGAGTAAAATATGCTTTCTACTTTATTACTGGTATCTCGGTAGTTACATTAATAGCCTCGTTATTTGTAAGAAAATCAGTCGATGTTAAGGAAAATGTAAAATCAACTGTGAAAACAGCAGAACCAGTTCGGAATTAGTAGAATTTTTATTTGTGAACAGAGGAAACCATTCGTCATGTAAGTATGTACGAATGGTTTCTTTTTATTCTCTAAAAATATTATTATTTTATTTGAAATTTCAGAAAAGTGTTGACAAATAAAAATGATGATTTTATATTAAAATGGAAAGCGCTTTTCGATAGGAGAATGACATGACAACGATATATGATATTGCTAAAAAAACTGGTTATTCGATCACGACTGTTTCTAAGGTATTAAATAATTATGAGAATGTGAGCGAAAAAGCAAAACAGAAAGTGTTGGCTGTAGTAGAAGAAGTAGGTTATACACCTAACTCGTCGGCAAGAACATTAGCAACTAATAAGTCCTGGATGATTGGTGTGGTGTTTGCTGAACATTTAGATGTAGGTGTGGCCCATCCGTTTTTTAGTGAGGTAATCGAAAGCTTTAAAAAGCATATGGAATTATATAATTATGACTTATTATTTGTCCCCCGAAACATGGGTTTGAAGGAGGATACATATAAGCACCTTAAGCGTCGTGGTGTTGATGGTGTTGTGGTTATTCAATCATTAGGTGAGGAAACACTAGATTTTGCAGAATTTAATATGCCAACAGTATTCATCGATATGCCAGAAAAAGGCGCTAATGCTGTCGTAAGTGATAATAAAAAAGGCAGTGAGCTAGCGGTTGATTATTTATATGGATTAGGTCATAGGAAAATAGCTCATATTTCAGGAGCACAGACAATGTTTACAGCGGTGGAACGTACAAATGGCTTTCAGATGGCTATTAAGAAATATGGGTTGAATATTCCGAGCAGCTATATTGTTGATGGAGGGTATTACTCATACGAGGGTGGTCGTGAGGCGATGCTACGATTATTATCACTTCCAGAGCAGCCCACAGCTGTTTTCGTATCTGGAGATGAAATGGCAGTAGGTGCAATGAAAGTCATAAAAGAAGAAGGACTTAGGGTACCTGAAGATATTTCAATTATAGGTTTTGATGATATCCCATTAGCGAAACATATTGATCCCCCATTGACGACTATTAAGCAAGATAAGGAGTTAATAGGTCGTCAGTCAGCAGTATTGTTACTTGATGAGATTAATGGGGTTTTAAAGAATCGTAATGGTAAGGTTATCCCTGTGCAGTTAATTAAAAGACATTCTTGTAGACGCGTAAAAGAATGATTAAAGGTGAAAACAGAAGAGATTGATTGGATTTCACTTTTTTTAGCACAAAAGTAAAGCGCTTTACTAGAAATAAATACCTGAAACATGAACATTACTATATTCATGAATTAGGCTATTAAAGGGGGTGATACATAGAATTTCGTATGTCTTTATTCATTACTTTGGAAGCGGTTGCAAAATCCGTCTGTTGTACGCATCTCTGATTAGTTACTTTTGGAACCTATTTTCCGGAAAGAAGAGAGGGATAGTAAAATGAATTTAAAAAAGAATGCATTGATTTTGTTTATTGCGGTCTTTTCTATCGTACTAGTACTGACAGGATGTTCAAACGAAAAGTCTTCTAAAAAAGAACCGGCTGATTCAAATGGCAAAGTAAAACCACTGATTGTAGGGCTATCACCCGCAGGACAATGGCAAGAAAACTTTAACCCATTCTCAACTACAGCGATGGGTGGAACAAATGGTTTGATTTATCAATCACTTTATTATTTTGATAATGTAAGTGGTGATGAGTACCCAATGCTGGCGACTGAATTTGAATGGACAAATGATAATACAACTTTAGTAACTAAACTCCGTGAAGAAGTGAAATGGTCAGATGGAGAATCATTCGATGCTGATGATGTACTATTTACATTTAATTTACTTAAGGAATATCCGGCATCAGATAATTCTGGAATTTGGGCTCAGGTAACATCTATTGAAAAACAGAGTGATTATTCAGTAGCCTTCAACTTTGATCAAGCTAACGTACCATTCCAAGATTATGTATTAGGGTCATTAATTGTTCCCGAACATATTTGGAAGGACCAAGGCGATCCTTCTAAAGCAAAAATTACAGATCCTATTGGAACTGGTCCATACTTATTAAAATCCTTTTCACCACAGCTATACACTATGGTAAAGAATCCCGATCACTATAATGCAGCTGAATATACTGTAGAAGAAATACAATTCCCAGCCTTTAGCGGAAATGATAGCGAACAACTCGCACTGTCTAAAGGTGAAATCGATTGGGCAGGTATTTTTATTCCAGATGCTGAAAATGTATTCGTCGCACAAGATCCCGATCATAATAACTTCTGGTTTCCAGCAAGTAATAACGTAACGCTGTATCCGAATTTAAAGAATGAGCTATTAAGTGATATTGCCGTTCGTAGAGCAATAAGCCTTGCAATCGATCGTCAAAAATTATCAGATCAAGCAGCATCTGGTTATGACCCACTACCAAGTACTACAGCCTTAATCCTTCCAAGAGACAAAGAGTGGATTGACCCTAGTATTCCTAATGATCAATTAAGTTACGAGTTAAATGTAGATAAAGCAGTTCAAACACTAGAAGATGCTGGCTATAAAAAAGGTGATGATGGAATCTTTGTGTCTCCAGATGGCAAGAAACTATCGTTCACTCTACAAACAGTATCAGGCTGGACTGACTGGGCAACAATGGCACAGTTGATATCCCAATCATTAACTGCCATGGGCATTGAAGTTATTGTAGATATGCCTGAATTTGCTACTTACTCAACAAATGTTCAAGGGGGAGAATATGATCTAGCAATTTCCTGGACAAATGCAGGGTCAACTCCATATCGCCAATATCAAGATATGCTGAACAGTAATGGTTCCTGGAATTTACAACAATGGAGTGATCCAAAAACAGACGAGGCTTTACAAACTTACCAAGGAACTACAGATAAGGAGAAACAATTGGAGGCAGTCTATTATCTCCAAAATGTTATGGTTGAGCATTTACCTACGATTCCATTAGTTAATGGTCCAGTCTGGTATGAGTACAGGACGGAAAATTGGGAAGGGTGGCCAACAGAAGAAAATCCATATGTAAATCCAGCACCATTTAACTGGCCAGCACCAGCCATTACCATTTCAAAATTAAAACCAGCTAACTAATAGTATGGAGGGAAAAGGAGTGGTTTCTTTTCCCTTCTTTCTAACAACTTTCAGACTGGGGGGAAATAATGCGTTATATAATTAATCGCTTCGGTTTTTTTTTCCTATCGTTATGGGCAGCCATTACTTTAAATTTTATCTTGCCACGCATGATGCCAGGAAATCCCGCAGATGCAATGTTTGCGAAATTTCAAGGGAGGTTGACTACAGCTGCATTAGACGCAATGAAGGAGGCTTACGGCATAGGGGAAGCTAGTTTATGGCAGCAATATATAGACTATCTTCAAGGGCTATTTACATTCAATTGGGGATTGTCATTTATGCAATATCCAACACCTGTTGGTGATATGATGCAAGCAAGTTTACCATGGACAATTGGCCTTGTTGGTATTTCTACATTGATTTCTGTTTTTCTCGGAACCGCATTAGGTGTTTATATATCCTGGAGAAGAAATGGATTTCTTGATAATACACTTCCTATAGTATCTATGGCTTTTCAGGCATTACCTTATTTTTGGGTTGCTTTGCTATTCGTATTTATTTTTGGATTTAAACTCGAATGGTTTCCAATGAATCATGGATATGATCCACTTCTAACACCAGGTTTTAACATGGACTTTATATTAAGTGTATTAAATCATGCTTTTTTACCTGGTATTACATTGCTGCTTGGAGGATTAAGTGGCTGGATTGTAGGAATGCGCAATAATATGATTTATACACTCGATGAGGATTATGTAACATTTGCAGAGGCAAAAGGTGTAAAGACATCACGGCTTATGTTTTCGTATGCAGCAAGAAATGCTATTCTACCTCAATTAACAAGCTTTGCAATTGCAATGGGGAATGTAGTTAGCGGATCAATCCTAACAGAACAGGTATTTTCATATCCAGGGATTGGCAATCAGTTAACAAATGCTGTTCGATCGCAGGATTTCCCTATGATTCAATCCTCGTTTCTTCTAATTGCTATTGCTGTCCTTGTTGCTAACTTAATTGTTGACTTATTATACAGTCGTTTGGATCCAAGGATTCGTGCAGGGAGGATTGAATAGTGAAAACTGAACTATCAACATCATCTGATTATAATAAGAAAACTATAAGATCAAATACCTTATGGAGAATACTAGCTGTATTTAAACCATTTTTCACCAATGTGAAATCAACAACGGGTTTCGTCATCTTTATTATTTTCCTAATAACTGCAGTCTTCGCACCATGGATTGCACCATATTCACCATCTGCAGCAATTTATCAACCAAATTTAGCTCCCACAGCTGATCATTGGCTTGGAACTACGAATATAGGTCAAGATATATACTCCCAATTCATTTTTAGTGCTCGAACTACAATGGTTGTAGGATTTGGAGCAGGTATTCTTACCACAATAATAGGGTTGCTAGTCGGAGTTGTGAGTGGATATCGGGGTGGATGGACTGATTCAATCCTGGGCTTTTTTACAAACCTTTTTCTAGTAATGCCTGGTTTAGCGTTATTGATTGTTATTCAGGCTTACTTAAAAGCATCCTCACCATTGGTAACCGGTTTGATTATTGCTTTAACAGGATGGGCATGGGGTGCGCGTGTGTTCCGTTCTCAAACGATGACATTAGCGAACCGCGATTTTATATCAGCAGCCAAAATGTCAGGAATGTCTTCATTCCGAATAATGGTTACACAAATATGTCCCAATATGATGTCCATTATAGCAGGCAATATTATGTTTGCGACCTTGGGAGCAATTTTAGCGGAAGCAGGTTTGGCTTTCCTTGGTTTCCAAGATATCAACTCGATTAGTTGGGGAACGATGCTCTACTGGGCAAGTAATAATAGTGCAATGCTAAGGGGTGTTTGGTGGTGGTTTATCCCTCCAGGATTAGGTATCGGTTTAGTTGGACTGAGCTTAGTGCTTATGAACTTTGCGGTTGATCAGATTACCAATCCTCGCCTCAAGAGGCAAAAAAGGAGGAGGAAACATGGAAGAAAAGCTGCCCGTGCTTGAACTTGAAAATGTTTCAGTTGGTTATGATTCGCCAGCAGGGATGGTTCAAGCCGTTAATGATGTCTCACTAAAAATCTATGAAAATACGATTGTAGGATTAATTGGGGAGTCTGGATCTGGTAAATCTACACTGGGTAATGCGATTATTCGACTTTTAAAAAATAATGCCATGTTAACAAATGGAAAAATTAAGATAATGGGGCAAGATGTATACAGCTTGAATAAAAAGGAACTACGTAAGTTTCGTTGGAGTCAAATGTCAATGGTTTTTCAAAGTGCCATGAATGCACTAAATCCAGTATTAACGATTGAGGCTCAAATCGTTGATGTATTCTTGAGTCATCACAAAAAAATGACGTTGAAAGAAGCGAAAGTAAAAGCGAAAGAGTTATTTGAAATTGTAAGTATCGACCCAACTCATTTGAATAGTTATCCACATGAATTATCTGGCGGAATGAGACAAAGGGTTGTCATCGCGATTGCGATTGCACTTGATCCAAAATTAGTTATTATGGACGAACCAACAACTGCATTAGATGTTGTTGTACAGCGTTCTATTTTAGATAAGATCAAAGAGATTCAAAAGGTAAAGAAGTTTGCTATTTTATTTATCAGTCATGATTTTAGTTTAGTAACCGAACTTGCTTCAAAGGTTGCGATTATGTATGCAGGTAGATTTATAGAAGTAACAGATAGTCAATCCCTTAGTCATAAGGATAAACACCATCCATATACGAAAGGACTTATTAATGCAATTCCTCAACTGACTGCAGATGAGGTGATTATTGAAGGGATACCTGGTAATCCTCCAAATCTTATAGATTTGCCAAGTGGATGTTCCTTCCATCCAAGATGTCCATATGCTAATGATCGGTGCAAGACAGAGCAACCAGCAGGAAGTAAGGTGGGAAATAGATATATTGAGTGTCATCTTTATGACATGGTTGGAGAAGAGGTGACAATTCATGAATAATGAAGTCATGCTAGCAACCTCTTTATTAGTAGAAGTAAAAGATTTAGTAATAAAGTTTCCGGTTCGTGGGAATAAAGGGAAAAAGTTTATCACACCTGTTGATAAGGTTAGTCTAGAAATAAATAAAGGTGAGGTCTTGGCATTAGTAGGGGAATCAGGAAGTGGAAAAACAACAATTGGAAGAGCTTTGGTACGCCTGCTTAATCCTACAGAAGGTGAGATACTCGTTGCTGGTAATAGGATAAATGATATTAAAGGCAAAGAACTTCAGAGTTATAGACAAGTAGCACAAATGATTTTTCAAGATCCATTTGGTTCTTTGAATCCAGTTAAAACAATCGAAAGTCATGTAAAATTCCCTTTGCGAAAGCATCAGGGTTTTAAGGGAGAAGTGTTAGATCAAAAAATTACTGAATTACTCCTTCAAGTTGGTCTAACGCCTGTCAATGAAATTCGAAAAAAGTATCCACATGAACTATCAGGTGGGCAGAGGCAACGTCTCGCTATTGCACGTGCTTTGGCAGTTAATCCACAATTCATTGTGGCAGATGAACCTACATCAATGCTGGATGTTTCTATACGAGCTGGAATTCTGCAACTAATGAACGAATTAAAAAGAGATTTAGGATTATCTTATTTATACATTACACATGATTTAGCTTCTGCACGTTATTTTGGGGATAGAATCATGGTTTTGTATGGTGGAAAGGTGATGGAAGTTGCTGAATCAAAAGAAATAATAAAAAGACCTTTAAATCCGTACACTCAATTATTACTTTCAGCAACACCCGGTAGTGCATCGCAAATCGATTTAACAAATATGAAGAATGAACCACCTGATCTATCAGATGGAAGAAAAGGTTGTCCTTTTGCCCATCGATGTCCGTTGGCAACATATATTTGTAAAGAGATAATCCCGTCCTTAGACCAAGTGAAAGAAGGACATTATGTAGCTTGTCACCATATTGGATCAGAATTAGCTTGAGTTATAACTTTATTATTCTTACTTAAGAGAAACGGATTGAAGAGAAAATCTATAGGAGGATTAAACATTGAGAAAATTTGGAGAGTCATTTGTTTTTGGAACAGCTACCTCTTCGTATCAAGTGGAAGGCGGGGCATTTCAAGATGGCCGTACACCATCCATTTGGGATACATTCGCTAATATACCTGGAAAGGTGTTTCAAGGGAATAACGGTGCAGTAGCCTGTGATCATTATCATTTATACAAAGAAGATATTCAAATTATCAAAAATCTTGGTGTAGAAAGCTACCGCTTTTCGATTGCGTGGCCTAGAATCTTTCCGGAGGAAGGTATCTATAATGAGTCTGGAATGAAGTTTTATAAGAATCTAATCTCTGAGCTGAAAGCAAATAATATTAAACCAGTGGGCACACTTTACCATTGGGATCTTCCACAATGGGCACAAGATCAAGGTGGGTGGGCTTCACGTAAATCATTAGACTGGTTCCGAGAGTATGCTAAAAAAGTATTTGAAGAACTAGATGGTCAAGTAGATAGTTGGATTACACAGAATGAACCTTGGTGTGCGGCATTCCTTGGATACCATCAAGGAGTACATGCACCTGGTCACAGAAACATGGAAGAAGCTTTAAAAGCAGCGCACCATATTTTATTATCCCACGGGCAAACAGTGAAGCTTTTAAAAGAAGAGTTTCAATCATCCACACCTATTGGTATCACATTAAATTTAACTCCATTTTATTCAGCTAGTAACAGCTACAATGATAAAATTGCAAAAAATAATGCAGAGGGTTATACAAATCGGTGGTTTTTAGATCCTATTTTTAAAGGATGCTATCCTGTTGATATGATTAATCTCTTTTCAAAATATGTTCATGATTTTTCGTTTATCCTTGATGAAGACCTTGACACTATTTCAGTTGAATGTGACTTTTTTGGGGTTAATTATTATAGCAGGGGTTTGGTGGAATTTAATAGCGCAAGTGATTTTCTATTTGGGTATGCTCACTCTGAATATGATAAGACCAGCATGGGCTGGGATGTATCACCTAAAGAATTTCAAGAGCTTATCCACTACCTGCGTGCAAATTACACAGACTTACCTATCGTTATCACTGAAAATGGTGCATCTTATCCTGACCAATTGATGCCAGATGGAAGTGTTCATGATAGTGAGCGGACTAGTTATATCCAACAACATTTACAAGCGATTGCCGAATTAAATGATGAAGGAATGAATATTTCTGGCTATTTTGTTTGGTCTCTATTGGATAATTTTGAATGGGCTTTTGGTTATAATAAACGATTTGGCATCGTTTACGTTGATTTTGAAACACAAAAGCGAACACTAAAAGATAGTGCAAAATTCTACCGTGATGTGGTTATGGCTAGAGAAGTATAAATGAGTTGAATATCAAAATAGTAAACTATTTTTAACAGGAGATGAATAATGGTGACAAAAGAGGTGAAAGTTATTCAGTCGGTTAAGGAGACGAATGTCTTTTGGCAGGAGTCATCCCTTACATTTGATAAGAAACAAGCCAACAATGCAGATGTAATGGTTAACCCATCGGAAACATTTCAAACCTGGTTAGGATTTGGTGGTGCGATAACTGAATCATCCGCATATAACTTAAATCTAGTATCACAAAAGCATCGTGAAGAAATTATTACTGCTTATTATGATCCAGATAATGGTCTAGGCTATAACTTGGGGCGTGTCCATATTAACAGCAGTGACTTCTCACTTGGTAATTATGATTATGTGGACTATATGGACGAAACACTTGCTAGCTTTTCGATTGAACATGAAGAAAAATATGTATTGCCACTTCTTCATGATATAGAAAAGGTTGCAGGGAAGCCGTTGAAGCTAATGGCATCTCCTTGGAGTCCACCATCATGGATGAAAACAAATAATGAAATGAACCACGGTGGTAAGCTGAAGAGGGAATACGATTCATTATGGTCGAAGTATTTTGTTAAGTATATCGAAGCGATGAATGAAAAAGGGATTTCAATATGGGCTGTTTCTATTCAAAATGAGCCAGAAGCTAAGCAAGTATGGGATTCTTGTTTATATAGCGCTGAGGAGGAGCGGGATTTTGTTAGGGATCATTTAGGGCCAACGCTAGCTGAAGCGAATCTAGATCAAGTGAAGATTATTATCTGGGATCATAATCGCGATATTATAGTAGAGAGAGCTAGTGTGGTGTTAAACGACCCGGAAGCATCCAAATATGTATGGGGAATTGGCAACCATTGGTACATATCTGAGGAATTTGAAAATCTTACTAAAGTGCATGAATTATTCCCGGATAAGCACTTACTTTTTACTGAAGGCTGTATTGAAGGAGGAGTAAAGCTTGGTGAGTGGCATACGGGTGAGCGCTATGCCAGAAATATAATCGGGGATATAAATAACTGGCTTGAAGGCTTCATTGATTGGAATATTGTCTTAGATGAACAGGGCGGACCAAACCATGTCGGTAATTATTGTGACGCTCCAGTCATTATCGATTCAAAAAAAGATATTGTTCATTATAATAGCTCTTTCTATTTTATTGGACATTTTAGTAAGTATATTCAAGTGGGGGCAAAACGCATAGCCGTCTCTGTAAACAATGTGAAGCTTGCCGCGACGGGATTCAATAACCCAGATGGATCAAATGTTATCATTATATTAAATGAAACCGATAATAGACAGAATTTCACACTTAGTATTGATGAAGAATTTGGTGAGATTGATGTACCTGCCCATTCAATTACAACATTTATTGTTAATTGACTAAATTTCATAGGGGGAGGAGGGAGAAATATAGCCCTCCTCTTATTTTGATTGAAAGTACTTATCTTCACTCTTCTATTGGGATTAGGTCCTTTATTTGTGATACTATAATGATAAAATCAATCGTATAGTATGGAGGTCTTTCTATGCCAACTAAGACAATAATTGAGAAATTAAATCTACAAAAATACCCTGCAAAACTTATTATACAGACCCCCGAAGAAATTAATGATTTTAATGAATTAGAGTATGACGTTTCAATTAAAAATGAAAAATACGATCTTATTTTTACTTTTGTCTTTCAATTAGACGAATTAAAGGAACAGTTACAATCTATTATTGATAAACAATTGCTGACCGATAAAGGGTATTTATATTTTGCTTATCCCAAAAAGGGTAATAAAAAATACAAGGAATATATCGAGCGTGATAGTATTTTTCCAGCTTTACAGGTCAATGAGGAAGGATATGCGTTAGGTAGCGATATTAAATTTGCAAGAATGGTTAGCTTGAATGATGATTTCACGGTTATTGGCCTAAGGCCAGCACCAAAGAAGGCGAAGAAAGGTAGTGCGAAGCCTAGTCAATGTGTTGATGACTATATTGCAAATGTTGAAGATATTAAGCAATATCTGAGTAAGAATGATGATCTATTAAACATATACGAGCAATTAACATTTGGTTACCAAAAGGATTGGGCGCGATATGTGTACAGTGCAAAAAGGAAAGAAACACAGGAAAAACGCCTGCTAGAAATGGAAGTTGTACTGGCTGAGGGATATAAGACAATGGATTTATATCGGAGAGATAAGAAATAGCAGTCTATTATAATTTTTAAATGCGATTCTTCAGTAATGAAGATCGCTTTTTTGACGGATAAGAAAGTATAAACTTTCTTATCCGAATAAGTGCAACTACGGCTCTGCTGTCGCCGAGTTTTCTTTATAATATTCAAATGCAGGTAAATTCAATTCAGATAGCGAATATATTTGAAGAAATTTTAATTTTGCCTACCTAATAAGTGGAATAGGGAGATAAACAATGGCTCAACTACTATTTACATTGACTGAATATGCAGTGAAATTCAAGGGTGAACAAATCAACTTATTACGTAAGGAGTATTTTCTGCTTCAATACCTCTATGAGAATGCAAATCAAGCATTTTCCCGTGAGCAGCTCTTAAATTCAGTTTGGTCCATGGAATCACCTTCTGATCGAACGGTAGACGATCATATTTATCGGTTGAGGAAAAAGCTTAAACCATGGTCAGCCGATTTTACTATTGAGACCGTTAAAGGTTATGGTTATCAAATGACTTATGATAAAAATGAAAATGAAATCGCTCCAATCAGCAAAGACGAGGAATTTCATCAATTAATGGAAGCCTTGATTAAAAAGTATCATCTTTATGGGCAAGGAGAAGCAATTGATACGTTCATTGAAAAGAAGTCATTAGGTATAGAACTACCAAAAGACTATGAGTCAATTATGGCTTATAAGAAAGGTGATTTTTGGTGGTTTATTCATGATAAGAAGATTCCAATGTCAGAAAAATTGTATTTTCTAATCGGGATTTTCCAAACAATATCAAGGGATTACAGCCAATCGATAACATATCTTAACAATGGAATAAATAGAAATGCATTCTCTAAGAATACTAGATATGAAGCAGAAACATTAGGACTATTATTTGCCTATGTTTTTAATCAGGAAGCCACTAGAGCAAGTCAATATATGAATAAACTCTCCGAGACGATAGCACCTGAGATTACAAATACAGATCACGGGTATTATCCCTTTTTAAAAAATATTAAAATGATTTTAGCACTCTATCAAAATGATGATGATGTTTTTGAAGAGCTTTGCAATCAAATGGATGAATTTTACATTAAAAAGCCATATCAACGTGAATTAGGAATTTTCACCATATTGAAAGGTTTGTTTTTGATTCGAAATGGTGAACAGAACCGTGGCAGATTAGAAACAGAAACTGGTTATGAGATCATAAGAAAAACGAATTTTAAATCACATCTCTTTCTAGCTTTAGATGTTTCTATGTTTTTATTAGAGCATACAGTAACGGACGATGTTACGTACAAAAGATTAAAAGAGAGAAGGGAAAAATTGAATAAAGAATATAACTTTCCTGAACTACTTTTAGAAGTGAAATATATATTACATAAGCATTTAGGTTGAAAATTTAAAAATTGGCTATTTGATATTCCTCTGATATTGGATCACTACTATGGAATTAACAAGAAGATTTAAAGAGATTAAAATCTTGAATTTCTTGTTGATTACTATAAGGAAAAGGTGATACCAATGTTGAAACGTATAATTAATCAGTCAAGCATCTGGAAAAATGGAATATTTATGAGAATGTTTGCATCATACTCGGTTTCAATGATGGGACATTATTTTGATATGATTGCCATTATGATTATTTTTGGTTATGTATGGCAAGCAGACCCTATTCTTATCGCATTAATTCCAGTGGCAATTGCATTACCACAGGCGATATTGGGTCAATTTTCAGGTGTCTTTGCTGATAGAGTGAATAAAGTCAAGCTAATGATGGTAGCCGATGTACTTACTTCCCTGTTAACTCTTCTATTATTTTTAGCATCAAATCCTTGGTGGGCACTGTTGATTATTTCGTTACGATCTATCGTCAATGTAGTTCATTTTCCAGCTCAACAAGGGCTAATTAAACTAGTTGTACCAGAGAATCAACTAGTAAAAGCAGCTTCATTAAATGGAATAGTGATGCAACTTTCAAAGATAATCGCTCCTTTTATTGGAGGAATTTTAGCTAGTGCAACTTCTCCCCAAATATGTATTCTAATCAATGCAATTGCTTTTTTTCTATCTTCATTAATTTTGTTAACTATTTTAGTACAAAAAAAGATTGAACTTTCACAAACGGTACAAGTACAAAGAGAAGGAGATGTACATCAACCGACATTTTGGCAATCTTGGAGAGAGGGCTGGGTGATTATCGTTGAACACCGTATTCTCTGGGTAAGTTTTCTTATATCATTCGTGGGATTACTCTTCATTCAAATGATAGATGTACAGTACACAACGTGGTTTCGTGAAATTGCCCCTAACAGACAAGAGATACTTGGTTGGCTTTTTGCAGCTTCAGGATTAGGAGCAGTAATGATGATGTTGTTTTTAAATCGCTATGAACATTTAAGAGGGTATGGTTGGTTATTGGGGGGAAGTCTTGTTTGTATTGGTATAGGCTTTGGTGGAGTCGGATTACTACAAATTGGATTTCAACTATGGCTGCCAATCGTATATGGAATTGTTGTTGGGATTGGTGTTGCGTTATATTCAATAGGGTTTCAATATATTATTCAGAAGCATACTTCAAAAGAAACTATTGGCCGTATATCTGGAATTAGCAACTCTATCGCAAGTTTTTGTGTTGTATTGGCTCCACTAATCGGTGGTTTCCTTGTTCAAAATTGGGGAGCAGGAACTATATTTATCAGTATAGGAATCATTTGTACGTTAATTGGCAGCTTGGCAATTTTATTTCAGAAACGATTATGGAAAGAGAAAGAAGCTGATTTTGAAAAAAATGTAGGTCATCTACAAAAAAATATGTAATTACGACCAAAGGAAACAGGAGCTAATGTAAAGGTTATTCAAAAACTAGGCTTCACCTATAAAGGTGGTATTGAAATAGACGAACAATTACACCACCATTACATTTTTTCAAAAAATAACTGGCAAAATAGGTAGGGTGTAGCATTTTACGAGAAGGGAAAATTGAACCTATATTTCAGCAAGCACAATTAGAAGACTAAATGAATACCAAAATTGTTGTAAAAAATGCAATTGTAAATGAGGAGATTAGCTTAAGGGTGAATAATAACAGGTGTTCCAATTGGAATTGTTCTTGCTAGTTCTTCTACATCTTTGTTGTGCATGCGAACACATCCGTGGGAGACTGCATGACCAATTGAACTTGGATTATTCGTCCCGTGAATTCCGTAATGTTCTTTTGAGAGGCTCATCCACATTGTGCCGAATGGTCCACCTGGGTTAGGAGCCTTATTGATTATAATATAATTCCCTGATGGTGTTGCCGTCAGCATCTTTCCAACAGCAATTGGGTACGGTTTTTGAAGAACATTGTTTTTAAATAGCTTTAGGATTCGGTTGTTTATGGATATTTCGATTTTATAAGGGATCGTATTTGTAGGTGGAAATCCTGGAATAGTAATGGGTTGGCCTGGATATATGACGTTCGGATTGATGGATGGATTCGCACGAAGAATTTCTGAAAGAGGAGTACGATAGTCTTTTGATATCTGGGTTAGGGTTTCGCCAGATTTAACAATATGGATCAATATACACACCTCCCGGATTAGTAATGAGTACCACATTATATGCACAAGTATGAGTAAATCTTACTCAATATTAGATTTTTTCCAATATACTCGTGCATTGAAATGAAGATAACCCTCTAAATCATACAAATAGCTGTTGGTATGAAGAGGGTATTTGCTATTTTAATGAAATACGGTCATTATTTCAGAAATACGGCTGTTATTTCAGAAATACGGTCGTTAATCTGCTATTGTACCTATATAGTAGACAGTTTTAGAGAAACAACCACTCTCAAATTAA
>NZ_JAKTTI010000049.1 GCF_022427965.1 Fredinandcohnia quinoae | reverse complement strand
ATGACAAAAGGCACCGAGAGGGATTCCTCTCGGTGCCTTTTGTCGACAATCTGAAACCCCACATAATGTGGGGTTACTCTTTAATAAATCGCTTTTGAAAGTTTTTTTCTCATTCTTTTCACATTCCGTCCAGACATTACATTGTTTTTCCGCATCATACCATATGCTGCTGCACCTAGTCCTAGAGTCACAAGAGAAGTCATTGCTCGATTCATTCTTCTTCCCCCTTAGTTAAGTTTACATACTTATGGTTCTATCATCATCTTCAAAAAGATCATCTAAGGAACTCAATGTTCCATCTTCTTCAACCTGATGAGTGTATATTTGCCCTTGCAATATAGACAACTCGATAAAACAACTCCAGCAATAATATTGATTTACACCAATTTTTCCGATATCTTTACTTTTACAGTTTGGGCACTTCATAGGTGTACACCTCTCATCTAAAGATCAATGACGATGACGTCTTCACCAACAGTGAAAGGTTGTTTTGCTTTGACAACCTTTTTCCCCTCTGTAATATCTGCAAAGAAGCCATCCGTTATTTCATACCCTATAATCGTGCCCATTTCCTCTGTAAAATATACATCTTCCAGCAATCCCAATTTCTCACCTTCAGATGTTAATATCGGTTTTTGAAATAAACCATGATGAGAGTGTAAAAAGTAGGTTGTTTTTTCGGATTCATCATCAAGCTGTTCTAGCATCCCCTTATCAGAAACCATAACACCATCATTACCGAATGAGGAAATACATTCTATTGGTGCAAGGCGATTTTTTTCAAAAAAGCCTTTTCCTTTTACCAATAGCCCACTAACCTTTCCTTCATTGGTGATGCAAATATCTGATACTCGACCAAGTAATTTACCAGCTTGTTCATCATAAACAGGTAAATCCTTGAGTAGCGTAAATGTCCGCAAAGATATCGCCACCTTTCGAACATTACTTATCTTTCACTTTCATCCATAAAGTCATACGGTGAAAGGTTTTCCATTCCGATGTTTGGATCTGTTCGGAGTAACATATCATAATAGTTAATTGGTTCGCCGATTTCAGTTACTGGTAAATTCACTTCAACTCCTGTCTGACCAAAATGCTCATGTAGCTTTTCACATAAGGTTGTTTGACGAAGCGAATCCTGACCTCTTTGCACACCTTGTTTTAATGCTTCTTCCTCACCACATAGAATTAAAAAATCCTTACTTCTAGTAATCGCAGTATAGATGAGATTTTTTCGTAACATCCGATAGTAGCTTTTTACGATAGGAAGTATGACAATTGGAAATTCACTACCTTGCGACTTATGTATTGAACAACAATATGCATGAGTAATCTGGTTCAAATCTTGTTTCGTATATGTGGCTTCATTACCATCAAATGATACAACGACCATATCTTGTTTTTCAGTATTCTCTTTTGCATAAAAAATTGAAACAATTTCACCCATATCTCCATTAAATACATTATTCTCTGGTTGGTTTACAAGCTGTAATACTTTATCTCCACGTCTGTAAATAATGTCCCCATATTTCAACTCTCTTTTACCATTGACAGGTGGATTAAATAATTCCTGAAGCATGACATTCAGATTATCAATACCCGCAGCACCACGATACATGGGAGCTAAAACTTGAATATCCTTCACACTGAACCCTTTGCTTTTTGCATTTGCAGAAACTTGTTTTACAACATCGAGAATTTGTGATTGGTTACATTTAATAAAAGAACGATCTGCCATCGGCTTACTTATATCTAACGGCAAATTACCTTTTTTAATATCATGAGCTAATTCAATGATTGATGAACCTTCTGATTGACGATAAATATCTGTTAGCCTTACTGTTGGTAAAACCTCTGACGCTAATAGATCCTTTAATACCTGGCCAGGACCAACAGATGGAAGCTGATCCTCATCACCAACAAGAATCACTTGAATTGAATCAGGTAATGATTTAAATAATTGGTTAGCAAGCCAAATATCAACCATTGAAACCTCATCAACAATTAATAACTTTCCATTAATTGGATTATCTTCACCATGACTAAATCCTTCAACCCCATTCCAGCCTAATAAACGGTGGATTGTCACCGCTGGTAATCCAGTCGATTCTGCCATTCTTTTAGCAGCACGACCTGTTGGTGCAACTAATAGAATCGGGAAGGGGTTTTCAGGATTATAATCCTTAGGATCCAATGAACATCCATGCAGTTCCCCATATAATTCAACAATCCCTTTAATAACTGTTGTTTTACCAGTTCCTGGACCACCTGTTAGAAGGAGCATTGGGGTCATGAGTGCCTTTTGAATCGCATCCTTTTGGGATGATGCATATTGAACATTAAGTCTCTCTTCAAGTGAACCAAGTGCTAATAAAAATTCTGATTCCGGAAAAATATCTTCATATTCCATTTGATCCATAATTCGTTTAATATTTGTTACAAGTCCCTTTTCCGAGTAATAAAGGGATGGTACATATACCCGGTCATCTTCAAGAACTAGCTTGCCCTCTTCTGTTAAACAAATGATTTCTTGAGAAATATTTGTTTCGATTATTCGTTCATTACTATTTTCCTCTAATAAATGCTTTACCCTTTCAATTAGATCGGTGGTATGTAAATAAACATGGCCATCTTGAAGCGAATCTTGTTCTAATAAATACAAGCAACCAGCCTTTATCCGATCAGGATGATTGTCAGAAATACCTAGTTGTCCGCCTAATTCATCAGCTCTACGAAATCCGATTCCTTCAATATCCTCAACTAATTTATATGGACTCTTTTGAATGATTGAAAGTGTTTCTTCTTTGTATGCTTGATAGATCTTCATCGAAATTTGTGGACCAAAGCCTAATTGAGATAGTGAAATCATAATCTGTTCGAGACCCTGATGCTCACGTAAGGTTTCATATATTTCCTTCGCCTTATCCTCAGGAAGTTTAGGAATTTCTTTTAAAATATCTGGGTTTGCGATTATTTTTGATATTGCACCTTCACCAAGTGTATCAACAATTTTCTCTGCAGTCTTTTTTCCAATTCCTTTAAATAAATCCCCTGATAAATACTGAATAATCCCCTGTTTTGAATGTGGGATTTCCTTACGAAAGTGTTCAACATGAAATTGTAGTCCAAATTTCGGATGATCCTTTAAGCTTCCGAAAAAAATATATGTTTCATTTTCATGAATCCGGGGAAAATAACCTGTAACAACTGCTTCCTTCTCTGAATATTCTTCATTCGTTTCCTCCAAACGAATTCGTACAACAGAATATAAATTTTGTTCATTATGAAAAATCGTAACTAAATGAGTTCCCTTCATAAATTTCTGTTGTTCTTTGAATAAATCAAGCGTCTCTTGTTGTTTCACGTTTATCCCCCCATTCCAATCAACTTATTAAATTAATTTTTAAGTGCGTCTTCTACAATTTTCTTCCCATTTCCCGCAAGTATATGGTCAGGTTGTATGTCAAGTGCCTTATTAAACATTTCTAATGCTTTATGATTATCATCTTTATAGCCTGCATAGGCCACACCTAGATTATAAAAGGCGTCTGAATGATTAGCATCAAGAGTTGTAACTTTTAAGAATACTTCGATTGCTTCATCAATCATCGATTCACCTGCTAAGCATAGTCCATATTGAAAATTAGCATCAACATCTGTATCATTCAGCTCTGTTGCACGTTGCATATAGGGAAGAGCCAATCTTGATTGTCCTAACTGGATCAACGTCATACCAAGCATAAAATATGTATCACTATTATCTAGCCCTTTTTTCAATGCTTTTTCAAAGAAATCCTTCGCCTTTACAAAATCCTCTTTATTAAAGAATGCATTCCCAATCCCATAATAGGCTGTCCCCATTTTATCATCAAGTTCAATTGCTTTTTGATAAAACGCAATCGCTCTCTCATTGTCTCCTACTGCGGATAATAGGTTTCCGAAATTCGTATAATAGATCGCTTCATTCGGATTCTCTTCAATTGCTTCTGAGAAGCATTTAGCCGCTTCTTCATACTTTCCTTCTTGCATATATTGAATTCCTTGTTTATTTAAGTCCATATTTATCAACTCCAATATTTCGTATTATACCATAGTAAAACCTCAACTCTGTGTAGAGAGTTGAGGCTTTTTTTATCCAACATACATGAGTCTTTTATCATCTTTAAAGACATGATCAATTGTTGCACCACCTAGACATTCATCCCCATTATAGAAAACTACTGATTGTCCTGGTGTAATTGCACGGCTTGGTTCTTCAAAAATAACCTTCACTGTATTGTCATCAATCATTTGAACTTCCACTTTCGAATCTTGTTGACGGTATCTAAATTTAGCTGTGCATGTAAAATCCTGTTGAGGCTTTTTATCAGAAACCCAACTTACATTTGTTGCGGTAATCCAATCCGAATATAAACGTTCATTATGAAAGCCTTGATCAACGTATAAAACATTTTTTTCTAAATCTTTGCCAATGACAAACCATGGTTCACCACTACCGCCTATACCAAGCCCATGTCTTTGTCCAATTGTATAATACATTAACCCATCATGCCTACCCTTTACCTCACCAGAAAAAGTTTCCATATTCCCTGGTTGAGCAGGCAAATAATTACTTAAAAATTCTTTAAAGTTTCGCTCACCAATAAAACAAATTCCTGTACTGTCTTTTTTTGTAGCTGTAGCAAGATTTGCTTGCTTAGCTAGCTCTCTTACCTTTGGTTTTTCGATATTTCCTATAGGAAACATGACCTTTGAAAGTTGGTCCTGAGTTAACTGATTTAAGAAATAAGTTTGGTCTTTATTATCATCGATGCCACGCAGCATCTTGTATTCACCATCTCTATACTCAATACGTGCGTAATGTCCTGTTGCTAAATAATCCGCACCAAGTGTCATTGCATGCTCTAAAAATGCTTTAAATTTGATTTCTTTATTACACATGACATCTGGATTTGGTGTCCTACCGGCCTTATATTCCTCTAAAAAATAAGTAAATACTTTATCCCAGTATTGCTTTTCAAAATTAACCGCGTAGTATGGAATACCAATTTGATTACAAACTCTAATGACATCCTCATAATCCTCTGTAGCTGTACATACTCCAAATTCATCTGTGTCATCCCAATTTTTCATGAAAATTCCAATGACATCATAGCCTTGTTCCTTTAAAAGTAGTGCTGCAACCGAAGAATCCACTCCTCCGGACATGCCGACAACTACTCGTGTCTCACTTGGTGGTTTCACCATTTCGGACACCTCCTATCCTTCATCTTGCTGTAAGTCGGTTGACAATTTTTGCTGTTTCAACTGCAACCTTTTCAATTTGCGCGATTGTATTTCCTATTCCAAAGCTGAAACGAATGGAAGAAGAAATCCGCTCTGAATTCTTCCCGAACATGGCAACTAGTACATGTGATGGATCAATCGAACCCGCTGTACAGGCAGAACCGCTCGAAACTGCAATTCCTGCTAAATCAAGATTAACGAGCATTGATTCAACATTTGTACCCGGGAAATAAAGATTAAGTATATGTGGCATTGAATTGTCTTGATCTCCATTAACATCATATTCAATTTGATAGTCAGATAATATTTGGATGAATCGTTGTTTCATATCTCCATATAATTTTGTGCGATTGGCAATCGTTTGTTGACTATACTCTACAGCAGCTTGCAACCCAACAATTCCTGGAACATTTTCAGTTCCTGCACGGCGATTCTTTTCCTGCTCCCCTCCGTGAAAATGTGGAGTTATTTTCAGACCATCCTTCATATATAAAAAACCCGTACCTTTTGGACCATTAATTTTATGAGCTGATACAGACATTAAGTCAAGCTTTAGCTCAATTACATCAATTTCGACTACCCCGAAAGCTTGTACCGCATCAGTATGAAAGATTGCTTGATGGTTTTCAAGTAATTTGCCTATTTCCTGGATTGGTTGGATTGTACCAACCTCATTATTACCGTACATAATTGAGACAAGAATGGTTTCGTTCGTTAATGCTTTTTCAACATCTTGAACTGAAATAATTCCGTGTTCGTTAACTGGTAAGTAAGTAACATTAAAACCTTGTTTCTCCAGATATTCGCACGTATGCAATACTGCATGGTGTTCGATGGCAGTTGTTATAATATGATTTCCCTTAGAATGATTCGCAAATGCAGCACCAATAAGAGCAAGATTATCAGCTTCAGTACCACCACTCGTAAAAATAATCTCATTTGGTTTGGCATGAATGCTTTCTGCAATTAGTTGTCTTGCATCATCAAGAGCATGTCTGCTTTTTCTACCATAATGATGAATACTCGATGGGTTCCCAAAAGATTCAATCATAAATAGAATCATTCTTTCTGCTATTTCAGGGCGCATTGGTGATGTCGCTGCGTGGTCTAGGTATATACTGTCCATAAATGCCCCTCCCTTTTAAAATATGTCTTTGTTCAACTTTGCTGTTGATTGATTTCCGCTCCAGGCGGACGCTTTCCGCGGGAGGAAAATTGGATTAAATATAAAACATATAAGATTCTTGTTCTCCACCTGAGTAGTTTGCCAAGTCCTCTAGTGTTGTATTATCGAGTACTTCTTTTACAGCATCACGAATACGTATCCATAATTCCCTTTTTGCCGGCTCTTCATCCTCTAGTACTTCAACTGGACTAATTGGCCCCTCAAGAACACGGATGATATCTCCTGATGTAATATTCGATGGCTCATCGCCCAATACATACCCACCATAAGCACCTCGGATACTCTTCACAAGTCCAGCATTTCGCAATGGTGAAATTAATTGTTCTAAATAGTGTTCAGACAGTTCATTTGTTTGTGCAATAGCCTTTAGTGATAATGGCCCCTTTCCATGATTTTTAGCAAGCTCAATCATAATTGTAAGACCATATCTTCCCTTAGTTGAAATTTTCATTCGTTATACACCCCTATATCCCTAATTACTTAGATGATTAACATTAATCGTTTCATGCTTTGCAATTCTTTTCTGTAATCTATCAGAAAAATCTTGACACTGTGGCAGCGCATATCCTGCAACATATCCAATGATTAAACTATATATAATTGTACCAAAAAATACAGGTCCACCTAAGAACCAGCCAATAATTAAAACAATAATTTCTATCCCTGAGCGGATGTACTGAATCTTCCAACTTGTGATCTCAGTTAAGGCAATCATTAGACTGTCTCTTGGACCGGCCCCAACTCTCGATGATATATACAAGCCCATTCCATAACCATTCACAATTATTCCAACTAAAAGCATAATCATTTTTCCACTTAAAGTAGTTGGTGTAACAAAAAATGGAATCATCATATACATGTCGATGAAAACACCAACAAGCAACATATTCAGAAAAGCTCCAATTTGAGGTAGGCGTTTTGTTAATAGTGCGGAAATAAGCAAAATGAAAAAGCCAACAATTATTGACCATGAACCTATTGTTAATCCAAGTTGTTTATAAAGTCCAATATGAAAGACGTCCCATGGAGATGCTCCCAAATTTGCTTTTATAATTAAGACAATTCCTAAAGACATTACTAATAATCCAACAATGTAGATTGACCACTTCAAAATGTGGTGGCTAAGGCTTGACTGAGCTCGCATTTATCCTTCACTCCGTTCTCCTCTATGCAGTTAATACTCGCTCTTCTCTATATAGTAAACCAATATAAAATTATAGCACAAATTGCATTTCATTTGTATTTTATGAGACTTTCACAATATGATAAAGTTAACATAAAATCGTGAAAATCTAGGAGGAGAACTCTTTTGTTGTTTGAATCACTTATCGAGGCACCTTTGTCTTATCGGATGAGACCGAGAAATATAGACGAAGTAGTAGGACAAAAACATATTATCGGCAAAGATACCGCTCTATATAAAATGATAAAAAATGGACATATTCCTTCAATTCTTTTATATGGCGAGCCAGGAATCGGGAAAACCTCAATCGCTACGGCGATTGCAGGAACAGTCGAAATGCCATTTATCTCAATTAATGCGACAACAGCTGGAAAAAAAGATATCGAACAGGCTGTTACAGTAGCAAAAACAGAAGGAAAACTTATTCTATTCATCGATGAGGTTCATCGCTTCAATAAATTACAGCAAGATTATTTATTACCACATGTTGAACGTGGACTCATTTCATTAATTGGGGCGACAACTGAAAATCCCTTCCATGATGTGAATCCAGCCATTAGGAGTAGATGTGGTCAAATTAAAGAGTTAAAACCATTAACAAAAGAAGACCTAAATGAATTAATCCATCGTGCACTCGAAGACAAGGAGCGTGGATTAGGATCCCTTCCAATCGAAATTTCTGAGGAAGCGATTGAAACCATTGCATCTTCCACAAAGGGTGATGCTCGCTCTGCTATGAATGTACTTGAAGATGTTGTAATGTCTTCTAAAACTAAAGGATCTGAAACAATTAACATCGAGATTGAGCTCGTTCGAGAATGTGTTGAGAACAAAGGTTTTTCCCATGATAAAGATGGGGATCTCCATTATTCATTAATGTCATGTCTACAAAAAAGCATAAGAGGCAGTGATGTTAATGCTGCTCTTCATTATTTGGCTCGATTAATTGAAGGCGGGGACTTAATTTCAATTTGCAGGAGACTTACAGTCATTGCTTATGAGGACATATCATTAGCAGCTCCAGAAGTAGCTGTTCACACCGTGATGGCCTGTCAAGCTGTTGAAAGGCTTGGTCTTCCCGAAGCAAGAATTCCATTAGCAAACGTTGTGATTGAACAATGCTTGTCACCTAAAACTAACAGCGCTTATAAAGCGTTAGATCTTGCAATAGAAGATGTTAGAAATGGTAATATTGGCGAGATTCCTCTACATTTAAGGGATGCACATTATAGTGGTGCAAGTAAATTAGGACATGGAATTGGTTATAAATATCCACACGACTATCCAAATGGGTGGGTCTCACAGCAATATCTGCCTGATGTACTTTTGAATACAAAATATTTTCAACCGAAACAAAATGGTCAAGAGAAATATTTTTCAAAGGTTTATGATCGTCTAGAAGGGTTAAAGGAAGAAGGGAAGAAATAGTAAGCTCTATTTCCTCCCTTTTTTGAACACACAATATTACTATGCTGCTACATCACGTTTTGTAAAGACTAACCATGATAGTGCATTAAATACTACAAAATAGATGACTAACACGATGATAGAGAACGTCATTGTCATGCCCTCAATTAATATTTCCCCTGTTAAGTATTGGGACAAGTCTGTATTCGCAAAAAGAATATATTTTGCCCAATCAAATTTCATTGCTAACAGTACGGTTGCGTTAACACCTGCAAACATAAGGAAGATTGCCAAGCCTATCGCAAGACCACTATTTCTAAATACAGTTGAAATCATAAACGCAAAGGTTGACATCATAATTAAGTCAACTGACTTCAATCCAAATACTCCAAGAATATGCCATATCATATTCACCTCATGTACGGCCCCACCCCGATAGACAAGATGTGGCTGTGACCCATCAAAGCCGAAGAATAAACCACCAACTAGGAATGATATAATAAACAGAACTACTAATGAAATTAATGCAAATAATATTGTACCGATATATTTTGAAAGTAGTATTTTTGACCTCGATACTGGTCGAATGAGTAGTAATTTTATCGTTCCCCATGTAAATTCTGAAGCAACACTACTTGCGCCAACAATAATTGTAAACAATGTGATTAATGAAACAATTCCTGCTGCATTGCTCATAAAGCTCCACATCGAAGTAGATTCAATCGGAGCAATATTATGCTCCAAGCGATATTCGTTAATTGCTAATTGTCTTTTAGAATAATCCTTTGTCATCTCTGGAAAATCTTCATTAGCGATGTCTGCCTTATGCATTTCATTTTGTTGTTGGATATTTTTTTCCCATGATTGATTATCACTATCACTTAAATTAGCAGTAATATTCATGATTATTCCTAATCCAATCGTTGCAACGATAAGAATTCCAATCATAATCCATGTAGAGATACGACGGAAGTTTTTCATATTTTCATTTTGGATTAACTTCACTAAACTACTCAATTTTATTACCTCCTGTTACTTCTAAGAATCGGTCTTCTAGTGATTTTGAAATTTGTCCAATACTGTATACTTTTATCTCATTTTTTACTAAACTAGCATTCACTTCTGGGATCATCTCATTATCAAGTGATATCTCAATTCCAGAGTCTGTCTGTGTTACTTCAACTTCAGGATACTCATTAGATAAGATAGATGAAGCCTTTCCAGGGTTATCAACTTTGAATAGCACTCGTAATAAATTGTCACCATTCATAAAATCAGTCACTTTTTGAACACCGACAAGACTACCATTTTGAATGATTCCGATTCGATCACACATCATTTCCATTTCAGAAAGAAGATGACTCGAAACAATAACAGCTAGGCCTTCTTCTCTCGCCAACTTTCTAGTATAATCACGGATTTCCCGAATTCCAGCTGGGTCAAGTCCATTTGTAGGTTCATCCAATATTAAAATGGATGGTTTATGAAGCAGTGCTTGTGCAATCCCAAGACGTTGTCTCATCCCAAGTGAATATGTCTTTACTTTATCTTTGATTCTATTTTCAAGTCCTACAAGTTGGACGACTTCCTGAATTCTTTCTTTCGTAACACCATTTACCATTCGACCATAATGTACAAGATTTTGATAACCTGTTAGAAATTTGTACATTTCCGGATTTTCAACAATTCCACCAATATGTCTTACGGCTTGTTCAAAGTTTTTAGCAATACTCGTACCTTTAACAATTACCTCGCCATCGGTAATTGACATTAATCCAACGAGCATTCGAATTGTTGTTGTCTTCCCAGCCCCATTCGGACCAAGAAATCCAAATACTTCACCTGGATATACATCAAAGGATATCCCCTTAATTATATTTTTCCTACCTATTGTTTTTTTTAGATTTTTCAATTGTAAAACCGGTTCCACTTCTTTTCCTCCTAACAATTTGTGAAATTTTGCTTCATCCATTCAAGTACACTTTTCCCTTCACGCTCACGTAAAGTATCTACGTCTATGAAGTCAATAAGGTTCCCATTTTTTATCAAAATAACCGAATCTAGGATAAATTCTACTTCATTCACTTCATGAGTTGAGATAATCAATGTTTGATTTTCAATGTCTAAAAAAGAGATCAGCCCTTTTAAAATAGATTCACGTACCATTGGGTCAAGCCCTGATAACGGTTCATCCATAAGTAAAAATGGAGCCTTTCTCGCAAGAGTGAGTGCAATTTTCACCCTACCTTTACTTCCTTTAGATAAGTGCTTAACCTTATCAGATGGATTAACATTTAGAAATTGAAGAATCTCGATTGCTTTATCAATACTAAAATCTTTAAACTGTGAAGCATAAAATTGAACAATTTGTATCACTGTGAAAAATGGATACAGTGTATCATGCTCTGATAGATAGGCAATATCCCGGCAACTTCTTCTTGATAATTTTTCGTTATTAATCAGAATTGAGCCACTCGTCGGTTGAACAAGACCTGCAATCATTTTCAAAGTAGTAGATTTACCACTACCATTAGATCCAAGAAGACCAATAATTCTTCCAGATTCTAAAGTTAATGAAAAATTATTTACAACTAAGCGACCTTGGTACTTTTTAGTCACATTTTTAAGTGTAATCATTCCACTCCCCCATTATTCGAATCAATGCTCCTCATTAAGATTTCAATCATTTCTTGTGGTGTGAAACCCATTTCAGCCATATTATGAATAAACGTTTGAATGATATCAACGCTAAGTTCCTCACGTAGATTATTTAGAACATCCATATTCTCCGTTACAAATGTTCCTTGCCCTCTTCGTGTCTCCACTACCATCATCCTTTCTAGCTCACTATATGTTCTCTGAACTGTATTTGGATTAACACCAGAATTGAGAGCCATTTCTCGAACTGAAGGGAGTTTATCACCGGGTTTTCTCTCATTTCTGATGATTTGGCCACAAATTCGATCAACTAATTGTAAATAAATTGGCCTAGAAGATTGAAATTCCTCACCCAACAGCTACACCTCAACTTTCCTATCAATCATCCACTTAGATAAAAAAATCATAATCACTGCTAATATAATTTCATAAAGAATATATCCAAATACTAATTGACCTGAATCAATGAATAATTGACTGTTACTCACTGAGACCGAATAACTGTCTAGTAAAGGTGATTTGACTTTACCCCAATTCGTAAGCTTCGAAAAGAATCCAGTTTTTTCAAATTCATAAAGAATCCAACTAACAAATCCAAAACAAGCAATGATGGCTACCCAAGTTAGTTTTTTAAAATACTTCTTAATTACTTGAAAAAGTGACCAGAAGAACATTGCTACTATACCTAAATAAATAGATGTAAAAACTAATGAACCTCCTACAATCATACTAGTAGGGACGATTAAATCACCAAGTAGTTCCTTAGGCAATTCAAATTCTTTCTTTGCAACTTGGATGACATATAAGCTAAAAACACCTGTAATCAACAGTGATTCTAACATGCCAAGGAGTGCAATAGTGAATTTGGGTAAAAATAACAATAGAGGTGAATTTGGGTTATATAACCAAATTTGATGTTGCTTCGTCTCAGCATGCAAACTATAGAAAAGAAATAACGGGATATAGAAGACATGCATAGGTACCATAAAAATAACAAATATAATCATTCCAATGGTGCTATCAGTTTTTAATGAAATTAAATAAACAGTCATTATCAGGACTGTGATAATTCCTAAATCAATTATTAACTTACTTCGATTCAAATAAAATTCCTTGATTAACAAACCCTTAAATTGTCTTATTGTTTATCCCTCCAACTTCAGAGTATTAGTGTACTATCCAAATAGTACACTAATACATTATTAATCGTCAATAAGAAATTTGAAGGATTTAACAAAATATCTAAGACACAAAACTATTAATGTATAAAACCAAAAATTCGTGGTCATGCTAGATATAAAGATACTGCGGTAAATTACATTACTAAATGCTGCACAAATATGAGAAATCTAGCAATACTAGTAAAGGTTCAAAAGTGAGAAAAAATCCTTTTAAACCACATCTAAGGAGTTGATTTTATGAAAGTAAGGCAGGATGCATGGTCACATGAAGATGATTTATTATTAGCAGAAACCGTTTTGCGTTATATTCGTGAAGGAGGCACACAATTAGCCGCATTTGAGGAAGTAGGCGACAAGTTAAATAGAACATCTGCAGCTTGTGGATTCAGATGGAATGCTGAAGTTAGGAATAATTATGATCAAGCAATCGCCATAGCGAAAAAACAGCGAAAAGAGAGAAAGCGGGCATTAGAACGCTCAAATAAAGTTGATGTAATAACTAATTCAAGCCAGGAAACTAAAAGTATTATATTACCAGAAGCAACTACGACAGTTATAGAGGAATTCTCTACTGAATTATTGCCAACCACAAAATCTATTACGCTTACAGATTGTATTTCTTTTTTAACAAATTTACGAAAAGAAGATATGCTCTCTAATCAAATTGAGCATGAGAACAATCGTCTTCGCAGAGAGAATGACGCATTGCTTCAACAAAATAAAGAATTAGAAAAAAGATTAGAAAAACTGGCGAATCAACAGACTATGATTCAAGAAGACTACCAAGCACTTGTTCAAATTATGGATCGAGCTCGACGTATGGTTATGTTTGAGGATAACGAAGAATTAAGTGCTCCAGCGTTTCGGATGGACAAGAATGGGAACCTTGAACAAGTCGCAAAATAAAAAATCGTGGCGTGAATGCCACGATTTTTCTATTTTTCATCACTTACACGCTTGATTTTAATGTCTGCTAATAATTTTTGTACTGTATGACTAGCCATGATAAGCCCACAAACAGATGGAACAAACGCATTAGATGAAGGTGGCATTTTCGCCTTGCGAATTTTTGCATTTTCATCGGTAATCTCTTGTCGAACATCTTCTCTTATCACTATTGGACTTTCATCAGAGAAAACAACATCAATTCCTTTATGAATGCGTTCTTTTCGTAATTTCGTACGAATCACCTTAGCAATTGGATCTGTATGTGTTTTTGAAATATCAGCAATTTTAAATCGTGTAGGGTCCATTTTATTTGCAGCACCCATACTAGAAATGATCGGAATTTTTCGTTTTAGGCATTCCTTCATAAGATGTATTTTATATACAATCGTATCAGAAGCATCAATTACATAATCAAGTCCATAACTAAAAAATTGTTCATATGTTTCTTCCGTATAAAATATCTTCAGCGCAATAACCTCACATTCCGGGTTAATGTCTGCAATACGTTCCTTCATAATTTCTACTTTTGATCGTCCAATTGTTGAAAGTAAAGCAGGAAGTTGACGGTTAATATTCGTTATATCAACATCATCCTTATCAACCAAGAGAAGTCTTCCAACACCTGATCGTGCAAGTGCTTCTGCAGAGAATGATCCCACTCCTCCGACCCCAAGTACTGCAACGGTGCTATTTTTTAATGTTTCAATCCCTTGTTTCCCTATCGCTAATTCGTTTCGTGAAAATTGGTGTAACATAAACCTCATCTCCATAAAAGAAATTCTTAACTCATTTTTCCCGTTTTTGACTATATCATACTTTTTTAAAATTGTAAGTATTTCGATGTGAATTATATAAATTTTTTACCAATAAAAAAACTGTGAAAAATGACTTTCTCACAGTTTTTTATTCTTTTATTCTTCAACATTAAGTGATAAGTGCAGATCACTAAGTTGAGCTTGGCTAACAGTACTTGGTGCCTCCATCAATATGTCACTAGCACTTGCAGTTTTTGGAAAGGCAATTGTGTCGCGTAAATTTGAGCTTCCAGCAAGTAACATGACAAGACGATCAAGTCCAAGTGCAATTCCACCATGTGGCGGTGTGCCATATTCAAAAGCTTCTAGTAGGAAGCCGAATTGTGCTTTGGCTTCTTCATCGCTAAATCCTAGAACTTTGAACATCTTTTCTTGAATATGTCTTTCAAAAATACGAAGTGAACCACCACCAAGCTCATAACCGTTTAGAACAAGGTCATATGCTTGTGCCTTCACATTACCAGGGTTCGAATCAAGCTGTTCAATGTCTTCACGAACTGGCATTGTAAATGGATGATGGGCTGCGAAGTATCTACCTGCTTCCTCATCATACTCAAGCAGTGGCCAGTCAGTAACCCAAAGGAAATTAAACTTAGATTGATCAATTAATTCAAGTTCTTTTCCTAATCTCATTCTTAGTGCTCCTAGCGCGTCTGCAACAACATTTCTCTTGTCAGCAACAAATAATAGTAAGTCACCTGTTGTAGCCTCTAGTACTTGGCGTATCGTTTTTTGCTCATCCTCATTAAAGAACTTTGAAATTGGCCCTTTTAACTCCTCTTCTTCGACTTTAAGCCATGCAAGACCTTTTGCTCCATAACGATTCACAAACTCCGTTAATGCATCAATATCCTTACGTGAATACTTATCAGAAGCACCCTTCACATTGATGGCTTTTACTTGACCACCATTTTCAATCGCACCACTGAATACTTTAAATCCGCTATCTTTAACTAACTCTGATACATCGACTAATTCCATTTCAAATCGTGTATCTGGTTTATCTGAACCATAACGCCCCATTGCTTCCTCATAAGAAAGTCTTGGGAATGGGGTTTGGATCTTAATTCCTTTAACATCATTCATAACCTTAGTCATCATTTCTTCCATCATAGCCATAATATCCTCTTGACTCATGAAAGATGTTTCAATATCAATTTGTGTAAATTCAGGTTGTCGGTCTGCACGAAGATCCTCATCACGGAAACATCGCGCAACTTGATAGTATCTTTCAATCCCACCAACCATTAACAATTGCTTGAAAATTTGTGGTGATTGTGGCAAGGCATAGAACTCACCTTCATGTACTCGACTAGGCACTAAATAATCGCGTGCACCCTCTGGAGTACTTTTGGTAAGGATTGGTGTTTCAATATCAAGAAAATCCGCATTATCTAAGTATTCACGAATAGCCTTCGTCACATTATGCCGCATTTTGAATGTTTCAAACATAACTGGGCGACGAAGATCCAGGTATCGGTATTTCAGACGTACATCCTCAGATACATCTGTTTGATCAGCAATCATGAAAGGAGGTGTCTTTGCTGCATTTAATATCGTTATTTTTTCAACCTTAACCTCAATCTTACCTGTTGCAAGATTGTTGTTAATTGTTTTGTCTTCACGAGCAACTACTTGACCTTCTACATCTAATACGTATTCATTTCTAACACCTTCGGCAATCGAAAGTGCTTCTTCCGAAACTGCAGGATTAAAAACGATTTGAACAATTCCTGTTCTATCCCTTAAATCAATAAAAATTAATCCACCAAGATCTCGCCTTTTCTGTACCCAGCCTTTTAATTTTACTGTCTCTCCAATTGCTTGATCCGTTACTTCTCCACAATAATAAGTTCTTCCAAACATGTTATTTCACCCCTGCAATATATGCTATAAATTGATCTATCATTACTTCCTCTTGTTCACCAGTCTCCATATTTTTCACATTAATCACATTACGTTCAAGCTCTTCATCACCTAAAACAGCAACATATCTAGCTTGTAATCGATCAGCTGCTTTAAATTGAGCTTTCATTTTCCTTTTTTGATAATCCTTCTCTGCGGTTAACCCAGCTTTCCTTAACTCATGGACAAGAACAACCGATTTTTCAGCCGCATTTTCACCAATTGTTGCAACATAACAATCGAGCTTTGTCTCAGTTTGTAATTCAATACCTTCAGCATGTAATGCTGCTAATAATCTTTCAATACTTAATGCAAACCCAATACCAGGTGTTTCTGGGCCATCAAATTCTTCAACAAGACCATTGTAGCGTCCACCACCACATAATGTTGTAATCGCTCCAAATCCTTCTGCATTACTCATGATTTCAAATGCAGTGTGATTGTAATAGTCTAGTCCCCTTACAAGCCCTGAATCAACTTCAAAGTCAATATGTAAATCTCGTAAATACATTTGTACCTTCTCGAAATATTCCCTTGATTCATCATTTAAATATTCGATTATAGATGGCGCAGTTTGCATAAAATCATGATCTTTATCCTTTTTACAATCAAGTATGCGCATTGGATTTTTCTCAAGTCTTGATTTACAGTCAGAACAAAATTCCTCAATTCTCGGTGAAAAATGACTTATCAATGCTTCTCTATGTGCAACTCTACTATCAATATCACCAAGACTATTAACGACTAATTTAAGTTTTTTTAATCCCAACGATTGGTATATTTCCATTGCTAGAGAAATAACTTCTGCATCAATTGCTGGATCATTACTGCCCAGAGCCTCGACACCAAACTGAACGAACTGTCTAAATCGACCCGCTTGTGGCCTTTCATAACGAAACATCGGTCCACAATAGTAGAGCTTTGTTGGTTGATTTGGATTTCCGAACATTTTATTTTCCACATAAGATCGAACAACCGCTGCCGTTCCCTCTGGTCTTAACGTTAAACTACGCTCACCTCTATCTTGAAATGTGTACATTTCCTTTTGAACAATATCAGTTGTTTCACCAACACCTCGTAAAAAAAGGTCTGTATGTTCAAAAATAGGAGTCCTAATTTCTTTGTAATTAAATCTTTTACAAATATCCCGTGCCTTTTCCTCAATAAATTGCCATTTTTCCACATCACCAGGTAGAATATCCTGTGTTCCTCTAGGAATATTAATTGCCATATAAAATCCTCCTTCTTTAACAAAAAAACGAAAAAATAAAAAACTCCCATCCCTACAATAAATTGTAGGGACGAGAGTTAGATCCCGTGGTGCCACCCTAGTTAAGACTCGACGTCCAATGAGCTACGAATCTCTTCGTTAGCTTCGTTTCCTCCGTTGCTCATGCACCAAATACGTGCACTCCGCGACTCGAAAACTCGCTGCCTCGACCTTCTTGCTCCTTGACCGTCTCACACGACATCCAATGAACTGCGAATCTCTCCGCTAGTTTCTTGAACTGTCTTGTTATTTCAGTCTTCACTCGATCAGTTAACGCCTGACACGTTCAGCTCCTACTAGAGTGTAATCTTTTTCAGAGAGAAACCTAAGAGGTGTTCGTTCAATAAGTCATCATGCTGGAATGCTTTCAGCCTTTGGCATTCCTTCTCTTTTCATGTGTAGTCTTATCTACTGTTCCCCATCACTGGTTCATTTATTAAAATTATATATTATCTTACGTATGAACAGACAGATTGTCAAGGTTACTTTTTATGATCGTTCTAATTTCTTTTTCATTTGGCGAACTTCTTTTACTGAAATTCCAAATTCAGACGCCAATTCCACATAGGTAGAATTTTGTTCTCTTTCAATAAAATCATGGAAGTCGACCCCGAACATTTGATTTGAACCTCTTTGTGCATGATTGCTCTTTTCACTATATCTCATGAGGGCACGTCCTTTTCTTGTGTTATAATACATATCTTGCCCTTTTTCATTATTTTATTTCCAATTAAACAAGGATTTTTTCCTTTTGTCTCGAATTAGTATAAAAGTCATGTTTTTTTACGATTTTAAGGAGGCTTCTACAGTTGTTACATAAGTTTTTAAAAATATTCCTTAGTTTATCATTATTGTTTATATGTTCAATCACACTTAAACCAAATATAGGTACAAAAGCTCAAGCATCTTCTACTGCAATTATTAATACATCAATCTTAAATGTACGAGAGGGTCCTGGCTTATCCTACAATATTAAAAGCAAAATAAAACAAGGTGAGCAATATAAAATCCTTGAAAGAAAAAATGATTGGCTGAAGCTAGAAATAACCAAAAATAGTTCTGGATGGGTAGCATCTTGGCTAATTAAAGAAAGCAATTCAGAAAGTATTGCAGCAAATGATACTTCCAAAACTGTTAAATCTGTTAAATCAACAGTTGATGGACTACGCTTGCGTACTGGACCCGGCACTAGTTTTCAAATTATGGGTTCACTGAACAAAGGACAAGTTGCTCAATATATTGATAAAAATGAGAGTTGGACGAAGGTTAAGTACAATAACCAAATTGGATGGGTCTCATCACCATTCCTTACAACTATACAAGGTTCAAACAATAAACCAGACGTAACTAATAAACAAAAATCAGGCAAGGTTAATACTTCAGTCTTAAATGTAAGAAGTACGCCTAACCTCCAAGGTTCAATTATTGGGAAGCTAACAAAAGGTAGCACTGTTTCAATCAAAAACGAACGTGAAAATTGGTTAGAAATTACTTTTAACAAAGGAAATGCTTGGGTTCATCGCGACTATATTAATGTTGATACAACAAATGAAGATCAAGATGAACAGGAAGAAGAACAACATGAAACTCAGCCAGATCAAAACATACAAGATGGCATAAAGAAAGCAACTGTTACAGCTTCAAGTTTAAATGTTAGAGATAGTGGATCATTATCAGGAAAAATTATTGGAAAGTTAAAAATAGGTGAAGAGGTTACAATCAACAAAGAAATAAATGATTGGAGTCAAATTACATTAACTAACGGAAAAAAAGGCTGGGTGGCAAGCTGGTATTTGGAAGTTCAAGAACTTCACGCACCCGACAAAAATGAGCAAAAAGCAACAACGGTAAAAGTTCTTTATAATGGTACCAATATACGAACAGCTCCATCCTCTACAGCACCTGTTACTGCTAGAGCAAATGAAGGAGACGTATTTAATATCTCCGCAACTGAAGGTGACTGGTATAAAATTGTATTATCTGATAAAACAACTGGTTATATAGCTGGGTGGATTGTAGAAGTCAATGGGAATACCTCAGTCGTTCAAAAACCAGGTGTGAATCAATATTTAAAGAATAAAACAATCGTTATTGATCCTGGTCATGGTGGTCGTGATGGTGGAACAGTCGGTGTGAATGGAACAATTGAAAAAAATGTAACATTAAGAACAGCCAGACTCGTTTTTGATAAATTACACGCGGCAGGTGCAAATGTAGTATTAACTCGAAATAGTGATCTATATGTTAGTTTACGTTCCAGGGTAAGTACATCGCACTATCGAAATGCAGATGCATTTATAAGTGTTCATTATGATAGCACTACTGATCGAAGTGCGAGAGGGATTACTTCTTATTATTATAAAAATATTGATACTGCTCTCGCATCCACGATGCAATCAGAATTAATCAAGAATACAAATTTTAAAGATAGAAAGCATAGGAAGGGTAATTATCAAGTTTTGAGAGAAAATAAAAATCCTTCAGCACTGCTTGAACTAGGCTTTTTAAGTAATCCTACGGAAGAATACTCGGTAAATACAAATTCATTCCAAGAAAATGTTTCTAACGGAATTTATTATGGATTAGCCCAATACTTCAAAGGACGATAAAAATACAAAAAAATGCGAGTCAAAACTGACTCGCATTTTCTATTTACTTTCTAGTATAAGTGTGACAGGACCTACATTTGTGAAATTAACATCCATCATTTCCCCGAAAGCACCTGTTTGAACAGTTATCCCTTTGCTTAGGAGCTCTTGATTAAATAATTGGTACATTTCATTTGCAAACTCTGGTTTAGCAGCTTCCATGAAATTAGGCCGTCTTCCTTTTCGACAATCACCATACAAAGTAAATTGTGAAACAGATAGAATATCACCTTTTGTATCAAGTAAAGACAAATTCATTTTCCCTTCTTCATCTTCAAAGATTCTAAGGTTTACAATTTTATCAGCCAAATATTTAACATCTTCGATTGAATCAGAATGGGTGATGCCAACCAGTAACATTAATCCATTATCAATTGATCCAATCATTGTATTATTAACAGTTACACTCGCATTTTTGGCACGTTGAACGACAACCTTCATATAAAAACCCTCTTTATTTTTTAGCTCATTACCCTTCGAACTGAATAAATATCAGGAATTTGTTTTATTCTCTCTACAACCTTATGAAGATGACTTACATTTTGAATGGATATTGCCATATTAATTGTAGCCATTTTATTTCGATCAGATTTACCTGATACAGAGCTAATATTTGTTTTTGATTCATTTACCGCTTGAAGCACTTCATTAAGTAATCCCCTACGATCATACCCAGAAATTTCAATTTCAACATTGTATTCCTTGCGATCATACAGATTACTTTCCCATTCTACCTCTATTAATCGTTGCTGAGCATCTAATGTATGGACGTTTGGACAATCAGCACGGTGTACTGATACTCCTCTCCCCTTCGTGATAAAGCCAACAATTTCATCACCTGGAACTGGGTTACAACACTTAGACAAGCGAATAAGAAGATTTGATATTCCTGAAACCTGTACTCCCGATTCTCGTCTTTTCGTTGATGTCATTTGCCTCATTTCAGCAACTGCTTCGGCAACATGCTGATCCTGTTCTAGATCACGTTTTTTTCGCAATTTTTCAGTAAGTCGAGTAACAATTTGTGCCGCAGTTATACCGTTATACCCAATGGCAGCGTACATGTCCTCTTCATTTGAAAAATTAAATTTCTCATATACCCTCTTTAAATTTTCAGTAGTAAGAATTTCTTTCACTTCAAAATCAAGGGTTTTTATTTCCTTCTCTACAAGTTCTTTCCCTTTTTCAACATTTTCTTCTCGGCGTTGTTTTTTGAAATATTGGCGAATTTTATTTTTTGCTTGTGAAGTTTGAGCTAATTTAATCCAATCTTGGCTCGGTCCGTATGAATGCTTGGACGTTAATATTTCAATGATATCCCCTGTTTTTAATTTATAATCAAGGGTTACCATTTTTCCATTCACTTTTGCGCCAATCGTTTTATTACCGATTTCGGAATGAATCCGATAAGCAAAATCAATTGGAACAGATCCTGAAGGAAGTTCAATTACATCGCCTTTTGGAGTAAAAATAAAGACCATATCTGAGAATAAATCAATTTTTAAAGATTCCATAAATTCTTCAGCATTTGATGCGTCATTTTGCCATTCTAATATTTCCCGGAACCATGTAAGTTTCTCTTCGAACGTAGAGGTTTGATCTACTGGTTTTCCTTCTTTATACGCCCAGTGTGCTGCAATTCCAAACTCAGCAATTTGGTGCATTTCAACAGTTCTAATTTGAACCTCAAGTGGATCACCTTTTGGACCAATTACAGTTGTATGCAAAGATTGATACATATTCGGCTTAGGCATAGCAATATAATCCTTGAATCTTCCAGGCATTGGTTTCCAACAAGTATGGATAATACCAAGTACGGCATAGCAATCTTTAATACTATTAACAACAATTCTTACTGCAAGTAAATCATAGATTTCATTAAATTGCTTATTCTGGATAACCATTTTACGATAAATGCTATAAATATGTTTCGGTCTACCAGATATTTCTGCTTTTATCGAAACTTCATCGACACGATGCTTCACTTCAGCAATCACTTCTTCAAGATATTGCTCACGCTCAGCTCTTTTTTTCTTCATTAAATTCACAATGCGGTAGTATTGTTGCGGATTTAAATAACGTAGTGCAGTATCTTCAAGCTCCCATTTTATTTTGGAAATACCTAAACGATGTGCTAGAGGAGCGAATATTTCAAGTGTTTCATTTGAGATTCTTCGTTGTTTCTCGGGTGGAAGATGCTTTAGAGTTCTCATATTGTGTAGGCGATCCGCAAGTTTAATAAGAATAACTCTAATATCTTGGGCCATTGCCACAAACATTTTGCGATGATTTTCGGCCTGCTGTTCTTCTTGTGATTTATATTTTATTTTCCCTAATTTTGTAACTCCATCAACAAGCATGGCAACTTCTTCTGTGAATGCTTCGCTAATATCCTGCAAGGAAACATTTGTATCTTCGACAACATCATGTAAGAAGCCACCCGCTATAGTAGAAGGATCCATATCGAGATCTACTAGAATTCCTGCTACCTGCACAGGGTGTACAATATACGGTTCACCTGATTTTCTAAATTGATCTTTATGGGCCTGCTCAGCAAATTTGTATGCGCGATAAATAAAATCGACATCTTGATCCGATAAGTACCGTTTCGCATTTTCAATCACTTGCTCAGGAGTTAATACCTGCTCGTTTGCCATGGATTATATCACCTTTTTATGTTGAGGTAATCCAAAGTTGAAATAACATGTCCACCTTTGAATTCCTATTATGAAACTTTAGTATTGTTACTATTATCTTGAAAATAATCGTAGATGTAAAGGGAAATAGAAAGAATTATCATTTTCAACACGAACTTTATCAAAAAGAGCACTCAGAAGTGAGCGCTCAAGCAATTTTCATTTAGAATTTCATTAACGTTAAAACATCATATCCATCAAGCTTTTTACGGCCATCTAAATATGTTAATTCAATAATAAATGCGATACCAGCAACAATCCCACCAAGCTCTTCAACTAATTTTATTGTAGCTTCAATTGTGCCACCAGTCGCTAACAAATCATCAGTAATTAATACTCGTTGTCCAGGTTGAATAGCATCTCTATGCATTGTTAATACATCTTTCCCGTATTCAAGACCATATTCTACCTTAATTACTTCTCTAGGTAATTTTCCTTCTTTTCTTACGGGTGCAAATCCAACGCCATGAGAGTATGCTACCGGACAGCCGATGATAAAGCCTCGAGCCTCTGGTCCTACTACTAAATCAATTTCTTTTTCTCTCGCATACTGAACGATCTGGTCTGTAGCATATTTATATGCCTCACCATCGTTCATTAATGGTGTGATGTCCTTAAATTGTATTCCTGGCTTAGGATAGTCAGGAACCACAGTTACAAATTTTCTTAAATCCATTAAATTACGGCCTCCTCAAGCGATAACGAACCTTTATTAAGTAAATCAAACCAGTCTTTTAATTGTTGATATGATGAATACAATAATTTATTCTCCAATTTAATCTGTTTCTCTTTCAATTGGTATGTTCTTGATTCAGTCAAATCTCTTTTTGAAGGTTGATTTGATAAAGAGATAAATCCCTTGTCTATTTTAACAAATTCTAATTCAAAAAACACCTTTGACATAAAATCTATTGTTTCCTTTGACCATCCCCGGTTTTTAGCTAGCTCTTCAGAGTATCTTGATATGTCAAAAGGCCCTTTTTTAGCTAAAAAAGCATAAAACCATTTAAAATGCTCTCTAGTTGGAATCGTGCTAAAAAAATGATCCTGATCATTATAAAATAAAGAATAAATTCGACTTGGAAAAGTGGTGTTAAATAATGTCTTAATTAGACTTTCATCCTGAGGTAGATCAAGTAAAACTACATAATCCGAATGAAATTGCTGCATTAATGCATCCTCATGCTTTTCAATGATAATAATTTCATCATGTATATTTGAAAGATTCAACTTATCGATTGTATCAGCTGAAAAGGCGATTAATCTTCGCTTATCCTTTTCAATTTTTCCTAATAAAGCAGAAATATTCTTCATTCCTCTACTATCAAACAATTGCCATTCGTTAATCGCAATATCTTGTAGCATGATCTGTGGTTTTCTACTATTATTCCACTCATTTATACTTAACTCACCCACGACTGAAATCTTAGACAGCGGTGAAATATTTTCATATACATGTCCTAATCCAAAGCCAACACTATCAAGTGTATAATCGTCTTGACTGAAAACAATTTTTATATGATTTTGTTCAGAGCCGATCTTACGAATACTAGAGATTCCAAGATCTTCAATCATAACTTTCGGTTTCGGATTACCCATACCGAATGGCGCCAACTGTTCCATTTGCATAATTGATTCAATAGAAATATCATGTAATGAACATATTGCATCGATATTTGTAATTGCTTGAAAGTCTTCGGGTTGTAATACCTCATTTGCTATCGTGTTAAGTCTCGTTCTTAATTCCCCTACATGTTCCAACTGAAGTGTCATTCCAGCTGCCATTGGATGTCCACCGAAATGTGGTAAAATATCCCGGCAGGTTGAGAGACTTTCATATAGATTAAAACCTTCAATGCTTCTTGCTGACCCTTTTGCTACACCTTTTTCACGGTCAATACTTAATATAATAGTAGGTCGATAGAAACGGTCAACGAGTCTTGATGCGACAATACCAATTACTCCTGCATTCCAACCTTCCCTTGCAATAACTAACACAGGATTAGTGGAAGGATGATAAAACTCTTCAACTTCCTTAATTGCTTCTTCTGTCATTTGACTGACTAAACGCTGTCTCTCTTTATTTAGCTCATCAATTTCGTCCGCAATCATCAATGCTTCCTCTGCATCATTTGTCATTAGAAGGTGTACTGCTGGATCGGCTGATTCAAGACGACCTACTGCATTTATTCTAGGTGCTATCGCAAAACCAACCGTTTCTTCATTTAATTCACTTTGCTCAATTCGAGCCTTTTTTAATAATGCTAATATTCCAGGTCTATCTGTTTCTCTTAGAGCTGTTATACCTTTTTTTGCTAACAAACGATTCTCACCATGCAATGGAACTAAGTCCGCTATTGTTCCAATTACAACAACATCAAGTAAAGAGGTGGGCACTTCACCTAGTAAAGCATGTGCAACTTTAAACGCAACTCCAACACCAGCTAATTCCTGAAAAGGATATTGACTGTTTGGCTTTTTTGGATGGATAATAGCAATCGCAGCTGGTAATTCTGGACCAGGTTCATGATGATCCGTAATTATTAAGTCAAGTCCAAGTTCTTTCGCCACCTGTGCTTCATGTAGCGCTGATATCCCGGTGTCTACTGTAATAATTAGCGAGTATCCTTCTTTTTTTGCCCATTTAAATGCATTTTCATTAGGACCATAGCCCTCTGAAAATCGATTTGGTATATAAAAATCTGCAACTGCTCCCTTTTCACGTAGGGCAGTTAACATAACAGTTGTACTACTAACACCGTCTGCATCATAATCACCAAATACTAAAATATGTTCATTTTGATGAATTGCTTTTTCAATTCTTTCAATGGCGATGTCCATTTCATCAAGTAAGAATGGATCATGAAAATTAAGTTGATCCGGTTGGAGAAATGCTTTAGCGGATTCAACAGAGTCAATGCCTCTATTAACAAGTAGAGAAGCTACTAGAGGTGAAGCTTGGAGTTCTTTTTCTAGAAGATTAATTTTATCAATGCTGTTTTCACTTAGTTTCCAACGAGTTTTAGATTGTAACATACTTTCACCCCTTAACCATCTTATTATACCTTTGTGGCCAAGGGGTTTCAATGATGTGATGTTTAAAAAGTACTGGAAAAACCTTTATTCATATTTGGAATCATCTTCTGAATAAGGATTTATGTGAACGAGAACATTTTGGACATGATGGATTTCCATTAGTTTCGCTTTTACTTCTTTTCCAACCCTATGTCCTTCTTCTACAGTCATATATGGATCAACAGAAATTTTCAAATCCACTATGACATAATGCCCATGCTCTCTAGCATGTAGTTCTGTTATCTTTTTAACCTCAGGGACAGTTAATACAACTTTCTTTAATTCATTCGTTTCCTCTTCATGCAGAACATGATCTAATGTTGTATGAATAGCGTCTGAGCCAAATTCCCATGCCATTTTTAATATTAATACAGAAACAACCAGTCCTGCTACAGGGTCTGCATATACCATCCATTCTAAGCCGAGTTTCCCGCCTATTATTGCAGCAACAATCCCTACTAACGTGGCTAATGATGCATACACATCAGAACGATCATCGTATGCATTAATAATAAGCGCATCACTTCTAATTTTCTTTCCCAATTTATATTTATAGCGAAACATGATTTCTTTAATAATGATTGAAAATACAACTGCATAGATTGCCATTGATTTTGGAACTTTGATTGGTTCAAAAAATGCACCGATGGAGGCTTTACCCATTTCGATTCCAACAATAAATAATAAGACGGCAACAATAATTGCTGATACTGACTCTGCTTTTCCATGACCATATGGATGGTCTTCATCGGGTGGCTGTTTTGCAGCACGAACACCGAGGTATACCGCAACAGAACCGGCAACATCAGAAGCTGAATGAACCGCATCCGCTATTAATGCTCGACTATTGGACATAATGCCAATGATCCACTTAATTACAGCCAACAGAATATTACCAATCACTCCATATAAAATAGCTTTTTCAGCTTGCTTAAAGCGATCTTGATTTTCCAAAGGTCTCATCCTCTCCATTGCTTATTGTAACCCAAAAATGTAGGAGACAACTCAAATCGAGTAGAGTGAACGAATCGGAATTTTGATTCGTTCGACCCTCTCACACC
>NZ_JAKTTI010000048.1 GCF_022427965.1 Fredinandcohnia quinoae | reverse complement strand
ATGACAAAAGGCACCGAGAGGGATTCCTCTCGGTGCCTTTTGTCGACAATCTGAATCCTAAGATACATGTCTTAGGATTTTTTTGTTTCTAATGTTGCTGATTCCCATTTAATCACTTTTTCCAAAATGACCGATAGAATCACTCCCATAATTAAACCATTTGTTATGATTGGACGGAGGATAACCGGAAAGTCCGCAAAAATCTCGGGAGAAATATTCAGTAAGCAGACGCCTAGTAAGACTGGCCCCGCTAGACGGTAGATCGTGATTGAATCAAAACCATCACTGCTTAGACTCTTTAATGATGTTCCTAATAATTGCAAATAAGCAACAAATAATACGGCATTACCTACAGTTATAGGCATACTCGCAAAAAAAGTTCCTAATACTGGGATAATTCCCAAAATAGATAGCATTCCCCCACCGATGATAAATGGCAATCTTTTTAAAATTTGAGTGCTTTCTAAAAAGCCGATTGATGATGTAAAAGGAGCATATGCTACTAGTCCCAATAATGATGCAATAATTGAATGAAAACCTGTTAATAAAAAAGAAAAGCGATAACGTTTTTGTTGAGGCTCATCCTTGTAAAGTTTCTCGGCTGCTTGGATCGATGCAATCGTATTACTTAAATTCATGAAACCTCCAAGAAAAGAAACAATCACAATACCATATTCTAAATTTGGTTTCCCAAATGGAAATAATGAAAAATGAGCACTTGTTTCAGTACTTGCTGTTTGTCCCCCAGGAAAAAGAATCTCATAAAAGCCCCAACCTACAATAATTCCAATTAAAATTGCAAAATTGCCTAGCTTTTTTCCTTTAATTTTAACCAAGCTAACTAAGATAACTACTACAATTGAATATAAGCTAATTGGAAGGTCAAGTTTACCATCGTCTGTTACCTTTAACATTCCATTAAAAAAGATAATCACAAGTTGGAAAGTTAATAAAAATAAGTAGACACTCATCACCATAGGAGTGAATATTTTTTGAATGAGCGATACGAGATTAAAAGCTGCAAGTAGGACAGTTGCAATACCTGCAAGAAGAATTCCTGTGGCAATTCCTCCTCCTATTTCTGTGTAGCTAAGTCCCATGGATGCACCAGATAGTGCCAAATTAAGAACTAGCCCCCACATCATTCCCGAATGTCCTTCCATTAATGGATAGCGATGCCCAATGAACCCTTGGAGCATACAAGCAATACCAGTAAAGATCAGCGAACTTCTCATTGTCATTGCAATCACATCTGGAGAAAGTTCAAATGCTGTACCTACTGATACTGGAACGACAATTGTATTTGCAAAAATAAAAAACAACCATTGAAAGGACGCAAATGTAGTTGTCCAAGTTGATTGTTTCAACATTCTACCACCCTTTCTTTTCCGAGCTGCTGAAGCTTTGCATCTTAGTTTATAGCAAAATACAAGACTAGTAAATGCAGATAACAATTTTCGGTCATGAATTTATTCGATTTAAAATAGGGCTAGTCTAAATTAACAATACCCTCAATATATATTTATGGATAAGACAAGGAGTGATTCGACATGTTTTCATACATTCATAGAAAAAAAACAATATATCGAGCACTTGTATTTATTTTTATCTATTTCAATGCATTATTTACATTTGCGGTTATTTATATCTTATTAGATATGATGAATTTAGGATCATTAAATGATCATTATGCTTCACCGATGCATCAAGAACAGCCTTTAGATTTAATAACTCGCTCACTTTACTTTAGCGCAATTACATTATTATCAGTAGGGTATGGGGATGTCACTCCATTTGGTTTGGCAAGAGCATTTGCCATAATTGAGGCACTATTTGGATATTTATTGCCAGTTATAATCGTCATTCAATTTTTACCTCATCAGAATCATGATGAAAACGAATATCCAATGAACTAAGAAGAAAAAGAGCTTGTCATTATTTAATGACAAGCTCTTTTTCTTCCTTATTGGTTTGCCTTTTTAATCCATTCAGCTACCGTTACTGTTCGTTTTGCCTGATGTTTCACAGCTGCTTGAACATCCTCTACCATTTTTCCATTTTGATCAACTGACACACTGGTTCCATACGGATTTCCCCCTGCACCAAAAATAACTGGATCTGTGTATCCTGGAGGTACAATAATGGCTCCCCAATGATACATTGAATTATAAAGTGCTAGTAAAGTTGATTCATGACCACCGTGTGAGTTTTGTGCGGATGACATGGCGCTAACGGCTTTGTTTGCCAGCTTACCATTGAACCACAGTCCTCCTGTTGTATCTAGAAATTGCTTCATTTGACCTGGCATATTACCGAAACGAGTAGGTACGCTAAAAATAATCGCATCTGCCCACTCTAGATCATTTAGTGCAACTACAGGTACATCAGTTGTAGCATCAACGTGAGCCTTCCAAGCAGGATTAGAATCAATTGCCGCTTGTGGAGCAAGCTCTGGCACCTTTAAAACCTTAACTTCTGCTCCTACTTCTTTTGCACCCTCAGCAGCCCAATTTGCAAGCTGATAATTCGTACCAGTTGAACTATAATAGATTATTGCTAAATTTACACCTGTCATCCCAATTATCTCTCCTTTAAGTACTTCTTTAAAGCTAGACTTATTATTTCATTCTGTTATAAAGGATATTCATTGAAAATGGAAATAAAGGCAACTTGCCTTCTTATGAAAATAATGATATATTTACTTAGTTACATTTCGGGAGACGAAATAAAAAAAGGATATCCTCTATCAAGCCAACTACACTACTTTATCATTACATCAGGAGGATACAACATGGGGAAACAAAAGCTTTGGACAAAGGATTTTATCAATATTTCATTAAGTAATTTCTTTGTCTTTCTAACATTTTATTACTTACTTGTCACGTTACCGGTATATTCATTAAATGAACTCCACACTACTAAATTAGAGGCCGGACTTGTCGTTACGGTCTTTTTATTTTCTGCAATTATTATTCGACCGTTTGCAGGACAATGGATTGAAGCAAAAGGGAAACGGAAAATTCTTTTACTTTCATTATTTATTTTTATGGGTGGATCCTTTTTTTATTTTATCCCAGATTCGATTATTAGCTTATTAGTACTTCGTTTTCTTCACGGAATCGGGTTTGGAATGGCAACAACTGCTGCAGGTGCCATTGTTGCAGATCTCATACCTGAATCTCGTAAGGGTGAGGGTATGGGATACTTTGTGATGTCAACTAATCTCGCGATGGTAATTGGCCCATTTGTTGGGTTAACTGCCTTGAATAAAGCAGGAATATATTTAGTATTTATAATTAGCGTTTTTTGTGCAGTGCTTGCATTTATAACTGGTTGTTTTATTAATAACCCGAAACTTATTCAAACAGTTGTCAGACAGGGTACACTTAGTATTAAAAAGAAACTGACAATCCAAGACTTAATCGAAGTATCTGCATTACGTATTGCGATTGTTAGTGCATTTTTAGGTTTTATTTATGCTTCGATTCTTTCTTTCGTATCAGTATTTGCACAAGAAATTAACCTATTGGAAGTTTCAAGCTTCTTCTTTGTTGTATATGCAGTAATCCTTATACTATCGAGACCTTTTACCGGAAAATGGTTTGATTTATATGGAGCAAATAAGATTATCTACCCTGCAATAATCTGCTTTGCGGTTGGAATGGCTGTATTAGGTATAAGTAAATCAGCGTTGGTCTTTTTAATTGCAGCTGCTCTTATTGGACTAGGCTGGGGTACATTATTTCCAAGCTTTCAAACAATCGCCATTCAAAATGCTGCACCAAATCGAAGAGGAACTGCTACTGCAACCTTTCTGTCTATTTATGATTTAGGTGTTGGAATTGGTTCAAGTCTAGTTGGTATGATTAGCGCTAAAATTGGACTAGGATCATTTTATCTATATAGTTCTGTTTATGTTTTAATCGGAATTATTTTATATTATTTCATACATGATAAAAACACACGCTTACTATTAAAAGAGAAACGTACTGAAGTACCTTCTCAAAATGCTGGTTAATTTTTTGGGTGGATAAGTCTTTCTTATCTACCCTTTTTTCAAGCATATTGTTAGTTGCTAATAAGAGGGACGGGTATAATTATGGTTGAATACTAATTTACTTAAGGAGTTGTTACTACAATGTTTGATGTTATTATTATTGGAGCTGGGCCAGCTGGTGCAAGTGCTGCGTTGTTTACTGCTAAAGCCGGGAAAAAGACATTACTAGTAGATCATGATAAAGGAATGACAAAGCGTGCCTGGGTTGAAAACCATTATGGAGTTATGGAGATAACCGGTCCTGAACTTGTAGAAGTAGGTAAAAAACAAGCTAGAAAATTTGGAGCTGAAGTTTTCGAAAGCAGTGTAACTTCAATCGATAAAATTGAGAGCGGATTCAAAGTTGAAACAGACAATGGTGAATACGAAGCAAAACATATCATTCTTGCAACTGGTATTTCAGCAGACTTAGCTGAAAAAACTGGTGTAAAAACGAAGGAAGGTACTGAGCCACGAATTAAAACTGTAATTGATACTGATCCTTCTGGTAAAACAAATATTGATGGTATTTGGGCAGCTGGAACTTGTGCGGGAGTTAGCGTTCATACAATTATTACAGCAGGTGACGGTGCAAAGGTTGCCATTAACCTGTTAAGTGATATGAATGGTGAACGCTATGTTGATCATGACATATTGAAGGCTTAGTTATTCAGCCAGGTACTTGTCTCAGAGTACCTGGCTTTTAGTTAAAAAGTAGTATCCCAATGTATGAAGAAAAGGTACAGATAAATAAAGACCCCAAAATATATATAACTGCATCTTTTAATTTTTTAGCATTCAGTAATTGAATCACTTCATACCCAAACGTTGAAAATGTTGTGAAAGCTCCACAAAAACCAATCCCGGTTAAATACCATATCCAATCCATTAGCTGATGATTAAGATGGAGGCTTGTTAACATCCCCAAAAATAGAGAGCCCGCAATATTAATCAACAAAGTGGCTAAAGGAAAAGAACTCTTTATCCTCTTACTAATTATGCTTCCAGCCATATAGCGACTACCTGCTCCTAATGCCCCACCTATTCCAATTAACCACATCATGATAGTTGACCCATTTCCACTTTTTTCAAACGGGCTAAGCTATAACCTACATATGCTAGCATCAATCCAAATCCTATACTAGAAGTAATATATAAGAGAGCAAGTCCATTTCTTCCAACCTGAACAAGCTGAACTACTTCAACCGAAAAGGTAGAAAAGGTTGTAAATGAACCGGTAAAACCAGTTCCAATGAGTAAAACCAGATTAGCATTTATTCGCTTGGGATGCATAGCAGACGATAAAAACCAACCAAGAAACAGGCAGCCTATCAAGTTAACAACTAAAGTCCCTATCGGAAACCCATTTCCATTGTACAACCACATTCCTACTAAATATCTACATAAAGCTCCCAAAAATCCACCGATCATCACGATTATAACTTTCACCAAACCACTGCCTTTAACCATTTATTAATTTTTATTATATCACTGAATTCTAATAGGAAAATGATTATGGAATCTTGTATAAAGGATAATCCTAAGCATAATGTGGAAAAGTAATAAAATAGTTTTTCCTTGAGGTGATTACATGTCTTTTATTAGTTTGTTAAAAAAGGGAAATAAGTCTTCTGCTATTGCAGCTATTGGCAATACGATTTTAGCAGTCATTAAAGGGGTTGCAGCAGCAATTAGTGGCAGTGGAACAATGTTTGCAACCACATTACATTCAATTGCAGATGCAACGAACCAAGCTTTCGTATTTCTTGGTAGTGCCTTATCTGAAAAGGCACCAACAAAGCGGTTTCCTACAGGATTTGGCCGTGTAGTTAACCTCTTTGTATTAATAGCGGTTATTGTCATTTCAATCATGTCTTATGAAACGATTATTAAAGGTTGGGAACTAATTACACATCCAAAAGCATCAACTAATATTTGGTTAAATATCATCATTTTAGTTATAGCTGTAATAGTTGATGGATTTGTATTAGTAAAAGCCGCTAAGGAAATAGCGTCTGAGACTCGAAGCACTGCCACAGGTATGTCTATACTTACATCAGCTTTTAAAAATGTTCGTCTTGCTGCCCCACCAACAAGGTTGGTCTTTTACGAAGATATTATCGCAACTCTAGGAGCTTTACTTGCGCTCATTTCAATCGTAGTCGCATATTTTACAGGTCTATATTATCTTGATGGTGTAGGAACAATCTTAATCGGTATTTTATTAATCGGAATCGCTATTAAAATTGGCTACGAAAATACAATTGGTCTAATTGGTGTAGCTGCTCCTAAAGTAGTTGAAGACAGAATAGCTAGTATTATTTTAGCTGATCCTGATGTTGTTGATATCAACAAAATGAGAATACTCCAAGAAGGTAGAAGATATCATATTGAAAGCTATATTGAGTTAAAAGAGGGTTTGTCATTAGCAGTTGCTGATGATATTAAATACCGTGTTAGAGACTCATTACTAACAGATCCTGATGTCGGTGATGTCACACTCGGAATATTAGAAACGGACGGGAAAACCGATTGGAAATAGGTTTAGATTCACATATATGATAGGTATTTGAACAAGTCATCCTCTTTAAGAAGTAACGTTTTTCTAGAAAAATGAATAGGATAAATTGAGACTTCTATGAGAAGGTGATAATTATGAAGTGGAAAAATTATGGATTATGGATATCAATCGCATCAATTCTATATATGGTCTTAAAAGACCTAGGATTTAAAATCGATTTAACCGAGTGGCAAACCTATGTTACCGCCATACTTGGGGTACTCGCGACTCTTGGAATCATTTCAAATCCTGAAAAAGGCAAAGGTTTTTTTGATCGAATACCAATAGTAAACGAAATGGTTACACAGATTTCAGATCATATACAATCAGCAACTGAAGAACAGGAGAATTCCCCTATAATAAATAATGAACCTAGTCAAAATAAACAAATAATTGCTACTGATGCAACTATAAATGATGACTCTTCACAACCAACATCAGTTACTGTGAATGTCCCAAAACCTCATGGTATGCCTGCTCCTCCAAATGAGTATATGTAATAGCAAATCAAATGCGCCTTGGCATATTTGCGCCCAGATTTTTTCGAGCTTGCTCGATAAAGTGAAACTTCAATCAGTGCAATTCTGATTGATAGTTGAACCAATCGGGCATCTACTGGCAGTTGCTCCTAAGGAGCTTACTGCCAGTTAATGCGGGAAAAGCTTCCTTTAAAAATCTGAGGCATCCGCCGGAGGCTTTAACTTTATTCAGTCGGGAAACCCCACTGAATTGCATTCATCTCACCAATTATAAAAGAGGGAGACTTCTGCTGAATAAAGTTATATTTGGGTGCTTTTCCACTTTTCTTACAAATATTAAAGCTGTTGATGAATAATTTCTCCCCCTAGAATAGAAAATAGAATAGAACTAATGATACATAAGTGTGGTGGGTGCAAGATGTGAAAGCATTTGAAAGATTACTGTGGAGTATTGCCTTACCAGGCTTTGGGCAATTATTGAACAAACATTATGTAAAAGGAATTACCTTTATTTTATTGGAGTTTCTTGTGAACTCACAATCAAATTTTAATGAGGTGATTCGCTTAAGCTTTCTAGGAGAAACACAGCTCGCAAGTGAACTGACTAACTATAGCTGGCTTATGTTTTATCCCTGTCTCTATTTTTTTGCAATGTGGGATGCTTTTAAGGAGGCTGGTGGTGGAAAAGCACCTCTTTCATTTTTACCTTTTGCATTCTCAGCATACTTTGTAACAGTAGGTCTCATGTATTCATCGAAAATCGAATTGCTAGGAATTTATTTTGGCCCTGTTTGGCTTCCGATGCTATCTGTCCTACCAGGTGTACTTGTTGGCTTCATTGTTCGAAGTATCATTTTAGTTTTCGTTAAGGAAAAGAATCTCACATAATCAAAAAAGGTCGGTAATTTGTTACCAACCTTTTTTGCATACCAAGTTCTAAAAAATAATATAAATTGCAAGAGCAATAAGTGATAGCGATATTACAACTACATAAATAAGAGTGAGTCTTGTCACATTTCCCTTTGTAGATGTTCTATAATTATCATCGCCCTTTCCCCCTACAGCAATTGTCCCTATTAATCCAACTATGGCTATCAAAACAACCAATATCACTGCAATCTTCATTAAATTCTCCTCATTTTTGTACTTTTTCTATATATGATAAGTTTACAACATAATGGTCGTAATACGTATAATAAAACTGGGAATACATTTTATCTTTCGATATAGTTTCTGATTTCTTAATACGTAAAGGTATTACCACCACAGTCTTTTGACTTATATAGATTCTGATCTGCTTCTTTAAATAATCGTTCAATATTTTTAGCATGTGTTGGATAAAATGAAATACCAATACTTGTAGTTATTTGTAGCTCATTGCCATGTATATGAATAGGTTCTTCCGTCACTTTTAATATTCTCTTTGAAACTTCTTCTATTTCTTCTTCACTCCTCAGTTCTGGTAGGACAATTGTAAATTCATCACCGCCCACTCTTGAAAGAGTATCCATCTTACGCAAAGAAGACCTAACACGTACTGCAAATTCTTTGATTACCTCATCTCCTATATCATGACCAAGGGTGTCGTTAATTTGCTTGAATTTATCACAATCAAGAACCATTAATGCAGTTAACCTACCCGTTCTATCTGTAGTAAACATCGCTTGCTTTAGACGATCTTCAAATAATCGTCGATTCGGTAATCCTGTTAAATGATCGTAAAACGCCATCTTAGCTAATTCATTCTCTTTTCTACGCTTTTCGGTTACATCTTCAGAGATTACAACAATCTTCTCTATTTCACCATCTGAATCTATAACAGGAATAAAATCTGAATGTAGCCAAACAGAGTGTCCATCTTGGTGAACACGTCTTAATTCAGCTTCAAAATATTCTCTAGTAACAAGCATTGTATTAAATTTCTTTGAAGCTTTATTTATATCATCAGGATGAATCATTTCTAAATATGATTTTCCAATTACATTTCTAACTGGATACCCCAAAACACCTTCTATTGATGGTGATACATAAATTACCTTACCTTTTGAATTCAGTATTTTTATAATATCCATCGAGTGCTCTGCGATGATCCTGAATCGTTCTTCACTTTCCCTCAAAGCCTTCTCTGCTCTTCTTTTGGTTGTGACATCCCTAAACATCAAAACGAGTGATGCTTGACCTTGTTCGATGATTGGTGCAGAGGTTGTCTCTGCATAAATTGTGTCTCCAGTAAGACTCACATATTTATGTACGACTATATCACCATTTCTCTCTTGATTAGCAGCCTCACTCATCCGTTTAATAACCTGATTACGATTGCTAGAATGGACAAAGTCTAACGCTGATCTTCCAATTACCTGACTTGAGCTTTTAGCCTTTAATAGATCAAGACCTGCTTGATTGATATATCTTACTATTCCTTCAGTAAGAACCACTAAAGCTTCCGGAGATGATTCTAATACTCTACGATATCTTTCTTCACTTTCCTTAAGCTCTTTCATCACTTGTTTAATCTCTGTTATTTCCTTATAAGTAGCTACCGCAATAATATTTCCTTTTTTAATTGGTCGATAACTGGCCATGACATCGATTATCATTCCATCTCTACGCTTACGCCGGGTTTCGAAGTTCAATGTTTCCCTGTCTTCTCGTAGACGTGTTAGGAATTCTTCTAGTTGATAAGCTTGGGATTGTAGATAGATAGTTGATAGATTTCTACCTGTGATTTCTTCCATTTCCCAGCCAAACATCTCGTTGAAAGCAGGGTTTACTTTAATAATTGATCCATCATATCCAAGCATAAAAATAACCTCTGTTGAATAATTCCATACTAGTTCAAGCTCTTCTTTTACTTGAATCATCTCTTTTTCAATCTTTTTTTGCTTTGTAACATCACGGCCAATCGTTGACATTCCAATGATTCCCCCAAATTCATCATAGATTGGGGAATAGGTTACACTTATATCGAGTAATTCTCCTGATTTTCGCTGTCGTTTCACATGAATTCCATTAATTCGCTTGCCATTTAATACTTCTGTTTGGATTTTTTTTGTTTCATTTTTTAGCCAATCTGGAACGACCGGTGCTTCCTTACCAATAACCTCATCCTTTGAATATCCATAAATATTAGTAAATGCGTCATTAATAAATTGAACAATCCCATTTTCATCCATGATACATATGGAGTCACTACTATCTTTAAAAAAGGATTCTAAGCGTGAATTTACTTGATTAAGTTCCTCGATAACTTTTTTCTCAGTAGTAATATCTTTTGCAATCCCATATATCCCTTTTACCTTACCTTCAATAATGATCGGGATATTTTTTACGCTAATAAAAACTTTCCTACCTTCCTTGTGATAGATATACGATTCAAAGCGAACTGATTCTCCCTCGTGAACCTTTTGAAATAACCTTTGTACCAATTCATATTCCTTTTTAGACATTAATTCCGAAAAATTAGTCCCGACTAGCTCCCCACTTTTATATCCAGTCATTTTTTCTGCTTCTATATTTACATCAAGGAAATAACCTTCAGTATCAAACATAAATACGGCATCTTCATTATGTTCCAAAATGGATGTTAAGCGTTGGCTATTTTCTTCAAATACATTTTTTGCACGCTGTAACTCTTGAAATTGCTTGCTTTTCTCTGATATATCCCGTACTACTGCTATGATATAAATATCTTCATTGTCAATAATAGGAGTTAGAATTGTTTCACTAATCATCGTTTTACCACTTGGAAGCTTCACCTCATCCTCAAATGAGACCACTCTATTAAATCTTGCTGCTCTTAAATAATGATGTTTCAAGAATTCCGATTTATCGTTTGAAAGAATATCATCAAATGTTCTTCCAAATATATTTTCATTTATATCTAAAGTCGTAAGTCCAGCTTGATTCGCAAACATGTATCTGAATTCCTCATCCTTGTACGCAATAATAAAAATAAGATCCTGTAAAGAATTAAACGCGGTAGCAACATATTTCATAATTTGTGTAAATTCTTTCATTTGAATCTTATTAATGAATTCTTCCATTTTCATCATTTTTCACCGTCCTAATTGTCCCACTTCTGTTTTTCTAATTAATATCCTTACCTTTATTGTGATGAAATATAAGATAAAAAGGTATCGCCTGTTATTCTTATTCTTAATAGGAGGCAGCCTAATTTTATCGTATCGGATTAGAAAACCATTTCTATTTACAAATTGTCTATTTCAACTAAAAAAAGCCACCAAAATCAGTAGCTTTTTTGAGTTAAATCTTATTTTATATTTTCCAAACCTTTATTGATTAACGATTTTCTCAAGTCCACCCATAGGTTGAGATGCAAGTTTCTCAAGTAGTTGATGACTCTCCGTATTTAATCCTTTAAGATTTACTTTTACACCATTTTGATAATACTTCATAACCACTTTATCAATGGCTCCTACAGCGGAATCATCCCAAAGATGAGCTTTTGATAGGTCTAGATCTATTTCACTAATTCTTTCTTTATAATCAAAACTTTTTACAAAATCATTTACCGAAGCAAAGAAAAGTTGACCTGACACATGATAGATCTTTTTATGAGCACCTTCTCCAGAAAGACTCGTTACAGTTACTTTTGATATTTTTGACGCAAAGAAAATTGCACTTAAGATAATTCCTACTAAAACACCTTTTGAAAGATCATGAGTTTTTAATACAGTCAGAACTGTAACAACCATTACAATCGTATCAGTCAGTGGCACCTTATGAAGTGTTTTAATTGATGACCAATCAAATGTACCTATTGAAACCATGAACATCACCCCGACCAATGCAGCCATTGGAATTTGAACAAGGTAATCTTGTAGCAATACAATCAGCACCATTAAAAAGGAGCCGGCAATTAATGTGGAGAGACGACCTCTCCCACCAGATTTTACATTTATGACAGATTGTCCAATCATGGCACAGCCTGCCATACCACCAAAGAAACCTGATACGATATTCGCCATTCCTTGACCACGTGCTTCCTTATTTTTATCACTCTCAGTGTCTGTCATATCATCCACAATTGTTGCCGTTAACATAGACTCAACCAAACCAACTATTGCAATAGATAATGAGTAAGGAAAAATGATTTGTAGTGTTTCAAAGGTAAATGGAATATCCGGAATTAAAAATATAGGTAAGGTCGATGATAATTCACCCATATCCCCAATTGTCCGAACTCCACTTCCTGTCATTACGGCAATAATCGTCATCACGATAATGGCCACTAAAGGTGACGGAACAGCCTTCGTAAAGCGTGGTAGGATATAAATAATCGCAAGCGCACCTGCTACCATCGCATACATTTGCCATGATTCACCTTTAAAATGAGGCAATTGCGCTGCAAAAATAAGGATGGCGAGCGAATTTACGAACCCCGTCATAACAGAGCGCGGTACAAACTTCATCAATCGACCTAATTTTAGAACACCCATGATAATTTGTAATACACCCGTTAAAATAGTAGCAGCTAATAAATATTGCAATCCATAGTCTGCAACCAATGTCACCATCAATAATGCGGTGGCTCCTGTTGCAGCAGATATCATCCCTGGTCTTCCACCTACGAATGCAATTGTAACTGCAATACAAAACGAAGCATACAATCCAATCATTGGATCAACACCCGCAATAAGTGAAAATGCAATTGCTTCAGGAATTAATGCTAGGGCAACAACAATACCTGCCAGAACGTCTCCCTTTACATTTCCAAACCATTCATTTTTTATTAAACTTAAATTCAAACCAGCACCTCTTCCTTTGTCTTGGTATATATTGACTTTCAACTCTCATGAAAGTCGGGTCCGTTTTTACCAAAACAAAGTATAGCTGATTATGACAAATCTGTGAAATCCAATGAAAACGCAAACAGTTGGTGCTATCTTTGTTTTTCGCCAATATCCTTTCATTTTCGATATTTATGCTATAATCATGGAGAAAATTGGTGGAAATTGAAGGGAGAAGACTCATATTCATTTCAATTAAAAGTAAACTGAGAGGCAATAAATCATCATTTTTGGAAATACGGTCGTTATTTTGTGAAAACGGCTGTTAAATTAGAAATACGGTCGTTATTTTGAAAATACGGTCATTATTTCAAAAATACGGCCGTTAGCAAAATTAATAAAAAAGGCTGCAGAATTTTGCAGCCTTTCTCACTAAATATACTTCCGATGCACTGTCTTGCCGTCATACATAAATACAACTTCTTTGTTCTCAAGCATTGTCTCCATATGGACTGGCCTCCCCCATAGCTGATAAATATATGGGAGTACTTTTTCAAGATATTTCAAATCAAGCTCAATGTCCTCATACCAATGCTTTAAATACAATTCTCCGCTTTTTAAATAATCTCCATCATTGACAGTGATATATGGAAATCCTCCATTGACACGCATATTAACAAGTTGATCACGAACCTGTTCCCAGCCTTTGTCAACAATTTTATAGTCCCTTCCCTGTTTTTGAAAAAGGTACATATCTTCACGCAATACCAAATCCTTCGTTAAATAATTCCGAATGAAGGATATATCGGATTCGACTTCACGTACTTCAAAGATTTTCTCACGACCCGAACCATGCTCCACACCATTTTCAATCATTTTTTTAGTTGGGTTATTGTACCTTTCTTCGATATCCTCGAAGATTTTCAGTCCTAGATAGTAAGGATTAATACTCGTTTTTGAAGGTTGCACAACACCTGCATTTAACTTTGCGAATTCAATAGACTCATCAGAGGTGAGGTCCATTTCTCGAAGAATCCTCTGATGCCAATAGGATGCCCAGCCTTCATTCATGATTTTTGTTTCGAGTTGAGGCCAAAAATAAAGCATTTCTTCTCGCATCATGGTTAATATATCTCTTTGCCACTCATCAAGCTCACGACTATATTGCTCAATAAATAGAAGAATGTCCTTTTCAGGTTGGGGTGGGAAATGCTTCCTCTTCCTTTGCTTTGGCTCTGGTTTTGACTTTTTATCCAGATTCCATAGATCATCATATGGTGAGGTACTCTTTTTCACTTCTTCCTCTTCTTCCAAGTCATCAAGGCTCCATGCAAGCTTTGGTCTCATTAGTGATGGATCAATATGCTCCTGGATGGCAAGTACTGCATCTAAAAATGTTTCAACCTCATGTTTTCCATATTGATGTTCATAGTGCTTAACACGTTCAGCTGTAGCAGCCATACTTTCGACCATATCACGTTTTGTATTGCTAAATCGATAGTTATTTTTAAAGAAATCACAGTGAGCAAGCACATGTGCCACAATTAACTTATTTTGAATTAATGAATTGGAATCTAACAAAAATGCATAACATGGGTCTGAGTTAATGACAAGTTCATAAATTTTACTTAAACCTAGATCGTACTGCAACTTCATTCGATAAAATTGCTTCCCAAAGCTCCAATGAGAAAATCGTGTCGGCATCCCGTAAGCACCAAAGGTATAAATAATATCAGCTGGACAAATCTCATATCTCATCGGATAAAAATCTAGCCCAAAACCTTCCGCAATTTCGGTAATTTCATCAATTGCGTACTCGAGTCCATGGCGGTCTGAATCTCTCACAGTTGATCTCCCCCTTTTCATCCCTTACCTCAATTTATGAAGGTTCCATCGAAATGATGAAGGGGGAATTTAAGTAATTAATGTGGTAGGAAATTCCGATCACTTGCCTCAGGCGGTTGTTCTAACCACTTTTTCTTAATCATTAGCTTTCCAAATGCGGCAAATACAATTAAATCATCTAAAATTGATTTTTCACAATGGACGGCAATATCTGCCCTCATACAAGCAACCGCAGCTGTTCCATAATAAGAAATAGCTGCTGCGATTAGAAAACCAGAGTGAAATAACATGAGTTTTTCAGAGAATGGAGCGACAGTCGAATTTGTTATTTCAGTTTCTAACGAGCGTGGTGTATGAAGATCATCTTCTAATAATAATTGTGAGAATTTTGCAATATGCTTATTTTTAACCTTGATACATTTTTCAATAAATTGAGATACCTCATTATCTTTAGAAACCTGTTGTACCGCAAGAAAACTTGCTTTTGCCAAAATACTCTTTTTTAAATTAAAAAATATATTACCACTTTCTATCGAATTCATTTTTCTGGCTTGTCCAAAAATATTTGTAACATAATTTAAGTTACTTATGATTGAAACAGAATTTGGAGTTATATAATGTGGTGGAGATTGATATAGACCTTTTGAGATGAGAACCTCAATCGATTTATTATAAAGATCCATCGTGTCAATATTACATTGATAATAAAAATCCCTAATATCCTGACGAATTGAACCACTAAATGCTAGGCCATATGCCTGTGCCCCATGCATCGTCATTGTATGCAGATAATCTAAGCAATAAAGGTCTGTATATAAAGGCGGAGCTTCAAGATTAACATCATCATCTGTAAAACCTATAGGAATAGGAAAGCTCAATTGTGAAAATATATTTTTCATAATTTCAACATGTTTTTTTGATAATTCAAGAGCCGTTAAGAATAATCTATGTATTTCTCGATCTTGACCGGTTAATAATTTATGCTTAATTACACATATTTGCAATGTCTCACGGATATAGTGCGTCCATAGATTTGAAATTTCGGTTGAAGTTAATCGTTCATTTTGCTGCATAAAAAATCATCCTTTCACAGGGTCTGTCTTTATTACCTTGCAAAAAAAGGATGCCTTTTAGGCACCCTTTGGTTTAACTGCCACAATATTTACCGATATAAGCGACTCTGTCTTTGGATTAAAGGAAACGATCACACGAGCTGTGAAGCTACGGTTTTTCTCTTGAACCTTAAGGTCGAAGGTATCCCTTGCTTCTGTTTCAGATATGACTTTTCTTCCTTGATACTGATAATCACTAATGTTGCTGTCAGGGTAATTTAACTTTGCTACATCTACTGCAATTTTCCCCCACTTTTCGTAATCGGATGGTAATTGCTCAGCATTTATCAACATCCCACCACTCATCATTACTAAAAGCATACATAAACATTGAATGAATTGAACTTTTACCTTATGTTTCAACACTATTAAAACCTCCAATTATTATTTTCTTTTAGCTTTTACTTCAATCATTTATTTATTAGTAAAGGTTTTGGATGAAAGACCAACATTTACAGTACAACAAAATTCAAATTCTCCGCACACTAATATCAACTCCTACAAAGGAGGTCATGCATTTTGAATAGTGTTGATTATGACAAAGCTCTATATTATACACACCGCTCACAATGGGATAACCTACTTATTTTGATGGTTCGAACGAAGGATGATTTTCTTTCGAAAAAAATTGAACATTTTTTACATGCATATAATTTCGAAAAAGACTATTCAGTCATTGAGAGACAATTATATTCTTTACTAAGATATATTGACCATGCATCACAAGACAGCATGGAAGAACTTACCGCATATATGTAGAATAGTGCAAGCGCCTTGAAATAGGAACATCGACTAAATACCGCCACGTCCTGTGGCGAACGCCGATGTCAGCACATCCTGTGCAAGTCCGACAAGCAAATGTTCTGTGGCAAAAAAGTCCGCTCTTTGACTTTTCTTGCCACAGGTTATTTGACCTCGAGGGGCTAGGCGCTGGAACTGGACATCAAGTAAAAAAAAGAGGAATAACATTTATTTGTTATTCCTCTCTTTTATGTTTGCTCAACCCAGTACCTTATGAACTTGTTCCATTACATCTGTAGAAATAGACTCTAACACTTTTTCACTGTTTTCTAATGAGTTTCCTTTTACACCGAAATAAAATTTAACCTTCGGCTCAGTACCAGATGGTCGTAGACAGAACCAGGACCCATCTTCTAGAAAATATTTAAGCACATTTGATTTTGGTAAATTAATTTCTGTTGTTTGTCCTGTTATTACATCATATTTTTTACTTGCACTATAATCTTCAACCGTAACAACCTTTCGGCTAGCAATAGCCGTTGGTGGTTCGCTCCGGAATGATGCGAGAAGATTGTTAATTTGCTCTGAACCTTCTTTACCTTTTAAGGTTAAGGATTGAAGCCCCTCACGGTAAAAATCGTACTTTTCAAAAATTTCGATAAGTCCTTCGTACATCGTCATACCTTTATTTTTATAAAATGCACACACCTCTACTGCTAAAAGGGCTGCTTGTACTGCATCTTTATCACGTACAAAATCACCAATCAAGTATCCATAACTTTCTTCATATCCAAATTGGAACGTATATTGTTCAGTTGCTTCATATTCTTTTATCTTCTCACCGATGAATTTGAAGCCTGTTAATGTGTCTATCGTCTCAAGACCATATGAATGAGCGATATCACGGCCAATTTCAGATGTAACGATTGTCTTTAAGACGACTCCATTTGTAGGGAGTATGCCTTGTTTTTGTTTTTCTGACAATATATAGTTAAGTAATAGAGCACCCGTTTGATTCCCGGTTAAAACAATATATTCACCTTGTTCATTTTTGACAGCTACACCTAATCTGTCTGCGTCGGGGTCTGTCCCAATCAAAATATCTGCATCTATTTCTTTACCTAATTTTATCGCTAATTCGAATGCAGCATGCTCTTCCGGATTTGGAGAAGCGACTGTTGAAAAGTTCGAATCAGGAAGTTCTTGTTCCCTAACTACAGTTACTTCTTTATATCCTAATGCCTGAAGTCCTTGTCTAACCGGCTTATTTCCAGTGCCATGTAACGGAGTGAATACAATTTTAATATGTTCATTTGATAAAGACGTGTTAAGTGAAATTGATGTTAATTTTTCTGTGTATGCCTGGTCAATTTTCTCACCTATCATTTTAATTAGACCAGATGCTTTTAATTCATCCTCCTGTCCCACTCTTATTTCAAGCTCATTATTTATTTCATTTACTTTTTCTATCACAGAGTCTGCAGCTTCAGGTGGAAGCTGTCCACCATCTGGTCCATATACTTTATAGCCATTATATTCTGGCGGATTGTGGCTAGCTGTAATAACAATTCCTGAGTATGCATTTAAGTATCTAACAGCAAATGATAGCTCTGGTGTTGGACGAAGTTCTTCAAATACATATGCTTGAATCCCATTAGTTGCCAGTGTCTTCGCAGCCTCCATTGCAAATTCAGGAGATTTATGACGGGAATCATACGCAATAACAACTCCACGTTTTTTAGCTTCTTCACCATTTGATGATATATAAGAGGCCAATCCCATTGTAGCCTTTCGCACTGTATACAAATTCATGCGGTTCGTCCCAGGACCAATTTCCCCACGCATACCGCCAGTTCCAAACTCTAAATTTTTGTAAAAACAATCCTCGAGTTCTTTAGAATACTTCTTCTTTGTTAGTAGATCATTATATATTTCTTTATCCAAATCAGGTGTATTAAACCATAATTCATATTTTTCTTTCCAGTCCATCAGTCATGAACCTCCTAGAACATTAATGATATTTCTATGTAAATTTATACAAATATGACTATTCTATTTTAATAAAAAAAACCTATCATTTCCAATGATATTAATTGATTCATAAAAATATCCACAAAATCCTCAAAGATAGAAAAGAACAGAGGGGATTAACCGTCTGTTCTCGAGTACAAGTATTAAATTTTATCTACACTGCTTTGCTTGCTTCTTTTATATACATTTCAACTTCGGCTTCATAGCTTTCTTTCTCTTCTTCGGTCCAGTTGAAAGTAGTGGCCATAGTGGAGATGATTTGCCTTTTCCATTGATTAACCCATTCAATATTGAAAAACATTGCTCCTGTACGTCGGATTAGATAATCAATTGGTTTTGTGACCATTTCATATCGTATTCCATATTCTAGTGATGCATAAATACTCGTCGGCAGTTGTGCTTCTTTCGCCTTCTTCCCAGTCTCCCACATAATATCAATGAGTGTTTCAATATTTGAACCGTACAAACGGGTTAATCTTTCAGCTTCTTCTTTAGAGAATGAAAAATCAAAAATTAGTTTTTTTGTTTTTTCAGCAATAAACGCTTGAAAATTAGCTGAACCACCTACATCCCCTCCTGAAATTGGAAGTGTCTTTGTTTGGCATGCATGTAATGAACGAGCTTCCTTCTCATTTAGTGATTTCGCAACCAAATCAACAACTGTCTCTGCCATTTTTCGATATCCTGTTAACTTCCCACCAGCTATCGTGATAAGTCCTGATTCCGATTGCCAAATTTCATCCTTACGAGATATTTCTGATGGATCCTTACCTTCCTCATAAATAAGTGGTCTTACTCCAGCCCAGCTTGATTCAATGTCATCATCCGCTACTTTCACATCAGGGAACATATAATTGATCGTTTCGATTAAATAGTCACGATCTTCCTTCGTAACAGTTGGGTGAGCAGTATCGTTTTGATAAAAGGTATCTGTCGTACCAACGTAAGCTTTGCCATCACGTGGGATGGCAAACACCATACGACCATCTGGAGTATCATAATAAATCGCTTGTTTCAACGGAAATCTTGTTTGATCGATAACAATATGAACACCCTTCGTAAGCCTTAGTACTTTTCCAGACTTTGATTTGTCTGCGTCCCGCATTGTATCAACCCATGGACCGGTTGCATTAATAATTTTTTTTGCAAAGATCGAATATTCTTTTCCAGTTACTACATCAATAACAATTACACCTTTTACCTTGCCATTTTCATAAATAAAAGACTCAACCTTCGAATAATTAACAGCCTTCGCACCATTTTCTACAGCCTTTTTCATAACCTCAATAGTAAGCCTTGCATCATCCGTACGATATTCTACATAATATCCACCACCTAGCAGACCTTCTTTTTTGACAAGGGGTTCCTTAGCTAATGTTTCACTTGCACTGAGCATAGTCCTTCTTTCAGATTTTTTAACACCAGCTAAAAAATCATAAACACGTAATCCAATGGATGTAGAAAATTTCCCAAATGTTCCCCCCTTATGAATTGGTAAGAGCATCCATTCTGGGGTTGTAACATGTGGACCATTTTCAAATACAATTGCTCTTTCTTTTCCAACCTCAGCAACTAAACCAACTTCGAATTGTTTTAAATACCGTAGTCCTCCATGAACAAGCTTAGTAGAACGACTCGAAGTTCCTGCTGCAAAATCCTGCATTTCGACTAATGCTGTTTTTAGCCCACGTGTAGAAGCATCAAGCGCAATACCCGCACCTGTTATTCCACCACCTATAATGAAAATATCGAATACTTCTGTTTCCATTTCTGCTAAAATATTATTTCTATTCTCACCTGAAAAGTATGTCATGTATGAATCGTCCCTTCAAAAAGGTAGAAAAAAAGAGACCACAACAGTCATCATAATCAATGATTACAATGCATTGTGGTCTCTCCGTATCTCCTACCGAATTATTAACTTACATTTATTATATCATAGCTTTTATTTAAACACCATAGCAGCATTCACTGCTTTTTTCCAACCAGTATATAATAAGTCTCTTTCCTCATCAGTCATTAGAGATTCAAATGTATGGTCAATCTTCCATTGCGATGAAATTTCTGCTTGATTCTTCCAGTAACCAACTGCTAAACCTGCAAGATAAGCGGCCCCCAGTGCAGTTGTTTCATTTATAACAGGTCGTTCAACTGGTACATCTAAAATTCCACTTTGGAACTTCATTAGAAAATTATTTTTAACTGCGCCTCCATCAACACGTAATGTTTTTAATTGAATCCCCGCGTCTGCCTCCATTGCCATCAATACATCCTTTGTTTGGTATGCTAAAGATTCTAAAGTCGCTCGAATAAAATGCTCTTTTGACGTTCCGCGTGTAAGTCCAAAAACCGCACCTCTTACATCACTATCCCAATATGGTGCTCCAAGACCTACAAATGCAGGAACAACATATACACCAGCAGTTGACTCAACTTTTTCCGCGTAACCTTCACTATCCTTTGCATCTTTAAACATTCTTAATCCATCTCTTAGCCATTGAATTGCTGAACCTGCAACAAATATGCTCCCTTCAAGTGCATATTCTACTTTTCCATTTAAACCCCAAGCAATTGTCGTTAATAAGCCATGATTGGATGAAACTGCTTTTTCACCAGTATTCATTAGCATAAAACAACCTGTGCCATATGTATTCTTCACCATACCCTCTTCATAGCATGCTTGGCCAAACAATGCTGCTTGTTGATCTCCTGCTGCACCCGCTATTGGGATTTCATGGCCAAAGAAATGATAAGCAACAGTATTCGCATACACTTCAGAAGATGGACGAACCTCAGGGAGCATCGACTTTGGAATTGTTAAATGCTCAAGCAATTCATCATCCCATTGCAAATCATAGATGTTATACATTAACGTTCTTGACGCATTCGAATAATCCGTAACATGCGCCTTTCCACCTGAAAGCTTCCATATTAGCCACGTATCAATCGTGCCAAATAATAGTTGACCATTGTCTGCCTTTTCTCTAGCACCCTCAACATTGTCTAAAATCCATTTTACTTTTGTACCTGAAAAATATGCATCAATTAATAATCCAGTTTTTTTCCGGAATGTATCATTTAATCCTTTTTCCTTTAAGGCTTCACAAATATCAGCAGTTTGTCGTGATTGCCACACAATTGCATGATAAACAGGCTGGCCAGTTTCTTTATCCCATACGACTGTTGTTTCACGTTGGTTCGTTATTCCGATACCTTCAATTTGTTCAGCCTTTACCTCTGCTTCTGATAACACAGCCGCCATTACCGATAGAATTGATCCCCATATTTCATTTGCATTATGCTCGACCCAACCGGGTTTTGGAAAGATTTGTGTGAATTCTCGTTGAGCAACATGAGCAATTTCACCCTTTTCATTAAAAAGGATGGCACGTGAGCTAGTTGTTCCTTGATCTAATGCTAGAATGAACTTTTCCACTCCTTAATCCCCCTTTACTCTTTACACTTACCTTCTCATGTTCTATTTTCAATTTTAGCAATTAATTGTTTCAGTTCAATTACAGCCATTGAATCTATTCGATCGTCAACCTCACAAAAATTTAAATCCTTTGTCACTTCATTTGGAACAATCACACAATACATTCCTGCACGTTTTGCAGCCAATGCTCCATTTGCAGAATCCTCAAATACAAGACATTCTTCCGGTTCTACACCCAAACAACTTGCAGCCTTCAAGTAAAGACTTGGGTTTGGTTTTACCTCTTCAACATCATCGGAAGTACGGATACATTCAAAATAATCAAATAAACAAAGATTTTTCAAATGCGATGACACCCATTCATATGTAGAGCTTGATGCTAGCCCAATCTTCAAACCTGATTCTTTTGCAGCTTTCAAATATTCTACAACACCGGGTAATGGACCTTCATTTTTTAATCGCTCTTGAAATCGCTCGTTTAGTAATTTTTCCAACATATCCTGATCTAATTTTTCACCTAGCTGCTCTTCTAAATAAAGCAAAGGCTTAAAACCAGCTTGTGTTCCAATTACCTTTCCCCAAACAGGTAACGGAAGCTCCGATCCATGTTCCTGAAATATTTCATTCAGCACATTGTATTCATGTGACTCTGTATCGAATATCAAACCATCGAAATCAAAAATAACTGCATTTATCATGTAATGAAATCCCTACTTTCACTCGTCTCTTTTTCTAATCATATCAAAAAAGGATGTAAAAAAGATATTTTAGTCCTTTTCAAATGTATTCTAATTTACATTCTACTATCGGGATACTATAATTTGGAGTATATCTTAATAAAGTGAGGTAAATACATGCATGTAAAAAACGAAAAAACACATGAAGCCTTCTTGTTTATTTCATTTGCTGCAGCTCTTATTGCAACACTGGGAAGTCTTTATTTTTCTGAGGTTTTAAAATATGTTCCTTGTGAATTATGTTGGTATCAACGTATTTTTATGTACCCACAAGTGATCATCTTAGGGATTGCAATTTTTAAAAAGAATTATTCCATTACCCTATATACATTTATTCTTTCTACAATCGGAGGATTTATCTCCATTTATCACTATCTCGTACAAAAAGTACCTGCTATCGGTGACAATTCAATTTCTTGTGGCCTTGTACCATGTAATGGACAATACATAAACTGGTTTGGTTTTATTACAATACCATTCCTTGCATTAACTGCATTTATCATCATCGCAGTTACTAGTTTTATAGCAATGAAAAAGATGAAAGAAGGTATGTGAATTTGAAGAAATTAATTATTTTTACCGTACTCATAGTTGCTTTATTTGCCGCACTTGCAATTATTACTACTGTCTCAAACAAGCAAAAAGCTGAAGGGAATCCTTATGGAAAGGACGAGCTTGAGCCAGCAACAATCAAACAATTAGACGATCCTAATTATCAAAACCAAATTCTTCCTGATGAACTTGAGAAAAAACTAGAAGCAGGAGAATCACTTACTGTTTACTTTTATGATCCAACATGTCCTCATTGTAAAGAAACAACACCTGTTATTGTTCCAATGACAAATGGTATGGGGATTGACCTCAAGAAATTCAACCTACTTGAATTTAGAGATGGTTGGAATGAATATGGAATTGAGTCAACTCCAACATTGATTCATTTTAAAAATGGGAAAGAAGAAAAACGTCTCGTAGGATCTAATGAAAAATCAGTATTTGAAGAATGGTTCCTAAGCATTCTAGGTAATCAATAATGAATAAAAAGAACCCTATCAATTGTGATAGGGTTCTTTCTATTCGGTCAGTTTTCTGTATGTATTAGGCTAAATATTGATTAGCTGGCTTAGAATATTTGCTTAACACTTCATGATTCACTACCCGAAACTCATCAGTTGTAAAAGGGAATAAATAACCAAATTCATTTAATATTTTTGCATTTCTTTTGAACATCTTTTGATGATTCAATTGAAATCCTTCATATTGAACGGTTTCTAAAACTGCAATAATTGCTTGAAGGCTTGATATGACTTTAAATGCCTTGTCTAATGTTCTGTTATAATAGATATCTTCTTCTTTTGGAGCTAACACGTTTAATCCTTCTAATTTCATAATATACTCATCATCAAAATAAATTGGAAAAACGGAAGAATACATATAATTGATTAGCTCAGTAATGTGATGTTCCTGTTCAGGAGTTGATGCCACTACTACTTTCACTGTAAAACCACCTTATTAATACCTTTGTAATACCAATAGAATAACATAGCTTACAAGGTTTTGGGTAAGGTAAGTCTTTCCTTCAAATCCACATATCTCTTTCATTGAATTGTACAGTTCGATATACTTTATTAAAACATTTATTGAAGGTGATTACGTGCTAACTGATAAAAAAGGGGAATGGCTCGAGGTAACGATTCCGAAAGATTGGAATGGCTATACAATCGAGCACATTTTAAAAGAAATTTGGCAAGTACCGCGACTTTTGCTTCATCAATATCGTATGGATAAAAGTGTCACACTAAATGGACATGCTATCACTTGGAACACCAATGTAGTGACTCATGATAAATTTCAGCTGCATTTATTTCAACCCGAAGATTTTGATGTAGAGCCAGAGTACATCGATTTACATATTTTATATGAGGATGACCATTTATTAGTCGTGAATAAGCCTGCTGGAATGGACACACATCCGAATGATCAGGGGCAACAAGGAACACTTGCAAATGCTGTTGCATTTCATTTCCAATCTACTGGAGTTAATGCAAAGGTTCGTCATATTCACCGATTGGACCGTGACACGACAGGTGCAGTCTTATTTGCTAAAAACAAACTAGCTGGAGCCATCATGGATCGTCGCCTAGAAAACCGTGAAATTAAGCGTACTTATCATGCCCTTGTACATGGAATACTCAAGCAGAAATCCGGTAAAATCGATGCCGCCATTGGTCGGGATCGCCATCATCCTACACGTAGAAGAGTTTCTCCATCTGGTCAAAAGGCAATTACGAACTACAAGGTCATTCAGACCCTGACTTCTCAAAACATGACATTAGTTGAATTAGAGCTTCAAACAGGAAGAACACATCAAATCCGAGTACATATGAGCTATCTCGGGTATCCACTGATCGGAGATACTTTATATGGTGGGAAGCCAATCGTACCAAGACAAGCATTACATGCAGCTAAACTAAAATTACAACATCCTATTACGAATGAAATAATTATTTGTGAAGCACCTTTTCTAGATCATCCTGATATTTTTCATTTTTCAAATTAATAATTTGACATTTCATTATTGACGTAATAAAATATTTTTACGTAAACAATAATTGTTATGAAGGTGATTATCTGTGAATGCCCATATTTTAGAATCTTATGTTGTTGACAACCCGGAACAGGCAAAAGCACTATTGAATCCTTTACGTGGTGAGATTATAGGACAATTAACTGAACCAGCTTCAGCAACTGAAGTGGCTAAAGCAATCAATGAAACACCACAACGCGTTAACTATCATCTAAAAACATTAGAAAAGGTTGGGCTCGTTAAACAAGTTGGAACACGCCATGTTCGAAATTTAATCGAAGTGCTCTATCTAGCCGTAGCAAAATCTTTTATCATGTCTGATTCACTTGGGTGGAGTCACGACGCAATCGAACGACTGAAAGATCAATCTTCCCTTGCACATTTAATTACAATTTCCGAACGGATTAGAAAGGATGCTTTATCCTTACTCGAACAATCCGAACAAAATATTGAAATTCCCAGTGCAAGCCTTCAAACAAAAATTGTCTTACCCGAAAAGAAAGACAGAAATGCATTTTTAAATGAATATGTGAAACTTGTAAAACAATTAGTTGAAAAGTATCAAGTAAACGAAGCAAGTGATGAGAATTATAATGTCATGCTTTCTATTTATCCTGAACCGACGGGAGGTACAAACAATGACACAAAAGAATGAGACTTTGGTGAAAGTAAGACCGATTTTGATTTGGGAACAACAAAATAACCAAGAACAATCTTCCAATGTGATTCCCTTATTTGGAAATAAATCTTCGGAAGAAGTCGTTCAAGAGATCGTTATACAAACTTCAGTACAGGAAGTTCAAATAACAAGCATATCATCTGGCTTTGGAAACATTAGCATGCAACATAATTCCGCCATTCGTATGGCTGCTTAAATTAGGAGGAATGAAATAATGAATTATGTACCTGTAGTTGTTGAACAAACGAGCAGAGGAGAACGCTCGTATGATATTTACTCAAGATTATTAAAGGACAGAATCATATTTATCGGTACTGAAATAAATGACCAAATTTCAAATGCAGTTGTCGCGCAATTATTATTTTTAGCCGCTGAGGATTCTGAAAAGGACATCAGTATCTATATTAATTCTCCAGGTGGTTCAGTAACTGCTGGAATGGCCATTTATGATACCATCCAATTTATAAAACCAGATGTATCAACAATCTGTATTGGAATGGCGGCATCTATGGGAGCAATTCTCATGCTTGCTGGAACAAAGGGAAAACGCTACGGACTTCCAAATTCAGAAATCATGATCCATCAACCACTTGGCGGTGCCAGAGGTCAAGCGACTGATTTAAAAATTGCTGCTGAAAATATTTTACGTACAAGAGATATGCTTGCAAGAATAATTTCGGAACAATCCGGCCAACCGCTTGAAAAAGTTGAAAAAGACATGGATCGGGATTACTACTTAACAGCCGAGCAAGCTCTTGAATATGGGTTAATTGATAAAATTATTTCAAAGCTTTAATGAAACTTGAAACGATAACCGGGTCTTGCATACATGCAAGGCTTTTTTTCTTTGTATATACTAAGAGTATTAGCTTGTTTGTTTCAGAAAGGAGCTTCCTTGTGCACGACTTCATTATTTACATCATACTAGGGCTTGGTGTTGGTATTATGTCTGGATTCTTTGGGATTGGAGGTGGGTTTATACTCACTCCTATCCTTATGCTGATGGGATTTACTCCCGTTCTGGCGATTGCAATTAGTCTTTTATACACGGTTGCTACATCCCTTTCTGGTGTGGTTGCGCATTTTCGGTTAAAAAATATTAAATGGGAAACTGCTATTATTCTTGGAATCAGCGGTATTATTGCAACACAAATTGCACATCCCTTTGTCTTATTACTTGGTAGATACAATATCGAAAATACGATTATTCCACTTATGTATCTAGGACTCATTATTTATTTTTCAATTTCTATTTTAGTTTCAAAGGGTACAAACCCCCATCATACATTTACCAAAAATAAATCCTCTTACTTCAAAATCATATTAATTGGGGCCTTTGCTGGCTTTGTTTCAACTACCTTAGGGGTTGGTGGTGGCTTTATTATCGTTCCATTATTAATGAGTGTTTTATCCTTTCAACCGAAATATGCGGTTGGCACTAGTCTACTTAGCGTATTCATGATTGTAATTGTTGGATTTACGTCATATGCCTCGTCAACAACACTTGATTATGGAGTAAGTCTCAGTTTAATTATCGGGGCTATCGTCGGAGGACAATTAGGGGCCAAAGTGACAATGGGATACGAGGATTCTCAAGTTCGGCACTTCCTTGCAGGTCTATATATTACAACTGGCATAAGTTTATCATTAAAATTATTTCATTTAAATTTCATAGGTTTATTACTATTATTGCTTTATTGCTTATTCATGTTGATTCATTTTATCATTTTCCGACAGAAGACTCCCTCTTCAATCATGTGATGGGCGCAGCCCAACGATATGGGGGAGATGAATGTCGGTTGGCAGTAGCCAAAGTGGTTTCCGCATGGTACAATTAGAACGAATGTTCCCTTTGAGAGAGGTGAAAACAATGCTAATCAACAAGGCATATAAATTCCGTATCTATCCAACTATAGAACAAGAAACCCTAATTGCTAAGACAATTG
>NZ_JAKTTI010000047.1 GCF_022427965.1 Fredinandcohnia quinoae | reverse complement strand
TTCTAGCTGCTTAATCTCTTTTTTTATAGTGTCCTTGACAAGGGTGCCATTTTAATCCTGTCTCTTCCTTTTTATAATACTGAATTCAAGAAATCTCTTGTGCGTTGTTCTTTTGGGTTTGTGAAGATTTCGTCAGGCCTGCCTACTTCAACAATTTTACCGTCATTCATATAGACGACCCAATCGCCAACCTCCCTTGCAAAGCACATCTCATGGGTGACGACGACCATTGTCATTCCTTCTTCTGCTAGTTTTTTCATCGTAGTCAGAACCTCGCCAACAAGTTCTGGGTCTAGAGCTGAAGTTGGCTCATCGAACAGCATGATATCTGGTTTCATCGCAAGCGCTCTTGCAATCGCTACCCGTTGCTTTTGTCCGCCAGATAATTTAGATGGATAGACATTTTCTTTATCCTCCAAACCAACTTTTTTAAGAAGCTCCCTTGCTTCAAGAATAGCTTCCTTTTTAGCAACTTTTTTCACCTGAATTGGTGCTTCAATTACATTTTCAACCACTGTCATATGTGGAAACAAGTTAAAATGCTGAAAAACCATTCCTACTCTTTGGCGAACCTCATTTAAATTATGAGTGCTCGGATCAATCTCTTCATTTCCAATCATAATTCTGCCATCATTTTTCATTTCTAAAAAATTCAAGCAACGTAGCAATGTACTTTTTCCTGATCCACTTGCCCCGATTAAACAAACAACTTCACTTTCTTTTACCTCAATGCTCACATTCTTTAAAACATGTAAATTACCAAAAGATTTATTTAAATATTCAACCTTGATCATTTCCTTTTTACTCATAAATTCTCACCCTCCTTCCCATTATTTTTCACTTGCTGATAATTTTTTCTCTAGTAATCCTACTAAAATCGTAAAGATTAAGACTAGTATTAGATAATACACAGCGACAATGAGTAAGTAGGTCATATTATCAAATGTATTTGAACCTAGAGTAGTTGATACATTAAAGAGTTCTGTTAATCCGATAAAGGCTGCAAGTGAGGAATCCTTCAAACAAATAATGAATTGATTTCCAAGGGGTGGTAATGCTCTTCTGAAAGCTTGTGGCAGGATAATTCTTCGCATTGTTAGTATTCTGCTCATTCCTAATGAACGCCCTGCTTCCATTTGTCCCCGATCAATAGATTGTATAGATCCACGAAAGATTTCAGCTATATACGCACCATTGTGAAAGGCTAAAGCTAAGGTTACCGACCAGAACGGAGAAATATTTAAAGCACTCAAACCAAAATAGAAGAAGAAAATTTGGACGACCAAGGGAGTTCCTCGGACAAGGTAAATATATAAATTAGCAAATTGAGTTAAAATTTTGTTTCCTGATATTTTTAAAAAGGCCAAAAATAAACCGATAATAACTGCAATTATAATTGATAATGCGGTAACATTAAGTGTCCAGCCCATCCCTTTTAAAAACATTGGATATGTTTCAATAAACTTTTCAAGTAAATGACTAAATTCCGGCAACTGTTCTCATCTCCTTTTAGATGATTGATCATTAAAAGTAAGAAACGAATGCGTTTATTAACACATCCGTCTCAAAGAAATTATTCTCCCTCTGGTTTTGTTGTAATATCTTCTTTGAAGTATTTTTCACTGATTTTCTTAAGTGTTCCGTCTTCTCTTAGTTTTTCAAGTGCCTTGTTTATTTTTTTAAGTAATACATCATTGTCTTTTGCAACAGCGATAGCTTGTTCACTAAGACCAAGCGTATCTTTGCCAACAATTTCTAGACCCGCGCCAATTGCTTCCTTACCCGTCAAAAAGTCAGTAATTACAGCATCATGTTTTCCTTTGCTTAATGCTTCCAATGCTGTTACATCACTATCATATTGAATAACATTATCCGTAACCTCTTGTGCTGTTTTGGCATAGGTTGAACCTTTTGAAACGGCAATTTCAAGATCTTTTAAATCATCAAGACTCTGAACATCACTATCAGGTCTGACAAAAATTTGTGGACCTGAATAGTAGTATGGTGTTGTAAAATCTACTTGTTCTAGACGTTCTTCATTAATTGTATGGCTTGCAACCGCCGCATCAAAGCGACCGGTCTTCACACCTTCAACAATACTATTAAATTTAAAACGTTTCTGATCAGGCTCCAGGTCTAATTCCTTCGCAATTGCTTCTGCAACCTCAATATCAAAACCTGTCATTACACCATTCCCGTCCGTAACACTGAACGGATTATACTCTCCCGATGATGCAAACGTAAATGTATCCTTTTCTACTAACTTCATCCCATCTGTAGTTGTCTCCTTACTTCCACATGCACTTAAGATTCCAGCAATCAAAATAACGGATAGGATAGTAACCAGCCCTTTTTTCACTAAATATTCTCCCCCTTTTGATATGTCTGTTAAAAAGTGTAACAATAAATTTTACTTGTCACAAAATTCGTATAGTTGCATATACCTGTGTATTCTTATATATTATTGGGTCTCGTCTAAACATATTCCATATCTTTATAAATCCACTTACATCCTTCCATATCCTTGATAATCCCTTAGATTCGGCAAAATACGTAATACGGGCGTTTGCTCTTATTTTAGTAAATGACCGTAACGCATAAAAAAGTCAACAAAAAAAGCAGCTGAAGTAAATGTATACTTCAACTGCACTTTTTTATCCCATAAAGCTTTGTAATGCTGCCCATGCTTCTTCTTTTCCAAGCCCTGTTTCAGAAGAAAATTTGATTAAGCGGTCATTAGGATCCAGATCTAATGTTTCTCTAACTACCTTTGCATGCTTATCCCATTTTCCTTTAGGTATTTTATCGGCCTTCGTTGCAATAATGATCACTGGGATGTCATAATGCTTAACAAAATCATACATTAAGATATCATCCTTTGAAGGGGGATGTCGTAAATCTACAATTTGAACAACTGCTTTTAATTGTTCTCGTTTCGTTAAATATGTTTCAATCATTTTCCCCCATGCTGCTCGCTCGGTTTTCGATACTTTAGCATATCCATAACCTGGAACATCAACAAAATGAAGCAACTCATTGATTAAGTAAAAATTCAATGTCTGTGTTTTACCAGGCTTAGATGATGTTCTCGCTAGACTTTTACGATTAATCATTTTATTAATAAAGGATGATTTCCCTACATTAGAACGTCCTGCTAATGCAAATTCAGGTAATTCCACATCCGGATATTGTTCTGGTTTAACAGCACTTATTACGATTTCTGCACTTGTAACTTTCATTATTTCTCCCCTACTAACGCATGTTCAAGTACCTCATCTAAATGAGAAACTGGAACAAACTCCATCTCTTTTCGAACACTTTCTGGTATATCATCTAAATCTTTAACATTATCCTTTGGTAATAATATTTTCGTTAAGCCCGCTCTGTGTGCACTTAACGACTTTTCCTTGAGTCCACCAATTGGGAGAACTCTTCCACGTAATGTAATTTCTCCAGTCATTCCCACTTCTTTTCGAACGGCTCTTCCTGTTAATGCTGAAATAAGTGCCGTTGCGATAGTGATTCCTGCCGACGGTCCATCCTTTGGAACCGCACCTTCTGGAACATGGATATGGATATCATTCTTTTCATTAAAATCAGGATCAATATTTAATTGAGTAGCTTTTGATCGAATATAACTGAATGCAGCTTGAGCTGATTCCTTCATTACATCACCTAGCTTACCTGTCAAAATTAATTTCCCCTTTCCTGGAGAAAGTGAGACCTCAATCGACAGTGTATCCCCCCCGAATGCGGTATATGCTAGGCCGGTTGCAACACCGACTTGATCTTCAATTTCCGCTTGACCATAACTGAAAATCTTTTTCCCAAGAAACTCTTCAATATTCTTATCTGAGATAATCACACGCTTTTTTTCACCTGAAACAATAATCTTGGCGACCTTTCGACAAATCGTCGCTAGTTGACGCTCTAGTCCTCGAACGCCCGCCTCTCTCGTATAATAACGGATGATACTTTGGAGTGCATCTTCTCGAATTTGTAATTTACCTTTTGTAAGACCATGTGCTTCAATTTGCTTTGGAAGTAGATGATCCTTTGCAATATGAACCTTTTCTATCTCTGTATAGCCTGCAATTGTAATAATTTCCATCCTATCACGAAGTGGTCCCGGAATAGTTGCCAAATTATTTGCTGTAGCTATAAACATTACCTTTGATAAATCATAAGGTTCTTCAATAAAATGGTCGCTAAAATTAAAGTTTTGCTCTGGATCTAATACTTCAAGCATTGCAGAAGAAGGGTCTCCTCGGAAATCATTAGACATTTTGTCAATCTCATCAAGCAAGAAAACAGGATTAATCGTCCCAGCCTTTTTCATCCCTTGAATGATTCTGCCTGGCATCGCTCCAACATATGTTCTACGGTGCCCTCTAATTTCCGATTCATCACGAACGCCACCAAGGGACACTCGAACGAAATTTCGTCCCAATGATTTTGCAACTGATCGAGCTAGTGAAGTTTTACCAACACCTGGAGGGCCTGCAAGGCAAAGAATAGGTCCTTTAAGGGAGTTTGTTAATTGCTGCACTGCTAAGTATTCTAATACCCTTTCCTTTACCTTCTCTAGGCCAAAATGATCCTTTTCTAATATCTTCTCTGCATGATGTATATCGAGCTGGTCCTCAGTTGCATTTGTCCAGGGTAATGACAGAAGCCATTCAACATAATTGCGAATGACAGCACTCTCAGCAGAAGTTTGCGGTATTTTTTCATAACGATCTAATTCTTTTAAAGCAACTTCCTTAACATTTTCTGGCATACCTGCAGTCTCTATTTTTTCCTTAAGAGACAGTACTTCTCCAGTTTTTCCTTCTTTGTCACCTAGCTCTTTTTGGATAGCTTTCATTTGCTCACGTAGATAATATTCCTTTTGAGTTCGCTCCATTGAACGTTTGACTCTTTGGCCAATCTTCTTCTCGAGGCTAAGCACTTCTTTCTCATTATTAATAATGGTAATAACTTTATTCATTCTTTTTCTTACATCAAAGGTCTCGAGTATTTCCTGTTTTTCTTTTAACTTAAGTGGGATATGTGAAGCAATTATATCTGCCATCCGACCAGGTTCTTCAATATCTGTAACTGATGTATATGTTTCTGTTGATATTTTTTTTGAAAGCTTTATGTATTGCTCGAAGTATTCAAGCATTGTTCGCATGAGTGCCTCAGTCTCAATATCCTTCGTCTCATCCTCATCAAATGTCTTTACTTTTACAGAAAGATAACTTTCCTTATCATAAATTTCTTGAATTTCTCCTCGTTGTAACCCTTCAACCAACACGCGAATTGTTCCATTTGGTAGCTTAAGCATTTGCTTAACCTGGGTCAATGTGCCAATTTGATAAATATCCTCTTCAGTTGGATCATCTATTGATACATCCCTTTGGGTTGTTAAAAAAATAATATGGTCCTCAATCATTGCCTTTTCCAACGCTTGAACAGATTTCTCTCTACCAACATCGAGATGCAATACCATTGTTGGGTAAACCAATAACCCACGAAGCGGTAATAAAGGAACAATGATTTCCTTTTTGTTATTCATTGCAAAACACCTCAGAATACAATTAATTTAAATTAATTTGTCTTTAAATCTAAATTTTATCTTATTTGAATGTCCCTGTCTATTTTGGAGGCAGTTTTAATATTTCTTCATATTAAAAAAGACCTCGACGTTCTTTACTAGTATGTCGAAGTCGGTATATTTTAAACTGATTCTGTCTTTGAAAAATTTGTAGAGGCCGGGATAATAGATTGTTCTGTTCGATGTCGTTTTGGAGCTTCAATTGCAATTGCAAATACTTCCTCCAAGTTTGTGACAGGGATTATTTCGATTCCTTCTATTTCTTTAAGTATGGATTGCATATTTTCCTGAGGAATAATTACTTTTTTAGCACCCGCATGTTTAGCCGCCTTTATTTTAGGTATTACACCACCAATTGGTTTAACATTTCCATGTATACTAATTTCCCCTGTCATTGCAACTTTATGGTCAACAGGGAACTTATGAATAGCAGAATAAATACCCGTTGCCATGGCAATGCCAGCAGAAGGCCCATCAATCGGAATACCTCCAGGGAAGTTTACATGAATATCATAGTCTGATGCCGGTACTCCCATTGATCGAAGGACAGTAATGACATTTTCAATAGAACCCTTCGCCATACTCTTTCTTCTTACTGATTTACCACGATCACCAATGCTTTCCTCTTCAACAATTCCCGTTATATTGATTGTACCATTATCCTTTGCCGGAATAACTGTTACTTCAATCTCAAGTAAGGCTCCAGTATTCGGCCCATATACCGCTAGACCATTTACTAACCCTACTCTTGCATTTGGATAAATTTTCTTATCATGTCTAGGTGTTAGTTGACTTGAATGTATTACCCACTCAATATCTTCATCATAGATAATGTCTCTTTCTTCAGATATTGCGATTCCAGCAGCAATTTGAACCATATTCACTACCTCCCGACCATTTCGAGCATAGGATGCGAGTATGGATACTCCGTTATCAGTTGCATTCATTTTAACTTTATCTAATGCCTTTTTAGCAACAACTGATAGTTCATCTTGATCAAGCTCTCTAAAAAAAACTTCTAGGCAGCGTGACCGTATCGCAGGCGGGATTTCAGTTGGTGTTCTGGTTGTTGCACCAATCATTCGAAAATCGGCTGGTAATCCATTTTTAAAAATATCATGTATATGGGTTGGAATTTGGGCATTTTCTTCACTATAATAGGCACTTTCTAAAAATACTTTACGGTCCTCCAGCACTTTTAACATTTTATTCATTTGGATTGGATGTAATTCACCAATTTCATCGATAAATAAAACCCCACCATGAGCATGGGTTACCGCTCCTTGTTTTGGCTGTGGAATGCCTGCTTGCCCCATTGCACCAGCACCCTGATAGATCGGGTCATGGACAGAACCAATCAAAGGATCAGCAATACCTCTTTCATCAAATCTTGCAGTTGTTGCATCAAGCTCAACAAAGACTGCTGTTTGTTTAAAGGGTGATTTTGGATTACGTTTTGCTTCTTCCATGACAAGGCGCGCTGCCGCGGTTTTTCCAATACCAGGCGGTCCATAAATTATAACATGCTGAGGATTTGGCCCACATAATGCTGCTTTTAAAGATTTAATACCATCTTCTTGACCAACGATATCTGCAAAACTTGTCGGTCTTACTTTTTCAGCAAGCGGCTCGGTTAATGAAATTGCTCGCATCTTACGTAATTGTTCCATTTCCTTTTTCGATTCCTTGTCAATTGAAACCTTTTGTGTACGCTGGTTTTTAAGCAGGTTCCAAAAATAAAGACCAATAATGACACCGAAAAAAAGCTGCACGAATAGTACGATTCCTGTCCAACTCATGATTTTCCTCCTACTCTCAAGTTGTCTACTATATGGGGTGTAAAAAATGTCTACTCTATTGAACCCAAACTATATATAATTATTATCTCCTGAGGGAAGGCGGAATAAACCATATTTGAGTTATTTTTGCTTAAGACCAATCAATTAGATATATAAAAAACCCGAAGAATAAAGGTTGGGTTCCTGTTATTCCTCGGGTTTATTCATTAATTATTTATGCTGATTTTTCAGCATTTGCAACAATTGTTCCATCATCCAATAACAGCTTAGGAGCAGTATTCTCCTTCACTGTCTCAGCAGTGATGATACATTTCTTAATATCATCTCTGGATGGAAGATCAAACATCACATCTAGCATAATTGATTCAATGATAGAGCGCAGTCCACGAGCACCTGTTTTTCGTTCAATTGCTTTTTTAGCAATTTCTTCGAGAGCTCCTAGTTCAAATTCTAATTCCACTTCATCTAATTCAAGCATTTTTTGATATTGCTTCACGAGAGCATTTTTCGGTTTAGTTAAAATTTCAACTAGTGCATCTTCATCTAATGGTGTAAGACTCGCAATAACCGGAAGTCGACCAATAAATTCAGGGATTAATCCAAACTTTAACAAATCTTCTGGTAGAGATTTCGATAAAAGTGTTTTTTGATCTAATTCTTCTGATTTAATATCAGAACCGAACCCAATTACTTTTTTACCTAGACGGCGCTTAATAATTTGTTCAATACCATCAAAAGCACCACCAACGATAAATAGTATATTGGTTGTATCAATTTGAATGAATTCTTGATGCGGATGCTTACGTCCTCCTTGAGGTGGAACACTTGCAACGGAACCTTCAAGAATTTTCAAAAGTGCTTGTTGAACACCTTCACCAGATACATCACGAGTAATTGATGGGTTTTCAGTTTTACGAGCTACCTTGTCGATTTCGTCAATATAGATGATTCCCTTTTCTGCTTTTTCAACATCATAATCAGCAGCCTGAATTAATTTTAATAAAATATTTTCAACATCCTCACCAACATATCCTGCTTCTGTTAATGAAGTTGCATCTGCAATTGCAAAAGGAACGTTTAAAATTCTTGCCAATGTTTGTGCCAATAATGTCTTACCACTACCTGTTGGTCCAATCATACAAATATTACTTTTTGATAATTCAACATCATCAATCTTACTATTCGAGTTAATACGTTTGTAATGATTGTAAACTGCCACTGACAAGGACTTTTTCGCATCATCTTGACCAATTACGTATTCATCAAGGATCTCGCGGATCTCTTTCGGTTTCGGTACATCTTTAAATTCAACTTCTTCCTCTGTACCTAATTCTTCTTCAACAATTTCAGTACATAGTTCGATACATTCATCACATATATAAACTCCAGGACCCGCAACTAATTTACGCACTTGGTCTTGAGTTTTACCACAAAAAGAACATTTAAGCTGCCCTTTTTCATCATTAAATTTAAACATTATGTCACCCCTTAATTGTTTCTTCTCTCTTCTCATCGTCCTTATATATGAGGACTTTTTCTGTCTTTCATTAAAGAAAATATTCCAAATTTAGTTATGTATTGCATTGTACCATATTTTAAGTGTAAACAGGTAATAAAACACTTCAACATTATGTAGGTAAAATCGAACTCGTGAATCATTGCTTAAATTGTGATATGTATCGCCCTCCTTTTTTATCATTCCCATAATCCCCAGAATAAAACTACTACTTAATACTTATTATTATGTATATAATTTCCGAAGGTACAAAACAAGGCACGAACGAGTCGCGCCTTGTTACACCTCTATATTATATTATGCAACACTTTTACTATTTTCTACAAGAAAATCAATTGCTTTTCTTATTTTTATATCTTCTTTTACTCCATCAAGATTTCCAACCATTTTCTTGATATCTTCTACTGGAGTACTATACATTTCAGCCATTTTTTCAATTTCTTCATTAACTTCTTCATTTGTTACTTCAATATTTTCTAGCTTAGCAATTGCTTCTAATGTTAAGTTAATGCGTACACGTTTACCAGCATCTTCTTTCATTTGTTCACGTAATGCATCTTCATCTTGGCCTGAGAATTGGAAATAAAGATCAAGATTCATACCTTGCATTTGTAGACGTTGTTCAAATTCTTTCATCATACGATCTAGTTCTGTATGAACCATTGCCTCTGGCACGTCAATTTCAGCATTTTCTGCAGCTTTCTCAATTAAAGTATCCTTTAAATGATTTTCTGCATCACGTTTTTTTGTGTCCTCTAGGCGTGTCTTAATTTTTGTTTTTAGTTCTTCCAATGTTTCTACTTCATCGTCAACATCTTTAGCAAACTCATCATCTAAAGCTGGAAGTTCTTTTGCTTTGATTTCATGAATTTGAACTTTAAATGTAGCTGGCTTTCCTGCAAGATTTTCAGCATGATATTCTTCAGGGAATGTTACTTCAACATCCTTTTGGGCACCTGCTGCTACTCCAACTAGCTGCTCTTCAAATCCAGGGATGAATGATCCTGAACCAACTTCTAGTGAGTAGTTTTCTGCTTTTCCGCCTTCAAATGCTTCGCCATCAACAAAGCCTTCAAAATCAAGAACAACTGTATCACCATTTTCAATTGATCCTTCTTCTTTCACAACTAGGTCAGCATGGCGTTCCTGTAGTTCTTGTAATTCTTTATTAACATCTTCATCTGTTACATTTTCGTCCAATGCTTCTATTTCTAATCCTTTGTAGTCACCTAATTTAACTTCAGGCTTAACGATAACCTTTGCAGTGAAAATAAGGTTTTTTCCTTTTTCCATTTGCTCTATATCAACTTCAGGACGATCTACTGGCTCAATTCCTGTTTCTTCAATTGCACTAGCATATGCTTCAGGAAGGATGATATCCAATGCGTCTTGGTATAATGATTCTACTCCAAAACGTTTTTCAAACATTCCACGTGGCATTTTACCTTTACGGAAACCTGGTACATTCACTTGCTTTACTACTTTGTTAAATGCAGCGTCAAGTCCTTCATTAACCTTTTCCGCATCAACTTCAATTGTTAGAACACCTTGGTTCCCTTCTAACTTTTCCCATTTTGCAGACATAAATATTCCCTCCAACATCTATTATGAGTAACAAATTTTATGCTTTATGTAATATTCGTATATTACCTATTTAAGGTAATCAAGCATTTTACAACCCTTACATTATAACATAGAATACAAAGCTTTCAACAGGTAGAATATTTTTTCTTAACGGAAAAGAAAGTATAACCTTTCTTTTCCAAATAAGTATAACTAACATCTCTGTCTTCGCCCTAAGGGCTCGCCAATCTGCGAGTTTTCTTTAAAGTATAACCAAATATACAGTCATTCAATCCAATACTGAAATTGCTTCGACCTCCCTAAGTCGTTCAAGAGTATATTTCAGATGAAAAAGGCTGACATGATATTCATTTTCAAGTTCATGATTAGCAATCTCAAACCCATGTAGTTCTGCACTATATAAATGTAACGCTGCAGCGTACATATGTGAGTTTTCATTCTCTAAAGTTAATGGAAATAAAACAAACAGATGTCGTAACCAAATATCTCTCGCTGTTTCAAATAAAGTTGGATTATCATTCATCAGCTTATTTTCTAAAATTAAGAGAACTTTTTGCGCAAATGGGTTTGCAGAAGTATCAAGTAAATCCGCAGGAATTACAGTAACTGAACTACCATTCTTTTTTACAACAATCTCTTCATTCACACCATTGTCATTCAATAATTGCACGATAATTGTCTTAACAATTGGGTGCTTCTCCTCATTCTCCAAAAACTCCTTGAAAACGGCTAAATAGGTTCGTATATTAAGTTCCTTCAGAGATTGAACGAGTTGAAGCTGGTTATGTACATCATTCTCATTAAGTAATACTTGTTGAAGCTGTTCATGTAAGTCTAACTTTGGTTTACTTTCAATTTCGATTTTACTCTTAGGGGAAATCATTTTTTTGCTTAGTTCTAAAAGATTCAATAGATTATCATAATATTCCTCTGGTATTGAATTTTCCTCTATTACTGCTTCAATCGTTGTTTCTACCTCTTTATATTCCCCTAATTGAATTAATATCATTAAATAGATTTGTAAAACGTGAAAGTAATCCCCTAAATCTTTTTTGAGCATTTGCCAACAGTTTTCTTTTGCTTTATTAAATTGACCTAATTCAAACAAGCAAATAACGATACCTAGCTCGATTTCAGGATGATCCTTTTCAAGCTCTTGTGCTTGTCTTAAAAATGCTAGTGCATCATTGAATCGCTTTACCGTAAGAGCATCTAGCCCTTTTTCTAATAATCTTTCCTTTAAATTCGGAAATTGTATAATTTTTTTATCTTTATTATTTTCTTTAGTCATCGAGTCTTCCAACCCCAAATTCTTTTAATTAAAAGCTAGTATGAGTTTTTAGTGTAACAATGAAAAATAAAGAAAACAAGGTAGGATTTAAATCCCACCTTGCCTAGTCTCATATTGTATAATTTTTTGTTCATATGATAAAGTTTTATCGATTTCATCCCACCCTTTGATGAGCATTTCCTTCCAATACGGGTCGATTTCAAATATACGCTCAAATCCTTTTGAGTCTAGCATTCTTTCATCCTCTAGGGAAATCGTACACTCATAACTGCTACTATTTGCTTCATTAAATAGGTACTCAATATCACCTTTTTCCAATCTGATTGGCAATATTCGATTCTTCAAACAATTATTATAGAAAATATCTGCAAATGATGGTGCAATAATTACCTTGAATCCATAATCTAGCAGAGCCCATGGAGCATGCTCCCTAGATGAACCACAGCCAAAGTTTTCATTTGCAACTAGAATAGTAGCCCCTTCATTTTCTTTCCGATTGAGTTCGAATTCAGGATTTGGGCTGCCATCTGAAAGATAGCGCCAATCATAAAACAAAAATTTACCGAAGCCACTTCGATCAATACTTTTTAAAAATTGTTTTGGAATAATTTGATCCGTATCTACATTTACCCGGTCAAGACCAGCAACCTTACCTCTATGAATGATAAATGGTTCCATGACTATCGCTCCCTACCTGAAACTGTCTTTTGTAAGCTTCGTACATCTACAAACCTACCATAAATAGCAGCCGCTGCAGCCATTGCAGGACTAACTAGATGAGTTCTCGCACCTTTTCCTTGTCTTCCCTCAAAATTCCGGTTCGATGTGGAAGCGCATCTTTCCCCAGCTGGAACAACATCTGGATTCATGCTTAAGCACATACTACAACCCGCATCTCTCCATTCAAACCCAGCTTTTCGAAAAATATCAGCAAGACCCTCTTCCTCAGCCTGGCGCTTCACCTGCTGTGAACCGGGTACAACCATTGCTCTAACAGATGGGAGTACCTTGAGCCCACGAATGATTTCCGCTGCTTCTCTTAAATCACTAATTCTTGAATTTGTACAAGATCCTATGAACACATGTTGAACCTCAACCTCACTTATTGGTGTACCTGGAGTTAGTCCCATATATTCATAAGCACGTAATGCGGCTTTTTTATCTACTTCCCTTTGAAAATCCTCTGGAAAAGGTACTCTATCATCTATCGTAATACTCATCGAAGGATTCGTTCCCCATGTAACAGTAGGTAGGATTTCGTCTGACCGTAGCTCAAGAACTTTGTCAAAAACAGCACCCTCATCTGTCGCCAATTGTCTCCATTTGGAAACTGCCTCATCAAACTCAAAACCAGTAGGACTGTATTTTCGACCTTTTAAATAGGAGAACGTAATTTCATCGGGACTAATTAAACCGGCTTTCGCCCCACCTTCGATTGACATATTACAAATCGTCATCCGTTCTTCCATCGACATTTTTCGAATTGCTTCCCCAGTATATTCAATAATATGACCTGTCCCAAAATTGATTCCATATTTTTTTATGATTGTTAAAATCACGTCCTTAGCAGATACCCCATTCGCTAATTCGCCTACTATATTTACTTGAAGGGTTTTGGGACGCTGCTGCCATAGTGTTTGTGTTGCAAGAACATGCTCAACCTCACTTGTGCCTATTCCAAATGCTAGAGCACCGAATGCGCCATGTGTAGAGGTATGGCTGTCCCCACAAACAATTGTTTTTCCTGGTTGGGTCAATCCTAATTCAGGGCCAATAACGTGAACAATTCCTTGCTCTGGACTACGCAAGTCTGCTAGTTTAATAGAAAATTCCTGACAGTTCTTTTCTAGTGCACTCATTTGCTTTGCCGCAATTTCATCCTTCGTATTAAAACGATCCTCTGTTGTTGGCACATTATGATCCATTGTAGCGAAGGTTAAATCAGGACGTCTTACTTTACGATTTTTCAGCCGAAGTCCTTCAAATGCCTGTGGTGATGTTACTTCATGAACAAGATGTAAATCAATATATAGTAGATCCGGCTTCCCTACCTCACGATTAATCACATGCTGTTCCCAAATTTTTTCGATTATCGTCTTTGGTGCCATGAATATCCCCCTTTATCAAATGCGCCTTGGCGTATTTGTGCCCAGATTTTTTCGAGCTTGCTCGATAAAGTGAAACTTCAATCAGTGCAGTTCTGATTGATAGTTGCGGCCCACACGATGTGGGTCACACAGACGTTGCCACAGGATGTGGCCGTAGTTAGTCTGTGTTCAATTTCGGGCTTTTACTGACAGTTGCTCCTAAGGGGCTTACTGCCAGTTAATGCGTGAAAAGCTTCCTTTAAAAATAACTGCACTTTTCATGTTACGAAAAGTGCATGTTTAGATTGATTATGCGTACGCTGACATGATATTTGAAATTGCTCCATCTTCAACTAAAGCTTCTTTGATTCTTTCAGTCATTTCAGTTGTACTAATCGATTTCCTAGGAAATTGAACGACATCTGCTGTCCGATATCCCGCTGCAAGTACTTGCTCAACCGCCCTCTCTACAGCCTTAGCTTCATCTTCCATACCGAAGGATAGTCTTAGCATCATCGCAGCTGATAAAATCGTTGCAATTGGATTTGCAATATTCATATTTGCAATGTCAGGAGCTGAACCATGAATTGGCTCGTAAAGACTAGGACCATTACTCGAAAGACTAGCTGATGGGAGCATCCCTAAAGAACCTGTTAACATTGAAGCTTCATCACTTAAAATATCACCGAACATATTCTCTGTAACAATTACATCAAATTGCCTTGGGTTTCTAATTAATTGCATAGCAGCGTTGTCTACAAGCATATGCTCAAGAGCAACATCTGGATAGCGTTTTGCAACCTCTTCCGCAACCTCACGCCACATTCGACTTGACTCTAATACATTTGCTTTATCGACAGATGTCACCTTTTTCTTTCTTGCTCTTGCCATTTCAAATGATTTTTCGATGATCCTTTCCATCTCTACCCTTTTATAAGAAAGTGTATCAACGACAGTTTCCTCACCATTTTCTATTTTTCTACCACTTGGCTTTCCAAAATAGAGTCCACCTGTCAGCTCCCTTACAATTACGAAATTTACATTCTCAATTATTTCACGTTTAAGTGGGGATGCATCAAGTAAACTATTGAAACAAGTTACTGGACGTACGTTCGCATATAAATTCAATGCCTTTCGAATTTGTAATAAACCTTTTTCAGGTCTTAAATGTGGTGGATTTTGATCCCATTTCGGGCCTCCAACTGCACCTAAAAGCACCGCATCACTATGCTTACACACTTCCAATGTGTCTGCTGGGAGAGGAGTACCTTCTTTGTCAATTGCTGTACCACCAATTAATGCATGTTGAAATGAAAATTCATGATCATACTGTTCCCCTATGGCTTTAAGTACTTCGATTGCACCTTTTACAACTTCTTTTCCAACCCCATCTCCACGAAGTACAGCAATATTTTTCTTCATTAATGATAGCCTCCTCTTTTATTTTTTCCGTTCTTACACTCCAACTTTTTCTAATGAAATTATATTTTTTTCAAAAGCTAGTAATCTATTAACAGCGTTGAGGTATCCTTTTGCAGAAGCCTCTAATACATCTTGTGCAGAGCCCCTACCACTACTTTCAAGGTTTTGATGTTTTACCTTTACATATACTTGAGCCAGCGCATCCCTGCCCGCTCCGACTGATTGAATCCGATAATCTTCTAATGAAATTGAAAGTCCAACACAACGCTCAAGTGTATTATAAAGTGCTTCCACACTTCCTGAACCCGTTGCTGCCTCTTGAATTTTTTCACCATCTAGATTCGTTAACGTAATCGTAGCTGTTGGAATTTGATTTGTACCAAATTGTACTTGTAAAGCTTCCAAATGATAATAGTCTTCTTGATCTGTTAGCTTCTCATCTACCAATAAAGTTATTAGATCCTCATCTGTAATTTCTTTTTTCTTATCAGCAAGCTCCTTAAAAAGCTTAAATAAGCGATTGATTTCTTGATCATCCAGTGAATAACCAAGCTCGACAATTCTATTTCGAAATGCATGCCTACCAGAATGTTTACCAAGTACCATTGAATTAGAATTTACACCGACCAATTCTGGCGAAATAATTTCATAGGTTGTTTTTTCCTTCAAAACCCCATCCTGATGAATGCCTGATTCATGAGCAAATGCATTTTTGCCGATAATTGCTTTATTCGGGGGAATAATCATCCCTGTTAATTTACTTACTAAATCACTTGTACGCTTAATTTCCGAAAGATTAAGTCTTGTTTTCGCATGATAATAATCTTGGCGAATATGCAATGCAACTGCAACTTCCTCCAAGGAAGCATTCCCTGCTCTTTCACCAATACCATTAATCGTACCTTCAATCTGTAAGACACCATTTTCAACAGCAGATAGGGAATTCGAAACAGCCATTCCAAGATCATCATGACAATGTGCAGAAAGAATGACCTTATCAATATTCGGAACATTTTGGAATAGGTACTTAAACCTTTCCCCATATTCCTTTGGGCTTATATATCCAACTGTATCAGGGATATTAATCACCTTTGCACCTGCATCAATCACTTCTTTTATTATTTTCACTAAGAATGACAGATCAGACCTACATGCATCTTCAGCAGACCATTGAATGACAGGAAAGTATTTTGCAGCATACTTAACAGTCTCTACAGCAGTCGAAATGACTTGATCTGGTGTTTGTTTTAATTTGTAGGTCATATGAATGGGTGAAGTTGCTAAAAAGAGGTGGAGACGAGGTTCCGCCCCGCCCTTTAGCGCTTCCCATGCAGAGTCAATATCACTTTTTACAGACCGAGCTAAGCCAGTAACTGAACAATTTTTAATAATTTTAGTAATTTCTTTGACCGATTGAAAATCTCCTTCAGATGAGGCAGGGAATCCTGCCTCAATAATATCAACATTCAATCTTTCTAACTGCTTAGCTATTTCCAGCTTTTCATGCAAATTTAAATTGACTCCTGCTGACTGTTCCCCATCCCGTAAAGTTGTGTCAAAAATATTAATTTTCCGCATTAGAGACCACCACGTCTTTTGCTTCTCGCTGCTTAACAAATGGCATCATTTCTCTTAATTTTCTTCCAACAACCTCAATTTGGTGTTCATTTTCACGTTTATTGATAGCATTAAATTCTGGTCGGTTTGCCTGATTTTCAAGAATCCAACCTTTCGCAAATTTACCTGTTTGAATATCTTTTAATACTTCCTTCATTTCAGCCTTCACTTGGTCGTTTACTACTCTTGGTCCAGATACAAAGTCACCCCATTGAGCTGTATCTGAAATGGAGTATCTCATTCCTGCCATTCCGTCTTCATACATTAAATCCACAATTAGCTTCAATTCATGTAAACATTCAAAATAGGCAACTTCAGGTTGGTAGCCAGCTTCTACTAATGTTTCAAAGCCTGCTTTTACTAGTGAGGTTAACCCGCCACATAAAACAGCTTGTTCTCCAAATAGGTCAGTTTCTGTTTCTTCTTGGAATGTTGTCTCAAGAACACCCGCTCTTGCAGAGCCAATTCCTTTAGCATATGCAAGGGCAATTTCCTTTGCATTTCCTGTTACATCTTGCTCTACAGCGAATAATGCTGGTACTCCTGCGCCTTCACGGTAAGTACGTCTCACAAGATGTCCTGGCCCTTTCGGAGCAACTAAAAATACATCCACATAGCTTGGTGGAACGATTTGACTAAAATGAACATTAAAACCATGAGCAAATACAAGTGCATTCCCTGGCTTGAGTGCTGGTTCAATTTCTTCTTTATACACTTTTGGCTGATACTCATCTGGTAGTAAAACCATAACAACATCTGCTTGCTCTGACGCTTCACTAACTGAAAATACCGGAAGCCCATCTTGCTTTGCTTGTTCCCACGATTTTCCTTGACGAAGTCCAACAATAACATCGACACCACTTTCACGTAGGTTCTGCGCGTGCGCATGACCTTGTGATCCATATCCGATTACAGCAACCTTTTTATTTGATAATACGTAATCATTTACATCCCCGTTATAATATACCTTTGTCATTCTAATCTCTCCCTATTAAGTAATTTGATTTTTATAATGTATAAATATTAATTAAACGATGGAATACGGCTTAATATTTGTTACCGCCTTTTGATTACCACGCGTAAATGCAGTTGTTCCTGTACGCGCAATTTCCTTAATTCCATACGGTTTTAATAAGTCAATTATTGCTTCAACTTTTTCAAATTCACCTGTTACCTGTACAACCACACTATCTTTGCTTACATCAATAATTGATGCGCGAAATGGTTCTATCAAACTATAAATCTCATTTCGATTGGCAGGAGTTGAGGAAACTTTGATAAGTGCCAGCTCCCTTGCTACAATTGCTTGATTCGTTATGTCCATTACCTTCAAGACATCAATTTGTTTATTCAACTGTTTCGTAATTTGTTCAACAACCTGTTCTTCATCAACATGAATGACGAATGTCATTCTTGATATTCCTTCTGATTCTGAATGACCTACCGTTATACTTTCGATATTGTAATGCCGCTTCGTTAATAATCCGGTTATTCTATTCAGTACACCTGCCCTATTATTAACAAGTAAAGTTATAATCCTTTTCACAATTTGACACCTACCATTTCATGTAATCCCTTACCTGGTGCAACCATTGGATAGACATTTTCATTAGGTGTTACACAGAAATCCATAAGAACTGGGCCATCATATTCAAAGGCTTCTTTAAGAATTTGTTCAGCCTCTTCCTCTGTAGTCGCTTTAAGTCCTTTGATACCATATGCATCTGCTAATTTCATAAAATCGGGCTGATTCGGTATTAGTGAGTGTGAATAACGCTCTTCATAGAAAATTTCTTGCCATTGTCTAACCATACCTAAAGCCTTATTATTTAAAATAATAATTTTAATTGGTAGGTTTAACTCTTGAATAACCGAAAGCTCTTGTAATGTCATTTGAAAGCCGCCATCTCCAAGAATCGCAACAACCGTTTTGTTTTTTTCTGCTAACTGTGCACCAATACTTGCTGGAAGGCCAAAGCCCATAGTTCCTAACCCACCAGATGTTACCCAATTATTAGGATTGTTAAATTTATAATACTGAGCAGCCCACATTTGATGCTGACCAACATCGGTAGTGACTATTGCTTCTCCGTAAGTGTATTTGTATACAAGCTCTACCAATTTCTGCGGCTTCAATTCATCGGCTGAATTTTCGTAGCATAATGGATATTCCACTTTCCAGCCTGATAATTTATCATGCCATTCCTTCGATTCACCTTGTTTTCCATTTTGATGAATGAGCTTCTTTAATACTTCCTTTGCATCACCAACAACTGGAATTTTAGTTGGAACATTTTTTCCAATCTCTGCAGGGTCAATATCAATATGGGCAATTGTTGCGTTTGGAGCAAATGTCTTTAAATTACCTGTTACTCGATCATCAAATCTAGCACCAATACTTATTAATAAGTCACATTCATACAAGGCCATATTTGCCGTGTATGTACCATGCATACCGGCCATCCCAAGAAATAGCGGATGATCTGCAGGAAATCCGCCAAGACCTAGTAATGTATGGGCAATCGGGAGGTTTTGTTGTACAGCATATTCCTTCAATTCAGCCGCTGCTTTTCCATGTAATACTCCTGCACCTGCTAATATAACTGGTTTTTTTGCTTGGCTAACCGCTTCTACTAGCTTCCTTATTTGCAAATGATTTGGTTGAATTGTCGGTTGATATCCTGGTAGATCAATTTCTTGCTGATAATTAAATTCTGCTTCAAATGTTGACATGTCCTTCGGAATATCAATTAATACAGGTCCGGATCTCCCGCTAGTAGCAATATAGAATGCTTCTTTAATAATTTTAGGTAAGTCTTTTACATCTCTCACTTGGTAGCTATGCTTTGTAATTGGCATCGTAATGCCGAGTACATCTGCCTCTTGAAAAGCATCTGATCCAATAACTGTAGAAGCAACTTGACCTGTAAATACGATTAATGGAAGGGAATCTATCATCGCATCAGCCAGTCCTGTCACAATATTTGTTGCACCAGGACCTGAGGTTGCAATAACTACACCCGGTTTTCCAGATATCCTTGCATATCCTTCAGCTGCATGGATTCCTCCTTGTTCATGTCTTGTTAAAACGTGAAAAATACCAGAATCATATAACTTATCATAGATTGGTAGAACTGCTCCGCCTGGGTATCCAAAAATGACTTCTACATTTTCTTGCTTTAAAGCCTCTACCAACATCATGGCTCCACTTAATTTTGTAGAAGCTTCACTTTTTTCCTCCACATTTGCATTTACACTCATTTTTGCTTACATCCCTTCCTTTTTATAATCAATTTCGTCAATACGTATTCGCATCCAAACTTTTCAAGCTTAATCAAAATTTACTTTGAAAAATCAGAAGCTTTCGCCACAGGTTAACCCTATAAGATGCTCAAATTACCTGTTGGAAAGAGTTAATTTGGCAAAATAAAAAGCCAATCCACCCACTAGACCAAAAATTCAAGGTCAAAGGGGCGAAAAGGCATTTGTCACTTTTCACGGTACCACCCTTCTTTGTGATCAACTTCGATCACCTTTAGGAACAACATTTGTCGTTCATTTTGATAACGGGTGCGAAATAACCAAACACCCGGTTAACTTTACTTGAGAAATCTTTCAAGTTAACACTCGGAGGTGAGTTCATCCTACGTAATAACACCGGTTTCCACCATCCCGGTTCTCTGTAGATATTTAATCGTAAGACTACTTATCCTCTTCTTCGTTTTATATTATCCAACGTTTACATTTGTTGGAGCACTATAAACCTTGACTCCGTCAGAGACAACCTTTTCTCGAAATACTTTAAGAAGTTTTTGTGTATGTTGCCCAGGAATACCATCACCGATTACTCTTCCATCTACTTTTACAACAGCAATAACCTCTGCAGCTGTACCTGTTAGAAACACTTCATCTGCGGTATACACATCATGTCTCGTAAATGGCTCTTCCTTCATTTCATATCCAAGATTGGTTGCAATCTCAATAATTACTGATCTAGTAATACCTTCAAGCGCACCAATATAGCCTGGGGGTGTTAAAATTTTATTCCCCTTAATAATAAATACATTATCTGCTGATCCTTCAGCTACGTACCCTTGGTCATTCAACATGAGTGCCTCACTCACGTTAGCAAGATGGGCTTCTAGTTTTACCAAAATATTATTTAAATAATTGAGCGATTTCACCTTCGGGCTTAATACATCAGGTCGATTTCTTCGTGTAGCGACTGTTACAATTTCGATTCCAGTTTCATATAATTCTTTTGGAAAAATTGATAACGGTTCAGCTATTATTACAACATTTGCTCTTTTACAATTAAATGGATCTAATCCTAGATCACCAACTCCTCGAGACACAACTGGTCGTATATACGCATCTCTTAAGTTATTCTTCTCAATCGTTTGAACAATTAAATCAATGAATTCTTCCTCTGAATAAGGGATTTTCAACATAATGGATTTTGCAGATTGATAAAGTCGATCAATATGTTCTCGCAGTCGAAATACATTACCATCATAGACCCGAATTCCTTCAAAAACTCCATCGCCGTACAAAAACCCATGGTCATAAACTGAAATCTTTGCATCTTCTTTTTTTACAAATTGATCATTTAAGTAAATCCATTGTTCACCCACTTAAAAACACCCCTTTAGTACGTTTAAACAGAGACGCTTTACACTAGTGAAATTCAAGGTACAAAAAATGATCCTATTAACAAACGAGCCCACCACATTTTTAGAATGATGTCTTTGTTTTGCTTTGGACCTTCTTGTGCTGTAATTCACTCTTGTTTGATAGTTATTCTCTTATTAACAAAGCATTTTATTAGAGCTTATAATACGCTGATTTTACTAAGGAGTCAACACCATTTTAGTGAATTATTAGATAATTTTGACTAGTGAGATTAGTTGTATCCGCTTACAACTTTGATAATTCAAGCTTTGTAGATTTTAAAAATAATTTAAATTTTTTGTAAAAGGAGGGTTAATGAAGGAATACAAAAAAAACTCTTTTCCGAAGAATCAATTAACCCTTATATCTAACATAGTTCATCAGTCGGTTCAAAACAAAAAATAAATCATAGAATAAATCAAATTTCTAGTCATTCACTTAAAATTTCAACTAAGGAGGCTAGATAGACAATGTCACTAAATGATTTAATTATTAATGGCGACTTTGAGACGGGTAGTTTATCCCCTTGGATCGTATTTAATGCTATACCTACCATCTCGTTTTCTCATTCTGGTATCTATTCTGCATTATTGCCTGGTGGTGATTTAAATTCCTTTATCGCACAATTTGTGCCAGCAACCCCTGGGCAAAGCTTTGGGATTATAGTGTCATTAGCTAAAATTGGAACTAGCCTTCACCACCTGTAACCGTACAGGTAACGTATTATGATAATCAATTTAATTTTCTTGGACATGGAGAATTAACCAATATTGTTGCAGAAAGAGTACCCAACGCTAACAGGTACGAATACATTTTTAGAAAGAGTGGATGATGCATTTGGGTTAGCTTATATACCGACCAATTTCAGCGATTGGAATGTTCCAGCGCCGACAACAGTACAAGAAGCTTTAGATAGAATTGCTGCAAGTATTGGTCCAATCTAATACAATAATTAACATCCGCATTAAAAGATCGATTCTTCATTGTATGGCGAACCAATCGTATATCTCCTTCGACTATCCAGTAGTTTCTGGGTAGTTCGTTTTTTTAATCACTTTCTATCATTTGTTTCCTTTACCAGCAAAAGCTAATTGATATTCAATGAGGTATTTTCCTTGGGTTCTCCCTTTATTGATAATTTTTCTTTAATAAACTGAAACCCATATAAAAGAAACACTAAATATAGAGAAGACATACATTAATTGTATTTTTTTCATTCTTACCAAGGACGCTATTTCGTCAAAATCAGCTTGTTTATCAAATAATTCTGCTTATAGATTTGCCGACTTTAATTAAGAAATTCATTGTTCCTTCTTTTGATACTGAGTCTAACATAATCTCCAACTTTTATTTCATGGCCCACTGCCGGTTCCTACCTATCACATGCTAATTGAAAATGTTGGGCTTGAGATTTTACTGTAATTTCCATTGCATTTTCTCCTATTCAATTAATTTATAAACCATCAGTACCTATACCTCATATAACTTAAGAAAGGAGGAGTCTTCAAAATGAAAAGAATAATTGGAACTGCTCTAGGTCTAGTTACTTTAAAACTTGCATTGGGAGCTATTGGTATTGAAATATTTTCTCTTTAAGCACAGTGGACAAACTGTGCTTTTATCTACTGAACTGTTCTATCATTTTGATTCATTAAATGAATCTTTTATCATTACCGAACGTATAATAATTATACTAACGATTGGAGATGAAAAAATGGAACTCATTTTATGGATGACTGTTTTGTCAGGTGCCTTTATCGCAATCTTCGCCGATAGAAAATGCAAAAATAAAAAAAGTTAAATTTTTCATATCTACCTGATTTCTTTACGTATTGTAATGTCTAAAATGTCACAGGCTTTTTCTTTTTAGAGCTATATCAAACCCCTATTTGGAGCACTACAGGGCAAGGTCCAAAAATCCTAATCGTACCTAGCGCATGCCTTGCCCTGTAAACAAGATGCTTAATCTATTTCCTTTAAATCACTATCACTTCCACATCCATCACAAAACTCTGGATCATGAAAATTCTCAGCATCCCACACAATTAAATATTTCATGCCACAATCTACACAAAATACTTTTTTTGCCTCCAATTAATGTCACTCCCTTACTCTTATGTTTCATAGCTCATTTATCAATTCGAGCTGAACTAGAAACCGGATTGAATTAGCTGAACATTTAGGTGTTACTGAATCGTTTTTAGATGAAGCTTTAAAAAGATATAAGGAAATATACGGTTTGTTTGCGGATTATGAAAACTGGTTGGTAAAAAATCAAAACCAATTAGAAAGGAGGCTTTAAAACTAAGAAAGAGGCAAATTTGCAAAAAGGGATAGTACCCCAGTTACGTATTGATCCTTTTGATGAATATTTTGAAATGTGGTTGAAAGTTTATAAAATAGATATAGTGGATAATACCCTAGTACGCTACAAAAACACCCTAGAAACGATTAAAAGTCATTTTGGCGATATTCTCTCCTATTCAACATATAGACAAACGCTCCATTTGATTTTCTATCGTTTTTCATCGTTTTGCGCAAAAAAGAAAAACACTCTTGAAGTGTTGGTGCAACAACATTTCAGAGTGTTTAGGATATATCAAACGTTTCGTAAATTCATTAGATGGCGTCCCAGGAGAGATTCGAACTCCCGACCGTACGCTTAGAAGGCGTATGCTCTATCCGGCTGAGCTACTGGGACATATGTATATTATTAATCATTTCTGTTACCGCTCAAACATGTAATGTTCATCAGCGACATTTTTTATTATATCTACATAGGAATTAGATGTCAACACTTTTTTAAAATTAATTTAAAAGGAGTGATTTCTCACTCCATCTTATAAGGAAGTACGTAATGTTAATTGGTCAACACTATTTCCGTCGAGATCATAATAAGTTACAATTGCTTCATTATTTATGATTTCCAGTATAGCATATGTTCGTTCTTTTCGCATTTTTGGAAGTCTAATACTTCCCGGATTAATAAATAAGATATTGTCAATAAGCTCAGCATCCGCAATGTGGGAATGACCAAAGCAGACAATATTTGCACCAACTTCCTCAGCACGATAACGCAAATTCATCAAAGTCATTTTTACATTGTATAAATGTCCATGTGTTAGCAAAATTTGTTTGCCCCCAAAAGGGATAGGCATATCATTTGGATAGTTTGAATCATAATCACAGTTTCCACGGACTCCAGAGAAACCACTCATTTCTTTAGAGGTAATTGCAAGTTCTGAATCACCACAATGGAGCATGATATCTACTTCATGTTGGTGGCGGTCTTTAAGGATTTGGAGTTCCATTGTTAATCCGTGACTATCACTTACAATTAATGCCTTCATTTACCTGACACCTCTAATTCATTTAATAGCTTGTCCATTTTCACAAGTGCCTTAGCACGATGACTTATTTTATTTTTCACATCTTTAGGAAGTTCTGCCATCGTTTTACCTTCTTCAACAACGTAAAAAACCGGATCATATCCAAAGCCATTTTCTCCTCTAGGTGCTTCTGTTATCTGTCCTTCACACGTACCCTCTACAACATATGTTTTTTCCTCAGGAATTGCAATAGCTAGAGCACAATGGAATCGAGCAGTTCTTTTTTCACTCGGAACATCTTTTAGTTCTACTAAAACCATCGCAGTGTTGGCTAGGTCATTTTTTTGTTCTCCTGCATAACGAGCAGAATAGACTCCTGGCCTACCATCTAAGTAATCAATTGAAAGGCCAGAATCATCAGCTATAACAGGTAGTTTTAATAATTTCGAAATTGCTTCAGCTTTGATGATTGCGTTTTCCGCAAAGGTAGAACCAGTTTCTTCAATATCGTCTATTTCAGGGTAATCTAACAATGATTTCACATTAATTCCTCTAGATGAGAACAGCTCTTTAAATTCGTTTACTTTTCCTTTATTTTTTGTAGCAATCATTAATTCCTTCATGCTACTCTTCCCTTCTTTCTATAAGTTCGATGTACTCACCAAGTGCCTTTTTTTGTAGATGAATTAATTCATTAATTCCTTTTTCACCTAGCTCTAGTAATGTATTTAGTTGTTCACGAGAGAATGTTGATTCTTCCCCAGTTCCCTGGAGTTCAACAAACTTCCCTAAGTCAGTCATTATAATATTCATATCGACATTTGTTCTGGAATCCTCTATGTAATTCAAATCTAATATTTCTGCATACTCGGGGTCTATTCCCACCGAAGTTGCAGCCAAAAAGTTAGTAATCGGAAATGCTGAGATTTTATTATCTTGATGAAGCTTTGCTACAGCCAACACCATAGCAACAAATGCCCCGGTGATTGAGGCTGTTCTCGTGCCACCATCGGCTTGAATGACATCACAATCAATCCAAATCGTTCGTTCGCCCAATTTTTCTAAATCCATAACAGCTCTAAGTGATCTACTAATTAAACGTTGAATTTCCATTGTTCTTCCTGTTACTTTTCCCTTTGTTGATTCTCGAATATTCCTTTGTTCAGTTGCTCTTGGAAGCATTGAATATTCAGCTGTAATCCATCCTTTACCACTTCCCCGCATAAATGGTGGAACACGGTCCTCAACACTCGCATTGCAAATAACTTTTGTTTCTCCTACGCTAATCAACACTGAACCTTCCGGATGCTTCACATAATTCAATTCAAAGTGTACAGGCCTTAATTCATCCCTGCCACGTCCATCATTTCTCATTAATAAATCCTCCTATATGATAACAGAAGAAGAGGTGGGCTAATTTTGCCTACCTCTTTTTTATTTCATATTATAGTATATCAAAAAAGAATGGTCTAAAAACTACCAATATTAACATTAACAGGTCGAGTCACAGGTTCTGATAATTTCTTTCCATCTTCACTTGTAATATCTGCGTTACCATCAACCGTAATTGCAACACTCTCAATCCCTGGCTGCTCTGTTAATGATAGCACAAGTGAATTGATTACATGCTTGGAAACTACTTTTTCATCAAAACTTCCAAAGATTGCTTCATTAAAATCTAGAGTCACTAGACCATCTTTATAGGTAGCACCTAGAAGCTCTGCGTCTGGGTGAATTCCATTTAGTAGATTAGAAGTCAGCTTTGGCCCCTTAATAAGAGCATTGACCACTGCAGCTATATTGTCCTTCTCGGAATTATCAATTCTTTTTGTAATTGGAACATAATATTTACTATCATTGTTTTCTACGTAGAAATATAGTGTAACTTGACGAGTATTGGTAATATCAACAACATCACTGTTATCAAGATTAATACCGTCTGCTCTACTTAAACTTTCAGAAATTGGTGTTTGATTGACAGGCATAGCATCTAGCTTGTAGCCATTTACTTGTAATTCTACATTTTCAATTGTGTCAAATTGAGTTAATGTCCATGTAATAGCTTGTAAAATTTTAGCTTCATCCTCAGGCTCATACGTTCCAAACTCTTTTGAGAAATCAACAACTAGAGTACTACCCTCTAATTTCACATCTACTTCTGTATCTTGCGGAATCACTGCACGGAAGCCATCTGGTAGAATTTCATCAACTGGCCCGCCTGCAACTAAATATTCAAGAACTTGTCTTGCTGCAGCTGGATCATTTGGAAGTTCAACAGTCTGTGGTACGACCCAACCGTTTTCGTCAATTAAAAATAGGTCTCGTTTTACAGTATCAGTTACAGCATCCTTCCCATCAGTATTCTTACTAACTTCCTGAGCTTCTTTATCCGTAGATTTATCCATAGTTACATCCTGAGGCGGATCTATTTTATCCACCTTCTTCTCTACACTAAACAAGCCACACCCTGATAGTAATACCGATGAAGCAATAACTGTTGCAGCTAACGTTGATTTTGTTACTTTCCGCATACTTTCCCCTCCTAAGGCAGTTTGTACTAATATGTATACGAGCCCTTTTTTTAATTTAGACCGCTTTTCAAGAGAAAATTTGGACAAATTGAATGTAGCAGGTCCTATTAAAATTTTGAGTTCACAAAATTATCACAAATTAAAAATCAGAAAAGTGGTACTATTTTATATAAAGATAGGAGATGTGATAAATGATACTTAAGATTCGGGAAGAATCAAAAGAATTATTAAAATTAAGAGCCTTACAGGGAAGTAGTACATTTACAGAAAAAGACAATAATTATTATTTGAATCTTGAAAAGGGGTACGCAGGTGAGTTATTTTTTGACAAATGGATTGAAAGTCTATCTGTTGACTGTTTAATTTTAAATGATTTATTATTCGAAGTTCATAATAATACGTTTCAAATAGATTCTTGTATACTAGCCCAAGAGAAAGTCTATTTGTTTGAAGTGAAAAATTTCGAAGGTGATTTTTTTATTAGTAATGATAAATGGTACACATTATCTAGGTCCGAGATTCAAAATCCAGTCCAACAGCTAAGTCGCAGTGAAACCCTTTTTCGCAAATTACTTAAAGATGCTGGATATCATTCCCCCTCAATTGAATCCTTCGTTATCTTCGTTAATCCAAACTTTTTCCTATATCAAGCACAAATGGATCTTCCTATCATTTTTCCGAATCAGATTCCGCGATTTCTTAATAGTTTGAACAAGAAACCCTCTAAATTAACCGACAGACATTGGACTTTAGCAGATAATTTATTATCCGAACATATAAAGGATTCTCCATTTAGCCGTGTTCCAACTTATGAATTTGAGACACTTAAAAAAGGAATAAAGTGCATTTCATGTCGTTCATTTTTTTCTCATAAAAATGGGGAATTGTTTATTTGTCCTCAGTGTCGTTTTGTAGAAAAAGTTGAAGCGGCACTAATACGTAGCATAAGGGAATTTATCCTGCTATTTCCTGAATTAAAAGTTACCACTGTTACGATATTTGAATGGTGTGGTGGCATTATACCAAAGCAACTCATTCAGAGATATCTTTCTAAAAGGTTTATTTTAAATGCTAGGGGTAAAGCAGCATATTATATTGAAGATAATTTTGAAAAATAGGCACTTAAACATTCGAGGTTGTCTTAAATATAGCAGGGTTGTCACTTTTTACTCCCAGTGAGGTGATTCGACGCTTTGCTCATCACCAATTTCCAATTTCTTACTCTCAATGAGGCGATTCGACGCTTTGCTCATCAACAGTTGCCACTTTTTTACTCCCAGTGAGGTGAT
>NZ_JAKTTI010000046.1 GCF_022427965.1 Fredinandcohnia quinoae | reverse complement strand
CAGACGTTGCCACAGGATGTGGCGTTCTTAGTCTGAGTTCCTTAATTTCAGTCGGTTTTGAACACCTCTGAATTGAAAATGATTTGCATTCATCTCACCACTTATAGAAGTGGGAGACTTATGCTGAATAAAGTTAATCTTGATTTAATTGACTTCTTACTTCAGAATATTCAATTCCATGTGCTTCAGCAACTGCTTTATATGTAACATACCCATGCAATGTATTGATTCCCTTTAACAATGCTTCATTTTCTAGACAAGCTTGCTTGTATCCTTTATTTGCAATTTGAAGTGCATATGGGACTGTTACGTTCGTTAAAGCCATTGTAGACGTACGAGGTACAGCACCTGGCATATTTGCTACTGCATAATGGACAACACCATGTTTTTCATAAGTTGGGTCATCATGAGTCGTGATTCGATCTGTTGTTTCGAATATTCCACCTTGGTCGATTGCGATGTCTACAACAACTGAACCTGGAGCCATTGATTTAATCATTTCTTCCGATACAAGTTTAGGTGCTCTTGCTCCTGGAATAAGTACTGCACCAATTACAAGATCAGATTCCTTAACAGCTTCAGCAATATTCAGTGGGTTTGACATTAATGTTGTGATGTCTGAACCAAAGATATCATCTAACTGGCGCAGACGATCTGGACTAAGGTCAATTACAGTTACTTGTGCTCCTAAACCAATCGCCATTTTAGCGGCATTAGTTCCTGCAACCCCACCACCGATAATTGTTACTTTACCTCGATGTACTCCAGGTACACCTGCAAGAAGGATTCCTTTTCCACCATGTGGCTTTTCTAAAAATTGTGCACCGATTTGTGTTGCCATCCGACCTGCAACCTCACTCATCGGCGTTAACAGCGGTAAGGAACGATTTGGAAGCTGAACTGTTTCATACGCAATTCCGATTACTTTTTTATCGATTAGAGCTTTTGTTAGTTCAGGTTCTGGAGCTAAGTGCAAGTATGTGAATAAAATTAAATCCTCACGAAAGTATTGGTATTCCTCATGAATAGGTTCCTTAACCTTCATGACCATATCCATTGACCACGCTTCACTTGCAGTTTTTACGATTTTTGCACCCGCTTCTATGTATTGCTCATCAAAAAATCCAGAGCCTAGACCAGCATTGGTTTCAATATAAACCTCATGACCAGAGCTTACTAAGTTAACAACACCAGCCGGAGTCATAGCCACTCGATTTTCGTTATTTTTAATTTCTTTAGGTACCCCAATACGCATTATAAACACTCCCCTAAAAGATTATCATTATGAAAACACTTACATTTTAACATAAAAAAGATAATTATCCATATATTGAACCATTTTACTTCATAAAAAGATAATTTCGAAATGTTCATTAATTCTTCAAGTCTATGACAGTTCATATAAAGGTTATGGTGATATAATTTTTATAGAAAGACATTCTTTTATTTTGGAGGTTGATAGTTATGGGACTAACATACAAAAACGTTCTTGTAGCTGTGGATGGTTCAAAGGAAGCTGAATGGGCTTTTAAAAAGGCTATCGAGGTTTGTAAACGAAACCAAGCTGATTTAGTCATCTCCCACATTATTGATATGAAGCAATTTGCAACACTTGGAGCATATGAATATACGATGGCTGAGAGTTCTGAAAATTACGCGAAGAGACTTATCAACGATTATAAAAATCAGGCAATTGAAGCTGGTGTTAATCATGTTGCAATAGATATTGAATATGGATCTCCAAAAGTTAAAATTGCGAAAGATATAGCACCTAAACATAATATTGATCTTATTATTTGTGGGGCCACCGGCTTAAACGCAGTAGAGCGCTTTTTAATGGGAAGTGTTTCAGAGCATATTACAAGATATGCAAAATGTGATGTACTCGTAGTAAGAACACAAAAAGATACTGAATAAGATTAGAACAAAAAAATCGTGAGAATTCACGATTTTTTTGTTTGTGAGATACGTTCCAATACTTTTCGAATTTCGTTAAAGCCTGTTCCACCGAGGCTATTTCGGCGGGCAACAGCGTTTACTGGAAGTAAAACTTCGAATATATCATTTTCAAATAATGGTGATGCCTCTTGATATGTTGATAATGGTAAATCTAATAAATAGATTCCTTTCTCAATACATGTTAATACAAGCTTTCCAACAATCTCATGTGCTTCTCGAAATGGAACACCTTTTGCAGCTAAATAATCAGCAAGCTCTGTCGCATTTGAGAAGTCTTTCTTTACTGCTCTAGACATTACCTCTTTGTTAACCTTCATCGAGGAAATCATCCCCGAAAAGATTTTCAAAGAACCAGTTACCGTCTTAACAGTATCGAACATTCCTTCCTTATCCTCTTGCATATCCTTGTTATATGCTAGTGGAGTACCTTTTAAAACGGTTAATAAGCCAATTAAATTTCCAAACACTCGACCTGTTTTCCCTCTAATGAGTTCAGCCATATCCGGGTTCTTTTTCTGTGGCATTATGCTGCTTCCAGTCGCAAAGGTATCATCTAGTTCGATAAAATTAAATTCAGTCGTTGACCATAAGATTAATTCCTCACAGAACCGGGAGAGATGCGTCATAATGAGTGAGCTATTACTTAAAAACTCGATGATAAAATCTCGGTCACTTACCGCATCGAGACTATTTTCATATATTCCTTCAAATCCCATTAATTCGGCACTATAATGTCTATCGATGGGAAAGGTAGTACCAGCTAGTGCTCCAGCCCCAAGGGGAGAAATATTGATTCGTTTAAGTGAATCTTGTAATCTCTCTGTATCCCTTTGAAACATCCAATAATAAGCAAGTAAATGATGTGCAAAAGAAATCGGCTGTGCCCTTTGTAAATGAGTATAACCAGGGATGATTGTTTCAACATGCTCACTCGCTTGAGTGTAAAGGGCATGCTGCAATTCTTTTAGCAATTGGATAATTTCATCAACTTGATTACGTAAATATAAGTGCATATCAGTCGCAATTTGATCATTCCTACTTCTTCCTGTGTGCAACTTGCCTCCGACTTGCCCAATTTCATCGATGAGCATTTTTTCGAGATTTAAGTGAATGTCCTCTTGTGCAACAGAATACTCAAGTTCATGATTCTTTGCTTTTTCAAGTAGTGTGAGTAGACCTTCTTTTATTAAAGTTGCTTCTTCATCCGTGACAATTTCACATTTATTAAGCATCGTCACATGGGCAATACTGCCTTCGATGTCTTCTTTCACTAATTCCTTATCAAAGGAAATCGATGCTCCGAATTCATCTACCCACTCTTCTGCACTTTTTGTAAATCTTCCACCCCAAAGCTTCTTCATACTTCAACCTTCTTACCATTTACAATGCTGTTAACTTTCGTTGGTAAGCCCCATAATGAAATAAAACCGACTGCTGCGCTATGGTCAAATTCATCATCAGAAGTATAAGTAGCAAGCTTCTCATCATATAGTGAATTATTTGATTTACGGCCCTCTATAATTGCATGTCCCTTAAATAGCTTGATTCGAACTACACCATTTACATTTTTTTGTGTTTCTTTTAAGAATGCTACTAATGCATCCTTTAACGGAGAGAACCATAACCCGTTATAGATTAATTCTGTCAGTTTTTGCCCAATTACTGGTTTAAAATGGGCTACCTCTTTTACTAAAGTAATGTCCTCAAGCTCTTTATGTGCTTTTAATAGAGTAATAGCTCCCGGGCATTCATATACTTCCCGAGATTTAATTCCGACTAGTCGATTTTCAACGTGATCAATTCGGCCAATTCCATGCTTTCCAGCTACATAATTTAGTTCCAAAATAAGCTCCGCTAACGAATATTCCTTACCATTAATTGTTTTCGGTACACCTTGTTCAAACCCGATCTCGATAATTTCAGGAGTATCTGGTGCTTTTTCAAGAGCAACCGTTAACTCATATGCTTCTTCTGGCGGAGACATCCATGGATCTTCCAAGATTCCACATTCATTACTTCTTCCCCATAAATTTTGATCAATCGAAAAAGGACTATCTAAATTAATTGGAATTGGGATATTATGTACTTTTGCATATTCGATCTCTTCCTCACGTGACCATCTCCACTCACGGACAGGTGCAAGCACTTCTAAATCAGGATTAAGAGCTTTAATTGAAACCTCGAAACGGACTTGATCATTCCCCTTTCCTGTACAACCGTGGGCAACTGCTACTGCATTTTCTTGTTCCGCAACTTCTACGAGCTTTTTAGCAATTAAAGGTCGCGAAAGTGCAGAGACTAATGGATATTTTCCTTCATAAAGTGCATGTGCTTGTAATGCGGCAAGCGCAAATTCGTTTGCAAATTCCTCTTTCGCATCAATCACATGAGATGATATTGCCCCTACCTGTATTGCCTTTTCTTTAATAAACTGTAAGTCTTTTCCTTCACCAACATCCAAACAGCATGCTACTACATCATATCCTTGATCTTGAAGCCATTTTATCGCGACACTTGTATCTAACCCACCTGAATATGCTAAGACAATTTTCTTTTTAGACATTTACTTTTTCCTCCTTATGTTGAATATTAATTCACATTAGTTAATATTTATACAAACATAATAGTAATACTTTAACAACTCTTTTGTATTTTTTCAATAGTAAAAATTAAAATAAGTTTTTAGATGGAAAGAATATAACTGTTAATGTAAAATGATAGACAGGAGTACTTCTTTAGGAGTGGGTACGTTGGAAAATTACTTTATATATGATGAGCGCCTAGGTATTTCCTTGCCAAATCTTGAGAAGGAATGGGAAGAATATCAGGAGGAGACTCAACATCGGATTTTATTATACTGGGAGAAAATAAGGGGACATATACCAGACAGAATTGCAGAAATAGAAGTGATCATTAATAAAAAACAAGATGAGCTTGGGAATGAAATGAACTTTATTCGTTCCTGTGAGCTTAACTCTGAAATATCTGAACACGCTTCAATTATTAATGATTTATGGCTATGGTATCGAATGAATCAAGGTGTATCGGAGAAGGTGCACTCATAATGAACAGGACTAATCTCTTTTGCAGATTAGTCCTGTTTCCTATAGATCCTTCTTTAGTTCACGAACGACATGACCTAGTTCTGGAAGAATAAGCTTTGTCATGGCAAGCTTAACCGCCCCGCTAGAGCCTGGTGTAGAAAAGATGGCTGTATTATCTCTAATTCCTGCAATTGCTCTTGAAAGAATTGCCGCAGAACCTATATCTTCTGTATAGCTTAACATCCGAAATAGTTCACCAAAACCGACAATTTCCTTTTCAATCAATTGTTGCACTATTTCGATAGTCACGTCTCGTTTCGCAATTCCTGTACCACCATTTGTAAGGATAATATCAATATCATTATTTTCGCATCCACGAATAATTGCATGTTGAATTGCTTCCTGCTCATCCTTCACGATTTCATAATCAATAATCTCATGTCCGTACTCATTAAGCATAGAGATCATTAACTGTCCACTTTTATCTGTTTCCATTGTACGAGTATCACTAATCGTGATTATCTTACATTTTACATTCTTTGGGGCTTCTGATTTATGTTCATTCACACTCACTTTACGCTTCCTCCTTTTCCTTCAAGAAACGTAAGCGATAGTAATGATGAGCGAAATCTGAAACCTGTCTCGTTAATTGATAGTTCATTCCAGCTCCAACTGCCATGCTTACTAATGGAATCCCTTGAATTATTTTTTTGCGTAATAATGTGATTGCCAAGGCTTTTAGAATATGCTTTAAAGGTAACGAGAGCCATGTCTCATTTGTTAACTCCTCTGATCCTTCGTAGAAAAAGTGATTTTGATAAGAATCATCAATTTCATCGACGAGCATCTCCCACCCTTTATAACTCATTCGTTTCGGTAATGTAGCAGCATGGAATACTTTTAGTGAGGTCATCATTTCATAAGGAGTATTTACTTCATATCCATATGACATAGCAATAAGTTGTATAATTCTTAGATTAATAATTGTCAATGCTGGAATATCAGTCCCAAGTAATACAAAGCCTCCCGTCCCAGAAAGGCTGCCGTGTGCAAATGAATATAGTCTATGCCTTGCTATTTGGTGCTCGGCAAGATATGTAAGCTGTTCAATATTTAATTCCTTTAAATCCGATATTTCCTCAATATCTTTTTGAAAAATCCGTGCAGAAGTTAATATTCTCTGTCTTGCATCCATTTGAATTTGTGAACCTTGTAGAATTGCATTTAAATGAAACAGCCAATTATCCAATTTTAAAAAGAATTCATTTCTCACGTTTTCTGGAATAAGCTTGAATGACTGATCTAACCATTTATCATATGTCATTTCAAAATCCGTAGGTTCATATTGATACAATTTCTCTGACCAACTTTGAATTTCCTCAAAAACCTTTTCCTCACGCTCTGTGAAAGCCACTTATAGCCCCTCCGTTTCAATCACCATATCTACAGAGAATTATAACATAAAGTGAAACTTCAATCAGTGGGAGATATTACTTCCAGATAATGTGAGAGAAACTCCACTAACCATACTAGTGATACCAAATTAAAAAGGACAAACCGGCTACTTGATAAACGGTTTGTCCTTTTATATTAATTTGCTAGGCGTACAACGTCTCTAGCAATCATAACTTCTTCGTTAGTTGGAATCACGATAACTTTCACTGGTGAATGTGGGTAGTTAAGGAATGCTTCCTTACCACGAACTTTGTTCAATGCTGGATCCCAGTACACTCCCATAAATTCTAAGCCAGTGAGCACACGTGCACGAATCGTATCACTATTCTCACCAATTCCTGCAGTGAAAATAATTGCATCTACACCATGCATACGAGCAGCATATGAGCCAATGTATTTGTGAATTCTACTTGCAAATACTTCAAGGGCTAGCTCTGCTCGATCATTTCCTTCAGTTGCTAATTGTTCAATGTCTCGTAAATCACTTGAGAAGCCTGAAACTCCTAGCATTCCACTTTTTTTATTTAAAACATCAAGTACTTCGTCAGCAGTTTTTCCAGTTTTCTCCATGATATATGGAATCAATGCAGGGTCAATATTTCCAGAACGAGTTCCCATCGCTACACCAGCAAGTGGTGTGAATCCCATTGATGTATCGATTGATTCGCCGCCTTCGATTGCTGCAATACTTGCTCCATTTCCAAGGTGACAAGATATTAATCGAAGCTGGTCAACAGGTCGACCTAAAAGTTCAGCTGCACGTACTGAGACATATTTATGTGATGTACCATGGAAGCCATATTTACGAATTCCATACTCTGTATAATAATTATACGGAAGGCTGTATAGGAATGATTTTTCCGGCATTGTTTGATGGAAAGCTGTATCAAACACTGCAACAGCAGGTACATTTGGAAGAACCTCTTTGAATGCTTTAATTCCTGTCACATTTGCAGGATTATGAAGAGGTGCCAATTCAGATAACTCTTCAATTTCCTTCAATACTTCATCAGTTATTAAAACCGAATCATTGAATCTCTCACCACCGTGAACCACACGGTGACCGATTCCTTCAATTTCATCTAATGACTTGATAATCCCTTTTTCTGTTAGCGTTGAAAGTAATAATTTTACCGCTACCGAATGGTCCGGTATATCCGTTTCAATCGTTTCCTTCTCGTCTCCAAATGAAATTGTAAAAATCCCATTATCTAGTCCAATCCGTTCAAAAAGACCTTTTGTAATAACTTCCTCACTTGGCATTTCGAATAGTTGAAATTTCAATGAAGAACTACCGGCATTTATCGCAATTATTTTAGGCATTTTTTACACTCCTTTTATCTTGCTCATACATTTCGAATTATGTATTTTTCTTCTACATTATTCTATGCAAAATGACAAACTTTCATAGATACCTTTTTCATTTAAACACCATGCACAAGACATTTCAAGAGCAAAGCCTAATTGGTACCGTTTTCGTAACAAAGTCTTTATTTTCAGATTAGTGAGTGCTCTGTTTTTCAGTTTTAAACCAGCCATCAATTCGTTGAATGATCCCTGACATCGCAGCTTTATTAGAGAATTTTGGAAGATCTACTAATAATGCTTGTTTTGGAATTCTAACATTGTCTCCTTTTTTCTGAATGATAAGAATGCTCTTAGCCGCCTTTTCATCTTTGAACAAAGATAATGGTAACTGGATTAGACCTTGGATAATGCCATTCTCTTTAATAAACGCATTTAACTCTGCTGCTTGGTCACTATTAAATAATTGATTTGGAATCAGAAAAAGCATATATCCACCTGCTTTTGTATGATTCATACTCTGTTCAATAAATAAATGATGAGCATAGGAATGACCCTTTTTTGCTTTTAGCTCATAAGAAGATGCTCGAATATCGTCTGGGTAATATCCGACAGGCAAGTCACAAACAACAACATCTACCGGATCTACAAATAGTGGCTGCAAGCTATCCTGATTGAAAAACTGAATGGAATGCTGTTGTAAATTTGCACTCACATAAGCTAGCTTAATGAGTAGATCATCGACATCGACACCATGTGAAGAACTGATTTTAGCTTGATTTTGATTTAATATTGTCGTTAATAAATTCCCTGTTCCTACTGCAGGATCCAGAATGGAGAAGCCGTTTATGCCTTCAGTAAATTTCCCAACTAAATAGCTCATGAAAATAGCTACTGCATCAGGTGTCATTTGATGATTCGGCTGAGTTGCTTCCTTCATTCCCTTTAATACGGATAATTGGAAAGCCTTTCTAATTTCTTCGACACTGAATCGGTCAAATTGAATAGAGTTATATTCCTTTTCTAGACGTTTTTTAGACAATTCACTTACTTCCTCTTGAAGTATTGCATTTTGAAAAATATTCTCTCCCGTTTCTGCAATAGCCTCTAAATAGGAGCAAGATAGCTCTTCTTTTAAAATCGTGGCAGTATTATCAATAATTGTAAAAATCTTTTCAACATTATTTAATTGGTCCATCATTATTACTCCTTCTCTATATGCATACCCCTTATTGTAGAGGATTACAGTTAACCATACAAATTTAAACAAAAAAAGACCCCGATTAACTTCATCAGGGCTGTTAAAAAAGTACTATTATTTCGTTGCCTTTGCTGCTTCAAGAGCTGCTTCATAGTTTGGATGGTCAGTTGCTTCACTTACGTATTCCACATATGTTACAACATCATTACTGTCAACAACGAATATAGCACGAGCTAATAATCGTAATTCTTGAATTGCCACGCCATACGCTTCACCAAATGAAAGATCACGGTGATCTGAAAGTGTTTGTACATTATCAATTCCGTTCGCACCGCACCAGCGCTTTTGTGCAAATGGTAAATCAACACTTACTGTTAATATCTTTACATTATCTAGATTAGCTGCTTCTTCATTAAAACGACGTGTTTGTGCATCACAAACACCAGTGTCTAGAGAAGGCACAACACTAATTAATCTTACTGAACCCTTAGAATCCGCTAGTGAAACAGGTGATAAATCATTTGCAAGAACTGTAAATTCAGGTGCTTTCTCACCAACCTTAACTTCATTTCCTAATAAAGTAACTGCTCCACCCTTGAATGTAATATTTGCCATTTCCGTATCCTCCTTAAAATATAATATGTACGAGTAAATCATATCTATTATCAGAATAGATTGCAATTATTAGGCATTAAAAAATAAAAAGTTAACTGTGATTAGTAACAGTTAACTTATTGCACTTATATATCAAAATCTTGCTTTTGTTTATTTTGATTTTGCTGCTCTTGTCCTTGATTATTTTTCTTCAGCATTTGTTGGATTTTATCAATAGCTTGAGGTGCAAGCTCTAACAGTTTTTCATATAAATGTGTGCTTTCATCAAGATGGAGCATCTTCACACCTGATGAGCTTACGATTAGGAAAGCAATCGGGGTGATTGATACTCCTCCTCCGCTTCCTCCACCGAATGGAAGCTTAGAGCCCTGTTGACCACCACTACTTTTACCTTCACCACCACCACTATCACTTTCTTTCCCTGATCCACCTGATCCTCCTGATCCACCTTGCCCCTTGAATTCACTACCACCAGCAGCAAATCCGAAGCCTACCTTTGAAACCGTTAAAATGACGCTTCCATCAGGTGTTTCAACAGGGTCACCAATGATTGTATTAACATCAATCATTTGTTTAAGATTTTCCATTGCAGTCGTCATTAAACCCTGAATTGGATGTTCAGACATGTATAACTCCTCCTGTCATCAAACTGATTTTTTAGTATTATTGTCCGATAATTTCGTAAGGGAAGGGGATTTAAATTTTGGTATTCCTCCCTTCCAACTTCTGAACAGTCTTATTCCTGCTAACATAGCATGCCCGATTCGAAAGTGAATCATACATGTCAACTCTGTTTGTGAAATTGCTTTTTGAAATGAAGGAGTTACCGAATAATCTGGATGTGCTTGCACATTCATATAATGACTCACCATACTAAAAAGTGTGCCCTTTAACGACCAGCCCAAACCAACTAACACCCCTGTATGTGCTGCATCACCTAGCCCCAGTACTGAATGCCATTCGAATTTTGATATTGTTACATTCTTTAAAAAACCCTTTAAAATATGATGCAACTTAACGACATGTTCAAGTATTTTTTTCGTATCATATAAACTATTCTTTATTTTTTCCCAAGTTATTTTTTTCTTCTTTTCTCCGCTCTTTGTAGATTGTTGTTTAAAAATAATACTTGGTGAATCATCATCCACACGAACCATTGGAATGTGTATCGTATATTTTAGTAAACCAAACCAAGCACTGAATTTTATCTTGATGTAGTCATCGTCTTGAAAATGCTTAAAATGAAGGAATACTTTCAATTTTGTAAAGGTAATTACTAGAAGTAGAAGAATAATAATGAGCAAAATTAACAAAAACCATTTCATTACGCTCACACCCTTTCAACCTTCCATTATCACCCTTTCTTTGGAAAATTAAACAAAAAAAGATGGTCAGATTATACTGACCATCTTTTCATATCGTATTTTTTATCGTGTGTGAATGACAGTCGTATCTGAAAACAAATCATGTACCCCTTGTTTCTTAGGTGTAAATGCTACGACAATATAGCCAATAAAAAATAGCTTAGCAATGTAACGACCTAGAAACTCTCTAAAAATCACTGTATTCCATGTTAATGGCTGCTGACCCAGTGAAACAACCTTAATTCCAAATACCATTTTTCCGAGTGTTTGATTAAAGAATTTCGTCATTAATACGAAATATAAAAAGAATATAACTGCTGTTGCAATTGAAGCAGCACTAAATATTTCGCGTTCAGATAATGAAATATCAAGTGCTCTAAATATTGGATATATCAAAATCCGATTGATACTCCCAATAACAATTAAATCAAGTAGATATGCCCAAAATCGCATCCAAAACCCAGAATACCGTATATCAGCATGAACATGTGGTTCTGAATCTAGCAGTTGTCCGCTACCTTGTAGGTCTTCACGTGTCAAATCCATCTCAATCTATCCTCCTCTATTCAGCATATAGGTATTTTAATCGTGGTGAATTAGGCTGTGATAATAGATTTACAAGTGTTGACATTTCAATATCCTCACTAAATATTTTCTGTGCACTCATAGAAAATAATGAACCAAACCCAACATTTGAACTGTATTCTACAACCTTTATATCACCTAACTTGTAATCTTTCTTCATTGCCTCAACCGTATCTTCAAAGTATCCGAGCTCATCCACAAGCTTGATTTCCTTAGCTTGACGGCCATCATAAATTCGTCCATCTGCGATCTTTCTGACACTCTCCTCAGACATGTTACGACCATTGGCAATAACATCGACAAATCCTTGATATGCATTATCCACCATTGTTTGCATGATTTCTCGTTCTTCCTTAGTCATCTCTCGACTAGGGGACATAATATCCTTATAAGGACCAGACTTTATCGTTTCGAACTTTACCCCGTACTTCTCTGCCAACCCACTATAATTAACACCTTGCATAATCACACCTAATGATCCAGTCATTGTATCAGGTGTGGCGAAGATTTTATCTGCTGGAGTTGAGATATAATACCCACCAGATGCTGCCATTGAACCCATTGAAACATAAATTGGTTTTTTAGTAGCTTCTTTAAAATCATTTAATTTCTTATGTATTTCTGCGCTTTCAACGACCCCACCACCTGGAGTGTTAATTTTCAGGATAATTCCTTTTATTGTTCGATCCTTCTCAGCATGTTTAATCATTTTCAAGAATGTTTGATGTTGATAACCAGTTGATTGGAAAATGGAGGCGACATTTTCACCAGTATCCTCAATTACACCATCAACATGTAATACTAAAATTTTATTTGCTCCCTTTCCTTGAATGATTACCTTTTCTACAAACTCCTCTTCAGCCGTTGCCAAAAGCTCATCTGACCAGCTTGAAAAGTTATTCGATGCAAGATTTGTTGCAAAGTTAAAAATTACTGAAAATCCAAATAGTAATGCGGCAATGCCAAGCGCCGCCCACCTTTTTCCATTCATTTCATTTCCTCCTACAAAATTTATAAATTGTTCAAAAATACTTACGTTTCTGATTCCTAATGGTTTCATAAAAATGGTACACTAAAACGAAATACATCTACTAATTGTAACAGATGTTAGTTAGGATTGTGAAAACTACATAGAATAATGTTGAAATTGGATTGGAGGAATTATAGTATGAATAATCGTCGAAATATTTACTTTTTCTACAAAAATGAAGACAGAACGATGGAGTATGTTAAAAATCTACATCAATTGGCAAAGGAACAGAGCTTTACCATCGTAGATGACCAAAAAGATGCAAATATTATCGTTAGTATAGGCGGGGATGGGACATTTCTTCAAGCCGTTCGAAAAACAAATTTTCGTGAAGACTGCCTTTATGCTGGGATTTCTACTACTGGTTCATTAAGTCTATACTGCGATTTCCATGCAGATGATACCGATAAAATGATTGAAGCAATGCAAAATGAAAAAGTCGAGGTCCGAAAATATCCAACGATTGAAGTTAAGGTTGATAATAATACTTCTTTTCATTGCTTGAACGAATGCTCAATTCGATCAGCAATTATCAAAACCTTTGTAGTGGATGTTTTCATTGATGATTTGCATTTCGAAACGTTTAGGGGCGATGGTTTAATCATTGCAACTCCAACAGGAAGCACCGCTTATAATAAGTCGGTCAGGGGGGCAGTCGTAGACCCTTTACTCCCATGCCTACAGGTAAGTGAGCTTGCCTCACTTAATAACAATCGGTATCGTACACTTGGATCCTCTTTCATCTTAAGTGGAGACAGAAAATTAACATTAAAGGATGTTCGAGATGGTAACGACTTTCCTATAATCGGTATGGATAATGAAGCACTAAGTATCAAAAATGTAGAAAATATAGATATTCGCTTAAGCGAAAAAAGAATTAAAACTGTTAAACTAAAAGATAATTCCTTCTGGGAGAAAGTAAAGAGAACATTTTTGTAATGATTGAAACCGAGCTACTTCTTAGTAGTTCGGTTTTATTGTTCTTCGCGTGTATACATGATTTCATTATCTACTATAGTCATCACAACTTTCGCTTTCAATATTTCATCATGTGGAATTATTAGTAGATCCCGATCTAGAATTGTAAAATCAGCAACATATCCGGGCAGGATTTTCCCTTGTTGATTTTCCTTCCCGGTTGCATAGGCACTTCCACTTGTGAATAGCTGTATGGCTTCATAAACGGAGAGCCTTTCGTTAGGCATATACACCCTATTTAATACATCATTTGGATTCTTTCTCGTTACTGCAGCGTGAATGCCAAGGAGTGGATCAACCGGTTCAATCGGGGCATCCGAACCACCTGCACAATGAAATCCTTCCTTAAGTAACGTCTTCCATGCATAACAATACTCCATCCTACTCTCACCAATTCTTTCAATTACCCAAGGGAAATCGGTAGCAACAAATCTAGGTTGAATATCAAGGATGATCGGTAGCTTTTTAGCTCGATCAATAAGTTCCCTTCGTAAAATTTGTGCATGGATGAGTCGATCTCTTTGCCCTTTTAATGGTGGATACTCTTCAATTGCTTTGACAGCATATTCAAATGCCAAATCACCTATCACATGTATCGCAACAGGCATCTCATATTTCCTTGCTTTTTTAACTATGTTTTTAAGTTCCCTTAATGAATGAATTGCAACACCAGATGTTTCAGGAGAATCATTATACGGGTGACTTAATAGTGCTGTTCGCCCTCCTAATGCTCCATCTGCAAATATTTTCATTGCTCCAATTTCAATAAATTCATTACCCGATTGAAAGTGATGCCCAAGATCATGCATGTCATCGACCACTTCATAGTGTACTAACAAATTTGCTCTAAACTTTATTGATTTTTCATTGATTACCTTCTGAAACGTGTGATAAGTCCGTTGAAAACCACCATAATAGTTAAGATCCTCTGTATGGCATCCAACAAGTCCTAGACTTAGACAATCATTGATAGATACAGTGAGGGCTCTTTCTAAATAATCTTCAGACACTTCTGGAATAACACTCTTCACTAGTTCCTGAGCCTGATCTAATAGATAGCCTGTTGCAACCCCATCATTATCCCTGACAATGACTCCACCCGGTGGATTATGGGTGACATTCGTAATGCCAGCAAGCTCTAATGCCTTTGAATTCGCTACTAAGGCGTGACGGCATATTCTTTTTAAGACTAACGGATTGTTAGGTGATATTTCATCTAATTCATTCTTATGAAAGATTTTTTTATCTACTAATTCATTTTCATTCCAGCCCTCTCCTATTATCCATTCACAATCACCCGCAACATCGACTCTATCCTTGACTGCCTTTCTTATTTGTTGTGAAGAGGTCATCTCGGATAGGTCTACTTGCATTATCTTTTCACCATGACCAATCACGTGCATGTGACTATCCACAAAACCAGGAAACATCGTATGACCTAATAAATCGATTGTAGCATCTATATCGTTAAGAAATTGATCACTTATTTCAGCTTCTGTACCTATCGCAGCAATAATTCCATTCTTAACAAGAATACAATCAACAAATTCATTTTCATGGACCATCGTATAGATTTTTCCGTTCTTATATAAAGTACCCAATTTCGCATCCCCCTTCATTTTGTAGTGAAAAAAAACAGATAGTGTTGCACTATCTGCTTCTAATTTATACTCATTATGCCCTATTTGCTTCAGCTTGTCTTAATTCAATCCTTCTTATTTTCCCAGAAGTTGTTTTTGGCAAATCATCAATAAACTCAATCTTTCGAGGGTACTTATATGGTGCAGTTAAATTTTTGACATGTTCCTGCAAATCCTTAATTAACCCTTCGCTTGAAGAATCTACACCTTCCCGTAATACAACAAATGCCTTTACAATATTTCCACGTACTTCATCAGGACTTGCTACAACTGCACATTCTTTTACTGATGGATGTTTCACAAGGGCATCTTCCACTTCAAATGGCCCGATTGTATAGCCTGAACTAATAATAATATCATCACCACGACCTTCAAACCAAAAGTAACCATCTTCGTCTTTTTTTGCTTTATCACTCGTTATATAATATTCACCGCGAAATTGTGAAGCTGTCCTTTCAGGATCCTTATAATAATGTTTAAAAAGAGCCGGTGTTTCAACGTGTACACCAATATCACCAACCTCACCAACTTCACAAGGTTTTCCATATTCATCAATGATTTCTACTCGATTTCCAGGTGTAGGCTTCCCCATTGAACCTGGCTTTATTTCCATTCCCTTCATCACACCAACTAAAAGGGTATTTTCAGTTTGACCATATCCGTCCCGTACATCTACGTTAAATTCACGCTTAAATGTTTCGATTACTTCACGATTCAATGGCTCGCCTGCTGATACAGCGCTATGTAATGCAGGTAAAGAGTAGCTTGAGATATTATCAACCTTTGCCATTAATCTGTATTCCGTCGGTGTACAGCATAATACATTAACCTCATATTCACTTAACAGCTGCAAATATTTATTCGGCTCAAATTTACCATGATATACAAATCCTGTCGCTCCACTACATAATACGGAGACGAATGGACTCCAAATCCATTTTTGCCAACCTGGGCCGGCTGTTGCCCATACTGTATCATTTTCACTTATACCCAACCAATGTGGTGCTGCTGTCTTAAGGTGAGCATATGCCCAGCCATGCGTGTGCACGACCCCTTTCGGATTACCTGTTGTTCCAGAAGTATAAGATAAAAATGCAGTATCATCTCTTGTTGTCTGAGCTACCTCAAGTTCAATACTTTGAGCCATCATTTCTTTGTCCAAATTTATCCAGCCTTCTTTATCATTTCCAACAATAAATGTTTGGAGGTCATTTATATTTTCGATTGTGGAAAACTGATCAACATAAGGATAATAACTAATTATTCCTTTTACATCACCATGGGTAATCCGATATTGCAAATCTTTGGAACGAAGCATTTCTGAACTAGGAATAACAACAAGTCCAGCCTTTAACGCACCTAGATAAACCATATATGCTTCTACTAAACGCGGAACGATGACTAACACTGTATCGCCCTTTTTTAAACCATGTTGAAGGAATGCATTTCCGATTTGATTTGTTCTTTTTATTAACTCTGCATATGTAATTTCTTTCTTATTGCCAAGCTCGTCTTCCCACTTTAAAGCGATTTTCGATTGATCCGTCGTAAAATCTTCAACCTCTTGAACCAGATTGTAGTGTAAGGGTGCAATCAAATCTTCTCTTTTCACGATTTTTCCTCCCCAAGCTTGTATGTAGTCGTTCAATTCAAATTATATCAAAAACTCATAATAATTTGGAAAATTATTTTGGAAATTAAAATAAGGACGGGAATTACCCCGTCCTTTTGCCATTTATATTTATTATTGTTTTTTAGAATGAACCTCCGCCCATATGTGATTGAGCGTAAGATACTAAACGTTTCGTAATTTCCCCTCCAACAGATCCGTTAGCACGGGAAGTTGTATCTGCACCAAGGTTAACACCGAATTCAGATGCAATCTCATATTTCATTTGGTCAATTGCTTGTTGTGCACCAGCTACTACAAGTTGATTTGAATTGTTGCTTGCCATGTGACTTCACCTCCTTGTGAGTATAGAATGTGTAAAATCACATGGCATCATTCATTTAAAACTATGGTAATTGTTCACAGGAAAGACACGATTCTCCAAAAGGTTTAAAATAAATTGTCATCATCTACATATTGACCTGTATGATTCAAATATAACACTTCTGTATTTTTAATTGCATCAGCAATTAGACCTTCAAAATCAGTAAAGCTTTCATAATATTTTACTCGATCCAGTTTTGGTTTCGTTTTCGGTGATGCAGGCGTAAAAATTGTGCAGCAATCTTCAAAAGGTCTGATTGAAATATCGTACGTATTTATTTTTCGAGCAATTTCAATAATCTCCGTTTTATCTGTTGAAATAAGCGGTCTAATCATCGGAGTTGAAGTGACCTCATTAATGACGAACATACTCTCCAATGTTTGACTTGCAACCTGGCCAAGACTTTCACCTGTTGCAATAGCCAACCCGTTGTTCAATTTTCGGATTTCATCTGCAATTTTAAGCATCAGTCTTCTCGTTGAAATTAATGTGTAATTTTCAGGTATTTGCTGTTGAATAACCTGTTGAATTTCAGTGAACGGTACAATATGAAGCTTAATACTCCCACTAAACTCTGTTAACTCCTGTGCTAGATCCACTACTTTTTGTCGGGATCTTTCACTGGTATAAGGAGGACTGTAGAAATGAACAGCCTCAATTTCTAATCCCCGCTTCATTGATAAAAATCCAGCAACAGGACTATCTAATCCACCAGATAACATGAGCATCGCCTTTCCACTTATACCTACTGGCAATCCACCTGCACCAGGAATATCCTTACATGTAATATAGGTGACACCCTTACGAACCTCAACCTTTATATTAACATCAGGATTATGTACATCTACCTTTAACCCTTCTATATTTTTCAATAGATGACTTCCCAATTCATAATTCAATTCATTTGTGTTCAAAGGAAATGTTTTATCCGATCTTTTTGCAGAAATTTTAAACGTGATCCCCTTATTTTCTAATTGTTGATATGCAGCCAATGCTCCAGCTTTTATTAGATTTATTTCGCTTTCAACCTTCATCGCTAGACTAAATGATTGAATACCAAAAATCCCCTTAAGACCATTGATTATTTCTTCATGGGATTCGCCATTTAATTTTAAATAGATACGATCCCTTGTTTTATGAATTGTAATTTTTTTATAGTCAGATAACTTTGTTTGGATATTTTTTCTTAGCTGTTCAATAAATTGATGACGATTTCGTCCTTTTGTGGAGATTTCCCCAAAACGTATTAGGATGCGATCATATTCCATTATTCTCTACCTCATTACACTTTCTAATTTCGTAATTGCCTGTTGAATAGCTTTCAGAAGTATAGGAACCTCTTCAACTTTATTACTTGCAGACAAACTAATTCGGATTGAACTATTTGCTTGCTTAATTGGTATTCCTATTGCCTGTAATGTCTTGCTTGGCAAATTCTTTTTTGATGAACATGCAGATGTTGTCGAAACGATTATTCCTTCTTCTTCTAGTAAATGAACAAAAACCTCAGGTTTCAATCCACTTATCGAAAAATTAATAATATGTGGTGCACTGTACTGATGTGGTGTATGTATTGATACACTTTCGATTTGCAACAAGCCGTCTATTATTGCCCTTTTCAGTTCAGAAATATGCCTAATTTTAAACGTCTCATCTTCCAGTGTCATTCTTAATGCCTTTGTCATCGAAACAATCCCAGCAACATTTTCAGTTCCAGATCTAACTCCCAGTTCCTGACCCCCACCTGCAATTAGTGGAGATAATTGCACACCTTGTCTACTATATAAAATACCGGTCCCTTTTAAACCATTAAATTTATGACCAGAAATTGTACACATATCAATATGAGCTTCTTCAAAATTCGTGGGTACTTTACCTAGTCCTTGCACATGATCAACATGGAACAAAATTTTAGGGTACCTTTTTAATACTCTTCCTATCTCTTCAATTGGCTGAATCGTTCCAATCTCATTATTCACATGAATAATCGACACAAGTATCGTATCATTTCTGATTTCATCTATTAATCCGTCAACCGAAATTAATCCATTTTTATCAACAGGTAAGTAGGTCACTTCAAATCCGAGCTGCTCCAGTTGCTTACATGCTTCACTGACAGAAGGATGTTCAATTGCTGATGTAATGATGTGTTTCCCTCTTCCCTGATATTGAAGTGCGGCACCTTTTATTGCCAAGTTATTTCCTTCTGAACCACCTGAAGTAAAAATAATTTCCTGTGGTTTTGTATGTAAAAGCTTAGCAACTTGAGCTCGAGATTGTGTCAATAATTGTTCTGCACGCCCCCCTATCCCATGCAGAGACGAAGGATTACCGAAATAACTCTTTGCGACCTTAACATATGACTCGACAACTTCCTCATAAGGCTCAGTTGTTGCACTATTATCCAAATAAATCATCACTAACACCTCTTAAAAAATCATACCATATAAATTACATTAAAAAAATATAGGCCTTCTATTCACTAAAATAGAAGACCTATATTTACACTATTCCATCTCAATTAATTTTTCAATTCGTTTTAATGCTCCTGGTTCAATATCCTCAATAGCTGTCGCTGCCTGCTCCAATGCCAGTGCATAATCATAGTTTCGAAACGAAAGTTCGGCTTCCTGAAGGCTTTCAGCAATTGTTTGATTCCTTCTGCGATAGCGATTTCCATATTGAATTACTTTTTCAGCCAAATACACTTGTTCAATCATTTCCTCTGTTGATTCATATGTTTTTGTAATAAGATCAAGAGCGTCTTGCAATGTATTATTCACAGCATTCATATTAAGTGGCTTTTCCTCAAGCTTCAAGACCACTTGGGTTAAACTATGCTTTGCATCTGCCACTAATTCAGTATATTTCTGTGGTAGACCAGGAATATTACTTTTATTAATGATTCGATTTGCTTCAATTAATGTCTTTCTCATCTCAGAAATCTTTTCCCTTGCATGCATTTCGTCTTTTCTAAGTGTTTGAAGCATTTCAGAATATGAAAAGTGGTCTTCCTTAACTTTTTGGATACCCCGATAAATATTTTCTAGCTCACTCCGAATGATAGAATATGCAATATGATCCTCATCTAATTTATTTTGGATGAATACATATTGTTTTACAAGTTGCTTAATTTCCTTAACTATATTTCGATGCCTATCAAGATCATCTTCAGTTAATCTGTAACTTTGTTGAACAAACGTTGTTTCATCCTCGGTTTTCTTACTATTTTCCACTAAATCTTCAAGGCTCTTAGCAATTTCTTCTGTTTCTGTATTTACAAACTGATTCGCTTTGACTTCTTCCTCAAGTAAGTCGTAAAGGGTATCCATTGATTCCTTTAATTCTTCAATTCCCTTTTTAACTTCTTCCACTTCAAGATTTTCAGTCATTATAATATAGTCTGCTGCCTTACTTCTAAGCTGTTCAATCTCTTTTTCAACATGGATATGATCCAATAAAAATCCATCAATCCCCATTTGGGCATGTCCTTCTAAAATTTCATCCAACTGATTAGGAATCGTCGTTTGACAAGCTTGAAGAACATCTGGAATATCATTCATTTGCTCACGCGTTGTTTGTAAGCTGTCTTTAATAATTAGCACGATTTCTCTAGCTTCAAAATAATTTCCATGGTTAGTTGTATCTTCAAATTCTGCAAATTTCCCATTAATTTCATCTAATTTACTTTCAAGCTTAATTTCAGATTTTCCAAATGTGTGTCGGTGTGCAAGCAATGTTTTCTTTAGCTCCCGATAATGAATCTTTAGTTCATCTATTTCAACTCGATTTTTTTCCTCACTACCGACCAGATCCTTTAGTTCTTCTAAAATTTTTGAAATATTTGATTCAGCTGTATTTAGAATTGCTTCAATCTGCCCAGTTACCTTTTTGGCTTTCGTAAATCTATATTTATCAGCATAATCCTCTGCGTCAAAAAGTAGTTCTTCGACATCAGGTAAAGCCACAGTTACAACTTCATCCCATTCTCTTCTCCAACGTTCAAACAACTCTTCTGTTTGTCCAGTCATATTTAATTCTTTTACTTTTGAAATCTCATCGGTTACTGGACGATTCATCATATCAATCTTCCACGCTTCTAACCTATCAACTTCTTTGTATATTTTTTTCCTTGAGTAAAAACCAAAAATGATAACTCCAACCACTACAACAATAATGCCGATTATGATTTCCATAATTAGCCCCCTAGCTTCCCAATTCAATCAATCTATCATAAGTGAATGTATGTAATAAATATTAAAATGTTATATAATAATTTTTAATGTATTTATGATACCATGTAAACGACAATTTTTGACTACAATTTTAAAATTTTTTACAGATATTATAGAAAAATGAGGGATTTAGTCGATGAAGATGGATGGGCACGTACATACACCCTTTTGTCCACACGGAACAAAGGACGATTTTGAGGACTATATTAATAGGGCCATTCAGTTAGGTTATGAGGAAATTTCCTTTACAGAGCATGCTCCACTTCCAATAGGATTTACTGATCCAACTCCAAATTCCGACAGTGGTATGGACGCTTCATTGCTCGAGGATTATTTTTTAACGCTATCTATTCTGAAAAAAAGATTTGAACGTGATATTAAAATTAACATAGGTCTTGAAGTCGATTTTATTGAAGGATTTGAAGAGGAAACTACTACGTTTTTAAACGAATACGGACCTATTTTAGATGATAGTATTCTCTCAGTTCATTTTTTAAAAAAAGGAACTCAATATTATTGCGTAGATTATAGTCCTGATATGTTTAATCAGATGATTAAGGACTACTCTTCAATCAATCACATTTATGACGCTTATTATGATACTCTTTTACAATCTATCACATCAGACTTAGGTAAATATAAGCCAAAAAGGATTGGTCATATTACACTTGTTCATAAATTTCAAAAAAAGTATCAACCTACTAGTAGCTTTACAAATAATATCTTGTCAATTCTTGACCAAATTGCAGAAAATGAACTTATGCTCGATTACAATGGCGCAGGTATCAATAAGCCTCTTTGTAAGGAACCATATCCACCAAATTGGGTGATTGAAGAAGCAATCAAGCGAAAGATCCCTCTTATTTATGGATCTGATGCCCATAGGTCGAAGGATTTGAATCAAGGATATGAATCACTTTTACTAAGAGAAATACTCACTTCACCAACTAAATAGTAACCGGTATACGAAGTAATTTCTCTTTTACTCTTTCATTCGGCACACAAATTGTATGATTCACCCATTTTTCAATTTCACGGCTATACTGTTCAGCAACATACATTTCATAAGGCATGATGTGAAGAACCTCAGCCATATACTGCGGATACAAATACGGCATAGAAAGCATTCCCTTAAGCTGCATAATTGTATAGGGGATAGGGATTGAATTAAATTCTTGTTGATGAATTCCTTTTTCAAATATGGCTTGCAAATAATATTTTTCTTTTGTCATATAGGTAGTCATGATTTCACGGATTAGGGTGGAATCTAATGTAATTTCCCTAAGAACAAATCTTGTAAGATGGCGATTTTCTTTTTGGTAATTCATAATGCCTCTTATAACTAAGATTAGACATTCCCTTGCAGAGCGACTATCTAACTCTATATATGCCTGCTCAATGATTGCTATATAACTTTCAAAATATGTTGATACGAGATGTTCTAATAGCCCTGCTTTGTTCTCAAAATAATATGAGATATTGGATACATTCGTTTTAGCTCTATTTGCAATTTCGCGAACTGAAGTACCTGCGAAACCTTTAGTATTGAATAAAAATGCTGCAGAGTTTTTAATATTTTGCTTCGTATTATTGTTTTTCATCTACTTGCACCCTCTAATTTTTTTGTATTTAATTATACAATTCTAAGATTGGCAGTAGATTCCTTTATTTTTTCATCGACAAGTCATGCACGGAAAATTAATTTTTGATAATATTATGTAGTATTAACTCACATTGAGGGGGATTTTCATGTTTCAAGTCGAACATTACAAAGGAAATAGAGAAGAAAATTATCAACTTCTTATTAAGCAACTTCGGTCTTTGATTGAAGATGAGAAGAGTGAAATCGCAAATCTAGCAAATGCTTCTTCATTGCTCAATCAATTTTTAGATACAATTAACTGGGTGGGATTTTATTTAAATGATGGAAACGAACTAGTATTAGGTCCATTCCAAGGGTTACCAGCATGTGTTAGAATCCCATTTGGACGTGGTGTCTGTGGTACTGCTGCACAAAATAAGACAACTGAAAGAGTCGCTGATGTCAATCAGTTTCCTGGTCATATCGCATGTGATAGCGCCTCAAAATCTGAGATTGTCATTCCAATTATCAAGGACGGGAATGTATATGGAGTTTTAGATATCGATAGTCCAGTTACGAATCGATTTGATGAAATTGATCAGAAGTATTTAGAGGAATTTGTAGCTGTGCTAACTCAGTATATATAAAATACTAAATTATTTCATAAAAAGAGGATGCCTTAATTAAACGGGCACCCTCTCTTTACTTAGATATTCTATTATCTGATATCTAATTTGAAAACGTAATTTGTATACTCATTTCCTGATTGCAAATAAATATTCCCTACATATACCCCTACTTCCTGAGGTAAATCTACTTCAGTAATAACTTGTTCCTCTATTTCATTTTCAGCTGTTAGTGTCGTTATTGCCTTTCCTTCTTTAAGAAAAGAAACATGTAATGTCTTCCCTTCACCTGTTGCAACTTCTTTAGACATTATTACCTTTAATTTCTTATCCTTTGATACTACAGAAGCCTCTTTATTTTCTACTATTTTTTCAGGAGTGGGCATATCCGTACACCTTGTCATGCTACCTCTTTTTTTACACGATGCACTTTCATATAATTGAATCGTTTGATTATCAATCTTAACTAATGGTGCTTTTAAGAATTCATCAACCTCCATATTACATCCCACTAGTAAAAGAAAAATAACGCATATGGTTATTATCATTCTTTTCAATTAAAACCACTCCTATCAAGTTATAGGAATCATCTTACTTTTTTCAATGCCTGTTCTAAGTCATTCCAAATGTCTTCCCATGCTTCAAGACCAACCGATAGTCTAATAAGATTGTCTGTAATCCCCATTTCTTGTCGAGATTCTTCTGGTACGACAGCATGTGTCATTGTGGCAGGATGTTGGATGAGCGTCTCTGTATCCCCAAGACTAACCGCAATTTTGATTAATTTTAAATCATTCATTAATTTTTGTGCATCTTTCTTTGTACCTTTAATTGTGAATGAGATTAAGCCCCCCGACTGACTCATTTGTTTCTGTGCAATCGCATAATCCGGATTGTCAGGGTCTCCTGGGTAATAGATTTCACTAACGTTTTGGTGTTCTTTTAAAAGTTGTGCAATTTCCTTCGCATTTCGACAATGACGATCCATTCTTACAGATAGTGTTTTTAGTCCTCTTATAAGAAGCCATGCATCAAAAGGTGAAATGATTCCACCAATATCTTTCTTAGTGGTCATCGCTAATTCATTAATAAAATCTTGTTTACCCACTACCAAACCAGCTATGACATCACCATGTCCACCAATATATTTCGTCGCACTATGGATGACGATATCACAACCTAACATTATAGGCTGTTGCAGGTATGGGGAGCTGAATGTGTTGTCTACTACTACTACAATATTATGTTGCTTCGCTACCTTAACTACCATTTGGAGATCAATTAGTTTCATAGTTGGATTAATCGGTGTTTCAACATATATCACTTTTGTTGCTGGTTTTATTTTCTGAAGGATATCTTCTTCCGTACTCATGTCACTGAAATCATGAATGATATTGTATTTTTCCTCCATCATTTCCAGCAAACCAAATGTACAGCCATACAATCCTTTTGAGCATAGAATGTGGTCCCCAGTTTTAGTTAATCCCAGTAAAACTGCTGAGACAGCTGCCATCCCTGAACCAAATGCTAATCCAGCCTCACCACCCTCAAGAACAGCAATTCTGTCCTCTAATACCTTTACAGTTGGATTTCCTAAGCGTGAATAAATATAACCTTCTTCAGTTCCAGCGAATCGATTTTCTCCTTGTTCGGCTGTTTCAAAAGTAAATGTTGATGTTTGATATAATGGTGGTGTCAAACTCCCACTATGCTTTAAAGACTCATATCCTCCGTGAATCGCCAGTGTATCAAAATTCTTAAATTCCTTGTTCATAAGTTTCTTCCCCCTATCTATCATTAGCATATGATAAATCCTTTTATTTTGAAAGCGTTTTCTATTTTCACAGCGGATTACTTGAATTATTAAAGAATAAAGAGGTCTCCCATATTCGGAAGACCTCTTTATATTAAATTCCTTTTCCATTCTTTCCTCGACCATTACTAATGCCATTTTCATTATTATTATTGCCATTACCGTTTCCACTGCCATTATCGTTGCCATTACCATTATCATTGTCGTCCCCACCATCGCTATCATCACCATCATCTCCATCATCTCCATCAATCGGTGGCGGGGTAACATCTACAGGTTTTTCTGATTGGTAATCCCCATTTTTAACGATAAGTGACTGCGACATAGGGGTTTCATTTCCTGCAACATCTACCGCGGTAACATAATAAGCTGCAACGGAATTTCCGATTTGGTATCGTAAATCCTTCGTTGACGGCACACTTGCAATTTTTCTAAAATCAGTCGTATGGTTGGCAGCCGTATATATTCTGTATCCTATCACATCATTATGTGCGTGCTTCGTCCATGTTAAATTGCCAGAGGATATTTTTACACCAGCAACCTGTGAAGGAGAAGAACCGTTGTCTTTTAGATCCTCAGTTTCCGTAACAACAAGATTTTTCCAACGACTCGAATCTGGTAGTAATTTTTCAATAGCATTTGTATCTTTTAAATCATTGGCCTCCAGGAATTCCTTTTTGATCATGATTCCTTCTTGTACAAATTCTTTTGGTGCACTATCTGGGACTCGATATGCTTTCCCATCTACCGCAATATACTTTCCTTTCACTAAGTTATCGTCCACTTTAGTTGGAACATAGTTAGCATTGAAATAATCTGATTCTACTAGTCCAGCCTCCGAGCACAACGCAGAAGGAACAAGACCTGATAAGCCACAATATGAACGTTTTACAATTCCACCTGGCATTTTAAATCGTTCACTAGGAGCTACAAGCTCTGGTTTAACCTCATAAACCCCATTCATTTGTTCAGCCCATAACATGATATTTCTTCTAGAATAATTTAGTCCATGGGCATTTTTTGCTACCGATTTCGGTGTATCATAACCAAGCCATGTACCAAATGTAACATTCGGATTCGTCGCAACAAACCATATATCTTCATACTTTTGAGATGTACCCGTCTTACCAGCCCAGTCTGCATTAAATTTCAAATAATTATTTACTGCTGCACCAGTACCACCACTGATAACATCACGCATCATATCAATTGTTAAAAATGCTGTTTGCGGAGAGAATACATCAACTGGTTGAACTTCATGTTCGAAGACGACCTCACCATCTTTTGTCACAATTTTCTCAATCATATATGCATCGATGAACTTTCCTTCATTTGCAAATGTCGCATACGCATTTACATTTTCTTCAACCGATACACCTTTTGTCATACCACCTATTGCTAAAGCAGGTGCACCATAATCTTCTTTAACCAATGAAGTAAAGCCCATCTTCTCAAGATAAGGAATTTGCTGGTCCATATTATTTATATACGTTTTAATAGCTGGAATATTTCTTGACATTTTTAGCGCATGTCTTGCAGACATTAAACCATCAAAGTCATTATCAACATTGTTTGGTGCCCAACCACCAAATTGAGGGTATTTAACAGGAACATCGGCAATTACACTACCTGGCTGAACTTTCCCAAGTTCCATTGCTGGAGCATATGCCAATAGTGGTTTCATTGTTGAACCATTTGGGCGAGTTGACCCAAGTGCATGATTTGTTTGTTCCCGTTCAAAATCTCGACCACCAACAAAGCTTATAATTCTACCTGTTTTATTTTCCAGCAGAAAAGAAGCTGTTTCCTCTGGTTCGATTACCTTAACATACTCACCTGTTTCAAGGTCTTTTTTCTTTTCGGTTAAGTCAGGACCATAATATTTAAAGTTTTTCACAACTTCTTGCATTTTGTCATATACATCTTTGTCGATTGTTGTATAGACTTTATATCCATTTTGTCGTAAGTTCTTATCGGCAACTGCCAAATAATAATCATTTAGTTCAGTATCAGCCTCTAAATCCTTTTCCTCATATCCATCTTTTTCTGCTAAAATACCAGCTAGAATAATTGCTGCTCGCTTTTCTACTTCTGCTGTTAACCAAGGATAGCTTTCCATTGGGGATTCTTTAGCAGGGACAAAATTTGCTTTAATATCATAAGCAAGTGCCTCATCATGTTGCTTTTGAGTTATAAAACCTCCTGAAAGCATTCGACTTAAAACAGTCTTCATCCTCGTCAAACCAGGTTCAAGATTTTCTTTTAATTTGCCACCTTTATTTGAAAAAGGAGTATAGGTATATGGGTTTTGTGGAATTCCCGCAATATATGCCGCTTGGGCTAAATTTAAATCCTTCGCATCAACTCCAAAAATACCTTGGGCAGCCGTTTGAACCCCCGCGATATTTCGTCCAGAGGAATTACGTCCATATGGAATGACATTCAGATATGCTTCTAATATCTCATCCTTATTGAAAAATCGCTCTAATCTTAATGCAATCAATATTTCCTTTGCTTTTCGATCAAAGGATACTTCACTTGTCAAAATTTGATTTTTAATTAGTTGTTGAGTAAGTGTACTTCCCCCAGTTTGAACCGGAGAATTTGTAACATCCTGAACAATTGCACGAAGAAGTGATTTTGGGACAACACCATCATGTTCATAAAAATATTGATCCTCAGTAGCAATTACCGCATCAATTAAGTATTTGGAAACATCTTTTAGTTGTACTTCTTCACGTTGAAGATCAGATCGAAGCTGTCCAAGATAAACATTATTAGCAAAATAAACTTCTGTATTTTCTTCATAATTATAGATGTCCTTCTTCATACTTTCGTAAGACCGAATTGGTTCATCTTTAACTAATGAAGCAAAATAGCCAGCACCAACTCCACCTGCAAACCCTATACCTAGAAGCGAAATAATAAAAAATAGCAAGATCAGATTCCATACGACTCCATATGTAATTCTTGCACCTTTCACAGCCTTTCTTCCAGATATAGCTTTTACTGCTTTATTCTTAGTAACAGAACTCCAAATTGTTCTAATATTTTCAAAAAATTTAGATTTATTAAAATTCATACTCATCCCCCTAAAATCAAGTATATTATAGCATAAACCAAGACGAGTCTTGTATTCTTTTATGAATTTCAAGTAATTAATTTGACAATAAAAATATGATATGATAGAAAAAGCTATATTAAAAAAGAGGTTTTATTAAAGGAGATTATAGTATGGATGTGTTACAAGATCTAGAGTATCGAGGATTATTAAATCAAATAACTGATGAGGATGGTTTACGAACTTTATTAAATAATGAGAAGGTAAAATTATACTGTGGTTTTGACCCTACTGCAGATAGCTTACATATTGGGCATTTAGTTGGGATTCTTTCTTTGAAAAGATTTCAAATGGCAGGCCATCAGCCAATTGCATTAGTTGGCGGAGCAACAGGACTTATTGGGGACCCAAGTGGAAAGAAAGCTGAGAGAACCTTGAATTCTCAAGATATTGTCGAACATTACAGTCAAAGTATTAAAAGTCAATTATCCCAATTTTTAGATTTTGAAGCGGAAGGTAATCCAGCCAAAATTGCAAATAATTTTGATTGGATTGGAAAGCTTGATCTAATCACATTTTTACGTGATATTGGAAAGAGCTTTGGGTTGAACTATATGCTTGCAAAGGATTCTGTCCAATCTCGTCTTGATGCTGGAATTTCGTTTACCGAGTTTAGTTATATGATTTTACAGTCCTATGATTTTCTTAAGCTTTACGAAAATGAGGGCTGTAAGCTTCAAATCGGTGGTAGTGACCAATGGGGAAATATTACAGCAGGACTTGAATTAATTCGTAAAACTGTTGATGATGCTAAAGCATTTGGATTAACGATTCCACTTGTAACAAAAGCAGACGGAACAAAATTTGGTAAGACAGAAGGTGGAACAATTTGGTTAGACAAGGATAAAACCTCACCATATGAATTCTACCAATTCTGGATTAATACAGATGATCGCGATGTAATTCGATATATGAAATATTTCACTTTCTTATCTAAAGAACAAATTGAACAGTTTAAAAATGAAATTGAGACAGCTCCTGAAAAGCGACTAGCACAAAAAGCATTAGCTGAAGAAGTCACTAAACTTGTTCATGGAGAAGAAGCATATTCACAGGCTGTTAAAATTTCAACTGCTCTGTTCAGTGGATCAATTAGTGAATTAAGTGCTGATGAAATTAAACAAGGTTTTAAGGATGTTCCATCATTTGAATATAATGGTGATCCAGAGATTAGTCTTGTAGACCTGTTAGTTATGAGTAAAATTTCTCCATCAAAGCGCCAAGCTCGTGAAGATATTTCAAATGGCGCAGTATATGTGAATGGTGAAAGAATGCAAGACGTTGAGAGTGTCATTACAAAGGAACATCGAATCGAAGATCAATTTACTGTTATCCGTAGAGGAAAGAAGAAGTATTTCTTAATTAAATACTAAATATGGATTAGGCAACGAATTTCCGTTGCCTATCTTTTTCTATAAAAACTAACATGATTAAATTTTTACTCCCAACCCAGGCATGAAAATGGTTAA